>NZ_CP113060.1:3764451-4440564 GCF_026625725.1 Pseudomonas sp. SL4(2022)
AAGAAAGCGGTTCGTTTCATTTGCGCCATGGGCCTTAAGCTGAGGACGAATCTTGGCTATCATAGGCCCGCCTTTGCAGGGCCGATCTGGTCTGCATTGTTACTTATTTTCCAGGGCCAGGCCACAATCGTGCCGGCATGTTGCCGCCGAACTTTCCCAGCCCCTTGAGCTTTTCCAACACCTTAGTGGAGAGATCACCTTGGTAGAGTACGTAGTTTCCCTCGATAAGCTCGGCAATCATGATGTTGAGCACGTAGGGGGCAAGAACGCCTCCCTGGGCGAGATGATCAGCAACCTGGCCGGTGCTGGTGTATCGGTGCCCGGTGGTTTCGCCACTACGGCTCAGGCCTACCGAGACTTTCTCGAGCAGAGCGGGCTGAACGCACAGATTCATGCAGCCCTCGACGCCCTTGATGTTGATGACGTCAACGCGCTGGCCAAAACCGGTGCGCAGATCCGTCAGTGGGTGATGGACGCTGCTTTCCCCGAAGAATTGAACGCCCAGATCCGCACCGCCTTCGCCGAAATGGCTGGCGGTAACGACAATATGGCCGTTGCCGTGCGTTCCTCGGCCACCGCCGAAGACCTGCCAGATGCATCATTTGCTGGCCAGCAGGAAACCTTCCTGAACATTCGCGGCGTGGACAACGTGATCCGTGCTGCAAAGGAAGTGTTTGCCTCGCTGTTCAACGATCGCGCCATCGCCTACCGCGTACACCAGGGCTTTGACCACAAACTGGTCGCCCTGTCTGCTGGCGTGCAGCGCATGGTGCGTTCGGAAACCGGCACTGCCGGTGTGATGTTCACTCTGGACACCGAGTCGGGCTTCCGTGATGTGGTGTTTATCACCGGCGCTTACGGCCTCGGCGAAACCGTGGTGCAGGGTGCGGTCAACCCCGACGAGTTCTACGTACACAAGCAGACGCTGGAAGCCGGTCGCCCAGCGATTCTACGCCGCAATTTGGGCAGCAAAGCGATCAAGATGATCTACGGCGATGAAGCCAAGGCCGGAAAATCGGTCAAGGTGGTCGACGTAGATCGCGCCGAACGTGCACGCTTCTGCCTGACGGATGCCGAAGTCAGCGAGCTGGCCAAGCAGGCGATGATCATCGAGAAGCACTACGGCCGTCCGATGGATATCGAGTGGGCCAAGGACGGTGATGACGGCAAGCTATACATCGTGCAAGCCCGCCCGGAAACGGTGAAAAGTCGTTCCAGCGTCAATGTCATGGAGCGTTATCTGCTGAAGGAAACTGGCACTGTGCTGGTTGAAGGCCGCGCCATTGGACAGAAGATCGGCGCGGGTAAGGTGCGGGTGATTCACGATGTATCGGAAATGGACAAGGTCCAGCCTGGCGACGTGCTGGTCTCCGACATGACCGATCCGGATTGGGAGCCGGTGATGAAACGCGCCAGCGCCATCGTCACCAACCGTGGCGGGCGTACCTGCCATGCGGCGATCATCGCCCGTGAACTGGGTATTCCGGCGGTAGTGGGTTGTGGCAACGCTACCCAGGTGCTCAAAGACGGTATGGGGGTGACGGTTTCCTGTGCCGAAGGCGACACCGGCTTTATCTTCGAGGGCGAGCTGGGTTTCGATATTCGCAAGAACTCGGTCGATGCCATGCCTGAGCTGCCGTTCAAAATCATGATGAACGTCGGCAATCCTGACCGCGCCTTCGACTTCGCCCAGCTGCCGAACGAAGGCGTAGGTCTTGCGCGCCTGGAGTTCATCATCAACCGCATGATTGGCGTGCACCCGAAAGCGCTGCTGAACTATGCCGGCCTGCCACCGGAGATCAAGGACAGCGTCGAGAAGCGTATCGCCGGTTACGATGACCCGGTCAACTTCTACGTCGAGAAGCTGGTTGAGGGCATCAGTACCCTGGCTGCGGCGTTCTGGCCGAAGAAGGTCATCGTGCGTCTGTCGGACTTCAAGTCCAACGAATACGCTAACCTGATCGGCGGCAAACTCTACGAGCCGGAAGAAGAGAACCCGATGCTCGGCTTCCGTGGCGCGTCGCGTTACATCAGTGAATCGTTCCGCGACTGTTTCGAGCTCGAGTGCCGCGCGCTGAAGAAAGTGCGCAATGAGATGGGGCTGACCAACGTCGAAATCATGGTGCCGTTCGTGCGCACCCTCGGCGAGGCCTCGCAAGTGGTTGAGCTGTTGGCGAAGAATGGCTTGGCGCGCGGTCAGGATGGTCTCAAGGTCATCATGATGTGCGAACTGCCGTCCAACGCTATTCTGGCTGAGGAATTCCTGGAGTTCTTCGATGGCTTCTCCATCGGTTCCAATGACCTGACCCAGCTGACCCTGGGCCTGGATCGTGACTCCGGCATCGTCGCGCACCTGTTCGATGAGCGTAATCCGGCGGTTAAGAAGTTGCTGAGCAATGCTATTCAGGCTTGTAACAAGGCGGGCAAGTACATCGGCATCTGCGGTCAGGGGCCTTCTGATCATCCAGATCTGGCACGTTGGCTGATGGAGCAGGGGATTGAGAGTGTGTCACTGAACCCGGATTCGGTCCTCGATACTTGGTTCTTCCTGGCCGAAGGCCAGTCGACCTGATCGCCCGCTGACATCTTGATCCAAGGGCGGGTTTATCCTGCCCTTTTTTGTGCCAGCACATTCCTGTGCTTCACTCCCGGGGCCGCCTGATGCGGCATGAATGAAGTTTTCCCGGTAATGGGTTGTACCAGAGCGAACATAGATGCAAAGCAGCAGTGAGCTTTTTCCCGTCGCCTTGATCAGCGCGGAGTTTCGAGGAGACCTGAGTGAGGACGTTTATCGCCTCAAGCCAGGTAATAGTCCGGACAGCAGTGTCGAGTTGGCCCTGACGCGCCTTGGGCGTGCTGGGCATGAGCAGGCGCGCGGTGTTCCGGTGCTCCTTATTCCCGGTAGTTTTTCCAATCGCCGCTTCTGGTATTCGCCCAAGTGCATTGGCCTGGGGCCGTTTCTGGCGCGCGCCGGTTTTGATGTTTGGATAGCTGAAATGCGTGGTCATGGTCTTTCGCCGCGCAACCGCGACTATGAGCGCAATACGGTCAGTGATTATGTGCGCTATGACCTGCCGGCGATCGCTGATTTTGTCTATGAACAGAATCCGCAGAAAGCCCACTGGCTGGGTCATTCGTTGGGTGGAATTATTCTTGCGGGTGGTCTTGGCGGGCATCATCTGGATGAGACTAAAGTGGCTTCCTGTGTGCTATTTGGTAGTCAGGTTAGCCGGATCTACTGGCCGCTAAAGATTCCGCCGGTGGAGTGGGGGGGGCGTTTTCTGCTCAAGCGCTTTTCGCTTGTTTCTGGTCCTCGCTTCAAGCGCGGTCCGGAGGATGAGCCGATTGGCTTGGCTGTCGAGAGCTTGCGCTGGCATGGCTTATTTGGTCGCTTTGGTGATGCAGAGTGTGATTGGTGGGCGGGGTTGGCAGATGTGCGCGTACCGGTTATGGCAGTTGCAGCATTAGGCGATAAACAAGATCCGGCTTGGGCTTGTGAAAAGCTGCTCAAGCAGTTTGGTTCGCCGTTGAGCGAGTTCCTTTGTCTGGGCAAGAAGCATGGTTTCAGCGGTGATTTCGGCCATGTAGAAATGCTCGTCAGCAAAGAGGCGCAGCGTGAGGTGTGGCCGCTGGTTGAACAATGGCTGCGCAAAAGCCCGCAGGTGGCTGCTGAGCTTGAGCGCGCCGAGCTAGAGCGAGAGAAAGCCGTTCCAGCTGAGTAAGCTTGCGGCTAGTATCGCGTTTTGGCGTCACGTCTGTGGCGGCGGCAATAAGATGATTTCGAGTGGACTGCCGGCGACATATTTATTTCATCCAAGGAGCTTTTCCATGCACTACATCACCCCTGATCTGTGTGACGCCTACCCTGAGCTGGTTCAAGTGGTTGAGCCGATGTTTAGCAACTTTGGTGGTCGTGATTCGTTTGGTGGTGAGATCGTCACCATCAAGTGCTTTGAGGACAACTCGCTGGTCAAGGAGCAGGTCGAGCAGCCCGGCAAGGGCAAGGTGATGGTGGTGGACGGCGGTGCTTCCATGAGGCGCGCACTGTTGGGCGATATGCTCGCCGAAAAGGCTGCGAAGAACGGCTGGGAAGGTATCGTGGTGTATGGCTGCGTGCGTGATGTCGACGTCCTGGCACAGACCGATCTGGGTATCCAGGCTCTGGCCAGTCACCCGATGAAGACGGACAAGCGTGGTATTGGTGATCTCAATGTCGCGGTGACCTTTGGCGGTGTGACCTTTCGTCCGGGCGAGTTTATCTATGCCGACAACAATGGCGTGATCATCTCGCCCTCTGCGCTGCAGATGCCGGAGTAGGGCGCTTGCAGGAAACTGTTATGCACGAAGGTGACAACGCGCAATGGGGCCTGGTGCACGCCTTTGTCCTTAATGGTCAGGGCGGTGCCCGCAGCATTGCCCGGCAGGAGTTGCACGGTCTGCTCTTGGGCGAGCAGGAAAGCCTCTGGCTGCATTGGGATCGTAGTCACCCGCAGACGCAGACTTGGTTGCGTGCCGACAGTGGCCTGAGCGCTTTTGCCTGCGACCTGCTACTTGAAGAGAATACTCGTCCGCGCCTGCTGGCGTTGCCTGAGCAGCAATTGTTGCTGTTTCTGCGTGGACTGAACCTCAATCCCGGGGCGGAGCCTGAGGACATGGTCTCGGTGCGCATCTTTGCCGATGCGCAGCGCGCGATCTCCCTGCGGTTACGGCCTCTGCACGCAACCGAAGCCTTGATTGAGGACCTGCTGGCGGGTCGGGGGCCGAAAACCTCGGCTGAGCTGATTTTGCGCCTGGCGCATTACCTGACCGACAAGGTCGAACTGCTGGTCGGCGAGTTGTCCGAGCAGGTCGACGATCAGGAGGAGCGCGCCGATGCGCTGGAGAGTCAGGCCCCTGATCATGCTGCGCTGCTGCAAATCCGCCGCCGTGCCGCCAGCTTACGGCGTTTTCTGTCGCCACAGCGGGATATCTATGGGCAGCTCACGGCCAGTGCTCAGGCCTGGCTGGTCGGTGCCGATAGCAGCTACTGGAACGAGCTGAATAACCGCCTGACGCGCTACCTTGAAGAGCTGGAATTGAGCCGTGAGCGGGTCAATCTGCTGCTTGAGGCGGAAAATCGGCGGATGGATGAGCGGATGAACCACACCATGTACCGCTTCGGCATCATCACCGGGATTTTCCTGCCGATGAGTTTTCTCACCGGACTGCTCGGTATCAATGTCGGCGGTATCCCAGGCTCGGAAAGCCCCCATGGGTTTCTCCTGGCGTGTTCGCTGATGGCCGCCGTGGCGCTGGTGCAGTGGCTGCTGTTTCGTCGCTTGCGCTGGATCTGATGTGACTCGCCCGGTACTCGTCTCGTCTAGCCGACACATCCTGTGAGGTGCGCCATGCACGATCCCTTTGAAGAATCACTGCGCGACTTGCTCAAGTCGCCCACCTCGAGTCATGACGATGACGCCTGTCTGCATCGTGTGCTGAAAACCGCCAACCGCCAGGTCGGTGCAGGTGATCTGTTTGCCCTGATGGGACACTGGGCCGGCGCCTTGATGCTCGCGCTGAACAACGGTTCGGCGCATGTAGCGCCGGTCTCGCGTCGTAAAACCACCGAATCAACTGTTAATAAGGCTGACTGAGCATGGAATTTACTCAAGTTCTGGTTGACGCGATGGCCAGCGTTTGGACCCCGATTGCCGCCTTTATCCCGCGTCTGTTTGGCGCCATGGTGGTGGTACTGCTGGGTTTTGTGGTGGCCAAGTTCCTCGACACGCTGCTGTCGAAGTTGCTCGGCAAGATCGGCCTGGATCGCCTGATGGCAGGTACTGGCTTGACCAAGCTGCTGAGCCGTGCCGGCATTCAGGTGCCGGTATCGACCCTGATCGGCAAGATCGTCTACTGGTTTGTACTGTTGATCTTCCTGGTTACGGCCGCCGAGTCTCTTGGTCTGGAGCGGGTTTCCGCGACGCTTGATGTACTGGCCTTGTACCTGCCTAAAGTCTTTGGTGCAGCCTTGGTGCTGCTCGCTGGCGTGCTGCTGGCGCAACTGGTAAGCGGCTTGGTACGCGGCGCTGCAGAAGGTGTTGGGCTGGACTATGCGAGCGGGCTGGGTCGCGTGGCTCAGGGGCTGGTGATCATCATCAGCATCTCGGTGGCTATCGGTCAGCTTGAGGTGAAAACCGATCTGCTCAACAACGTGATCGCCATTGTGCTGATCTCGGTGGGCCTGGCGGTCGCCCTGGCGCTGGGGTTGGGCAGTCGGGATATTGCTAGCCAGATACTGGCAGGTATTTATGTGCGCGAGTTGTATGAGGTTGGGCAACAAGTGCAGGTCGGTGCGGTCGAAGGGCAGATCGAGGAAATTGGCACGGTTAAAACCACGTTGCTGACGGACGCTGGCGAGCTGGTCTCAGTGGCCAACCGTACTTTGCTTGAGCAGCAGGTCAGCAGCCGCTAAGGCTAATCCCTGCTATTGTATGCGGCCAATCCGCAGCCCTGTTTAGGGCTGCGCTGGCTTTTGTCCTGACTGTCGGCCCGACTCGTTTTGAATAAAGCCCATTCTGTGTCTCTACGCTACGACCCTCGCGAACTCTCGGATGAAGAGTTGGTGGCGCGTGCGCATGAGGAGTTATTCCACATAACCCGCGCCTACGAAGAGCTGATGCGTCGCTATCAGCGCACCTTGTTCAATGTCTGTGCGCGATATTTGGGTAATGAGCGTGACGCCGACGATGTCTGTCAGGAAGTTATGCTCAAGGTCTTATATGGTTTGAAGAACTTTGAGGGGAAATCGAAGTTCAAAACCTGGCTGTACAGCATTACGTATAACGAATGTATTACCCAATATCGCAAAGAGCGGCGTAAACGTCGTCTCATTGACGCCCTGAGTCTGGATCCGCTTGAAGAGGCGTCCGAGGAAAAGGCCCCAAAGCCTGAAGAAAAGGGCGGTCTTGACCGTTGGTTGGTATATGTCAACCCCATTGATCGGGAAATCTTGGTGCTGCGTTTTGTCGCAGAGCTGGAGTTTCAGGAGATTGCCGACATTATGCATATGGGGCTGAGTGCCACGAAAATGCGCTACAAGCGAGCGCTTGATCGTCTGCGTGATAAATTTTCTGACACTGCCGAAACTTAGTTGGCAGATAGGCGTCTTAACTAGCGGTTAATTCTGGTAGAATTGCCGGCTGAGTTGTCTTGCGTCCGTCAGACAACTTACTGACCACCAAGATAGGGATTCTGTAATGAAACTGAAAAACACTCTAGGCGCTGTAATTGGCTCGCTGCTGGCCACCTCTTCGCTGAGCGCTCTTGCTCAGGGACAAGGCGCTGTAGAAGTGGAGGGTTTTGCCAAGAAGGAAATCTTCGACAGCGCCCGTGACTTCAAAAACAATGGCAATCTGTTCGGCGGTAGCATTGGCTATTACCTGACTGACGACGTTGAACTGCGTCTGAGCTATGACGAAGTGCACAACGCACGTGGTGAAGACGGCCGCAATATCAAAGGCTCCAACACCGCACTGGATGCGCTGTACCACTTCAACAATGCTGGCGATGCACTGCGTCCTTACGTTTCTGCCGGGTTCTCCGACCAGAGCATTGGCCAGACTGATCGTAACGGCCGTAACGGTTCGACCTTCGCTAACGTAGGCGGCGGTGCCAAGTACTTTTTCACTGACAATTTCTACGCCCGTGCTGGTGTTGAAGCTCAGTACAACATTGATCAGGGCGATACCGAGTGGGCTCCAAGCGTGGGTATCGGTATGAACTTCGGTGGCGGCAGCAAGCCTGCGCCTGTTGTTGCTCCAGCTCCTGAGCCGACTCCAGAGCCGGTTGCAGCTGCTGAAGAGCCGCTGGAGCTGGTTCGTGTTGAGCTGGACGTGAAGTTCGACTTCGACAAAGCCCAGGTCAAGCCGGAAAGCTATGGCGACATTAAAAACCTGGCTGACTTCATGAAACAGTACCCACAGACCACCACCGTGGTTGAAGGTCACACTGACTCCAAAGGCAGTGACGCTTACAACCAGAAGCTGTCCGAGCGTCGTGCCAGCGCTGTTCGTGATGTACTGGTCAACCAGTACGGCGTAGAAGCTTCTCGCGTCAACGCTGCTGGCTACGGTGAGTCCCGCCCGGTTGCCGACAACGCTACCGACGCTGGTCGTGCTGTGAACCGTCGCGTAGAAGCTGAAGTAGAAGCTCAGATCAAGCAGTAAGCGATCTGGTTGCACAAAAAACCCGGCTTTGGCCGGGTTTTTTTATGTCAGGTGTAATGTGGCATCGGTTGATGCTGCTTCGCATGTACGTAAATTGGCCTGAAAACCCCTGCGATATCTGGCTGCTATAGTCGTTCAAGCGGCTTGCTCAAGTCGAGTTTGCAGCTAGGGGAGGCTTCTATGCGCTGGTTTGCCAATCTGCGGATTGCTTACAAAATCGCCATCGTGCCAGTAGTGCTGTGCTTGCTACTTGTGATCTTGGGCATCGTCTCGTTGTTCTCACTGCAAAATATTGCTGATCGGGCTGAAGTTGTGACGCGAGACTTGGGGCCTAGCATTGAGCGCGTTGCCCAAGTCAGTGACAGCATGGCGCACTTGCAGCTTTCCGTGAGCCATTATGCACGCAGTGGCGACACGGAGGCTGAGTCGCTAATCGCAACGTTGGATCAGCAGCTGGGGCAGGCGCTTCAGGAAGCGACTCGTCGGCTGACTAATCCTGAGCAACAGCGTCTGTTGGCGTCTATCGCCGCGCTGCATGTGCAATACAGTGAGCTTTTCCGTGATCGGCTCGTACCGTTGAGCCAGCAGCGGCAGGTGTTGATCAGTGGCCAGCTAAGCGAGCACGGACCGGCTATTGAACAGGCATTGTCGGCCGTACTGACTAATGCTCAGCAGAGTTTCAATCTGGACGCAGTGTTCTATGCCAGTGCGGCGATGCGTCATCTGTTGCTGGGGAGTCAGTATCTTTACCAGTTCCTGCAGGAAAATCAGGACGCTCAGGTTGCTGCTTTCACTCGTGAACTGGAGAGTGCGCAAAGCATGATTGGGGTCTTGCGGGACCGCAGTAGCAGTGAACGATTGATCGCACAGTTGACCCAGGCACTGGAGAGTCTTGAGCGCTACAAAACCGCAGCCGCCAATGTGGTAGAACTGGTCAAGCAGCGTAATGAGGCCTTGGCGCAGATGGATCGTATCGATCCACAAATTGCCGATCTGGCCAAGCGTTTACAGCAGCATCTGATGGTGGATATGCAGGATGCTGCCAAGGTCACTGACCATGCCGTCAAGCAAGTCAATCAGCTGCTTTGGGCGTTGCTGGTTGCCGCGCTGATTTTGGGTGGGGCGCTTGCTTACGGCGTAAGTCATGCTCTGGTACGTGGGCTGCGGCAGATTAATCTGATGCTGCAAGATATGGCCGAAGGAGAGGGCGACCTGACCAAGCGTTTGCCGATCCACGGCCAAGATGACCTCGGCTTATTGGCCAGTAGTTTTAATACATTTGTCGAGAAAATCCGCCAGACCGTTGCCGAAGTTGCGCATGCAACCCATACCCTTGAACGTGCAGGCGAAAATTTGCAGCAGTCGGCGCAACGTGCACATCAGAATGTCGAACAGCAACGCGGTGAAAGTGCTCAGATTGCTTCTGCCATGTCTCAGATGGCTGCCAGCGCTCAGGCAGTGGCCGGCAGTGCGGCGCAGGGGCAGCAACTGTCAGGCGATACTCATGAGGATGCCCAGGCGGGGCTGCGTTGTGTCGAGAGCAATCGCCAGGCAATGCAGACACTTACCGATAAGTTTTCGCGTCTGTCTGAAGTGATTGAAAGCCTAAGCACTGACAGTGAGCGTATCGGCTCGGTATTGGCAGTCATCGGGTCGATTGCCGAGCAGACTAACCTGTTGGCACTCAACGCAGCCATTGAAGCTGCCCGTGCAGGTGACCAGGGAAGAGGCTTTGCTGTGGTTGCCGATGAGGTGCGTAACCTGGCGCGCCGAACACAAAGTTCGACTGAGGAAATTCAGGAAATCATTCAGACCCTGCAACGGCGTAGTCAGGCGTCCATCACTGTGATGGCTGAAAGTCGTCAGGCGGTAGCGCTGGCACACGACAGTGCTGAGCAAACCAGCGGTTCGCTGCTGCGTATTACTGAAGCGGTGTCGGCCATCGATCAGAGTATTCAACAGCTGGTGGCTGCTGCTGCCGAGCAGGCGAACGTATCGGAAGGCATCGGGGCCGGATTGGTTCGAGCCAATCAGATCAATGAAAGTACGTTTGCCACCGTCGAACAGACTCGGGCTGCAGCACAGAGTATTCGTGAGCTTGAGCAGCAGTTGAATCGTCTCATCGAACACTTTCATGTGTGAGTCGTCAGTGAGTCTCGATGAAATTATAGAAATGCGACATGCACGCTCTGTGGTTCGACGCCTCGACCAGCATGAGTCGTCGGCGCGGCGGCGTTGCATTATCGTGCGCCCCCTGTCGGCGCGGCCTCACAAGGGTCAGGTGCGCTGACGTGTGTGGCCCGTAACCCCGCAGCCATCCTGTCCTGATCATGAGTCGGGAAAATCGGCACTTCTCTGACTTCCTGTTTTGGTACTGCTCTTAATGAAAGCGTTGCAACGACTTGACCTTGTAGCCCTCGGCTTTATGACTTTTGCGCTGTTTCTTGGCGCAGGCAACATCATCTTTCCACCTAGTGCTGGCTTGGCTGCGGGTGAAAATATAGGCCCAGCAGCGCTGGGATTTCTGCTTACAGGCGTTGGCTTGCCCCTGCTCACTATTGTCGCCTTGGCCCGTGTCGGTGGCGGTATGGCGTTGCTCACTGCGCCGCTGGGTAAACGGGCCGGACTGCTGTTCGCGGTCGCGGTGTACCTGGCCATCGGCCCGTTGTTTGCGACCCCACGAACGGCTGTGGTGTCGTTCGAAATGGGTGTGGTGCCCTTCAGTGGCGCCAGCAGCACGGCTTTGCTGATTTACACATTGGCCTATTTTGCTGCTGTACTGTTCCTCTCTCTGAATCCTGGGCAGTTGGTTGATCGCATCGGTAAATACATTACCCCTGTACTGCTGGCTGCGCTTTTGGTCCTGGGAGGTGCTGCGCTGTTAGTACCTGCGGGGCCAATCGGTCAAGTGGCGCCGGATTACCAGCGTGCGCCGTTTGTGCAGGGCTTTCTGCAGGGCTACCTGACCATGGATACCCTCGGTGCGCTGGTGTTCGGCATTGTGATTGCCACCGCTATTCGGGATCGCGGTATCACCGACGGCAAGCTGATTACCCGTTACTCGGTGATTGCGGGTTTGATCGCTGCCGTGGGGCTGTCGCTGGTTTACCTCGCGCTGTTTTACCTCGGTGCGACCAGTCAGGGCATTGCTGGCGAGGCGCAGAATGGTGTGCAGATTCTCACCGCTTATGTGCAGCACACCTTTGGCACAGCAGGCAGTCTGCTGCTGGCAGTGGTCATTACTCTGGCATGCCTGACCACCGCAGTGGGTCTGCTGACCGCCTGCGGCGAGTTTTTCAGCAGCCTGTTGCCGGTGTCTTATCGTGCGGTGGTGATCGCTTTCGGGTTGTTCAGCCTGCTGGTTGCGAATCAGGGGCTGACCCAGTTGATCAGTTTCTCGATTCCGGTGCTGGTTGGTCTGTACCCGCTGGCCATCGTGTTGGTGGCGTTGAGCCTGATGGATGGTCTGTGGTGTTCGTCGGCACGGGTTTTCCGTCCGGTGATGGCTGTCACCCTGGTTTTTGGCTTGGTCGATGGCCTTGCCGCTGCGGGTGGCAAGGCTTTCATTCCAGCGTTCTTCAGTGCTTTGCCGCTTGCGGACCAGAGTCTAGGCTGGCTGATTCCGGTTTTGCTGACCCTGGTATTGGCTGTTGTACTGGATCGTGTCCTGGGCGTTGCAAAACCCGCTGCAGCCTGATGGCTGTTATTTACATCAGGCCGCTCACTGAGCGGCCTTTTTGTTGGCCAGCTGAAAGCCTGGGCTGTCTATAATCGGCGCAGTTCAACAAGGAGTTAGCATGCCGATCAGCGACTATTACCTGCCACATTTGCTTGCTGTGCTCTGGTTCGTGATCTGTTGGGCCGGCTATACCCGATATGCCCAGGTCAAGGGGGGCACAACCCCCTGTCTGGCCAGTGTGCTGCACCTGTATCGTGAAGATTGGATGCGCCGCATGTTGCTTCGCGATAACCGTATCGCTGATGCCAATGTGATCGGCAACCTGGAGCGAAACGCCTCATTCTTTGCATCCAGCACGCTGATCATTCTTGCCGGTATCCTCACGGTGCTTGGCGCTTCTGATCGGGCGGTATCCCTATTGGCTGATTTGCCCTTTGTTCAGGCGGCCAGTCGCGAAGTCTCGGAGGTCAAGCTGTTGTGTCTGGGGGTGGTATTCGTCTATGCCTTCTTCACCTTCAGCTGGTGTATGCGCCAATACAACTTTGCCGCTGTACTGGTGGGCTCGGCACCGATGATCGGTGAGCGGCATGTCACTGAGCAGGAGCGCAAAGCCTTTGCCGAACGCACCGCGAGGGTCATATCGATGGCCGCCAACCAGTTTAACCAGGGGCTGCGCGCCTATTACTTCGGCATGGCGACTTTGTCCTGGTTCATCAATCCCTGGTTTTTCATGCTGGTGACTGCCGGTGTCGTGCTGGTGCTATACCACCGCGAGTTTCACTCGGATGTGCTAGAGGTGATGGTCTATACCCAGACGCCGACATTCGATCCGCCCAAGGAGAAAAGCGAATGAGCCTGCCATTTTGGTGCATCTTTATCAGTGCGATCCTGATCTTCGTCGCCAAGGCCCCGGTGGCCAGGGCCATGGCCAAAGAGGGTGGTGGCCGCTACGACAATCGCTATCCCCGTGATCAGCAGGCGCGCCTGAGCGGATTTGGTGCGCGTGCACTGGCGGCGCATATGAACAGCTTTGAGGCCTTTCCGTTGTTTACCGCTGGCGTGCTGATGGCTCATGTCACCAATAATCACGGCATTTTGGTTGACGTGTTGGCGGTGACCTTTGTCGTGGCGCGGGTGCTGTATCTGATTTTCTACTGGGCTGATCTGCACTGGCAGCGCAGTATGGTCTGGGTGGTGGGGCTGCTGTGCAGCCTGCTGCTGATGCTCACTCCGGTACTTTAATCGCCAATGGTTAAGCAAGCAGGCCCGCATTACGCGGGCCTGCTGGTTTTCAGGTGAATGGTTTATTGGCCTTCTACGGCGTCCTTGATTTCATCGCCGGCATCTTTGATGGCCTTGGAAGCGTCATCGGCCGCGTCTTCGATTTTCTCGCCAGTGGTTGGCTCATTACCGGTTACTTGATTGGTTTTTTGCTCAATGGCTTCGCCAGTCTTCTCAACAGCGTCGCCCATGGATTCGATGGCTTCAGCTGCGGACTCCTTGGCCGACTCTACTTTGTCTTCCGGCGTTTTTTCGCAGGCCGCCAGGCCGAGCATGGCGGCGAGAAGCAGGGCATAGGTGAATGGCTTTTGCACAATAAATACTCCTGATAAGGGGTGAGCAATGTCTGGTTCTCCAGGCATAGCCATTAAACAGCGTAAGATCGCCGAAGTTCCGCGTCTTTTACATGTGTTTTCAGGTGAGATGGGGCTCTTAGGGTGAAGCAGGTTTCATCAAGGAGTATCATGCTCGCCTTTCGTATGGTTGCTTCGGAACTGAAATCATGAGCGAGTCCCCCATTGTTGAGCGGGCACAGCGGTTTTTATCAGTGCTGCGTCATTGCCAATTACTGGGCATGCGCGTGCACCGCGCAGAACCCCAGGGGTTGATCCTGTGTTTGCCTTACAGCCCCCAGATTGTTGGCAATCCGGAGACCGGAGTGATTCACGGCGGCGCCATCACTACTCTGATGGACACCACTTGCGGTATTTCAACCGTGTGCGTGCTGCCTGAGTTCGAAATCTGCCCGACCCTGGATCTGCGCATCGACTACATGCGCCCGGCTGAGCCGAACAAGGATGTATTCGGTTTTGCCGAGTGCTATCGGGTGACCGAGAACATCATCTTCACCCGCGGCTATGCCTATCAGGACAATCCCGATGAGCCGATTGCCCATGTGGTGGGTGCCTTCATGCGTATGGGCAAACCGGCTGATCTACAACGTGCGGCTAAAGGAGCTGGTCAATGAGCACCCTGAACCTCAACCAGTTGGTGCGTGAAGCCCACGAACAGAACAATTACGACAAGCTAATCAGCCTGATTCCCTATGCCAGGCTAATCGGCATCGAGTGTTTACGCCTGGGCGATGACATGGTGTTTCGTCTGCCAGCCAACCAGGACAATATCGGTAATCCGACCTTGCCGGCTCTGCATGGCGGAGTGATCGCCGGGTTTATGGAACACTCGGCCATGCTTCACTTGCTGATGTTCATGGGCATTCCACATTTACCTAAAATCATCGACTTCTCGATAGATTACCTACGCGCCGGCCATTATCGTGACACCTTTGTACAGTGCCAGGTCTGGCGGCAGGGCCGCCGCGTGGCCAATGTGGCTATCACGGCCTGGCAGACCAACCAGACCGAGCCGATTGCCACGGCACGTGCACACTTCAAGGTAGATGAGCCCTGAGTGCGGCACTGGCCGCTTGCCGAACCCTTGCTAAGGAATACTGAATGGATGCGCTGCTGATTCTGGGGGGCTTGCTGCTGATTCTCGCAGGCCTCGTTTGGCTGGTAATGCGCGCTTTTGCCACCAGCCTGCTGTGGGGCTGGGCCAGTTTTCTGCCACCGTTGGCGTTGCTGTATGCCTTGCGTCATTGGCGCTCGGCCCGCCCGGCCCTGGCGCTGTCGGGGATGGGGATCATCCCGCTGGTGGTCGGTCTGACCCTGCTGGCCAGCCATGATGCACAGCGCCTGGAAGCCATCCTCAGCTTGGCATGGCTTAAGCCACAAACGCCGGCGCCGGCCGAACTGGCAATTAATCTGCGCGGTGAGCTACATGGCCGGCCCTTCATGCCGCAACAGGCCGAACTGATCGACGGTGTATTGAGCCTGCGTGAAGGGCAGGATTTCTTTGCCCAGAGTGAGTTGGTGATCCGCCTGCCCAAGGCCGACAAAGGCCCGGTGCGGGTCGATGTGCTGCCTGCCGATGAAGGGATTCTGCCAGAGGTGGAAATCAGTTGGTTGTTGCCCGAGCAAGAGTTGCCCGAGGCGCGGCGCTTGAGCCGTGGTTACACCCTGCATCTGGACTTGCAGCCGCTGTCACCGAACAAGCTGGTTGGTGACTTCCATCTGGTGCTGCCGCCGCAGTTCAAGACCACCCTGAGCGGCAAGCTGGAGCTGTTCAGCAACGGCCTGCGCTACCGCGATGGCCAGGTTGATCGGCAGTTCGACTCCGTCGATACCCTGACCCATGTTGTTGAGGACTATCTGGAACGTCGTTTTGCCACGCGCCAAGTGCAGCTGCAGCCATTGGGCACGCTGAGCTTTGCTTATCAGCGTTTTGAGCTGAACGTGCAGGCGCGAATCAATGGTGATCTGCAGCAACTGCCGATCGTGCTGCAGAAGCAGGAGAAGCGTGGCTGGCAGGTGAGCGGTGACAACTTCCCTGCCTTGCCCAGTAATGAAACGGTGGCAGTCAAACCGGCGGCCGCGAGTGAGGCAGTCAGTGCTGCCGCCGCGGCCGCGCCTGAGCGGGTCAGCCGGCCCCTGGATCGCCGTGTGCGCTTCAGTCTGGACGGTTTGCTGCGCAGCCCCAACCGTTATCAAAACCTCAGCATGCGGGTTACAACCGAGCGCGGTAACAGTGCCGAAGGACGCTTTCAAGGCATTGACCAGCAAGGTCAAATCATCCTGCGCCAACGCATGAGCGCTCAGGGTGAGGTGACCTATACCTTGCAGCCGGAAGAAATAACCCGCATCGAACTGCTCGAACCTTAGACCTTGAAATTCCACCAGTTGCCCCCACCTGTATGACATCCGCCGCACTGCGGCTTCGTCAACAACGTGGAGTAAGAGAGCATGAGTGTGGAAACTCAAAAAGAAACCCTGGGCTTCCAGACCGAGGTGAAGCAACTGCTGCACCTGATGATCCATTCGCTGTACTCGAACAAGGAAATCTTCCTGCGTGAGCTGATTTCCAACGCCTCCGATGCCAGTGACAAGCTGCGTTTTGAAGCGCTGGCCAAACCTGAGCTGCTCGAAGGCGGCGCAGAGTTGAAAATCCGCATCAGCTTCGACAAGGACGCCAAGACCGTCACCCTCGAAGACAACGGCATCGGCATGAGCCGTGAAGACGCGATCACCCACTTGGGCACCATCGCCAAGTCGGGCACCGCCGATTTCATGAAGCACCTGACCGGCGACCAGAAGAAGGACTCGCACCTGATCGGCCAGTTCGGTGTGGGCTTCTACTCGGCCTTTATCGTTGCCGACAAGGTTGAAGTGTTCAGCCGTCGCGCCGGTAGCCCGGCCAGCGAAGGCGTGCACTGGTCGAGCAAAGGCGAGGGCGAGTTCGAAGTGGCCACCGTTGAAAAAGCCGAGCGCGGTACCCGTATCGTGCTGCACCTGAAAAGCGGTGAAGACGAGTTTGCCGATGGCTGGCGCCTGCGCAACATCATCAAGAAATACTCCGACCATATCGCCTTGCCGATCGAGCTGCCGAAGGAGTTCCACGGCGAAGAGAAGGACAAACCAGCAGAAGTTGAGTGGGAAACCGTCAACCGCGCCAGCGCCCTGTGGACCCGTCCGCGTACCGAGATCAAGGACGAGGAATATCAGGAGTTCTACAAGCACATCGGTCACGATTTCGAGAACCCGCTGAGCTGGAGCCACAACAAGGTCGAAGGCAAGCTGGAATACACCTCGCTGCTGTACACCCCGGCGCGTGCGCCATTCGACCTGTATCAGCGCGAAGCGCCTCGTGGTCTGAAGCTGTATGTGCAGCGCGTATTTGTCATGGATCAGGCTGAGTCGTTCCTGCCGCTGTACCTGCGTTTTATTAAAGGTGTGGTCGACTCCAACGACCTGTCGCTGAACGTGTCGCGCGAGATTCTGCAGAAAGACCCGATCATCGATTCGATGAAATCGGCGTTGACCAAGCGCGTGCTGGACATGCTGGAGAAACTGGCGAAGAACGAGCCTGAGCACTACAAGGGCTTCTGGAAGAACTTCGGCCAGGTGCTCAAGGAAGGCCCAGCGGAAGATTTCGCCAACAAAGAGAAGATCGCCAGCCTGCTGCGCTTTGCCTCCACCCGCACCGAGGATGGCGAGCAGAGCGTGGGCCTGGGCGAGTACATCGCGCGTATGGCCGAAGGTCAGGACAAGGTCTACTACCTGACGGGCGAATCCTACGCCCAGGTGAAGAACAGCCCGCATCTGGAGGTCTTCCGCAAGAAAGGCATCGAAGTGCTGCTGCTCACCGACCGTATCGACGAGTGGCTGATGAGCTACCTGACCGAGTTCGACGGCAAGCATTTTGTCGACGTGGCCCGTGGCGATCTGGACCTCGGCAAGCTGGATTCGGAAGAAGACAAGAAGGCTCAGGAAGAAGTCGCCAAGGCCAAAGAAGGTCTGGTCGAGCGTCTGAAAACTGCGCTGGGTGAGCAGGTTGCCGAAGTGCGCGTTTCGCACCGCCTGACTGATTCGCCAGCCATCTTGGCCATTGGCGAGCAGGATCTTGGCTTGCAAATGCGCCAGATCCTCGAAGCCAGCGGGCAGAAGGTGCCGGATTCCAAGCCGATCTTCGAATTCAATCCAGGTCATCCGCTGATCGAGAAGCTGGACGCCGAAGCCGATGAAGATCGTTTTGCCGACCTCAGCCACATCCTCTTTGATCAGGCTGCTCTGGCCGCCGGCGATAACCTGAAGGACCCGGCCGCTTACGTGCAGCGTTTGAACAAGCTGCTGGTCGAACTTTCTGCTTGATTGTTGTAACCCCCAAAAAAGCCCGCCACTGGCGGGCTTTTTTGTCGCTTTGTGGGCAACGGCCTAGTTGCTGCTGTTCGCCTTGTTGTTCCAGCAATTCGGCGGCCTGCTGGCTGTCATCGACAGCACGTTCGATAAAGTCGTCATCCAATTCCAGCGTGCGACCACGGCTGCGCAGCTGATTCAGCGCGCGCTGGGAACGCTGGCCATTGCGTCAGATCTGCACAAAGGCATCGTGCACGCAGTCTTCAGTCTGATCACTGCGGCCGAGTAGGGTGATGGCCAACCCGAACACCTGCGCTTTGCATGTCGTGCAAGTGCACATCTTCTCTGTCAGCGCGGCAACTCGACGCGTGCGGTCTCGCCTGGCACGCTTGGCCAGTCCTGTGCGGCCCAGCGCTGGCGGGCTTGATCGATCAGCACCGAATCGCTGGCGACAAAGTTCCAGTTGATCTTCCGGGGGCCAATCGGTGCACCGCCAATCAACACCAGGTGGCTCTCGCTGCAGGCGCTGAGGGTGTAAATCTCGCCTTCATGCAGCACCAGCAAGCCACGTAGCGGCAGTTGCTGGTCATCCAGTGTGACCTCGCCGTCGATCAGGTACAGGGCGCGCTCGGCATGCTCATTGGGTATCTGCAGTGCGCTGCCTGCGGCCAGTTTGATCTCGGCATAGACCGTTGGCGACAGCACCGGCACTGGCGATTGCAGGCAGAAGCCAGTGCCGGCAATCAGGCAGATGTCCACGCCCATGCTGGTGCTGCGCGGCAGGCTGTCTGCGGGGTGATGGCTGTAGCGGGGTTCGCCTTGCTCCTCAGCGGTGGGCATGGCCAGCCAGACCTGCAGGCCATGCATGTGCGAGCCGCTTTCCCACAGCGGCTGTGGTGTACGCTCGACATGCGCGACGGCACGGCCTGCGGTCATCCAGCTGACTTCGCCGGGGCGGACCAGTTGATTCGAACCGAGGCTGTCCTTGTGCTGCAGGTGCCCCTCAAACAGGTAGGTGAGGGTGGACAGGCCGATATGCGGGTGCTGGTTGATATTCATGCCGCTGCCGGCCGGGTAGGTGTTTTCCAGAATATGGTCGAAGAACACGAACGGCCCTACGCTGCGGCACTTGGCCGAAGGCAGGGGGCGCAGGATAGGTTGTCCGCCGAGGTTTTCCGGACGCGGCTGGATCAGTAGAAAGTCGCTCACTATGCACCCTCGCTTAGCTGGGTGCTGACCTGAACCTCGCTGCTGGTCATCAGCTTGTGGATCGGGCATTTATCGGCGACGCGCAGCAGCTGCTGGCGCTGTGAGTCATCCAGCGCGCCGTGCAGCGTCAGTTCGACATCCAGACGGTAGATGCCTTGGCGCTCCTGGCTGTCATCGCGGTTGAGCTTTACATCGAGGCCTTCCAGCGGTAAGCCGCGCTGCTTGGCATACAGCGCCAGGGTCAGCGCCTTGCAGGCACCGAGAGCCGCATCGAACAGATCATGCGGCTCGGGCGCTGAGCCTTCGCCGCCCAGTTCCACCGATACGTCACTGTGCAGGGTGTGCGGGCCGATGTTGATGCGCTGTAGCAGGCCTTTCTCGTTGCTGATGCTGATCATAGGAGTTCCATGGGCTTGAGTGAGTGGCCAGCCTAGCTCATGGCGCAGGCCTCAGACCAGCGCAGAAAGCCGCACATCGGCCCCCAGTACGCGCAGTAATTGGCCACGGGTGTCGAGGATCGGCACCGAGATAGTGAAGCAGAAGTCGTCGGTGGCCGATGAGCGATAGACCTGGGTGATATGGCTGCGCAGGCTATCGGCCGCGGCGCGGAACCAGGGGCGTTGCTGCCAGTTGCGACCTTTACAGCTGCTGCTGTCGCTGTGAGGCACATCGGCGGCAAAGATGTTTTCGGATAGCTGTACGCCATTCCTGTCGACCAGATAGAACAGTTCGAACCGTGTATCAAGGTTGAGCGTGTTACCAAGCAGGCGTTCGGCGCTGGCCACATCTGCACTCAGGCCGGGTTGGCACGCCAGCTGTTCGACACTGGCCTGTACGGCGTGGTGAATTTCCAGGCGGAAATCACCAAGCCCTGCCAGCAGTCGGTCGCCATCCTCGCGTACCGCCTGGCTATGGTGCAGCACCTGGCCGGCCTTGCCGAGTAATTCACCAGCGATTCGGGCGATGTTTTGCACGTCACCGTTGATGGAGCGCACGGCCTGGCCGATTTGTTTGGTGCCGGCTGCAATCTGCCCTACGCGGCTGTCCAGGCGATCCATGGCCTGACGGGTGCTGTCCAGGCCAGTGCCCACAGCGTGCATGCCATCACGTCCATCGGCTACAGCCTGGTGCATGTGCTTACCCGCCTCGGTGAGTTGCTGCATACCGTTGCGAAAGCGCTCGATGATGTCGCCGACCTGAGTGGTGGCGTCGGTGGTATGCCCAGCCAGGCGTCGCACTTCCTCGGCGACCACGGCAAAGCCACGGCCATGCTCGCCCGCGCGGGCGGCTTCGATGGCCGCATTCAACGCGAGCAGGTTGGTCTGCTGGGAAATACTGGCGATCACCCCAATCACCTTGCTGACTTCCTCAAGCCGGCTGGTCAGCTGCTGAATCACCAGCGCCAGTTGCTGTTCGCTCTTGCCGATCACCTCGACCTGCTGCAGCACCGCCTGGCCGCTTTGCTGGCAACCATGCAGGGTTGCGGTGACCTCTGCGGACAGCAGGGCGACTTCGGCAGCGCCGGGCACCAACTCGGTGTCGAGGGTGGTGGTGACCTGTTCGCTGGCGCTGGCGATCAGTTCCGAAGACTGCGCCAGGGTTTGTCCGCTCTGCTGGTTGGCGGCGGCAATACGTGCTAATTGCGGAGCGTGTGAGGCAATGCCGACGGCTGCGCCGAGGCTGCTGCGGATGCGCTGGTGCAGGCCGGCGCTGAAGTCATTCAGACGCGACATCCAGCGATAGTTATCGCTCAGGCGACTGGTCAGGTCGTACTGGTTGAGGAGCGCGTCGAGTGCAGTGTCGTCCGCATTCTTGTTGGGCGTCGAACGCAATAGCTGAAGCATGGCGAATTCCTTTAGAGGGTTGGCAGTAGCACTGCAAGCCAAGTGCCATCACTGAGTGGGCGTCATGCTGCTATCGCTGGAAAACAGGCGGTTTTATTGCCCTGCACTGGTGCGTCGGGTCGCGATCTGAGCCCTGCTGGTGCTGTTTGCCCACTTTTAGGCCGCGACGCTCGCAATCGTGGCTCTGTGCACGTTGATAACTGTCATGGTCTTGTCATACGGGTGTCATAGGCTCGCGCCATCTAAACAAGGAGCGCGACATGCAATTCATCCGTTTCAGTGCCCTAGCGGCAGGTGTCTTGATCAGTGGCCTGGTGCAGGCCGAAGTGCGGGTTGAGGGCCCGGTCGAATACGGTGTTTTTGTCAGTGACTATCAGGATTATCAGGCTGGCGAGCGGGTCCTGACCCGCAGCAATCAGCCAATCGAAGCTGGCGATGCGATCCCTGCCAAACTCGGCACTAAATTTGGTGTGCGCTACAACCTGGTGGGCAAGACTGCTTCAGAGGCGCCGCTGACTCTGCTGTATCTCACCCCGGGTGTGGTCACTCCAGATGGCAAGCGCCATGACAAGTTTGTTGTTACGCAGAAGCTGGTGGTCGGTGCCCCTGATGATGTCATGGCATTCGAGTTCACCGAGCCGCATGAAGTCGTTGCCGGCGAGTGGCACTTCATGGTGTTTCAGGATGACCGCAAGCTGCTGGAGCAGCGCTTCACCGTACGCTGATGCCTTTAATTAGGCGCTTAGAACCCGAGCCTGGCTCGGGTTTTTTTTTGACTGTTCGAGCACATGCACAGTCGGTCGATAGTTAAGGGCAGTCTGCTATACAGATAAAGAGTATTTGAGTGATAGCTGAGTGATGTCGCTGTGATATCAGTTGTGGTGTGAGGCAATACGAGGGTTGTGGAGATGAGTCTTCGAACGATAAATATTGCACCTAGGGCCGCATCGGGTTTCGGTATGGTGGCATTGTTGGTGATGCTGGTCGGCAGTTTCTCGCTGATGCAGATGTCCGAGATGAACAAGCAATCTGAAGAGGTGAATGAAAACTGGCTACCCAGCGTGCTGAATCTGGGTGAAATGAGTCAGGATATCCTGCGTCTGCGCGCCATGACCCTACGCTTGATGCTCAACAGTGATGAAAGTGTTCGGCAGCAGAACATTGCCCGGGTTGAGGCGTTCAAGAAGGAGCTGGAACAGGCGCAGAACCGATACGAGAAGCTGATTTCCAGCCCAGCAGAAAGGGCAGGTTATGAACGTTTTGAACAAGCTGAAATCAGCTACCTGCAAGAGCAAATAAAGATTGTCGAAGCCGTTCGGCAAAATGACCTGGATGCAGCCTTGGCAGTCGCCAATGGTCCGCTCAATGGCCATGCCGACAAAATGACAAAAGCCCTAAGCGAGCTGGCTGAAATGAACCGGCTTGGCGCGACGTCGGCTGCCGATAAAGCTGATGCGGTCTTTGCCAGTGCCCGGACATGGGTGATCATAATGATGCTGGTAGCACTTGGGTTGACTGTTGTGTTGGCCCTGCTGTTGACCCGCAGTATTGTTCGCCCGCTTGCTGAAGCTGTCAGGGTGGCGGAGGTTGTCGCTGGCGGCAACCTGACCCAGGCCATTGAGGTCGAGGGGACGGATGAACCGGCCCGGCTGCTGGGATCGTTAAAAAGCATGCAGCAGAGTCTGCGCAGCACCATTCAGAACATTTCGCATTCTTCAACCCAACTGGCTTCCGCCTCAGAAGAACTGAGCGCGGTTACAGAAGACTCGACCCGTGGTCTGCACCTGCAGAACAATGAGATCGAACAAGCGGCCACAGCTGTCAATCAAATGACCAGCGCAGTGGAAGAGGTTGCACGCAACGCCGTCACGACATCAGAAGCTTCAAGCGAGTCTAATCGCACGGCGCAGCTTGGTCGTGAGCAAGTGCGTGAGACGGTGGATTCGATCAGCCACCTGGCCGACGATGTAACGAATACTGCTTCTGAGGTCGAACAGCTGGCCGGGCAGGTGCGTGATATCAGCAAGGTTCTCGATGTCATCCGTTCGATTGCCGAGCAGACCAACCTGCTGGCGCTTAACGCTGCAATTGAGGCCGCTCGAGCTGGCGATGCCGGACGCGGCTTTGCCGTTGTGGCGGATGAGGTGCGCGCATTGGCACATCGCACCCAGCAGTCGACCCGTGAAATCGAGCAGATGATCAGTGGCATTCAGCAAGGCACCGACAAAGCGGTCAATGCCATGCAGCACAGCAATAGCCGCGCCCGCTCGACGCTGGAGGTGGCCAAAGCTGCCGGTTTGGCGCTGGATGAAATTGCAGCGGCCATTTCGCAGATCAATGAGCGCAACCTGGTGATTGCCAGCGCCTCGGAAGAACAGGCACAGGTCGCTCGTGAGGTGGACCGCAACTTGGTTAATATCCGTGACCTGTCGTTGCAATCATCGGCGGGGGCTAATCAAACCAGTTCTGCCAGTCAGGAGCTGTCACGCCTGGCAGTGGATTTGAATGCGCTGGTGGCCCGCTTCACTATTTGAAGCTTAGCCTTAGCCATAAACAAGGGACCGGCAGGTCCCTTGTTAAAGCTGTAAAACAGTGGCTTAGGAGAGAAAGCCACCATCCACATTTAGCGCTACGCCAGTGGTGTAGCTGGAGGCATCGCTGGCCAGGTACAGCACGGTGCCGGCCATTTCACTCGGATCAGCGACGCGCTTGAGCGGGATGCGCTGCAAGGCGACTTTGAGGATGGCATCGTTTTTGGTCAGTGCTGAGGCGAACTTGGTGTCGGTCAGGCCCGGCAGCAGGGCGTTGCAGCGAATGCCGAATTGCGCGCACTCCTTGGCAAACACCTTGGTCATGCTGATCACAGCGGCTTTGGTCACCGAGTAAATGCCCTGGTACTCGCCGGGGCTGACGCCGTTGATCGAGGCCACGTTGATGATCGAACCACCGCCGTTGGCTTTCATCAGCTTGCCGCCTTCGATGGACATGAAGTAGTAGCCACGGATGTTTACGTCAACGGTCTTTTGGAACGCGCCCAGATCGGTGTCGAGGACGTTGCAGAACTGTGGGTTGGTGGCGGCATTGTTAACCAGAATATCAAGGCGGCCGAATTGTTCCTTGATGTGCGCAAAGACGTTGCTGATCTGCTCCATTTCACCAATGTGGCAAGCCATCGCAGTGGCCTTGCCTCCATCAGCAATGATGGCATCCGCGACTTTCTGGCAGTCGTCGATCTTGCGGCTCGACACGATGACGTGCGCACCTTGTTGGGCCAGCAGTTTGGCGATGGCTTCGCCGATGCCACGGCTGGCACCGGAAACGAAAGCGATCTTGCCGTCGAGGTCGAACAGATGGGTCTTGGACATGGTTTTTTCCTTTCTTATGAGAGGCCTGTTCGGCCGTTTACAACTGCGACTTATTGATGACCTGCAGGCTCATCTGTTCCAGTAGCTTGTTCATATGAATGAACTGTGCGAAGCGCTTGTCCTGGGTCTGGCCATGGAAATAGCGGTAGTAGATCTGCTGCACGATACCGGCCAGGCGGAATAGGCCGTAGGTGTAATAGAAGTCGATGCTCTTGATTTCGATGCCGGCGCGCTCAGCGTAATAATCGGCAAACTGCTGGCGCGTGAGCATGCCGGGTGCGTTGCTTGGCTGACGGCGCATCATTTGTACGGGGGCAGGGTCGGCGGCCTCGATCCAGTAGGCGAGGGTGTTGCCCAGGTCCATCAGTGGATCGCCGATAGTGGTCAGTTCCCAGTCCAGCACACCGATGATCTGACTTGGGTTCTGTGGACTGAGAATCACGTTATCGAAGCGGTAGTCGTTATGCACGATGCCTGGCTTGTGGTGGTCGGTCGGCATCTTGTCGCGCAACCACGCTTTGACTGGCTCCCACAGGGGCGCATCGGGGGTTAGCGCTTTTTCGTAACGATCACTCCAGCCGCTGATCTGGCGCTGCACATAGCCTTCAGGCTTACCCAGGTCACCCAGGCCGCAGGCTTGGTAATCAACATTGTGCAGCTCGACCATCTTGTCGATAAAGCTCTTGCACAGCGTGCGGGTTTGCTCGGCGCTGAAGTTCAGCTCAGCCGGCATATCGGACCGCAGGATAATGCCGTTAACCCGCTCCATCACATAGAACTCAGCACCAATCACCGATTCATCGGTGCAATGCACATAAGCTTTGGGGCAATAAGGGAAACCGGCATTGAGTTGGTTGAGGATGCGGTATTCGCGGCCCATGTCGTGGGCCGATTTGGCTTTGTGACCAAACGGGGGGCGGCGCAGCACAAACTCTTTGCCGGGGTATTCAAGCAGGTAGGTGAGGTTGGATGCGCCGCCGGGGAACTGGCTGATGCGCGGCTCACCTGTCAGGCCAGGGATATGCGCCTTGAGGTACTGGTCGATGACCGTGGCGTCGAGTTCCTCGCCTTCACGGATGCGGGTTGACTGGTCAGTAAGCGCCATGTTTATCCCTTCTGCTTATGATAGGTGCCTGAGACTATTGGTTAATCTAATGCTGCTGCAGGTTGTGAACAAGCATTGCCCGCCTTAATAGGCCAGCGTGTTGCCGCTCAATCAAGCGGCCTGATTGACCTGTTTATAAAGGCCGCAGGCATAAAAAAACCGAAGTCAGGGACTTCGGTTTTTCGAGTAGCAATAACGCCAGCTTGGCTTAAACCGGGAACAGTTCGCCCAGTTTCATGGCCAACATCATGTCGCCTTCGGCGCGCAGTTTGCCGGACATGAAGGCTTGCATACCGTCGGTTTCACCGCTGGTGATGCCTTTCAGGGTTTCGGTGTCCATGATCAGGGTCACGTTGGCGTTGGCGTTGTCGCCTTGCTCAACGGCGCAGGTGCCGTCTTTAACGATCAGCGCGTAGTTCTCGCCGTCTTCGATGTTGAACTGGAATACCAGATCAAGGCCTGCAGCAGCGCTGGCGTTGAACTTGGAGTGCATGGTTTGGACGATGTCTGCAACGCTCATGATGTTTTCCTTTTTCTTGGGGGTTACTAGCACCTTGGGGTGCAGTGGGCCGGACTCAGCGGTACGTGATGAGTTCCGGCGCCTTCAACAGCTGCAAATGCACATGGCTGTTGAAGGAAGCCAGGCTCACTTGCGTGCCGCGAAACTTCAGGCAGCTCAGTGAGGTGTTAACAATTTGCCAGTTCAGTTCAAAGGCCTGAGCGGGCGCAATACCGGTGATCAAGTGCAGCAGGGCGGTAATCGTACCGCCTGATGTGAAGACTGCGATGTTCTGTTTGCTGTCAGCCTGCTGTAGCAGACGTTCCAGGCCGCCTTGTACTTGTGCGACAAATTCCTGCCAGCTCTGTAGGCCAGGCTTGCTATGCTCGCCACTGACCCAGCGAGCGATCAGCTTGGCGAACAGCCGTTGGAACTCTCCGCGATTTTGTGCGGCATTGCGCAGCGTGTGCAGTGCCTCCGGTTCTTCAGGAAGCAGATCAGGGAGCAGGGCACGGATCACGGCATCAGCGTCGAATTCATTGAATGCGGCATCAATATCCAGTGTGGTATCTGCTAGATCGGCATTTTTGAGTTGCTTGAGCGCGCTGCTGGCGGTGTGTTGCTGTCGGCGTAGAGCACCGCTGACACTGCGATCTATGCGCGTGCCAAGTTGCGCGAGGTGCTCGCCCAGCACTTCGGCCTGGCGAATTCCGATGGGCGAAAGCACATCGTAATCGTCGGCGCCGAATGAGGCTTGGCCATGTCGAATCAGGTAGATGCTGCCCACGTCCGCTCGATTCCGGTACGTTGAAAGTTTCGCGAGGGTATGAGGAAGCTCAGGAGCTGTCAACGTAAAAACATACGCTTGTTTGAATTGCATTGATGGGCTGAATAACCAGGCCTTGGGTTGCTGGTCGATACTCAGTGGCCTAGGTATGCTTGCGGACAATCAGCGTTCGGGATAAATGGGCGTTGCCACTTGATTGAGAGGGAAATACGTGGAGTTTTTTGCAGAGTACATAAGCTTTCTGGCCAAGACGCTCACCTTGTTGGTAGCCATTGTAGTGGTGCTTCTCACCGTAGCGGCACTGCGCAGCAAGGGACGGCAGGGTAGTGGGCAGTTGCAGGTGCAAAAGCTCAATGATTTCTTTAAGCAACTACAGCAGCGTCTCGAGCATGCTGTGCTCGACAAGGATCAGCTGAAAGCACTAGCCAAAGCCGAAGCCAAGGCTGCCAAATTGGAAAGGAAAGCCGGGGGGCAAAAATCCCGTGTCTATGTGCTGGATTTTGACGGTGACATCAAAGCCTCGGCAACCGACAGCCTGCGTCACGAAATCACTGCTTTACTGTCTATGGCAACACCGCAGGATGAAGTCGTGCTGCGGCTGGAAAGCGGTGGCGGCATGGTTCACAGCTATGGGCTGGCATCCTCTCAACTTGCGCGTATTCGTCAGGCCGGCGTACCACTGACCGTTTGCATCGACAAAGTGGCAGCCAGCGGTGGATACATGATGGCGTGCATCGGCGAGAAAATTGTTTCAGCGCCCTTTGCCATTCTCGGCTCCATTGGTGTGGTGGCTCAACTGCCTAACGTGCACCGCTTGTTGAAGAAGCATGACATTGATTTTGAAGTACTTACCGCCGGTGAGTACAAACGTACCTTGACCGTATTCGGTGAGAACACCGAAAAGGGCCGAGAGAAGTTTCAGGAAGACCTGGAAACCACCCATGAGCTGTTTAAAGCCTTTGTTGCCCGTTACCGGCCTCAACTGGACATTGATCAAATTGCTACTGGCGAAGTCTGGCTAGGCCTGGCGGCTCTGGAGAAACAACTGGTTGATGAGTTGAAAACCAGTGACGAATACCTGGCGGAACGTGCCAAGAGTGCCGAGCTGTTTCATTTGCACTATGCCGAGAAGAAAACCCTGCAGGAGCGTGTTGGACTGGCGGGCAGCGTGGCGCTGGACCGTTTCGTTCTGAGTTGGCTGAGTCGCTTGAATCAGCAACGCTTCTGGTAAATGGTCGACACACAGAGGAAGAACATGAGTACGTTCAGTGCATTGCAAGCCCGTGAAAGTGCAGCGGGTGGTTTCGAAACGGTGATTGTGCAGCGCAATGTCAATGATTTGCCCGCTGGTGAGCTGCTGATTCGGGTCAAGTATTCCTCGCTTAACTATAAAGATGCGCTATCAGCCAGCGGCAATCGGGGCGTTAGCAAAGAGTACCCGCACACGCCAGGAATTGACGCCGCGGGCATAGTAGAAGCCTCTTCTGTGTCGGAGTTCAGTGTCGGTGATGAGGTGATCGTCACGGGCTATGATCTTGGGATGAACACGGCGGGTGGTTTTGCCCAGTACATCAGAATTCCTGCCAGTTGGGCTCTGAAACGTCCCCAAGGGCTTTCCATGCGTGAGGCTATGGTTTTGGGGACGGCAGGACTCACAGCGGCGCTGTGTGTGGAAAAGCTGGAGCAGGCCGGCTTGACGCCTTATGCAGGGCCAGTCTTGGTGACAGGCGCGACGGGCGGCGTCGGAAGTGTTGCGGTGGCATTGCTAACTACGCTGGGGTACCAGGTTGCAGCTTCTACCGGTAAAGCTGATCAAGCTGAATACCTCAAAGCACTGGGTGCGCAACAGATTGTTTCGCGTACTGAGTTGGAGGCGGGCGCTGGAAAGCCGATGCTCAAGCCGCAGTGGGCGGGTGCGGTTGATTGTGTCGGGGGCGATATTCTATTCAATGTGGTCAAATCATTGCGTTATGGGGCCAGTGTTGCTTGCTGCGGTTTGACGGCAGGCACAGCCTTTTCCGGCAGTGTGCTGCCTTTCATTCTACGTGGCGTCAACCTTTTGGGGGTTGATTCGGTTGAGTTGCCGTTGGTGGTCAAAGCGTCCATGTGGGACAAGTTGTCACTGCAATGGAAGCTGGATCTGGAGTCACTGGTAACAGAGGTGAGCCTTGAACAGTTACCGGAATCAATTGCGAATATTCTGGCGGGAAAACAGATTGGTCGTGTACTTGTCAATCTGCCTTGAGTGAGTTGCCTGCATAAGTGACAGGAGTGCTGCGCTTCTGTTGATGAGGCTGAAAAGTAAAAACCCGAGATCAATTCTGTTCTCGGGTTTTTTATCTTGAATACGGTCGCCAGTCAGACGTGCAGCCGCTGGCGAGCCGTATTTAATTGAAGCCCAAGCGTTGGCGCCAGCGTTGTTCCAAGGCCTTGCTATCGTGGTCGAATGGATGAAAGCCTGGACGGTAATAGTCCAGATAGGCCGGGATCAGCTTAGTCAGGAAACCATTACGCAGTCCGAACAAGGTTTTCAGACCCTTACCCCAGCTGCGCCAGTTGAACAGTTGCCCATCCTTGCGCAGCAGGTGCAGCTGGAACCAGGCAATCACGCCGAAGAAGATCACCGTGGAAATGGCCATCATGCCGACGCGGGTGAAGTAGCCGCCATAGACTTTCTGGTACACGTCGTAGCACACCGCCTTGTGTTCGTTCTCTTCAATGGCATGCCACATCCACAGCTGGTACAGCTTGGGATCGTTCATCTGGGTGGTCAGGTCTTCGCGTTGCAGCAGTTGTTCGGCCATCGTTGCGGTGAAGTGCTCAAGGGCGCAGGTGGCTGCCAGGCGCTGCTTCTTAGTGGTGATCTTGGTGACCCACTCCAGCAGCACCTTGATGCGTAGCTCTAGCCGCTCCAGGTCGATATTGTGCTCGGCGGCGTAGTCGTTATATGCCGCATGTTCTTTTGAGTGCATGGCTTCCTGGCCGATAAAGGCGCTGATGTCCTTCTTCAGCTGAGGTTCGGTCACTTGATCACGCACGGCACGCACGCTGTCGACGAAAAACTTCTCGCCATAGGGGAACAGCGAAGACAGGTTATTCATGAAGTGACTCATGAATGGGTCACCGGCAAACCAGAACTTCTGGCTTTCATCAAAACTGAAGTCCATGCGGCGCACAGGGAAGCTGGCGGGTGGGGTGCTGATCTTGGCTGTCATAAAGGCGACTCCTGGCATATTGGTCGCATGTGGCGACCGCTCTTGTTATTGGGCCCAGAGGACAGATCACACTGCCCGGGGCCGTCATTTATCATTAGCCGAGGCGATTTTCGGTGCGAGGTCATTCGTGGCCAGGGAGGGCGCAAATGGGCCAACTTATGGATAGTTGTCGGACACTTTGCCTTTGCGCATGCGGCGACCATCCAAATGCAAACGCCCGCAGAATGCGGGCGTTTGTCGAGAGCGTTCGGTTATTGGTCGTTGAGTGCGAAGCAGGTGAGGGCAAAGGTAGGGATGCCGCTGTCTTGCAACTTCTGAGAGCCGCCGAGCTCGGGCAAGTCAATGATTGCTGCAGCTTCGACGACGCTGGCACCCATGCGCCGTACGAGTTGTGCAGCTGCCAACAAGGTTCCGCCGGTGGCGATCAGATCATCGAAAATAAGTACTTTGTCGCCTTCACAGAGGCTATCGGTATGCACCTCGAGCTTGGCTTCGCCGTATTCAGTCTGATAACTCTCGCTGAGTACATCAGCGGGTAGCTTGCCTTGCTTGCGGAACAGTATCAGCGGCTTGTTCAGTTCATAGGCAATGATTGAACCAATCAGAAAACCGCGCGCATCCATGGCACCGATATGGCTGAAGTCAGCTTCGACATAGCGTTGAATAAAGCTGTCGGCCACCATGCGTAGGGCGCGTGGAGACTGAAAAAGCGGAGTGATGTCACGGAAGATAACCCCCGGCTTGGGGAAGTCCACCACCGGGCGAATTAGGGTCTTGATGCTGAACTCGTCAAAAATCATGGTCTTTCCGTCTTGCTTCACGCAATAAATCAGGTGTCCAGGTTACCGCCAGCCAGGGCACATAGTTCAATGGGGTCGAGTATGTGGACTTCTTTGCCTTCGGCTTCCAGCAGACCGTTTTGTTGAAAGCGTGTGAATACCCGCGACACAGTCTCGACTGCAAGGCCAAGGTAGTTACCGATCTCATTGCGCGACATGGCAAGGCGGAATTGATTAGCCGAAAAGCCGCGAGCACGGAAGCGTGCAGAAAGATTGACCAGAAAGGTCGCAATACGTTCGTCGGCGGTCTTTTTCGACAGTAACAGCATCATCTGCTGATCGTCACGGATCTCTCGACTCATGATGCGCATCAGCTGACGACGCAATTGCGGCAGCTGTACGGCGAGCTCATCCAGGCGCTCAAAGGGAATTTCACAGACTGAAGTGGTCTCCAGGGCCATAGCCGAAACGGGATAGAGTTCACTGTCCATTCCGGATAGACCAACCAGCTCGCTGGGCAAGTGGAAACCGGTAATTTGCTCATCACCCGCATCGCTCAGGCTGAAGGTTTTCAATGCGCCGGAACGTACCGCAAAGACCGAGCTGAAGGCATCGCCCTGACGGAACAGAAATTCGCCTTTTTTCAGGGGCCGACCGCGCTTGACGATTTCGTCGAGCGCGTCCATGTCTTCCAGATTTAAAGACAGCGGCAGGCACAAACTCGCCAGGCTGCAATCCTTGCAATGGGCTTGATGTGGGGTATGCAACTTGATGCTTTCGGACATCGTCAGTGTTCCTGAGCTGAGCAGACAATAGGCTCAAGGTTACAGCAGCCAGCGGGTGACAGCCAGTCACATGGCTTCTTGACCAAGTGTTCAAGTATGGCGCTGAACAGCCGATAGTTCAGGCGGTTAAGGGATCTGCAAGTGAGTAAGGTTATGCGCGTGGAATTGACATCGATGATTGGCCGCCTGGGGATGGCGGTTGAGTGCAAAAGCGCGACCGTCGAGGGCGTCGAGGGCGTCGAGGGCGTCGAGAAGGATGATCAGGCATTGCGCGATAGTCTGCGCGTCAGTTTGTCGGAGCTGGGCAAGGCCCGTTCCGCCGCCGCCCAGAAAAACCAAGATATCGATGACAGCAGCCTGCCGGATCTGATCAAGGACCTGCTCAAGCGAATTCGCGCGCTCAAGGAGCAGATCGAGGTCAAGAAAGAGGAGTTGAATGCGGTTATGAGTGACCAGAGCCTTGATCCCGAGGCCAAACGCTTGAAGATTGAAACCTTGCAGGGTGAACTGGCGTCGCTGCAGGGTGCCTTGAGCAGCGCCAATGCCACGCTGCTCAAGGTCTTGTCCAAGCTAGGCCTGACCGATCAGCAGATGCAGGAAGTGTCCAGCCTGCTGATGAAATAGGGACTAGATAACCCGCGAGAAACGCTGCTGGCTTTGTTCGCACAGGTAGCGATCAAACAGCATGCACAGCGACCTGACCAACAGTCGACCCGCCGGCTTGACATCGATGCCTTGGGCGCTCAAGTCAATCAGGCCGTCGCTGGCCATTTGCTGCAGTTGCGGCCAGACTTCTGCGAAGTAGCTGCGGAAATCGATGGCATAAGCCTGCTCGATATCAACAAAGCGCAACTGGAAATGGCAGATCAGCTGCTGAATCACCGCCCGCCGCAGACGGTCGTCGGCATCGCAATGCAAGCCGCGCACGGTGGCCAGTTCGCTATGGCTGAGGCTGTCCTGGTATTTACTCAGGTCGCTGTTGTTCTGGCAGTAAAGCTCGCCAATCTGGCTGATCGATGAAACCCCCAGGCCAATCAGGTCGCAATGACCGTGGGTGGTGTAGCCCTGGAAGTTGCGTTGCAGGCTGCCATCTTCCTGGGCGCTGGCCAACTCGTCGTCGGGCAGGGCGAAGTGATCCATGCCGATATAGCGGTAACCGGCGGCACTCAGTTGCTCGATGCTTGCCTGCAGCATGGCCAGCTTGTCGCCTGGGCTGGGCAGGTCGCTGGTGTTGATTCGCCGCTGCGGCATAAAGCGTTCCGGCAGGTGCGCGTAGTTGAACAGTGACAGGCGATCGGGCTGCAGGGCAATCACCTCGGCCACGGTGCGGGCGAAGCGTTCTGGCGTTTGCAGCGGCAGGCCGTAGATCAGATCGATGTTTACCGAGCGGAACTGCAGGGTGCGCGCGGCTTCCACGATGGCGCGGGTTTCCTCCAGAGTCTGCAAGCGGTTGACCGCGCGCTGTACGGCCGGGTCGAGGTCTTGCACGCCCAGGCTGACACGGTTGAAACCCAGCTCGCGGAGCAGGCCCATGGTCGACCAGTCGGCTTCGCGCGGGTCGATCTCGATGCTGTAGTCGCCGCTATCGTCATCCAGCAGATTGAAGTGCTGGCGCAGGTGGCCCATCAGGTGGCGCAGCTCATCGTGGCTGAGAAAAGTCGGCGTGCCGCCGCCGAAGTGCAGCTGCTCGACCCTCTGCTGCGGGTCGAGATGGCGACTGATGATCTCGATTTCACGTTCGAGTTTTTCCAGATAGGGCTGGGCGCGCCCGCGATCCTTGGTGATCACCTTGTTGCAGGCGCAGTAATAGCAGATGTGCGCGCAGAACGGGATGTGCACATACAGCGACAGCGGCCGCAGCGCTTTGCGGCTTTCGCGCAGGGCGTGCAGCAGGTCGAACTGGCTGATGCGCTCGTGGAACTGCACGGCGGTCGGATAGGAGGTGTAGCGCGGGCCGGCCTGGTCGTAGCGGCGGATCAGAGTGCTGTCCCACTGGATGAGGTTGAGCATGCGGGTATTCCCGGTTTGGCTTTCAATACCGGGCAGTCTATGAGCGCTGGGGCTGGGGTGTTTTGACCTGTATCAAGCGGCCTCTTATCGCTTGGCAGGCCGTTGGAAAACTACCTGCGTTGCTCCTGCAGCCTTCAAAACAGGCTCAAAATGCTCATTTAAAGCGCGTAACCTCCGTTTTTGCCTGTTTTTGCCTTGCGTTGGCGGCCTCGCCTTCGTTTTCAATGGTCTGCTAGTGGCCCATCAGCCAGTGCTGGTGCGGGCCGGGCAGAGTCCACAGACCGAACAGGATCACCAGAATGCCGCCAGCCATTCGTACGCCCTGTTTACGCAGCAGTGCGGTCAGGCGTTCGGCGGCCATGCCAGTGGCCAGTAGTACCGGCAGGGTGCCGAGGCCAAAAGCCAACATCAGGGCTGCGCTGTCGACTGCATTTCCTTGGCTGGCGGCCCACAGCAGGGTGCTGTAGACCAGCCCGCAGGGCAGCCAGCCCCATAAGCTGCCGAGTATCACCGCACGTGGCAGGCTGGTGACCGGCATAAAACGCCGGGTTAGCGGCTGGATATGCCGCCAGAGACCACGACCGAGGGCTTCTATACGGGTTAGGCCACTCCACCAGCCGGCAAGGTAGAGCCCCATGGCAATCAGCAGCAACGCTGCAATCACCCGTAGGCCCATAACCACGGGGCTATTGGCTACTGCCCAACCCGCCAGGCCAAGCAGCAGGCCGGCCAGGCTGTAGCTGAGAATGCGCCCCAGGTTATAGGCCAGCAGCAGTTGAACGCGTTGTGCGCGCTGCTCGGGTGGGATGGCCAGCGTCAGCGCGCCCATCAGGCCGCCGCACATGCCCAGGCAGTGTCCGCCGCCTAGCAGGCCGAGAATCAGTGCTGAAACCAGCAGCGGCAGCAGCTCAAGCACCGGGCTTGTCCTGCTCGGACTGAGGTTCGTCGAGTTGCTGCACCTGGTTTACGGCGGCAGTGTGTTTGGGGTCTTCGTCGTCAAACAGGATGCTGTGGGCCGGTCCGTCGAGGTCGTCGTACTGACCGCTGTCCACCGCCCAGAAGAACAGCCAGATAGCAAAGGCCACCAAAGCAATGGCAACCGGGATCAGGATATAGAGAGCGGGCATGGTTTAGTGGCTCCGGCGCAAGAGTTGCCGTAGATCAAGGCTGGTAACTGGAAAGAGTCTGTCAGGGCTGCGGCCGGTCAGCGCGACGAAGGCAAATAAGACATTAACGAAAAGCATGATCAGGGTGTCCGGCAGACTGTCAGTAAACAGGCTGCTGAGTGTGGTTTGCTGGCTGATCAGCGTGGCGGCAAAAGGGTAGGCCATAAACAGCTGCAGGCTGAGCAAAGCCACAGCCAGTAAGCGCAGCCACCATACAACCTTGCCAGTCATGTTGTTTCGCATAAGACCTCGCCGAGCGTGTCAGTGGACTGTTTGATAGGTGGAGGTCAATTTTTATTTCCACCATGGCGGCGCGGTGGTGGATCGGTGAAGCGTGATCCACCCTACGGGCGTGTTAGTCGCAAGGCATTCAATACCACCAGCAATGAACTGACTGACATGCCCAGCGCGGCCCAGATGGGCGTAATCCAACCGATAGCGGCGAAGGGCAGCACCAGGCCATTGTACAGGCTGGCCCAGGTGAGGTTCTCGATGATGATGCGACGGGTTCGTTGCGCCATGTGTAGCGCCTGCACCAGGCTGCTCAGGCGGTTGGACAGCAGCACGGCATCGGCGCTGGTTTTGGCCAGGTCGGTGGCGCTGCCCATGGCCACGCTGATGTCGGCGGCGGCCAATACCGGCACATCATTAACCCCGTCACCCAGCATCAGCACCCGGCGGCCCTGGCTGTGCAGCTGTTTCAGCACGTCCAGTTTGGCATCTGGGGTGAGGCCACCACGGGCGTCCATGATGCCCAGCTGGCGTGCCACTTCGCCGACCATGGGCGAGTTGTCACCGGACAGCAGCATGATTTGCCAACCTTTGGCCTTGGCCATGTCGATCAGTTGCGGGGCATCTTCGCGCAGGCGGTCATCCAGAACAAACCAGGCCAGCGGCCCTTGCTCATCGCCCAGCAGTAGCCATTGGCCGTGTTTACCTGCAATGGCTGGGGCGGTCTGGGTGCTGAGCGCGCAGACGAAATTGGCCTCGCCGATGCGCAGCAAGCGGCTGCCAACACGCCCCTGCAGGCCCAGTCCCGGATGGCTGTCGACTGCATCGGCAGCTTCTGGTGCCTGGCCGAAGGCGCGGGCAATTGGGTGCTCTGAGCGGTTTTCCAGCGCGGCGGCCAGGGCCAGGCAGGCATCGGCGTCTAGCTCGCGCAAAGGGTGGATAGCGCTGAGGGTCAGGCGGCCTTCGGTGAGGGTACCGGTCTTGTCCAGAACCAGGGTGTCGATCTGATTCAGGCCCTCCAGTACGTGGCCACGGGTCAGCAACATGCCCAGTTTGTGCAGTGAGCCAGTCGCCGCCGTGAGCGCCGTAGGCGTGGCCAAGGCCAGCGCGCAAGGGCAGGTGGCGACCAGCAGGGCTAAGACAATCCAGAATGCACGGGAAGGGTCGAGCTGCCACCAGGCCAGGCCGACGACGGCGGCCACCACCAGGACGATCAGCAGGAACCATTGCGCAACCTGGTCGGCCAGTACCGCCAGGCGCGGTTTGTCGCTCTGCGCGCGCTCCAGCAGGCGAACAATAGCCGACAGTCGCGTGGCATCGCCGAGGGCCTGCACTTCAATCTGCAGCGGCCCTTCGACATTCAGGGTGCCAGCAGTAACGGCATCGCCGACCTTGCGTGGCTGCGGCAGGTACTCACCGGTTAACAGGGATTCATCCACGCTCGACTGGCCCTGAACAATCCACCCGTCCGCAGGTAGCAGGGCGCCGGGTGGCACCAGCACCTGGTCACCAACGTGCAGCTCACTGAGCAGAATGCGCTGGCTCTGCCCGTCAGCAGTCAGGCGCAGGCAGGATGCTGGCAGCAGATTGACCAGCTGCGCGGTGGCAGCAGCCGTGCGTTCGCGGGCGCGGCGTTCCAGGTAGCGGCCAGCCAGGAGGAACAGGGCAAACATGCCCACCGCATCGAAATACAGCTCGCCCTGACCGGTCACTGTTGACCAGATACCGGCGATGTAGGCGCCACCAATCGCCAGGGATACCGAAACGTCCATGGTCAGATGGCGGGTGCGCAAGTCACGCAGCGCGCCACGGAAGAACTGGCCACAGCAGTAGAAGACAATCGGCGTGGTGAGAAACAGGCTGACCCAACGCAGGATCTTGTCCAGCTCGGGGCTGAGGTCGATGTTGAATTCCGGCCAGGTGGCCATGGTCGCCATCATCACCTGCATCCACAGCATGCCGGCTACACCGAGCTCACGCATGGCGCGGTGGTTCTCGCGGTGTAGCTGTTCAGCGGCGGCATCGGCCTGCCAGGGGTGGGCGGCGTAGCCGATCTTGCGCAGTGCCTTGAGCAGGCTGCTGAGCGGCAACTGACTGTCGGCCCAGCGCACTTGCAGGCGGTGATTGGACAGATTGAGGTGCGCCTCGCTGACGCCCGGCAGGGTGCGCAGGTGTTTTTCAATTAGCCAGCCACAGGCCGCGCAGCTGATGCCTTCGATCAGCAGGCAGGTTTCGCTGAGTTCACCGTCATGCTCAACAAAGGGTTGCTGCACATCGCTGCGGTCATACAGCGCCAGCTCATCCGGCAGCGCCTGGGGTAGGCTCTGCGGGTTGGCGGCGCTTTCGCTGCGGTGCTTGTAGTAGTGCTCCAGACCACCGCTGACAATGGCTTCGGCCACTGCCTGGCAACCCGGGCAGCACATCTCACGGGTTGCGCCCAGTACCTGAGCATGGAAACGGCTGCCGGCAGGAACTGGCAGACCACAGTGATAGCAGGGAGTTGGACTGGCCATCGGTGCGCTTATTGGGCATCCCCGAGGTTAATCGTCTGTCCGCTCTGCACGTTTTCCTCTTCGAACAGGCGCCAGTCCTTGCCGCCTTCCTGGCCGATCAGCTCGACAAACCGGCGGCCTTCAACCGCATCGATCATCTGCCCGCTGTAACTGCCATCGGCCTGCGGTTGCAGGATCACCCGGCGGTCGCGTTCCGGCTGGGTCGGCGAGATCAGATTGAGCACCAGCTGCTGCGGACGGCTATTGCCGTTCAGCTGCAGGGTAGCCGTGCCGTTGTCATCGTTGAGCTGCAGTGTGGCGTGCAGTTTGAGGCGAATGGCGTGGTTTTCCCGCTCCAGTGACTGGTTGATACCTTTGCCGACGTCGTAATAGTCATCGGAAATCAGCCCTGGCGGGTTCTTCGTGGCGATGGTCAACAGGGTCAGCCCCTGGACCACTGAGTAAGCCAGCAGGCCTATCAGGAACCAGGGCCAGAATTGCTTGTACCAGGGCTTGATGATGTCGGGGTTCTTTTCAGATATGGGTTCAGACATGGGCTTCTCTAGTCAGCGCACGCTGGGACCGATAAAACGGCTGGCAGCGTCGGTTTTGATACTGGGGTCATCCACCGAGTGCAGGTGGAAGGTGATTTCATTGGTGCTCGAAGGCAGGTTTGAAGGGTCGATGGACAGCTCGACAGGCAGCGACAGTACCTCGCCAGCAATTGCCCTGATCTCGCGCTTGCCTTCATACACCAGGCCATCAAGGCCATCGGCTTCGATCAGGTAAGTAACCTCGTGCTGGGCCTTGTTCATGATCTTCAGGGTGTAAACGTTCTCGATCCGGCCTTCTTCGTTCTCGCGGTAGAGCACGCGGTCCTTGAGCACGTCCAACTCTACCAGCGAGCGTTCGGCGATGGCCCAGGCGAAGACGCAGAACATGGCCAGCAGGGCGATGGCGTAGCCGATCAGGCGTGGGCGCACCAGGTGGGTCTTTTGTCCCGAAAGGTTGTGTTCGGTGGTGTAGCTGATCAGCCCTTTCGGGTAGTTCATCTTCTCCATGATGCTGTCGCAGGCGTCGATACAAGCCGCGCAGCCGATGCATTCGATCTGCAGACCGTCGCGGATGTCGATGCCTGTAGGGCAAACGTGCACGCACATTTTGCAGTCGATGCAGTCACCCAGGCCTTGGGCCTTGTAGTCGGCGTCCTTCTTGCGCGGGCCACGGGATTCGCCACGACGGGGGTCATAGGAGACGATCAGGGTGTCCTGGTCGAACATCACGCTTTGGAAACGTGCGTAAGGGCACATGTAGATGCACACCTGTTCGCGCAGGTATCCGGCGTTGCCATAGGTGGCAAGGGTGAAAAAACCGACCCAGAACAGCGCCCAGCCACTGGCCTCAAGGGTAAAAAGCTCCGGGATCAGTTCACGGATCGGGGTGAAGTAGCCAACGAAGGTGATCGCGGTGACCAGTGACACACTGACCCAGATGCCATGTTTGGCCAGCTTGCGCAGGAATTTCTGTGCGCTCATGGGCGTTTTGTCGAGTTTCATGCGCTGATTGCGATCACCTTCGGTGACCTTTTCTGCCCACATGAAGACCCAGGTGAATACGCTCTGTGGACAGGTGTAGCCGCACCAGACACGGCCAGCGAACACGGTGATAAAAAACAGGCCGAAGGCACAGATGATCAGCAAGGCCGAGAGCAGGACGAAATCCTGCGGCCAGTAAGTTGAACCGAAGATGTAGAACTTGCGCTCCGGCAGGTTCCACCAGACGGCCTGACGACCATTCCAGTTCAACCATACGGTGCCGAAGTACAACAGAAAGAGGGCTGCACCACCGAGCATGCGCAGGTTGCGGAAGAGGCCGGTGAAGGAGCGGGTGTAGATTTTTTCGCGGTTGGCGTACAGGTCGACAACTTCGACCTTGGCCGGGGCAGGGGTGACGTCTTTAACTGGAATCTGTGCGCTCATCAGTTCGTACCACGGCGGTTGATTGGCTGCTTCAACCGATACGTGCCGGCCGAAGTCATACGGGCTCTTGCGCTATGGTACGCCTGACGATTGCTCGGCAGGTGCGACCAGCGGTCGCGCCTGCCAGAGCCGGAGAATCACTTCTCGGTTTTACCTTGCGACAGGCTGTACACATAGGCCGCCAGCAGATGCACTTTATCGTTACCCAGGAAATCAGCCTGGGCTGGCATCTTGCCGTTACGGCCGTAGCGCAGAGTTTGTTGCACCTGGGCAAAGCTGGAGCCGTAGAGCCAGACTTTGTCGGTCAGGTTGGGGGCACCCATGGCCTGTTGGCCCTTGCCTTCAGCGCCATGACAGACTGCACAATTGGCGGCGAAGATGTCTTGACCTGCGGCAAGGTCAACTTCGATACCTTCCGGATTCTTCAAGCCAGACAGGCTGCGGATGTAGCCGGCAACGTTGCGGATGCCTTCTTCACCGATGCTGTCTTTCCACGCCGGCATGGCAGCTTGGCGGCCGGCCATGATGGTGGTCTTGATGGTTTCCGGTTCGCCACCGTACAGCCAGTCGTTGTCGGTCAGGTTGGGGAAGCCATAGGCACCCTTGGCGTCAGAACCGTGGCAGACCGAGCAGTTGGATGCAAACAGGCGACCGCCCATTTTCAGCGCTTGCTCGTCCTGGGCCACTTGTTCAATCGGCATGGCGGCGTATTTGGCAAAGATCGGACCGTACTGAGCGTCAGCCTTGGCCATCTCTTTTTCCCACTGGTGCACGCCAGTCCAGCCGCCATTGCGCTCGGCATCGCCGGCGATCTGTACGTTGGTAGCAAACGGCGTCTTGGCCTCGGTGTTGAGGTAGTCGTAGCCCGGCAGCAGGCCTTTCCAGTTACCCAGGCCCGGGTAGAGCGCCAGGTAGCCGAGGGCAAAGATGATGGTGCCGACAAACAGCATGAACCACCACTTGGGCAGCGGATTGTCGAACTCTTCGATACCGTCGAAGGAATGGCCGACAGTTTCTTCGGTGGTTTCTTCGCGCTGGCCCTTGCGGGTGCCGAAGACCAGCCAGGTCAGGGCAAAGATGGTGCCCAGAGACAGAATGGTTACGTACCAACTCCAGAACGTGGTCATTGGTTATTGCTCCTGGAAGATTGCTCGTCACGCTCGTTGGGTGTGGGATCGTCGGCGAATGGCAGGTTGGCGGCCTCGTCGAAGCTGTCTTTACGCTTGCTGCTGTAGGCCCAGAGCACCACGCCGATAAAGGCGATGAACACCACTGCTGTGCCTATGCCGCGAATAGTCCCGATATCCATCGCGCGTTACCGTTTGTTCTTGATGGAAGTGCCGAGAACCTGCAGGTACGCAACGAGGGCGTCCATTTCGGTTTTGCCTTTTACAGCCTCTTTTGCACCGGCGATGTCTTCATCGGTGTACGGGATGCCAAAACCACGCATGACTTCCATCTTCTTGGCGGTGTCCTTGCCGTCGAGTTTGTTCTCGACAAGCCATGGGTAGGCCGGCATCTTCGACTCCGGTACTACGTTGCGCGGGTTGTACAGGTGCGCACGCTGCCACTCATCCGAGTAACGACCGCCAACGCGAGCCAGGTCTGGACCGGTACGCTTGGAACCCCACAGAAACGGATGATCCCAGACGCTTTCACCGGCTACCGAGTAGTGGCCGTAGCGTTCGGTTTCAGCACGGAACGGACGAATCATCTGCGAGTGGCAGCCGACACAGCCGTTGGCGATGTACACATCGCGGCCTTCCAGTTGCAGCGCGGTGTAAGGTTTGAGGCCTTCCACCGGCTCGTTGGTAACGTCCTGGAAAAACAGCGGAACGATTTGAGTCAGGCCACCGATGCTGACAGCCAGAACCATCAGCAGCGCCATCAGGCCGATATTCTTCTCAATGATTTCGTGTTTCATCAGTGCGCGCTCCCTGCTGTGAGTTGGGCGGCAGGAATCTGTGCGGCTGCTTCGTATTCAGAAGCCTTGGCGGCACGCACGGTGCGGTAGGTGTTGTAAGCCATCAGCAGCATGCCGGCGACGAAGAAGGCGCCGCCAATCATGCGCACCACGTAACCCGGGTGGCTGGCTTCCAGCGCTTCAACGAAGGAGTAGGTGAGGGTGCCGTCTTCGTTGACTGCACGCCACATCAGGCCCTGGGTGATGCCGTTGACCCACATCGAGGCGATGTACAGCACGGTGCCGATAGTGGCCAGCCAGAAGTGTGCGTTGATCAGGCCAACGCTGTGCATCTGCGGGCGACCAAAGACTTTAGGCAGCAGGTGGTACAGGGCACCGATGGAGATCATCGCAACCCAACCGAGCGCGCCGGCGTGTACGTGGCCGATGGTCCAGTCGGTGTAGTGAGACAGAGCGTTGACGGTCTTGATCGCCATCATCGGACCTTCGAAGGTCGACATGCCATAGAACGCCAGCGATACCACCAGGAAGCGCAGGATTGGGTCGGTGCGTAGCTTATGCCAGGCGCCCGACAGGCTCATCATGCCGTTGATCATGCCGCCCCAGCTCGGAGCCAGCAGAATGACCGACATCGCCATACCGAGCGATTGAGCCCAGTCCGGCAGTGCGGTGTAGTGCAGGTGGTGCGGACCGGCCCAGATATACAGGGTGATCAGTGCCCAGAAGTGCACGATGGACAGGCGGTACGAGTAGATTGGACGCTCAGCTTGCTTGGGTACGAAGTAGTACATCATCCCCAGGAAACCGGTGGTCAGGAAGAAGCCCACGGCGTTGTGGCCATACCACCATTGGATCATCGCATCAGTTGCACCCGCGTACATGGAGTACGACTTGAACAGGCTGACCGGTACGGCAGCGCTGTTGACGATGTGCAGCATCGCAGTAACCAGGATGAAGGCACCGTAGAACCAGTTGCCCACATAAATGTGCTTGGTTTTACGCTTGACGATGGTGCCGAAGAACACCACGGCGTAGGTGATCCAGACGATACCCAGCAGGATATCGATTGGCCACTCAAGCTCAGCGTACTCCTTGGAACCGGTGAAGCCCATCGGCAGGGTGATCACCGCAGCAACGATCACTGCTTGCCAGCCCCAGAAGGTGAAAGCAGCCAGACCATCGGAAACCAGGCGCGTCTGACAGGTGCGCTGAACCACGTAGTAAGACGTGGCGAACAGGGCGCAACCGCCGAAGGCGAAGATTACCGCGTTGGTGTGTAGCGGACGCAGACGGCCGAAGCTCGTCCATTCCATGCCCAGGTTGAGTTCAGGCCACACGAGTTGTGCGGCGATGAAAACACCTAGAGCCATGCCAATGACTCCCCAAATCACCGTCATTACGGCGAATTGGCGAACCACTTTGTAGTTATAAGCAGTCTGACTGATTGCTGTGCTCATTATGGGTTCCACGGTTAATGGATTTTTTAGGGGCAAAAATCGGCGGCAAGTATGGAGAAAGCAGGTGTTCATTGCAACGACACAAGCCGGCGCGATAAGGCTTTCAGGGCTGTTGGCAAGCATGCATGGCCGCCTATGCAGGGCATTGCCGCAAGCAAAAAACGCCCAATGGCGTAGCGCGAAAGATGGGATCGCCTTGGAGTTATGACAGGTGGCGACTGTCGACAAGATTAGCTCAAGTCAAACGTCGCGCGTGCACTTGGTCGGAAGGGTGCGACCTTGGGTCGCATGGCTGGGACGACTGTCCAGCGCGGAGAGCGGGGTTTTATACTGACTGGCGAGGCAGGCTCGCCAGTCAGTTTGCTGCGGGCGACTTATTGAGGGGCGGCGTCCTGCTGCGATTTGCTCAGGCTCAGTACATAGGCCGCGAGCAAATGCACTTTGTCGTTGCCCAGGTATTGATCCTGTGCCGGCATCTGGCCGTTGCGGCCGTGACGGATGGTCTGTTGCAACTGCACCAGGCTGCTGCCGTAAATCCAGCCGGCAGGCTTGGTCAGGTCCGGGGCACCGAGCATGGCCATGCCAGTGCCTTGTGCGCCATGGCAAGCCTGGCAGTTGGCGGCAAAGATGGCTGCGCCTTTTTCCAGATCAAAGCTCTTGTCGGCAGGCAGTGGCAAACCGGCCAGATCCTTGCGCACATAGGCTGCTACCTGTTGTACGCCGTCTTCGCCAATTACGGCAGCCCAGGCCGGCATTGCTCCAGTGCGTCCATTGAGGATGGTGGTCTTGATCACATTAGCCTCACCGCCCCAGCGCCAGTGGCTGTCGGTCAGGTTGGGGAAGCCCACCGCTCCTTTGGCGTCAGAGCCGTGGCAGACCGCGCAGTAGGTGGCGAACATGCGACCGCCCATTTTCAGGGCTTGCTCGTCTTTGGCGACTTCTTCCAGTGGCATGGCCGCGTATTTGGCGAAAATTGGCCCATATAGCTCATCAGCCTTGTCGACTTCGCGCTGCCATTGCTTGACCTGAGTCCAGCCGCCTTCGTAACCCGGCAGCACGCCTTTCCAACTACCCAGGCCCGGATACAACACTAAGTAGCCAATCGAGAAGATCAGTGTGCCGAGAAACAGCATGAACCACCACTTGGGTAGCGGGTTGTCATACTCCTCAATGCCGTCGAAGGCATGCCCCATGGTCTGATCGGTGGGGCTCTTGTGAACTTCGCTCTTGCGGGTGGCGAAAATCAGCCAGAACAGCGCGATCAGGGTGCCGACAGTCAGCAGGGTGATGTACCAGCTCCAGAAAGTGCTCATGGGGTATTGCTCCTTGGTGCAGCCAGCTTGGGTTCATCGGCAAAGGGCAGCAGGGCGGCCTGATCGAAGGCTGCGCGACGTTTGCCGTTGTAAGCCCACAGGGTTACGCAGACAAACGACAGCAGAACCAATGCCGTACCGATGCCGCGCAGGGTGCCGGTATCAATAAATTCGAATGACATGGCTTACCTCTTGTTCTTCACGGCAGTGCCAAGCACTTGCAGGTAGGCAACCATGGCATCCATCTCGCTTTTGCCTTTGACGGCTTCGGTGGCGCCAGCAATGTCTTCATCGCTGTAAGGCACGCCTACCAGGCGCAGGGCTTTCATCTTGGCTGGGGTGTCTTGACCGTCGAGCGTGCCTTCGACCAGCCAGGGGTAGGCGGGCATTTTCGACTCCGGCACCACGTTGCGCGGGTTGTACAGGTGCGCGCGGTGCCATTCATCCGAATAGCGACCGCCCACGCGGGCCAAGTCCGGCCCCGTGCGTTTGGAGCCCCAGAGGAAGGGGTGGTCATAGACGCTTTCACCGGCGACCGAGTAGTGGCCGTAGCGCTCCGTTTCGGCGCGGAACGGGCGGATCATCTGTGAGTGGCAACCGACACAACCCTCGCGGATGTAGATGTCGCGGCCTTCCAGTTGCAGCGCGGTGTAGGGCTTGAGGCCGGCTACTGGTTCATTGGTGACGTCCTGGAAGAACAGCGGAACGATCTGCGTCAGGCCGCCGATGCTCACGGCCAGCACCATCATCAGCGCCATCAGGCCGATGTTTTTTTCGAGTATTTCGTGTCTCATCAGTGGGCTCCCTCAAGCGAAAACTGCGCCGCGGCTTCCATGTCTGCAGCCTTGGTATGGCGCACGGTCTGCCAGACGTTCCAGGCCATCACCAGCATGCCAGCGAAGAAAATCGCACCGCCGATCACCCGCACCACAAAGCCGGGGTGGCTGGCTTCCAGCGCTTCGACGAAGGAGTAGGTGAGGGTGCCGTCTTCGTTGACTGCACGCCACATCAGGCCTTGGGCGATGCCGTTGACCCACATCGAGGCGATATAGAGCACGGTGCCGATGGTGGCGAACCAAAAGTGCACGTTGATCAAGGCGATGCTGTGCATTTCGTCGCGGCCGAAGACTTTCGGCAGCATGTGATAGAGCGAGCCGATGGACACCATGGCGACCCAGCCGAGCGCACCGGCATGGACGTGACCGATGGTCCAGTCGGTGTAATGGGACAGGGCGTTGACGGTCTTGATCGCCATCATCGGACCTTCGAAGGTCGACATGCCGTAGAACGCCAGGGAGACCACCAGGAAGCGCAGGATCGGGTCGGTGCGCAGCTTATGCCAGGCCCCGGAGAGGGTCATCATGCCGTTGATCATGCCGCCCCAGCTGGGTGCCAGCAGAATCAGCGACATCACCATACCCAGGCTCTGTGCCCAGTCCGGCAGCGCGGTGTAGTGCAGGTGATGCGGGCCGGCCCAGATATACACGGCAATCAGCGCCCAGAAGTGCACGATGGACAACCGGTAGGAATACACCGGGCGACCGGCCTGCTTGGGCACGAAGTAGTACATCATCCCCAGAAAGCCCGCAGTGAGGAAGAAGCCCACAGCGTTATGGCCGTACCACCACTGGATCATTGCATCGGTGGCCCCGGCATAGGCCGAGTAAGATTTGGTCAGGGTGACAGGTACTTCCAGGTTGTTGACCAGGTGCAGCAGCGCCACGGTGAGGATAAAACCACCGAAGAACCAGTTGCCCACATAGATGTGGCTGACGTTACGCTTGATCACCGTGCCGAAGAACACGATGGCGTAGCTGACCCAGACAATGGTGATCAGAATGTCGATCGGCCATTCCAGCTCGGCGTATTCTTTCGAGCTGGTCCAGCCCAGTGGCAGGCTGATGGCCGCCAGGACGATCACCAGTTGCCAGCCCCAGAAGGTAAAGGCTGCCAGCTTGGGGGCGAATAGGGTTGCCTGTGAGGTGCGTTGCACCGCGTAATAGCTGGTGGCGAACAGCGCGCAACCGCCAAAGGCGAAGATCACCGCGTTGGTATGCAGCGGACGCAGACGGCCGAAGCTGGTCCACGGCAGGTTGAAGTTAAGTTCGGGCCAGGCCAGTTGCGCGGCGATAAACACGCCGAGCCCCATCCCGACAATGCCCCACACCACCGTCATGATGGCGAATTGGCGAACCACCCTGTAGTTGTAGGCGGAACTGGTTGCTGTGTTCATGTCTGGGCTTCCATCCACGGTTTATAGGCAGATCATCGAAAATCAGCGGCTGCGGGCCTGTACGATCAGCGCCGCAGTCCAACGGATTCTTCAAGAATCTACTTACGATCTGCTGCGCGTCGGCCCTGCTGCGTTAAAAACAGGCTCGGAATGCTCATGTACAACTCGTACACTCCGCTTCCTCGCCTGTTTTTGCCTTGCATGGTTCTAGCTCGCGAAATCGTAAATAGGTTCTGAGCGAGGCAAGCATGAGCAAAGGGCAGGTTGCGGGTATTGACGGGGATCAATACGTGCAGGGGCAGGGTGAGGGCGCATGGCTGTGGGATCGCCCGCTTGGCGAGACGCACGCCACCCTGATTCTGGCCCACGGTGCGGGTGCGCCGATGGACAGCGAGTTCATGCAGCACATAGCGCAAAGCCTTGCAGCGCGAGGGATTGCCGTACTGCGCTTCGAATTTGCCTATATGGCTGCGCGGCGGCTGGACGGCAAAAAACGCCCCCCTAATCCTCAGGCCAAGCTGCTCGAACAGTGGCGCGAGGTGTACCGCCAGGTGCGCCAACAGGTCGCAGGGCCGCTGGCGATTGGCGGCAAATCTATGGGGGGGCGTATGGCCAGTCTGCTGGCCGATGAGTTGGGTGCCGATGCGCTGGTTTGCCTGGGCTATCCCTTTTATGCAGTCGGCAAACCGGAAAAACCACGGGTGGCGCACTTGGCCGCACTGCGCACGCCAACAGTGATCATTCAGGGCGAGCGCGATGCCCTGGGAAATCGCCAGGCGGTGGCGGGCTACGCGCTTTCTGAGGCGATCAAACTGCGCTGGCTGACCGCTGGGGATCATGACCTCAAGCCGCTAAAAAGCTCAGGCTTCACCCATCAGCAGCACATGCTTGCAGCGGCCGAGGCAATTGCCGAGTTTCTCTGCACATAGCCGGCGAAGTCTGGCGTCGGAGCGCGGGGTCTATTCCTACTAAAACACTATGACTTTGCCGCCGCAGGCGAGTGGCGTACACTGCGCCCATGTTTGCGAGGAGTTGCCATGAGCACCATTACCATTACCGACGCTGCCCACGATTATCTGGCTGATCTGCTGAGCAAGCAGAATACCCCGGGCATCGGCATTCGGGTGTTTATCACCCAGCCGGGCACCCAGTACGCCGAAACCTGCATTGCCTACTGCAAGCCGGGTGAGCAGAAGGCCGAAGACACCGCACTGGGCCTGGCCAGCTTCACCGCCTGGATCGATGCGGTCAGCGAGCCGTTTCTGGAAGACGCCGTGGTCGATTACGCCACCGATCGCATGGGTGGCCAACTGACGATCAAGGCGCCTAACGCCAAAGTACCGATGGTCAATGAAGACAGCCCGATCAACGAGCGCATCAGCTACTACCTGCAGACCGAGATCAATCCCGGCCTGGCTAGCCATGGCGGCGAAGTCAGCCTGATCGATGTGGTTGAAGATGGCATTGCTGTACTGAAGTTTGGCGGCGGTTGTCAGGGCTGCGGCCAGGTCGACCTGACGCTCAAGGAAGGCATCGAGAAAACCCTGCTGGAGCGGATTCCTGAATTGAAAGGAGTACGCGACGTGACTGATCACAGCATCAAGGAAAACGCTTACTACTAAGCCGGTGTTTTTTCTACAGGCACAGCCTGCGCTTCGCGGCTATGCCTGTTGTGTTTGCGCAATGCAGGCATTTGTAATCCAGCGCAGTCCGCTACTGCTATGATCGTGCCCGCTGCCGAAGGTCGCAGGCACGTCTATGGCGCTTTGTCAGTCGCGACTGTGTACCGACTGACCGGCGGCGAAGGTTTCCTTCACGGCGCGGTCGTCGCCAAGCATGGTCAGGGCGAAGAGTTTCTCGTCCAGGGTCTTGGCCTGTTGCATGCGGTAGCTGATTAGCGGTGTGGCGTTGTAGTCGAGCACCACGAAGTCGGCGTCTTTGCCGCTCTCGAAGTTGCCGATCTTGTCGTCCAGGTACAACGCGTTAGCACCACCGAGGGTGGCCAGGTACAGCGACTTGAACGGGTCAAGTTTCTTGCCTTGCAGCTGCATCACCTTGTAGGCCTCGTTCAGCGATTGCAGCTGGCTGAAGCTGGTGCCGGCACCCACGTCGGTGCCCAGACCGACGCGCACACCGTGTTCTTCGAGCTTATTGAGGTCGAACAGGCCGCTGCCGAGGAACAGGTTGGAGGTCGGGCAGAAGGCAACGGCCGAGCCGGTTTCGGCTAGGCGTTTGCATTCGTCGTCACACAGGTGCACGCCGTGGGCGAATACCGAGCGCGCGCCGATCAGCCGGTAGTGGTCGTACACATCCAGATAGCCCTTGCGCTCGGGGAACAGCGCCTTGACCCACTCGATCTCCTTGCGGTTCTCGGACAGGTGGGTGTGCATATACAGGTCCGGGTATTCGCCCAGTAACTTACCGGCCAGGGTCAGTTGTTCCGGGGTGCTGGTCGGAGCGAAGCGTGGGGTGACGGCGTAATGCAGGCGGCCCTTGCCGTGCCAGCGTTCGATCAGCTCTTTGCTGTCGGCGTAGCCGGATTCCGGAGTGTCGGTCAGGTAGTCCGGGGCGTTGCGGTCCATCAGCACCTTACCGGCGATCATCCGCAGGTTAAGCCGCTCGGCAGCTTCGAAGAAGGCGTCTACCGATTGCTTGTGCACGGTGCCGAACACCAGCGCAGTGGTGGTGCCGTTGCGCAGCAGCTCTTTCAGGAAGATACCGGCCACGTCACTCGCATGGGCCTTGTCGGCAAACTGCTGCTCGGTGGGGAAGGTGTAGGTGTTCAGCCAATCCAACAGTTGCTCGCCGTAGGAGGCGATCATCCCGGTTTGCGGGTAGTGGATATGGGTGTCGATAAAACCGGGGGTGATCAGCGCGTCGCGGTATTCGGTTATTTCCACGCCCTTGAGCGTTGGCAGCAGGTCGGCGGCGTGGCCGACGTTGGCCACCTGGCCGTTCTCGACGACCAGCAGACCGTCTTCGAAATACTCATAGGATTGCTCAACGCCCACCACGGCAGGGTCGGCAATGCTGTGCAGGATGGCGGCGCGGTAGGCTTTCACTGGGCTAGTCATGTAACGCTGATCTCAATCTATGGAGTTGGTCGCCCAAGCGCGTGCGCCTGGGCAGATAGTCAGGCCTGACTTCGGCGAGAGGCGGGCAGCAGCTTGGCAACGCTGGGCTGGCCCTTTTTGCTCTCTTGGCCAAAGGCGGCGTTGTAGGTGGCGATTACTTCGCCGGCGATGGATACGGCAATTTCCACCGGCAACTTGCCTTTGACCTCGGCCAGGCCCATCGGGCAGCGCATGCGCGCTACTACCGCTGGGTCAAAGCCGCGATCACGCAGGCGGTGTTCGAACTTGGCGCGTTTGGTCTGCGAGCCAATCAGGCCGTAGTAGGCAAAATCGTTGCGTTTGAGGATTTCCGCAGTCAGCTCCAAGTCGAGCTGATGGTTGTGGGTCATGACGATAAAGTAGCTGCCGGCGGGCATACGTTCGATCTCGTCGATCACTTCTTCATTGACCACTTTCTCGACTCCAACCGGAATCTGTTCAGGAAACTCGTTTTCCCGCGAGTCGATCCAGCGCACCTTGCATGGCAGGCTGGCGAGCAGCGGCACCAGGGCGCGGCCGACATGGCCGGCACCGAACACGGCGATCTGCGCCTGCGGCTGGCCCATGGGTTCGAACAGCAGCACGGTGGCGCCGCCGCAACACTGTCCGAGGCTGGCGCCCAGGCTGAAACGCTCCAGGCGGGTGTCCTGGCTGCGGCTGCTGAGCATTTCGCGGGCCAGCTCCATCGCCTTGAATTCCAGATGACCGCCACCGATGGTCTCGAAGATGCGGTCAGCGGTGACCACCATTTTCGAGCCCGCATTGCGCGGGGTTGAGCCGCGTTCTTCGATGATGGTCACCAGCACGCAGGGTTCACCGCGTTGCTGCAGGTCGGCGAGGGCGCTGATCCAGCTCATTTGCTCAGCCTCCAGGTAGGTGGCAGTTGTCCGGGGCGCGGCAAGCGCCAGTTGCTCGGTGACGGATCCAGTATGGGGACTGGAATGGGTCGTGGTGTTTGCGGTTTCACTTCGGTGTGTTTTGTCATTGTTGTACACCCTGGTCTTGCATGGGGCGGATGCCGATACGATCACTCGTAGCGGCATCTGTCCGACGGATTTAGGCCGGCTCTGCCTCTGTTGCGGCAGCAGATTTGGCGCTTTGCTGCAGTGTCTTCATTTGCTCCACCCCCCAGAGCACGCGCTCAGGCGTTGCCGGGGCGTCGATATTCGGCTGCACGCGGTAGTCCGCCAGGCTGGCCACGGCGTCCTTGATCGCACACCACACGGCGATGCCGAGCATAAACGGCGGCTCGCCAACGGCCTTGGAGTGGTACACGGTGTCTTCCGGGTTCTTGCGGTTTTCCACCAGGTTGACGCGCAGGTCCAGCGGCATATCGGCGATGGCCGGGATCTTGTAGCTGGCCGGGCCGTTGGTCATCAGCTTGCCTTTACCGTTCCAAACCAGCTCTTCCATGGTCAGCCAACCCATGCCCTGAACGAATGCGCCTTCAACCTGGCCGATGTCCAGCGCCGGATTCAGCGAGGCGCCCACGTCATGCAGGATGTCGGTGCGCAGCATCTTGTACTCACCGGTCAGGGTATCGACGATCACTTCCGAACAAGCGGCGCCGTAGGCGAAGTAGTAGAAAGGACGTCCGGCGGCCTTGTCACGGTCATAGAAGATCTTCGGCGTGCGGTAGAAACCGGTGCTGGAGAGCGATACCTGGCCGAAGTAGGCCTTCTGGATCACTTCCTCGAAGCTCAGGAACAGGTCACGTACGCGAACCTGGCTGTTGCGGAACTCAACATCTTCCGGGGTAACCTTGTATTCGCGCACCAGAAAATCAACCAGGCGCTGCTTGAGGGTTTCGGCGGCGTTCTGCGCGGCTTTGCCGTTGAGGTCGGCACCGCTGGAGGCGGCAGTCGGTGAGGTATTTGGCACCTTGTCGGTGTTGGTGGCGGTGATCTGGATACGCGAGATATCCACCTGCAGCACTTCGGCAACGATTTGCGCGACCTTGGTATTCAGACCCTGGCCCATCTCGGTGCCGCCGTGGTTCAGGTGGATCGAACCGTCGGTGTAGATATGGATCAGCGCACCGGCCTGGTTAAGGAAGGTGGCGGTAAAGCTGATGCCGAATTTCACCGGGGTCAGCGCCAGACCTTTCTTCAGTACTGGGCTCTTGGCGTTGAATGCACGGATTTCTTCACGGCGCTTGGCGTAGTCACTGCTGGCTTCCAGCTCGGCGGTCATCTCATGGATAACGTTGTGCTCGACGGTCTGGTGATAGTGGGTGACGTTGCGCTCGGTCTTGCCGTAGTAGTTGGTCTTGCGTACTTCCAGCGGGTCTTTGCCCAGGCTGCGCGCGACCGCATCCATGATTTCCTCGATGGCGACCATGCCCTGCGGGCCGCCGAAGCCGCGGTAGGCGGTATTTGACGCGGTGTTGGTCTTGCAGCGGTGGCCATTGATGGTGGCGTTACCGAGGAAGTAGGCGTTGTCGGAGTGGAACATCGCACGGTCAACGATGGAGCCGGACAGGTCCGGCGAGTAGCCGCAGTTGCCAGCCAGCTCGATTTCGATGCCGTGTAGCAGGCCGTTGTCATCGAAGCCGACGTCGTATTCGACGTAGAACGGATGACGTTTGCCGGTGATTTGCATGTCTTCAACGCGCGGCAGGCGCATCTTGGTCGGTCGGCCCGTGAGGTGCGCGATCACGGCACACAGGCACGCTGGGCCTGCGGCCTGGGTTTCCTTGCCGCCGAAACCGCCGCCCATGCGGCGCATGTCGATGACGATCTTGTGCATTGGCACGCCCAGCACTTCGGCGACCAGCTTCTGCACTTCAGTGGCGTTCTGCGTCGAGGTGTAGACGATCATGCCGCCGTCTTCGCTCGGCATCACAGAGGAAATCTGGGTTTCCAGGTAGAAGTGTTCCTGACCGCCGATATGCAGGCTGCCTTGCAGGCGACGCGGCGCGGTGGCCAGTTCGGCGGCTGAGTTGCCGATCTTGTGCTGGTGGCTGTCGAGGACAAAGTGCTTCTTGCGCAGCGCATCGACCACGTCCAGTACGGGCTCCAGATCTTCGTACTCGATGATCGCAGCCATAGCCGCCTTGCGTGCGGTTTCCAGGCTATCAGCGGCCACGGCGATCACCACCTGGCCAACGTATTCGACTTTGCCATCCGCCAGCAGCGGGTCACCGGCGACCACCGGGCCGATGTCCAGCTGGCCGGGTACATCCTTGCTGGTGATCGCGATGGCCACGCCAGGAATGGCGTAGCAGGGCGCGGTATTGATGCTGACGATGCGCGCATGGGCGCGGTCGCTCATGCGGGCATAGACGTGCAGCTGGTTGGGGAATTCCAGGCGGTCGTCGACGTAGATGGCTTCGCCGGAGACGTGTTTGTCCGCGCTTTCATGTTTGACGCTCTTGCCGACGCCGGTGGTGATGTCGGCACGGAACAGTTCGGCCAGTTCGGCTTGGGTTTTGTGCTGGATGTGGTTAGACATAGGCGGTCACCCGGGTCTCGACTTCGGGAGCTTGCAGCTCGAGGAAGAATTTACGCAGCAGATTCTGTGCAGTGAGCAGGCGGTATTCCTTGCTGGCGCGGAAATCGCTAAGTGGGGTGAAGTCCTCGGCCAGGGCGGCGCAGGCGCGTTCGATTACACCCGGATACCAGGCCGAACCTTGCAGCGCGGCTTCACAGGCAGCGGCGCGTTTCGGGATGGCCGCCATACCGCCAAAGGCGATACGTGCGCTTTGCACCACACCATCTTCGACCACCAGGTTGAAGGCGGCGCAGACGGCGGAGATGTCATCGTCCAGTCGCTTGGACACCTTGTAGGCGCGGAACGCCTGGCTGGCCTGGTGACGCGGCACGATGATCTTCTCGATAAATTCGGCTTCCTGGCGTGCAGTCACCTTGTAGTCGAGGAAGTAGTCTTCAAGCGGTAGGGTGCGGCTACTGTTGCCTTTGCGCAGCACGATCTGCGCGCCAAGGGCGATCAGCAGCGGCGGGGCGTCGCCGATAGGGGAGGCGTTGCCGATGTTGCCGCCCAGGGTGCCCTGGTTGCGGATCTGCAACGAGGCGAAGCGGTGCAGCAGCTCGCCGAAGTCCGGGTAGTCCTGGGATAGCGCTTCGTAGCAATCGGACAGCGCGGTGGCGGCGCCGATTTCAATGCTCTCGGCAGTCACGTCGACGCGCTTCATCGCTTCGATATGGCCGACGTAGATCATCACCGGTAGCTCGCGGTGAAACTGGGTGACTTCCAATGCCAGGTCGGTGCCGCCCGCGAGTAGACGAGCTTCGGGGTTGGCGGCGTAGAGATCGGCCAGGTCAGCAACCGTCAGCGGCAACAGGCAGCGTTTATCGCCACTGTTGAGTTCGGCCGTTTCACGCGGGGCGATGGCTTTCAGTTGGGCTACGGTTTGCGCTTCGGCGGCATCGAACTGATCCGGCTGCTTCTGGCAGCAGGCCTGCTCGGCGGCATCGATAATTGGGCGGTAACCGGTGCAACGGCACAGGTTGCCGGCCAGGGCTTCCAGGGTGTCGGCCTTGTTAAAGCCGCTGCTGCCGGACGCGGCCTGGTTCTTCTGCAAGGCGAACAGCGACATGACGAAACCGGGGGTGCAGAAACCGCACTGCGAACCATGGCAATCGACCATGGCCTGCTGCACGCTGTGCAGTTGGCCTTTGTGCTTGAGGTCTTCAACGGTAATCAGTTGTTTGCCATGCAGGCTGGAAACGAAGGTCAGGCAGGAGTTGAGGGTGCGATAACGCACACGCTCCCCAAATAGTTCACCGACCACCACGGTGCAGGCACCACAGTCGCCAGAAGCACAGCCTTCTTTGGTTCCGGATTTACCGAGATGCTCACGCAGGTAATTGAGCACGGTCACGTTAGGGTCGAGGGCATGCTCAGTACGCAGCTCCCGGTTGAGTAAAAACTGGATCAAGGACGACCTCCAGGCACTTTTATTGTTCTCGTATCAGGCTCTGCTGAAACGACTGTGTTGGGCAGCACAGCGTTTCCACACGGCTTGGCATGAGGCAAATCTAGAGATATCTGACTTTTGGGTCAATAAAAAATTTGACTCTTTGGTCAAGTGATTGTCATAGCATTCTGTTGGGAGCGGAAAAGCTTACGGACAGGCTTAAACGCTAGCCGCTTTTGTGCCAAGCCAGGTGCGGCAGAACTACAAACGCAGGGCATAAAAAACGCCAGGGGTGGGAGCCCTTGGCGTTTTTTGTTACTGCGTCTGCGTTTAGGAATGGGTCAGCTGTGAATCAGTCAGTTGGTGCTCTTCACCTGCGTAGTAGGCGCGCACCCGTGGGTCCATCACCGCGCGCCACAATGGTGGGAACAGCGCCAGGACGATCATTCCGGCATAGCCATTGGGCAGTTGTGGACTGTCGTCGAAGTGGCGCAGCACCTGATAGCGGCGTTTGGCATAGGCGTGGTGGTCGGAATGGCGTTGTAGGTGGAACAGGAAGAGGTTGGTCAGGAGGAAGTTGCTGTTCCATGAATGCGTCGGATTGGTGCGTTCGTAGCGGCCATTGTCCAGCTTGCGGCGGTGCAGGCCGTAGTGCTCCACGTAGTTGACGACTTCCAGCAGGGTAAAGGCGACCACTGACTGCGCGATAAAGAACAACGCGCCGAGCCAGCCGAAGGCCAGGCTGAAACCGATCAGGAATAACGCACTAATGGCGTACCAGCCAATCAATTCGTTGCGCCAGTGCAGGGCAGGCAGGTTCTTGCGTTTCAGTCGTTCAGCTTCAAGCTTCCAGGCATTGAGGAAGTTGTGCTTGTAGGCGTGCGGCAGAAAGGCATAAAGGCTCTGGCCATAGCGCGAGGAACTGGCGTCTTCCGGGGTCGACACGTGCACGTGGTGACCGCGTACATGTTCGATCTTGAATCCGCCATAGCACACGGCTGCCAGCAGAAGGCCTCCGGCGTTCTGCTCCAATTGCGGGTCCTTGTGGATGAACTCATGGGCTACGGTTATGCCGATCGCCCCGGTGACTGTGCCGACTGAAAGCACCCAACCGAACTGGCCTACCCAGCTCCAGGCCTCATGGTTGACGAACACCCAGCCAGCCCAGCCGAGCATGCCCAATAGCGCTGGCACAGTGGCCAGGCTTAATAAGCGGTAATAACCCTGCTGCTCCATTTGCGGCACCTGCACGGTTTCATCGGGGTTGGCCGGATCACGGCCGATGATGAAGTCCAGCAGCGGGATTACCCCGAACACCACCAGCACCACCAGCCAGGGCCAGGCGTTGGCATAGTGGCTGTCCAGTGACCAGTAATAGCTCAAGGGGATTCCCAATACCGGGATCAACCAGAACCAGTAGCCGATGCTTTTGATGGCAAGCATCCAGTTTGAGGGCAGGCGTTCGAACATGGTGGCTCCGTACTTGTTATTGTTGGAGTAGTAGGTTGGTAGGATTGTAGGACAATCTTCCTTGGTGGCCATCCTCCGGCAGCCCACCTTTTGGTTTGAAAGCAGGGCGCAGGCGGCCTTGGCCCGGTAACACCCTGTGTTACACTCGCGGCCTGCGCTGTACCGCCCAAGCCAAGCCTGGCATGAGCTTGAGACCCTTGTTTGCGCCCAATAGGTCAGATAGAGCCTAAGGATCACCATGACGTTCAAGGCACCGGATAGCCTCGCTGAGCAGATCGCCCATCACCTTGCCGAACGCATCATTCGCGGTGAGTTGAAGGCGCGTGAGCGGATTCAGGAACAGAAAGTCACCCAGGCGTTGAACGTCAGCCGCGGTTCGGTGCGCGAGGCATTGTTGATTCTTGAGCGCCGCCACCTGATCGTGATTCCGCCACGGCGCGGCGCACAGGTCGCGGAATTGACACCGCATAACGTCAAGAGCCTGTATGCCCTGGTCATGGAACTGTACATCCTGCTGGGCAAGGCGGTGGCGGATAGCTGGCAGGTTGAGGTCGACCTGGCGCCGTTTCTGCTGATACAGCAGCGTCTTCAGGACAGCCTGCAGCGCGAAGATATCAACGCTTTCGTCGAAAGCAGCTTCGACATCATGCGTGCCGCCTTCCCGTTCTCCAATAATCCCTACCTGCAGGAAACCGTGGAGAACCTGCTGCCGGCCATCAGCCGCACCTATCACCTGGCGCTGGAGCGGCGCAAAGGTGAAATGGGCCAGTTTCTCAACACCTTTGCCGCCTTGTTGCAGGCGATCATCGCCCGCGACCACCAGGCCATCCGTGAGGTGCTGCTGGGTTACGGTGAGCACAATTGCCAGCTGGTTCTGGCCGCACTGGCCGACGCTTAAGGAAGGCTGTCTATGCGGCTCAAGTGCATCAAACTGGCCGGTTTTAAGTCCTTCGTCGACCCGACCACGGTGACCTTCCCCAGTAATATGGCGGCCGTGGTCGGGCCGAACGGCTGCGGCAAGTCGAACATTATCGACGCCGTGCGCTGGGTGATGGGTGAGAGTTCGGCGAAGAACCTGCGGGGCGAGTCGATGACCGACGTCATCTTCAATGGCTCCAATACCCGCAAACCGGTGACCCAGGCTTCAATCGAGCTGATTTTTGACAACTCCGACGGCACCCTGACTGGCGAATACGCGGGCTATAACGAAATTTCCATCCGCCGCCGGGTGACCCGCGACAGCCAGAACACCTATTTCCTCAACGGCACCAAGTGCCGTCGCCGCGACATTACCGACATCTTCCTTGGTACCGGCCTGGGCCCACGCAGCTACTCGATCATTGAGCAGGGCATGATCAGCAAACTGATCGAAGCCAAGCCGGAAGACCTGCGCAACTTTATCGAAGAAGCCGCCGGTATTTCCAAGTACAAGGAGCGCCGCCGCGAGACTGAGAACCGCATCCGCCGCACCCATGAGAACCTGGCACGCCTGACCGACCTGCGTGAGGAGCTGGAGCGTCAGCTCGACCGCCTGCACCGCCAGGCCCAGTCGGCGGAGAAATATCAGGAATACAAGGCCGAGGAGCGTCAGCTCAAAGCCCAGCTCACCGCCTTGCGCTGGCAGGCGCTGAATGAGCAGGTGGGTAGCCGCGAGGCGGTGATCAGCAACCAGGAGGTCAGCTTCGAAGCCCTGGTGGCCGAGCAGCGCAACGCCGATGCGAGCATCGAGCGGTTGCGCGATGGCCATCACGAGCTGAGTGAACGTTTCAACCTGGTGCAAGGCCGTTTCTACTCGGTGGGCGGCGATATCGCGCGTATCGAGCAGAGCATCCAGCACGGCCAGCAGCGTCTGCGCCAGTTGCAGGACGACCTCAACGAAGCCGAACGCGCGCGCCTGGAAACCGAATCGCATCTGGGCCACGACCGCACGTTGCTGGCGACCCTGGGCGAAGAGCTGGCCATGCTCGAACCTGAGCAGGCGCTGACTGCAGCGGCGGCGGAAGAGTCCGCCGCCGGGCTGGAAGAATCCGAAACAGCCATGCATGGCTGGCAGGAACAGTGGGACAGCTTCAACCAGCGCAGCGCCGAACCACGGCGGCAGGCCGAGGTTCAGCAATCGCGGATTGCCCAGCTGGAGCAGAGCCTGGAGCGCCTGGCCGAGCGTCAGCGGCGTCTCACTGATGAGCTGCAGCAACTGGCTGCCGACCCGGAAGATGCCGCGATTATCGAACTGAGCGAGCAGATCGCCGCCGGCGAAATCAGCCTGGAAGACTTGCAGCTGGAAGAAGAGCAGCAGGGCGAACGTCTGCAGCAACTGCGCAATGATCTGCAGCAGGGCAGTCAGGCCCAACAGCAGGCGCAAGGTGAGTTGCAGCGCCTGAATGGTCGCCTGGCTTCGCTGGAAGCGCTGCAGCAAGCGGCGCTGGACCCCGGCAAGGGTGTCGGTGAGTGGTTGCGCGAACAGCAGCTGAGCGAACGCCCGCGTCTGGCCGAGGGCCTGCGGGTTGAGGCCGGCTGGGAGCTGGCGGTGGAAACCGTGCTGGGTGCCGATCTGCAGGCCGTGTTGCTGGATGATTTCCAGGGCCTGGATTTTGCCGGCCTGACCCAGGGCGATCTACGTCTGGCCAGCCCGAGTAAGGGCGGTGCGCGGGTTGCCGGCAGTCTGCTGGATAAGGTTGAAGCCAATATTGATCTGACACCCTGGCTGGCCAAGGTCAAACCCGTACAAAACCTGGATGAAGCACTGGCTGCGCGCTTGCACTTGGCCGAAGGCGAAAGCCTGATCAGCCGTGATGGCTACTGGGTCGGCCGGCACTTTTTGCGCGTGCGCCGCGCCAGTGAAGCGGAAAGCGGCGTGCTGGCCCGTGGTCAGGAGATCGAACGGCTGACGCTGGAGCGCGATGAGCGTGAAGCGGCACTGGCTGTACTGGATGAGCGGCTGACGCATCTGCGTGAAAACCAGCGTGCTCAGGAAGAACAGCGCGAGCAGCAACGCCGTCAGGCCCAAGACTTGGCCCGTCGTCTCGGCGAGCTGAAGGCTCAGCTGTCTGCCGGACAGGCCAAGGTCGAGCAGCTGATATTGCGCCGTACCCGTCTGGACAGCGAGCTGCTGGAGCTGGGCGAACAACGCGAAATCGAACATGAGCAACTGGGTGAGTCGCGTCTGCAACTGCAGGATGCTCTGGATGCCATGGCCACTGACAACGAGCAGCGCGAAAGCCTGCTGGCCCGCCGCGACAGCCTGCGCGAACGCCTTGATCGCGTGCGCCAGGAAGCCCGTCAGCACAAGGATCACGCTCACCAGTTAGCTGTGCGCTTAGGCTCACTCAAAGCCCAGCATGACTCCACCCGCCAGGCCCTGGAACGCCTGGAACTGCAGGTCGAGCGCCTGCACGAGAAGCGCGAGCAGCTCAACCTCAATCTGGAAGAGGGCGAAGCGCCGCTGGAAGAGCTGCGGATCAAGCTCGAAGAACAGCTCGACAAGCGCATGGCGGTGGAAGACGAACTCAAACTGGCGCGCCTGGCCCTGGAAGATGCCGACCGCGAGCTGCGTGATGCGGAAAAACGCCGCACCCAGGCCGAGCAACAGGCGCAGCTGTTGCGTGGTCAGCTGGAACAGCAGCGCATGGACTGGCAATCGCTGACCGTGCGACGCAAGGCGTTGCAGGATCAGTTGCTGGAAGACAACTACGACCTGCACGGCGTGTTGGCGACTTTGCCGCCAGAGGCCAGCGAGAAAGCCTGGGAAGAAGAACTGGAGCGCCTGGCTGTACGTATACAGCGCTTGGGCCCGATCAACCTGGCGGCAATTGACGAATATCAGCAGCAATCCGAGCGTAAGCGTTACTTGGATGCGCAGAATGCCGATCTGGTGGAAGCGCTGGAAACCCTGGAAAATGTCATCCGTAAGATCGACAAGGAAACTCGCAACCGCTTCAAGGAAACTTTCGATCAGATCAACGGTGGCCTGCAGGCGCTATTCCCGAAAGTATTCGGTGGCGGTAACGCCTATCTGGAACTGACCGGTGAAGATTTGCTGGATACCGGCGTCACCATCATGGCGCGCCCGCCTGGAAAGAAGAACAGCACCATTCACTTATTGTCCGGCGGGGAAAAAGCACTGACGGCCTTGGCCCTGGTATTTGCCATCTTCAAGCTCAATCCAGCGCCGTTCTGCATGCTCGATGAAGTGGATGCGCCGCTGGATGATGCCAACGTCGGGCGCTATGCAAGGCTGGTAAAAGAGATGTCGGAAACCGTGCAATTTATCTATATCACCCACAATAAAATCGCCATGGAAATGGCCGACCAGTTGATGGGCGTAACCATGCACGAGCCCGGTTGTTCGCGATTGGTGGCCGTGGATGTGGAGGAAGCGCTGGCCTTGGTTGAATCATGATGGCCAGGGCGGTGTAAAGTTATCTTTCGTCGTGCTAGCTTAATGCGCATTGTTATTAGACGTGGCGTTATAACTCAGGGAAAGGCCTGGCAGAACATAGGCTTGGCGTCGCGAAAAAGAATTAGCAAAATGGCCCTGGAAGGCCTTTTTCAGCACATTTTTATTAGGGGTTAAGGTATTTCATGGAATTCGGTCTGCGCGAGTGGCTGATTGTCATCGGCATTATTGTGATTGCCGGCATCCTTTTTGATGGCTGGCGGCGGATGCGTGGTGGTAAGGGTAAGCTCAAGTTCAAACTTGATCGTAGTTTTGCCAACCTGCCAGACGATGACAGTGATCCGGACTTGCTGAGTCCGCCGCGGGTAATTGATCGGAATAAGGAGCCCGCTTTTGATGAAGAGGATCTGCCTTCACTAAGCGCCCGCGAACTCAACCGCCGTCGTGCAGGCGAGCCACAACAAGGTGACCTCAATCTTGGACAGGATGAGCCGGTGCCGACTCTGCTCAATCCGGTTGATGGCGAGCCAGCAGTTAAGTCGCTCAGCCAGAGTCAAGACAGCCTGAAAGAATTACCGCCTGTAGAAGAAGTACTGGTGATCAACGTGATTGCTCGCAGTGAGGAGGGTTTCAAAGGGCCTGCGCTCTTGCAGAACATTCTGGAAAGCGGCCTGCGTTTCGGTGAGATGGACATCTTCCACCGCCACGAAAGCATGGCGGGTAATGGTGAAGTACTGTTCTCCATGGCCAATGCGTTGAAACCTGGCACTTTTGATCTTGATGACATAGAAGGATTCAGCACCCGCGCCGTGAGTTTCTTCCTCGGCTTGCCTGGTCCGCGTCATCCCAAGCAGGCGTTTGATGTAATGGTGGCGGCGGCACGCAAACTGGCCCATGAACTGGGTGGCGAGTTGAAGGATGACCAGCGCAGCGTGATGACTGCGCAAACTATCGAGCACTACCGCCAGCGCATCGTCGAATATGAACGCAAGCAACTGACCAATAAACGCTGATTTAACCGATGAAATACCAAGAGCAGCCAAGGCTGCTCTTTTCGTTTGAGAGCACACTGCAATGACCGATGCCTCGATTGCTGCCCAGCGCATAGTGCAACTGCGCGCCGAACTGGATGGGCATAACTATCGCTATCACGTACTCGATGAGCCGAGTATTCCCGACGCTGAATATGACCGTTTGTTCCATGAGCTCAAAGCTCTAGAGGTCGAACACCCAGAGCTGGTTACGGCCGACTCTCCGACCCAGCGCGTCGGTAGCTTGGCGCTTTCGGCCTTCGGCGAGGTCAAGCACGAGGTGCCGATGCTCAGCTTGGGCAACGCCTTCGAAGAAGCCGACCTGCTGGATTTCGATCGCCGGGTGCGCGAAGGGCTGGATTTGCCAGCTGGCGATCTGTTTGGTGGCGGTGCTGAGGTTGAATACAGCTGCGAGCCCAAACTTGATGGCCTGGCGGTCAGCCTGTTGTACCGCGATGGCTTGCTGGTGCGTGGCGCTACGCGTGGTGATGGCAGCACGGGCGAGGATATCAGTGTCAACGTGCGCACCATTCGTAATGTGCCGTTAAAGCTGCAGGGTGAGGGCTGGCCTGCGGTACTTGAGGTACGGGGTGAAGTCTTTATCTCCAAGGCCGGTTTCGAGGCGCTTAATGCACGGCAGCTGGAGCAGGGCGGTAAGACTTTCGCCAACCCGCGTAATGCGGCGGCAGGCAGCCTGCGTCAGCTGGATTCGAAAATTACCGCCAGCCGTCCGCTGGAATTCTGCTGCTACGGCATTGGCCAGGTGCAAGGTGAACTGCCACAAACGCATATCGGCATTCTTGAAGCCCTTAAGCAATGGGGCATGCCGATCAGTCGCGAGCTGAAACTGGCCAAGGGTGCCGATGAATGCCTGGCGTATTACCGCAGTATCGGTGAACGTCGCGAGTCACTGGCTTATGAAATTGACGGCGTGGTGTTCAAGGTCAACAACCTGGCCTATCAGCGCGAACTGGGCTTCCGCGCGCGCGAGCCACGCTGGGCGATTGCCCATAAGTTCCCGGCAATGGAGGAGCTGACCGAGCTTCTGGATGTGGAGTTCCAGGTTGGCCGTACGGGTGCGGTTACCCCGGTGGCACGTCTGAAACCGGTCAAAGTGGCTGGCGTTACAGTGTCCAATGCCACGCTGCATAATATGGATGAAGTGGCGCGTCTGGGCGTGATGATCGGCGATACGGTGATTATCCGCCGCGCCGGTGATGTGATTCCGCAGGTGGTTCAAGTGGTGCCTGAGCGTCGTCCACTGGATGCCAGACCAGTACAGATTCCTGAAAGCTGTCCGGTGTGCGGTTCTCACGTCGAGCGCACCCAGCTGGTCAAGCGCAGCAAGGGCAAGGAAACCTTCAGCGAAGGCTCGGTGTACCGCTGTGTTGGCCGTCTGGCGTGTGGCGCCCAGCTCAAGCAGGCGATCATTCACTTTGTCTCACGTCGGGCCATGGATATAGAAGGTCTGGGCGACAAGACCATCGAACAGCTGGTTGATGAGCAGTTGATCGCCTCGCCGGCCGATCTGTACCAACTGAAGTATGAGCAGATCATCAACTTGGAAGGCTTTGCCGAGGTTTCCAGCAACAAGCTGCTTCAGGCCATTGCTGACAGTAAACAACCCAGCCTGGCGCGCTTTATCTATGCCCTCGGCATACCCGATGTGGGCGAGGAGACTGCCAAGGTGCTGGCTCGTTCGCTGGCATCTCTAGAGCGCGTACAACAGGCCTTGCCGGAATTGCTGACCTACCTGCCGGATATCGGTTTAGAGGTGGCGCATGAGATCCACAGTTTCTTTGCCGACAGTCATAACCAGCAGGTGATTGCGGCTTTGCTGGCCCGTGATCAGTGTGGGTTGCAATTGCAGGAGCAAGGCGAGCTGAGTGCCGAACTCAGCGCCAGCGCCACACTGGCGGGGATGCTGGACAAGCTGAATATCCCGTTCGTAGGCCCTGGTGGCGCGCAGAAGCTGGCGGACAAGTTTGTCAGTCTGGATGCGGTGCTGGCGGCTGATTGGCTGGATATGCGTCAGACTCTGCCCGAGAAGCAGGCCAAGGCGGTGCGCGAGTTTTTCGATGTGCCAGCCAATGCGCAACGTGCGCAGGCTATCGAAGCGCAGCTAAAAGCTTTTGGCATGCACTGGCACAGCGAGAAAAGAGCTATCGAAGGCTTGCCGCTGGCTGGGCAGACCTGGGTGCTGACCGGCACGCTGGAAGTGATGAGCCGCGATGTGGCCAAGGAAAAGCTGGAAAGTCTGGGCGCCAAGGTGGCAGGGTCGGTATCGGCGAAAACCAGTTGTGTCGTGGCGGGCCCTGGGGCGGGCTCGAAACTGGCAAAAGCCAGTGAGTTAGGTGTGCGGGTGATTGACGAGGCGCAGTTTTTGTCAGCCCTGGCGGGCTTCGGCCTCTAGAAAGGCGGGTTTTCTATACTGCCCCCAAACAGAGTTTGGGGGCAGTACGACAACTTAGTTACCGGTTACGTTTACGCAGGTTTCGCCGAAGAACGGGTAGAAGCCTTTGGTGTGGTAATCAGCGGTAGCGATGGTGCCGATGTTGCCATTGGCCTTGGCGGCAGCAATGGACGCGTCGCCTTTGTTGATCAGACCAATGATGGTGGTGGCGCAAGCAGTACCGGTTTTGTTACCGGAAGCGGTAGTGGCAGTGATCGGGCCTTTGACGTCGGTGATCAGACCAACGCTGACTGGCGACAGGCCAGAAGCGCAACCGCTGAGCAGGGTAACCAGGCCGGCAGCCAGAGCAATTTTCTTCAACATGTTGTGATTCCTTTTCGCTTATCCATAAGAAGCTTTACCCATCCAAGTAAAGCGCTCGCGCACCCTAAAGCAGTGCCTGGGCAATAACAAGTTCGCCTGCTATTTTTCAAATCGATTTCAAATTTATGAAATCTTTCTGTGACTTTTCCACTGACAGCTGTTCTCGCGCTACGCGCTATTGATTCAGCAGCCTACATAGAGAACGTGGCGATATTTGGTGATACGAATCTTGGGGGAGGTGCCTGGTGCTTCGATCAAGTGCCAGGCAAGGGGTGATCAGTCACCGCGATATTCGCAACCGCTGGTGCAGGTTTCGTGGATACGGATACGCGACAGTTCAGGCAGCAGCGGCTTGAGTTGCTGCCAAATCCACTTGGCCAGCACTTCACTGGTGGGATTTTCCAGGCCAGGAATATCGTTCAGGTAGTTGTGGTCAAGCTGCTCATAGAGTGGCTTGAAGATTGCCTTGATCTCGGAGAAGTCGCGAATCCAGCCGGTATAAGGGTCAACTTCACCTTCGATATACACCGCCACCTTGAAGGAATGGCCGTGCAGGCGCCCGCATTTGTGGCCTTCGGGGACGTGAGGCAGGCGATGGGCGGCCTCGAACATAAACTCTTTGAACAATTCCACGGTCTTTCTCTCGGGTGGTACGCGGCTAACAGCGCGTTTGGCAAGGCGCGGATATTACCAGCTCAGCAGCTGTTAACCGAGTAGCACAGAGGATTGGATACAGTTCTATGGCTGATTGCGCTCCAACCGATAGATGCTGACCGCCTCGTAAACCGCCTTTCTCAGACGGTTGATACCGCCAATCGGACGGTGTTCGGGTAGCGCATGCCAGGGGTTGAAAGACAGGTTGTCGCAGAACAGGTTCTGCTCGCGGCTATCAAAGTCCTGCGCCGGTACCTTGATGGTGGCGACGGTTTCGAACGGTGAAACGGCCTCGCTCCACTCAACGCTAGGGTCTTCGATGGGCATGTAGTAGTTGGCGTTCTGCCGCTGAACCTGCAGGGCAAAGCAGGCGGGTACGCGGTCCAGCGACAGCTGCTGATATAGCGCGTTGCGCAGGAAATTCGGCAAATCCTGGTTCTGTTCAGGCAGCTGATACTCGGGGCATGCTTCTGGTTGAGGAATGACCCGGTATTTGATGTTGTGCTCACCCAGTTTGAAGGGTGCAATAGAGTTGTAGGTGGTCGCCACCGGTGTTTCCGGGGCAGGGGACAGGGTCTTCAGTGCGATGATCAGATGGCGGAGTTCCCAGGTGCTGGGGTTCCAGCTGGGGAAGAACGCCAATATTTTTTTGCCGTCGGCCTGGGCAGCGAAATTGCTTTTGTACTCGGCCACATCACGCACGAAAAAGGCTGGGTGATTGAACATCACGAAATCCTGCTCGCTGGCGTGCTGTGGGCTTTGCGTAAGTTTTTCACCGGGCACATCAAGCAGCTTGATCGCCATGCCGCGCGCATCGCGTGCGCGGTCAAATTGTGGGTAAGCATTACCATTGGACAGGCGCATCCAGGCTTGCCAGGTTTTCCCCGGCTCACTGAGTACGCCGCGTTGCAGGTTGCTATCGATATCAGCGCTGACGGTGACTTCGGCCTTCATGCAGCCATGAGCCTTGGCGTGAGCATCACGCAGTACCCGTGTGTTGTCACGGTGCTGTTCGACCACACGAATGGCATCTTCGATGATGCCTTGGGTCAGCGCGGCTTCATCGGCCGGGATCTGCTCTTCAGTGGATACCGGGCCGGAGAACTTCCAGCCGTAATAGGCCGCACCGATGGCCCAGCCACCGATAGCGATGGCCAGCACAAGCACCAGCAGTTTGCCCAGTACACGGCCGAGCCAGAGCCAGAATCGTTTAAACATGGAGTCAATTCCTTTTAATTATTCTCAGTGTGCGATTACAGGCAGCGTGCAGTTCAGTTCTGGCAAGACGGCCCCGGGGTCCACTCTTTGGCGGCAACAGGCTGTAGCTGCTGTTCCAGAGCCGGATTGCCCAAGACCTTGAGGTACTCGATCAGTGCCCAACGTTCTTCCGGTTGCAGGGCGCGGCCGATCACGCCGTCTTCACGGCATCCCGCACGGAATTCGTGACCACGATTGCTGTTGCCGGTGACCTGGGTATCGAAGCGGAAGCCGCCGGTGAATTTTTCGCTGTTGTAGCCAACCTGTTTCGGGTTGAACTCGAAGTTGCCCACCCAGAACTGGGTTTGCCGCTCCGAGACCGGCGACAGAAGTTGGAACAGGGTCGGCACCGAACCGTTATGCAGGAACGGCGGCGTGGCCCATATTCCATCCAAGGGGCGGGCTTTATAGCCGCGTAATTCCTGGACCCCGATCGGTAAGTCAAAGCCGTCCATGCGACCCCGTTCTGGTTGTGTGATGCCGGCATCTTGATACGCGCGGTTCTCCACGTAGGCGGTGACGTAGGCCAGGGCCTTTGCGCTGGAGATGCTGCGCATGTCGATGTCATCCAGCTTCGCGCCAAACAGGCGTACATCCAGCTTGCTCAGTTCGGCCTTGGTCCAGCCCAGTTTGCTGATATCGAAGCGATGGTCGGCAATATTGTCCGCCGTAGTTGGGTCCGTACCGACGATGGAAGTCGGTACCACGCGCATACGCCATTCGGGATCGCGAGCGGGGGCGAAGCTGTCCTGGGGCGTTTTCGGGTCAGGCGCATGGCAGTAGGCGCAGTTTTCGGCAAACAGCGCGCGGCCGCGGCTGGCCAATGGCAGGTCGACCTTACCGAGCACGGCTTCCGGCCAGGTAGGGGGCTGCAGCTTTTTCAGCGTTTCTTCCAGGGTGAACAGGTCACGCAGGCGTACGCTGGATGAGTAGCGTTCGGCTTCGGCAACCGGGTGGCCATCGGTATTCAGTAAGCGCAGGGTTGCGCCGACACCCAGGGCCTCGCCAACGTTGCGGGCCATAGGCTGCATGGCCGAACCGTTCCACTGCACCCAGTCGAATTTCCAGATATCCCAGACTTGCGGATAGCTCACCGGTGCATTGGCGACTCGGTAGTTGCTCGGGTCGATGGCATCACCAAATACGCTGTTGGCAATCCGGCCGAATGCATCGGTACGGCCGAAGCCTTCCTCGGTTGGGTAGAGGCCGCGATGCCAGTCATTGAACGCCGTGCCCAATAGGCGATCGAGTACCACCTTGAAATCGCGGCGCAGTTGCGCCTTCTCACTGGCGTATTCATCACCCAGTACCTGCTTGGCGAAGCGGCGGAATTTCAGCGGATTGTAATAGGTGAAAGCCATGCTCATGCCGAGCGCCTGCCCAAAGCTGCCACCGCGTACGGTCGGTACGGTGGAGGCCAGCGAATGCAGCGCGGCGCCGCCGTCGATGCGTACGGCCTGGCCTTTGTAGCGCAGCTCACCGGTGTGGCAAGCTGCACAGCTGATATCCAGGTAGTGCTCGCCCGTTTCGGCATCGGCATGCCGGGCAAAACCGACTGGCAGGTTGCCGGGGTTCAGTGGTGTGGGTTGCTGTTGCGGATCAACCAGGAAACCGAACCGCGCCAGGTACTCCGGCGTGGCAAATTGGCTGCTGCTGAACGGCAGTTCCAGGGCACTGAACCATTCATAGCGCAGGCCTTTCACCTGAGTACCTTGTGGGGTGTAGTAATAGGTCTGGCGCTCTTCTGCCGACCATTGATCAAGGTAATGCAGTTTGTCGGGCTGTTGATAGACCGGAAGGTTGGGGTTGGCGATGAAGTACAGGGCAATCAGCAGCCCGACTACCAGCAACAAAAGAAGCCCATACAGGGCCCGACGGAGAATGCGCATGGATACTTCCTTGTGGCGATTTTTATTTGTTGTTTTTATGCCAATTGGCGCAGCCGATGGCAAGCAGCCATTACTACGAAACCCAGGAAATAGCCTTCTTTTTGCTCCGAAGATGGCTTTACAGTGCGGTTTATGACGAATTAATCCACGGGAGTGAGTGTATGCATCCTTTTGACGCGCCGCAGCCGCCTAAATTGGCGCTTTTGCTGGGCTATGCCGGGTTGGTGCCTTTTGCCACCGGAGCCCTGGGTATTTGGGTGGTGCCGGAGGGCTGGCGACCGGTGGTGCTGGCAGCGCTGCTGGATTATGCCGCGGTAATTCTGGCCTTTATGGGGGCTATCCACTGGGGGCTGGCCATGCGTGCGCAAGAGGCGGGGCAGTCGGCGCAATTGCAGTTGGGTTTTTCGGTCGTACCGCCATTACTGGGCTGGCTGGCGATCAGTGGTGGCATGCCCACCAGCCTGGCCTTGCCCCTGTGCCTCATCGCTTTTGCCGGCCTCTATGGCGCGGATTTGCGAGCGGTCAAGCTGGGTCTGGCACCGCAGTGGTACCCAAGCTTGCGGCGTCCGCTGACGATTGTGGTGTGTCTGAGCCTATTGTTGGCCTGGACCAGTGTGCTGGTGCGTTGAGCTCAGCCACTGCGCAACGGTTGCAAGCGTTTGCTGGCGCCGCACAGTCCAGTCGCCCTGAATGCGCTGCAGTGGCTGCTGGTGTTGACACAACCAGTCTGCGCACTGTTCAAAGAACGCCACACGCTGAGTCAGCTCTGGCTGACAACGCTGGCCATCGTCGACCCAGGGTACGCTGCGCGGGTCAAGCAACAGGTGCAGGTGGTAGTCGCGCGCCAAGAGCGCCTCTTCGATCCAGACCGGACAATCACCAAACAGCGTCTGGCTCCAGAGCATGTTGCTGAGCAGGTGGGTGTCGAGTATCAGCAACTCAGGTGCGGCTGCTCGGGCCTGGTCTTCCCAGGCCAGCTGACCCTGGGCGATGCGACTGATATCGGCATAGCAGGTGTCGCGCTGTTCTTGGTCGATAAAGTGCCGCACATACTCGCCCACCAGCACGCCACCAAAGGTTGTTTGAATGGCATCGGCCAACCAGCTTTTACCGCTGGATTCCGGGCCGGTCAGCACCAGCACCTTCATGCGCTGACCAGCGCGCGATCTCGTCCCCAGGTCAGCCAACCGTGAATCGCCAACAGGGTAAATACACCATACAGCGCAGCTGTTGGATACAAGCCCTGTTGTACAAATAGGCCGACAAACAGCAAATCCAGCAGTACCCACAGTGGCCAGCATTCCAAGCGTTTTTGTGCCATCCACACCTGAGCGACCAAGCTGAAGGCGCTCAATGCTGCATCCAGCCAGGGGGCTGCTGCATCGGTGAAGGTAGCCATCAGATAAGCCAGCAAGAGAGCACCAAGACCACCGGCAGCCAAGCTAAAAGACAAGCCTTGCACGCTCAGTCGATTGACCTGCACGCCGCTGTGGTTGCTACCGCCTCGCGTCCACTGCCACCAGCCGTAGCCTTGCAGCACGGCATAAACGCCTTGCAGAAGCATGTTTGAATAAAGCCTGCCGTCATAGAAAATCCAGGCATACATCAACACCATCAGCAGACCGAGCGGCCAGCACCAGCGATTCTGTCTCACGGTGAGCCAGACGGCCCATACACCAAGTGCCGAGGCGAGAGTTTCAAGGGGCGACATAGAGCACTAACTGCCGGAATTAGGGAGGTCAACGATTGTAACCATTCACTTTGCGCGCGTCTTGGCGCGGCGGATGGCCAGTCGCCATGATATTGCCGATATACTTACTTCACCAACCTGGAGAGCAGCACGTGTTGAAGTCGGCTTTGCACTGGATCAGCGCTGTCTGTTTGCTGACGCTGAGCATATTTACCACGCTTGTTCAGGCAGCACCCACAGTCGGGAATACCCCTGCCTCCGTCGTGTTCCTTAATCCAGGTTATTCCGATGAGCCTTTTTGGGTGGGTTATACCCAGTTCATGCAGGCAGCAGCTGATGACTTGGGGATGCACCTTCAGGTCATTTATGGTGAGCGTGACCATCGCTTGTTACTGCAGCGAGCACGTGAGCTGTTAGAGGAGGGCACCCTTCCGGATTATCTGCTGTTCGTCAACGAGATGTACACCGCGCCTGAATTATTACGCCTGTATGCCAATAGCCCTGTCAGGCTGTTCTCTCTGCACAGTACCCTGACAGCCGAGCAACATCAGATTGTTGGTCGTTCACGTGAGCGGTACCGCAACTGGATTGGCAGCCTGATTCCCAATGATGAACAAGCAGGCTATTGGATGGCAGAGGCACTTATTGCGCGTCTGGACGGTAAGCCCGGTAATCTGCTGGCATTTGCGGGAGTGCGTAATACGCCGTCATCCTCGCTGCGTGAGGAGGGTTTGCGTCGTGCTTTGGTCGAGCATCCCGAGGTTACGTTACAAAGCCTGGTTTATGGCGAGTGGAGGCGTAATCGAGCATATGAGCAGGCTAAACTACTGCTACCCCGCCATCCTGAGGTCCAGTTGATCTGGTCGGCCAATGATGAAATGGCTTTCGGGGTCATGCAGGCCGCTCAGGAAATGGGCAGAGTCCCGAACAAAGATATCTTTCTCTCTGCATTGAATAACTCCGATGAGGTTTTGCAGGCGCGCATTGACAACAAGGTATCGGTGTTGGTTGGGGGGCATTTCACGCTGGGAGGCTGGGCGATGGTGATGTTGCACGATTACCATGCCGGTACGGATTTTGCCACGCGTGGCGGCAAGGACAGGGTTGAAACGCTGTTTACCGTTCTGGATGCCGACCAGGCAAAACGCTTACAGAAACGCCTCAGTAGCCAAGGCTATGGGCTGGACTTTCGTCAGTTCAGTGCGGTGTATAACCCCAATATCCGTAATTATGGATTTTCAGTCTTGCCGTTGCTGCAGTGACTCAGACACCCGCCAGATGTAATACCAGCTTGACCACGCCAAAGATCATCAGCACAAACACTGCAGTAAACAGCACGCCCAGAATGATGAAATGACTGGGCTTACCCCGTGAGAAGTCACGCGCACGATTCCTTCCGCTTTGTACACCCAATGCAGCACTTAACACGCTCTGTAGCATCTCCCAGAGCGTCAGCGGCTTGTTTTTCTCGTCGTCCATTAGCCACCCCTATCCTGAAATCTTAGTTTCATTAAAGCCTATACCTGAGACGGTGGATTGTCTGAGTACTGACTTCGCTGCAACGGTGGATCAATTGAACACCCAGGCTCATGTGCCATCCCTTCCCAGGCGCCCGTTCTAACGGTCTTTAGTGTTTACACGTCGTGGCCGCTGCAGCAGCTCTCCGCTGCAGTTCGGGCAACGCCCATGCAATGTGCTGTCGACGCAGTCGCGGCAAAATGTGCACTCGTATGAGCAGATAAATGCGTCCTGGCTGTCGGCCGGAAGGACTCGGTTACAGCATTCGCACTTGGCTCGTATCTCCAGCATGGCAAGCTCCTTCGGTTAGGTGTTCAGGCGAAACGTTCGGCATACTCATGCGGGCTGATGCCAAGGTGCTTTTGAAAGGTACGGCGCAGGTTTTCCGGGTGGTTAAAGCCGCTCAACCGCGCCACCGTGCTGATTGAGGCTTGTGCGTTCTGCAGCAGGCTGCGCGCGGCTTCCAGGCGTACGATTTCCACATAGCGACCTGGTCCCATACCCAACTCCTGATTAAAGGTTCTCGATAAGGTGCGCGGCGTCATATTGGCCTGCGCGGCCAGCGCTGCCAGCGACAGATCCTCATGCAGGTGCAACGGTATCCACTCCAGAAGGTTGGCCAGGCGCGGTACTCGGCTTGGTTCCGGGGTCAGCAGCGCACTGAACTGCGCTTGCCCGCCGGGGCGGCGTAGGAACAGCACCAGACGTTTGGCCACGGCCAAGGCAAGCGGGCGACCGAGGTCGGCCTCAACCAGGGCCAGTGCCAGGTCGATCCCGGCAGTTACTCCGGCCGAGGTGAAGATATGGCCATTGCCGTCTGGGTCTTGCGCATCATAGGTGTGCAAGCAATCAGCGCTGATTTCCACCTGCGGGTATTCCAGGCGCAAACAGTCGAGATCGGCCCAGTGGGTGGTGGCGCGGCGGCCATCAAGCAGACCGGCGGCGGCGAGAATCAGCGCACCCGAACACACCGAACCCACGCGTCTGATTTGCGGTGCGACGCTACGTAGCCAGGTCAGCAACTCAATGTTCTGACATTGCGCCTTGTCGCCCTGACCACCTGGAATCAACAGTGTGTCGATATGTGCCGGGTCTATGGCACTCCAGGCCTGTTCGGCAACAAGTTGGAAGCCGGCTGAAGTAGTCATCGCCCCAGCTTGCTGACCGAGCACCAGCAGGCGATAAGCAGCGGGCAAGCCTTGGCGTTGGCGTTCGTCATTGGCGGAGGCAAACACCTGCAATGGGCCGGTCAGATCCAGGCTCATGACATGCGGATAAAGCAGGCAGGCAATGGTTCGTGGGACATCCATGGCGGCATCTCGATAAGCGATGGAGGCAGTCTGCGCTTAACGAGTAATTGGCAACAAGGACAATAAGCCCACGGATATGGCCATTGCGGCGTCGCCAGCGTGGCAAGGAAGGGAAGGGCTCTGACAAGAGGGGCCAATCGGCAGCTCAGAGCCCTTGTTGCAGCAGCCGATTACTCCGGCATGCTCCATGGCTCCAGGGTGAAACCTTGCTGACTGAGCTGCTCACGGGATTGCTTGAGCACGTCGGCAAATTGCACCGGGTCACTGTAGATGGTGCTGGACAGTTGAGTACGGCCGAGCAGGCGAGTGCTGGTACGGTCGATCACACTCAGGCTGAGGTTACCTGTGCCATCTTGCGGGGCCCAGGCGACGCATTGGAAAGGTTGAAAGGCGCGGTCGGCAATCAGCAAAGCTTCGTTAAAACGCAGCGGTGCGTTCATGGGGTCGGTTTCTCCGAGGTGATCCCAAATACACAAAGGGGCAAACGGTGAACTCACGCTTGCCAGTCATAAGTGTTGATGAACGAAGCTGACTGTTAAGTCACACCTTGTCGAAGAAATGCAAGAAATTGTCCGATAAATCACAGTTTTAATGGCGTAAGCCGAGAAACAGCGCGAGGAATGCAGGCGTTAGGCGTTTTCACGGTGCTTGCAGGCAGCCATCAACTGGCGCAAATAGCCGGCGACATAGCGGTGAAAGCCCCGGTCATCCCAGTAACACAGGTGACTCAACGGGGTATGCCGCTTGTACCAGGGGCCTACCGGCATAGCGCGATCTTCGGCAACCACGGCGGCATAGTTGGGCAATGGGCGCAGCGGATAACCCAGCGGGTCAGCGGGGGCATAAAGGTTGAGCCAGCGCGCCTGTTCGGTCACCGCCTCGGTCAGGCAGTGGCCGGGGAAGCGGATCGGTACGACCGGGTCATAGGCAAAGGTAAACAGCGGGATATTGCAGCCAAAGGTGATCAGCCCGCTCAGGGTCTCCAAGGCCAGAAAGGGATCCAGTGGGCATTCCTCTGCAGTATTGATGCGTTGCTGATCCCAGACGAAATTGGAGAAGATATGCCCGCCCAGTGAGTGCGCCAGCACCACCAGTGGCGTGTCAGCATCGACCTTGGCGCGTAAGGCATTGAGACCGCTGCGCAGGCACTGATGGACTTCTTCATAGGTGGTGTCGTAAGCCTGGCTGACTTTACGATAGCCGCTGGCATCACCGAGAAATAGCGTAACGATGCGTCGTAACCAGCGCCAGCGTACGGGCTGGTCGCGCAGCTTGTCGAGAAAAGCCAGTTGCCGTTTGTCCAGCACGCTGGCCCAGTGCAGGGTCTGAAAGGCCACTTGGTCGGCCTCTGCGCCAAGGCGTTGGCGCAATCCGGCGATCAGGCTGTGGGCGAAGGCGTGCTGGCCTTCGTCGTCACGCAGGTCGGGCTGCGTGCCGATGCCGTGAATAATGGCGACTGCGAGTTTCATTCTGCCCATCCCTGGTCATGTCTACGTGGCGAAAGTACTTCGCACCACGGGTTATCAAAGTGCTTGCAGGCGCTCGCCTAGACGGCCGCTGTCGACCAGTTCGAGAAACTCGTCGCCAAGCCGCTGGCTTTCGCTCATGGCCGTGCGCCAATAGCGCTCGCGGCCGGCATCATCGCCCAGGTAACGACTGAAGTCCTTACGGTCGGGGAGTTTGCCATGGGGCAAGCGTGCCAGGTAGTCACGTGAGGGGGCCAGCAGCAGAACATCCTGCAGGCGTCCGCCATCACCTCGGCGCCAGGGCATGCCCTTGTCGAACCAGCCGGGTATGACCTTATCGGTGAAGTGCGGGTAGAGCACGATATCGCCGCCGCTGTAGGGCAGATCGAGGTGATAGTCGAGCAGGCCGCCATCGCGGTAGGTACCAGGGCCGGCACCGGGGATATCGCGGACCCCTTGCATGATCATCGGGATGGAACCGGAGGCCAGCAATGCATGACGCAGATTACCGCTGTCGAGTTGCAGATAACGCGAGGGGAAGTCGCTGAGCGTCCCTAAGGGCGGAGCCCGGCGGGCATCGTGCAGAATCACCCGTTCGAAGTGCTTGGCCAGCCGCGGTCGGCCTAGCAGGTTGCTGCCAATCACCGAAGACAGGCCGAGGCCGAGTACGCCGCGATGGTCGTGCTGGAGCAGGCCATGACTTTTCACCACGACGATATTCAAACGGTAATGCGGGTTGCTGAGGATGTTGGCGTCGTCGTTGCCGAGCAGTTGATCAAGCATCAGGCTGCAGCTACTCGACACCTGCGCCATGCTCACGCCTTTGGCAAAGCGCTGCGAGGTATACAGCTCGCCGAGGCGACGCAGGCCCGCAGCAGCATCCGGCAAGCAGGCACTGGCGAAACGCCAGGAACCGATGGACGCACCGATCAGCGAACGCTCGCGCGGTGCGCGCTGCAGCCAGTTGCCAAACAGCGCCAGATCCAGCCCTTGAATTCCTAAAGCCTTGGGGCCGCCAGCAGCGCCCGGCAAAATACCGACATCCGCGGGTTGCAGGCCGTTCTCGCGAATCCGCGCGAGGGCACGTTTGCCGGCCTTGATTGTCAACGCAGGGGATTTGATCAATATCGCATTCATGCTGGCCTCCATCGCGCAAGGCAGCGATTATAGGGTGCTGGATTGCCAGGCCAAGCGACTTCAGCGCGTGAATGATGTGCGCGTGGCTTGGGATAAATCAGTGCTTGCGCCAAGTATTAAGCAAATTCAGCTTGAGTTAAGTCGTGTGCAGTAACTTGGACTCCGTCGAAAGCCAACTCCATTAAGGAATCTGAACATGAAAACACTGACTGCTGTATGTGCCGCTGCTGCTCTGACTTTGACTGCCGGCCTCGTTCAAGCCCGTGACCTGGGCCCGGATGAAGCACTCAAACTGCGTGACGCCGGTACCATTCAATCCTTCGAAAAACTCAATGCCGCCGCTCTGGCGCTGCATCCAGGCAGCACTACTGAAGACACCGAGCTGGAAGAAGAGTACGGCCGCTACATCTATCAGGTTGAAGTTCGCGACGCCCAGGGCGTGCAGTGGGACATCGAGCTGGATGCCACTAACGCACAAGTTCTGAAGAACCAACGAGACGATTGATGAACACCACTGCCTGGGCTGCACGCGCACTTCTGGCCAGCCTGCTGCTGACGTTGACGTTCGGCAGCAGTGCGCGCGACCTGGATCAGGATGAAGCATTACGCCTGCGCCGTGAGGGGCTGATTCTGCCCCTTGAGCAGCTAATGCAAGCAGCTTTGCAGCGTCATCCCGGTGCGGTTTTGCTGGAAGTCGAGCTGGAGGAGGAAGACGGTGTACTGGTTTACGAAGTCGAACTGGTGACGGCGCAGGGCATCGTGCGTGAGCTGGAGTTGCACGCCAGCACTGGTGAAGTACTTAAGGACGAGGTGGAGGACTGAATGCGCCTACTGCTGGTTGAAGATCATGTCCCCCTGGCTGATGAGCTGCTGGCAAGTCTGACCCGTCAGGGGTATGCGGTGGACTGGTTGGCCGACGGCCGTGATGCCGCCTATCAGGGCGCGACCGAACCCTATGACTTGATCATTCTTGACCTTGGTTTGCCTGGCAAGCCGGGGCTTGAAGTGTTGCAGGAGTGGCGAGCTGGCGGCCTTGCCACACCGGTATTGATCCTCACTGCGCGCGGCTCCTGGGCGGAGCGTATTGAAGGGCTCAAGGCGGGTGCCGATGATTACCTGAGCAAGCCGTTTCACCCGGAAGAGCTGCAACTGCGTATTCAGTCGCTGTTGCGCCGCGCCCGGGGTTTGGCTAATCAGCCGCAACTGGAAGCGGCGGGTCTGCAGCTTGACGAAAGTCGGCAAACCGTTAGTCGCAATGGTCATGAAGTGCAGCTAACCGCTGCCGAATTCCGCCTGTTGCGCTATTTCATGCTGCATGCGGGGCAATTGCTGTCCAAGATCCACCTGGCCGAGCACCTGTATGACGGTGAAAGCGAACGCGATTCGAATGTTATTGAAGTGCACGTCAATCACCTGCGACGCAAATTAGGGCGTGAAATCATTGAAACACGCCGCGGGCAGGGCTATCGCTTCAACGGTGCCACCGCTTGAAGTCCATCCAGCGGCGTTTGAGCCTGGGCCTCATCAGTGTGGTATTGGTGATCGGCCTGTTGCTGGCGCAAGGCAGCCTCTGGCTGTTTGACCGCAGCCTGCGTGGTTACATCCAGACCACCCTGCAAGATGAGGCTCAGACGTTGCTGGGAGCCTTTGCACGCGGCCCCAATGGCCTGCAACTGGATGATCGCCGCCTTAGCGCCGCTTACAAACGCCCTTATTCAGGACTGTATTTTCGTATCGACTTTGCCGAGCAGACCTGGCGCTCACGTTCGCTTTGGGATCGCGACCTGCAACGCGTCGATCAGCCAGGGTTGCAGGATGAATTGGGTGACGGGCCGCAAGGCCAGTTGTGGTTGATCTATCGTGCCGACTATCAGCGCTATGGCCAGCTGATCGTGATTCAGGTGGCCCGTGATTACACCCCTATCCTTAACAGTTTCAGTCAGGTGCAGAAAGTTATTCTCGGCCTGGGCATCGCCGCACTGATACTGATGCTGCTGCTACAACGCCTGATTGTCGGCCGTGCCTTGCGCCCGTTGGAGCAGACGCGGCAACAGATCATGCAGCTGCAGCAGGGCCAGCGTAGTCAGCTGGATCAGCAGGTGCCACTGGAGCTGGAGCCGCTGGTAGCACAGATCAACCACCTGCTGAGCCATACCGAAGACACCCTCAGACGCTCGCGCAATGCGTTGGGCAATTTGGGACATGCACTAAAAACACCCTTGGCGGTGTTGGTCAGCCTGGCTGGCCGGGAAGAACTCAAGCAGTTGCCAGAACTACGCGAGAGCCTCAACGGCCAGCTGCAACAGATCGAGCAACGCATCGCCCGTGAACTGGGCCGCGCGCGTCTGGCTGGCGAAGCGTTGCCTGGGGCTCATTTCGATTGTCCCCGCGAGTTGCCGGAACTTATCTCCACCCTGGCGATGATCCATGGCAACCACTTGGAGCTGAGCTGGCGGGCCGAGCCCGGATTGCGTTTGCCCTGGGACCGCGAGGACCTGCTGGAACTGCTGGGCAATCTGTTGGACAACGCCTGCAAATGGGCCGACAGCCAGGTACAGCTGCACATCAGTTGCCAGGGTGAGGTGTATCAACTGAGTGTCGAGGATGACGGACCGGGTATCGAAGCCGCGCAACGAGAGGAGGTCCTCAGTCGTGGCAATCGTCTGGATGAGCAGGTGACCGGGCATGGCCTGGGCCTGGGGATTGTGCGCGATATCGTTGATGCCTGGGGGGGGCAGTTGCAGCTGGCGGACAGCGCCTTGGGCGGTTTGCAGGTTACCGTGACGCTGCCCGCTACGCGTGCCTGAATTACTCAGGCATGCGTTTGCAGCACTTACATGCCGTTGGCAAACGCCGGGTTGCTCATGTCGATGCTGTCTCGCACTGGACGTAGGGCATCGGCATATTTGGCCAGAATGCCCAGCTCGTAATCGATGCGGGCATGCAGGCGGTGGTCGTCTTCGCTGCTTGGCTCAGGTGTGTTCAGCACCTTTTCGACGCCGCGCACAATCAGGTGTTCGGGCAAGTAGCAAAGGCGGCAGTTCTTGTAGCTGGAGGCGCGCAATTCGCTGATCGGGTAAGCACCACCCACTCCCGACGAGACACCCACCAGCAGTCCGGGCTTGTGCGCCAGCTCAGCCTTGCTGGCATAAATAAAGAAGTTCTTGATGGCAGGGCAGGCCATGCCATTCCACTCAGGCGAAATGATCACGACGGCATCGGCAGCGGCCAGTTGCTTGCTGTAAAGCCCCCATGGACCTGTATCGTCAGCGGGCCAGAGCGGCAATGGGGCGAGGCCAAGATCAATCACATTGCTCTGCGCATCATCGCTGTAACCCAACTGAATCAGGCGTTGGCGCAAGAAGCGGGCGACCTTACCCGATTGGCTGTTACTGCGGCTGGAGCCGGCCACCAGAGCGATATTGAGCATCGTGTACCTCTTTTTACGAGTTATAAATGAAAAACGCAGGCTAACGATTGCAAGCCTGCGTCACAAGGAAGAAGCCGCCAGAGTGGCGGTCCGATGGTGTCACGCCTGACGATCAGACGCGAAACTGATCCATCAGACTCTGCTGGTGGTTGGCCAGTTTGTTAAGGCCTTGGCTGATTTTTGCCGACTCATCGGCCTGGGAGGAAATCGACTCGGTGACATCACGGATCGAGGCCACGTTGCGATTGATTTCCTCGGCCACCGAACTTTGCTCTTCAGCAGCGCTGGCGATCTGCAGGTTCATGTCGGTAATCACGCTGACCGCCTGACTGATGCGCTGCAGCACGGCCACAGCCTGTCCCACCTGTTCGACGCTGCCCTGGGCCTGGCGATGGCTGCTGTGCATGGTGCTGACCACTTCCTTGGTGCCACTTTGCAAGCCTTCGATCACCTGACGGATTTCTTCCACCGAATCCTGGGTACGTTTGGCCAGGTTGCGCACTTCATCCGCCACCACGGCAAAACCTCGGCCGGCTTCACCTGCTCGGGCCGCTTCAATCGCTGCGTTCAGAGCCAAGAGGTTGGTCTGCTCGGCGATTGAACGGATGACTTCGAGTACCGAACCAATCTTCTCACTGCTATTGGCCAGACCTTCAACTTCCTGCATGGCAACGTTCATTTCGTTGGCCAGAAGTTCAATGGTCGAGGTGGTCTTACTGATGACACCCATGCCTTCACGGCTGGCGAGGTCAGCCGTGCGAGCCGCTTCGGCCGCCTGTGCAGCATTGTGTGCTACGTCCTGTGCCGTGGCGCTCATTTCCTGGAAGGCAGTGGCCACCTGATCAACTTCGCGGTATTGCTGTTGCATGCCATTGCTGGTTTGACTGGCAATTAACGCTGATTGGTCAGCCGTGCTGCGTGCATCCTGAACACTGCGTTTGACGTCGGCGATGATCGGTTGCAGCTTGTCGAGGAATCGGTTGAACCAGCTGGCCAGTTCGCCCAGTTCATCCTGCTTGGCATACTCCAGGCGGCGGGTCAGGTCGCCTTCACCGCTGGCGATGTTTTTCAGCATGGCCGCTACACCGAGAATCGGACGTGTAACACCCAGCGCCGTGAGCCAGATCAGCAGGATGCCAATCACCCCTGCTACCAGGCCAATCCCGAGAGACACGGCGGTGTTGCGCGTGGCGTCTTCATCCATCTGTGCTTCCAGGCGCGCGGCAGGTTCAAGGAGTACGCTTTCGGGTACTTCGAGTAATACACCCCAGGGTTTGCTGCCGGGGATCGGTAAAAGCGGCTCCAGAAACTGCAGTGTGCCTTGGTGGTACATGACTTTGGAGGTGTTGCTGGCCAGGACGCTGAGCATTTCAGTATGTTGCTCAGAAAATGCAGCTGCCAGCTTGCCTCCCAGCAGGCTGCTGTCACGGCTGTGTCCGGCAAGTAGCCCGGCCGGGCTGATAATGCTGACATGGCCGGCACCATCAAACAGGCCGGCATTGGCACTGTTACTGAGTTCTTGCAGGCTGGCAAGGCTGATATCGACGCCCAGAACACCGATCACCTTGTCACCCTGAATCAGCGGGAAGGCGATGCTGGTCATCAGCGTTTTCACCCCATCGGTGTCATCCCAATAGGGATCAAGCAAGCACACCTGACGGCTTTCCTTTGGGCAGGTATACCAGGCGTTATAGGGTGCGCCACTGATTCCGGGTGTCGTGTCGTTGAGGTTGTCCTCTTTCATGGCCTCGGCACTCAGCTCGCCGTTGTCATCCTGCGACCAATAAATCGAGAAGCGGCCTTTGTCATTACTGCCGAGATTGTCCTGATCGATAAACAGCTCATCTTTGCCATCCAGGGCGTTCGGTTCAAAGACCGTATAGATGCCGAGCAGGCTACGGTTGGCTTGCAACGACGTACGGATCTGTCGGGTGAGGTCTTCACGCAAATCAAAAGCGTCAAGAAAGCGCTTTTCTGCTTGTTCGCGAATAAACAGAATCTGAGAAGCAGCGCCGCGTCCGTATTGGTAGGCATCCATGAAGTAGCGCTGCATGTGCAAGGCCTGCGACTGACCGCGCGCCTCCATTCGCAGTTGTGCAGACTCATCCAGCATTGCTGAACTTGCCTTTTTCACCAGGTCGGCACTGCGTGAGGTCTGGATCATTGACGCAGAAACCAACACTGCGACAACGACCAGCAGGCACAAGCCAGCTAGTAGGGTGATTTTCAACTGAATCGAGAGTCGGCTGAACAACATTTTCAGGACCTTCTGGAAAGTGGCGAGGCTTGACCGCCTATCGGCGGGTGGACGTATTTCTTTAAGAGTAAAAGTAGGCAATAACTCAGCAGTTTGCAGGCCAGTGCAAACCGCCATGCAAGCTTATACGGAATTATTAACGCACTGTATGAAATATTTTACGGCTGTTTTGACAGCTTGGTCAGCATTGTGCAGAGTACGCGCCCTTCGCCGAGCCGGCGCAGCATCCAGAGAAGGTCGAAACCTTCGCGGACCTATTTAAATTGCGGGAGTAAATCGATGAACGCAGTCGTTGCGGCAGTGGGGATCATGTTGATTCTCAGCTTGTGCCGCGTGCATGTGGTTGTAGCCCTGATCGTTGGGGCATTGGCAGGCGGCCTGCTCGGTGGTTTGGGTATTGAAGGTTCGCTGACAGCCTTTAATAAAGGCTTGGGTGGTGGTGCTACCGTTGCGCTGTCCTACGCCTTGTTGGGTGCTTTTGCCGTGGCGATTGCCAAGTCAGGCTTGGCCCATGCCTTGGCAGATAAAGCTCTCTCCATGGTCAGTAAGCAGGATGTCAAAGGCGCTGGTCTGCTCAAGTGGCTGCTGATTGCGCTGTTGTTGGCAGTGGCGATTTCCTCGCAGAACATTCTGCCGATTCACATCGCCTTTATTCCGCTGCTGGTGCCGCCGCTGTTGTATGTGCTGAGCAAGCTGCAACTCGACCGTCGTTTGATCGCCTGCGTGCTCACCTTCGGCCTGATTACCCCTTATATGTTCCTGCCGGTGGGTTTTGGCGGGATTTTCCTAAATGACATTTTGTTAGCCAACGTGGCTGGCGCTGGTGTGGATACCGCTGGTCTGGATGTGACCAAGGCCATGGCCATACCCGCGCTGGGCATGTTGTTCGGGCTAGTGGTGGCCCTGTTCAGCTACCGCAAGAAGCGCGTGTATGACCTGAGCAAGATCGAGCAGGTGGAGCGCGCTGATGTTGCCTACAACCCCTTGAGCCTGCTGGTGGCCGGTGTGGCGATTGTCGCGGCGTTCGTTGTGCAGCTGTGGCTGGACTCGATGATTATCGGTGCTCTGGTCGGTTTCGTCATTTTCTCGGTGTCCGGAGTTGTGCGCTGGAAAGAGGCTGATGGTCTGTTTACCGAGGGCATGAAAATGATGGCGATGATCGGCTTTATCATGATCGCAGCCGCCGGTTTTGCCGAAGTGATGAAGGCCACCGGCGAAGTGAAAAGTCTGGTCGACAGCTCCGCTGAACTGATTGGCCATGACAAGGCACTGGGTGCGCTGCTAATGCTGCTGGTCGGCCTGCTGGTGACCATGGGCATCGGTTCGTCGTTCTCCACGGTGCCTATCATTGCAGCGATTTTCGTGCCGCTGGGTCTGCAGCTCGGCTTCAGCCCCCTGGCCATTGTGAGCATCGTCGGCACTGCTGGTGCACTGGGGGATGCGGGTTCACCCGCCTCCGATTCGACCCTCGGGCCAACCGCGGGGCTGAATGTCGATGGCCAGCACAATCATATATGGGATAGCGTGGTACCGACCTTCCTGCACTACAACCTGCCACTGCTGGTATTTGGTTGGGCAGCAGCTATGGTGATTTGACCGGAGTAATGAGCGTCTGCTGCGCGATAGCTTCAGACGGGTCAACTTTTCAGCGGGGCTACCGATATACCGGTAGCCCCGTTTTATTTCGTTCTACTGCCAAGCAAGGATCTGTCTGATGCGCCTTACCCTGAAGTCAAAAGTCGTGCTACTTGCACTGATCCCCGTGGTGCTGTTTGCCTTGGTGCTCAGTGGGGCTGCCGCCAAGGTGTTACAGAACCTGGCCGCCCAGGAAGTTGAAGAAACCCGCGAGCGCCTGCTGCAGGAAAGCCGTAACGAGTTGCAGCATTATGTGCAGATCGCGCTGGGTTCGGTGCAGACCTTATATGACGGTGCCGCGCAAGGCGATATGGCCAGCCGTGAGCAGGCCGTGGCGATCCTGTCGAAGATCAAGTTCGGCAAGGACGGCTACTTCTTCGGTCACGACTCCAACGTGGTGCGCCTGTTCCGCGGTGACAGCCCAGTGGATGTGGGCAAGAGCCTGACAGATCGCCGCGACCCGAACGGCGTCTACATCAACCGTGAACTGGTGAATGTCGCCAAGAACAACACGTATTACGTCAACTACAGCTCACCGCTGCCGACTGATGAATCAGTACTGGTGCCGAAAATGGCCTACAGCTACTACCTGCCCAAATGGGACATGGCGCTGGGTACCGCAATCAACCTCGATGGTGTTGAGGCGCAGATTGCCCAGGTACAGGATGAGATTGATGAGCGCATCAGCACCATCATTACCAGCATCATGGTAATTGCTGCCGTGCTACTGGTTGTTTTCGGGATTGTCGGTGTGGTGCTGAGCAACACCTTCTTGCGTCCGTTGCAGCAGATTAAGGACAACCTGGATGACATTGCCGCCGGTGAGGGTGATTTGACCCATCGCCTACCGATCAATGGTGATGATGAGCTTGGCCAGTTGGCGGGTTCGTTCAACCGTTTTGTCGAGAAGATCCACGGCCTGGTTCGGCAAATTGTTGAAATGACCGGTCAGCTAACCGAGCTGGTCAGTCAGGTGTCAGCCCAAGCCCAACGCTCCGAACAGGCCATGGATCATCAGCGTCATGAGACCGATCAGGTGGCGACAGCAATCAATGAGATGTCCGCTGCGGCCCATGAAGTTGCGCAAAGCGCCCAGGGTGCTGCAGAGGCGGCGCAGAAGACCGACACCGAAGGCCAAGCAGCAAAAAAGGTGGTCGATGGCAGCATCGAGCGCATTCACACGTTGGTGCAGGACATCCGCAACAGTGGCGTGTCCCTCGACACCCTGCAGAAAGACGTGTCATCGATTGTCAGTGTGCTCGATGTGATTCGCTCCATCGCTGAACAGACCAACCTGCTGGCACTTAACGCCGCCATCGAGGCTGCACGGGCCGGTGAAGCGGGGCGCGGCTTTGCCGTAGTCGCCGATGAGGTGAGGGCGCTCGCCAGTCGTACGCAGCAGAGCACTCAGGAAATCCAGGGCATGATCGATCGCTTGCAGAAGGGTACCCAGGACGCCGTGACCGCGATGCGCCGCTCCAGCGATGCCGGTGATGTCACCAGTGAGCAGGCCAACCGCGCCGGCACATCGCTGGATGCCATCGCGCAGTTGATCGGCACTATCAACGCGATGAACGCGCAAATTGCCAGCGCTGCCGAGGAGCAAACCGCCGTGGCCGAAGAGATCAACCGCAGCGTGCACAAGATTGCTGTCGCGGTGGACAGTGTTGCCGATGAGACTCAGCAAGGGGCGCAGACTGCACGAAATCTAGCGGGCCTGGGCGAGCGACTTGGGGCGCTGGTACGTCAATTTCGCATCTAGTGCTGCCACGTTGTGGTGGCAGCGGGCAGGGATTAATTCTGCATGCTGGCCTTGTCTAGATCAGTAAGCCTGCTCGCGTGTGCTTTGGAAGTTTGGCCACCACTAATTGGTGGGAGCGGGTCAGCAAGGTGTGCAACTCCTCATCGCTCATTGGATAGGGAGCAGCCATGCTGATCCAGTGGGCCCGAGCCAGGTAGGGCGCAGGGCGAATGCCCGGACGGTCGCAGAAACCGAGAAACAGATCGTCTTCCACCTTGAAAGCCAGGCCGTCCTGCCTATCAAGGTGGAAGAGGGCGAACATTTTGTTTCCCGCAACTGAAAAAACCTGCACACCACCCCATTTAATGTCTTCACGAGCACCCGGCAGGCTCAGGCAAAGTACTGTGATCTGTTCGCGCGTCATATTCGGGGTCTCTGGGGTTATTCGCGGTAGAAAACCTGCACCAGATGGTAGCCAAATTGGCTTTTCACCGGCCCATGTACTTCACGCACCGGCTTTTTGAAGATCACCTGATCGATGGCGCGCACCATCTGACCTGGACGCACCTCACCCAGATCGCCGCCTTTCTTGCCGGAGGGACAGGTCGAATATTTGCGCGCCAGTATGTCAAATGCTTCGCCGGCGGCAATGCGCTTTTTCAGCGCGGCGGCTTCTGCTTCGGTTTTCACCAGAATGTGGCGGGCCATTGCCTTAGCCATGACGGGTTCCTCGGATTTGGATGGATATATTGTGCCAGTATTATCAGCCGCTTAGCGCCTAAGAGCCTGTTCAATGTGCTGTTGCGCGTCGGCCCTGAGGGGTTAAGAACAGGACTCTAGCTCGTGAGCCTTTGAGCGGACTCTGGCAGGGACGCTTCCGAATTTCTCGGGAGCGATGCGTAATCTTGGCCTAACGTAATACATCCAACTCGCGGGAAGTCTCGTTATGGACCTCAATGCCATGCTGAAAATCCTGTCCAGCCAGGACGGGTCCGACCTTTATCTTTCCACTGGGGCGCCACCCTGCGCCAAATTCAATGGTGTACTCAAGGCACTCAGCGCCGAACCGCTTAAGTCCGGGGAAGTAGCGGACATCGCCGCCTCGGTGATGGATAGCGCGCAGCGCGAGGAGTTTGAGCGAGAGCTGGAAATGAACCTGGCCATCTCGATTGCCGGAGTTGGGCGCTTTCGTATCAATATCTTCAAGCAGCGCAATGAAGTGTCGATCGTGGCGCGCAATATCAAGATGGACATTCCCAAGTTCGAAGACCTCAAGCTGCCCGAGGTGCTGCTCAAGACGGTGATGGAGAAACGCGGCCTGGTGTTGTTTGTCGGCGGTACCGGTTCGGGTAAATCCACGTCCTTGGCCGCGTTGATCGACTACCGCAACCGCAACAGCGGTGGGCACATCATCACCATCGAAGACCCGGTGGAGTATGTGCACAAGCACAAGAAATCGATCATCAATCAGCGTGAAGTGGGCGTGGACACGCGCAGTTTCCACGCCGCGTTGAAGAACACCCTGCGCCAAGCACCGGATGTGATTTTGATCGGCGAAATCCGCGACCGCGAGACCATGGAGCATGCTCTGGCGTTTGCCGATACCGGACACCTGGCCATCTCCACATTGCATGCGAACAACGCCAACCAGGCGCTAGACCGTATCATCAACTTCTTTCCGGAAGACCGTCGCCCGCAGTTGCTCAATGACCTGGGCAACAACCTCAAGGCGTTCGTCTCCCAGCGCCTGGTCAAAACCATCGATGGCAAGCGCCGCGCCGCTGTGGAAGTGCTGCTGGGTACGCCGACCATTCGTGACTTGATTAAGCGCAACGAGTTTTCCGAGATCAAGGAAATCATGGAAAAGTCGAAAAACCTCGGCATGCAGACCTTTGATCAGGCGCTGATCGACCTGGTCAACGATGGCTCGATTGATGAAGAAGAGGCGGTGAAAAACGCCGATTCGGCGAACAACGTACGCCTCAAGCTCAAACTCTACCGCGATAACCCAGGAGCCTCCGCGCCTGCCGCTGCTCCCGCACCAGTGGCGGCTGCACCGACACAGGCTGCGCCTGTGGCACCCGCAGCGTCGGCGGGAGAGTGGGGGCTGGAATTGAAGCTGGAAGATATCGAAGAGGAGCAGCAGCCTGAGGACCCTGGACGCAAAGGTATTTGAACACTGGCGGCGACAGAGCTGCTTGCCTTTAACGTTCGGGGCGGTAGGTGTCCTGGATGCGCTGGATCATGCCTTCGGCGCGTAGCCCTTCGACTGCCTTGCGCAGATTTTCCTGCAATTGCGCATCGCAGTCTTTCGAGCAGGCCAGGTAAAGATCGGTGCTGTCCAACACAGGGCTCATCTGCAATCTGTTGTCGCTTTTGTGCCACTGATACAACCCTTCCGGCACCCCGGCGAACCAGGCATCGACGCGCTTTAGCTCGAGCATGCGCGCGGGGTTATCGCCCAACTTCAGGCTGACAATCTGTTCATCGGTAAAGCCTTGATCCTTGAGTATTTCCATTTGCGCGGTGCCCATGCCGACGGCGACACGCCGGTAACGCTTACGTGCTTCGGCAAAGTCAGCCACTGGCGCGTCGAGGCTGAAGAAGGCGCGTTCAAGCGGCGCAATTGGCGCAATCCAGGTGTACAGTGCTTCGCGCTCCGGCGTGCGTGAAAGCGGGATGATCAGCATATTCTGCCCGCGACTAACGCGCTGCTGCGCACGAAGCCAGGGTGTTACATGGATATGACTGAGATACCCCGCGCGGGAAATGGCGGCCAATGCCACATCGCCGACCATGCCATAGCCGCCCTGGAAGCTGGCAAAGGTCAGCGGCGGCGCGTCCGGCATATGCAGCTCCAGCGGCTCCTGTGCTGTTACGCTCAGGCTCAGCGAGGGGAGCAATACGACGAGACAGATCCAGCGCACAGCCACGGCAGCACTCCAGCAACGACTGGTATGGAGTATAAGCACTGCGTGTCGGTCTTGGCTGGAGTTTTGGTACTTCAGTCCCGTAGTTCCGCCAGGTCGCGGTACAACTCCAACGCCTTTGGATTAGCCAGGGCGTCGGTGTTTTTCACCGGTTTGCCGTGCACCACGTTGCGCACCGCCAACTCGACGATTTTGCCGCTGATGGTGCGCGGGATATCCGCCACGGCGATGATCTTGGCCGGCACATGGCGCGGCGTGGTGTTGGCGCGGATGACCTGCCGGATCTGTGCCTGCAGGGCATCGTCAAGCACCATGCCCTCGCGCAGCCGCACAAACAGCACCACCCGCACGTCATCCTCCCACGCCTGACCGATGGCGATGGACTCCAGCACAGCTTCGACCTTTTCCACCTGGCGGTATATTTCCGCGGTGCCGATGCGCACGCCGCCGGGGTTGAGTACCGCGTCACTGCGGCCGTGAATCACCAGCCCATTGTGCTCAGTGATTTCGGCGTAATCACCGTGAGCCCAGATGCCGGGGAAGGTCTCAAAGTAGGCCGCCCGGAACTTGCTGCCATCGTCATCCTTCCAGAAACCCACCGGCATTGAGGGAAAGTGCTGTGCGCAAACCAGTTCGCCTTTTTCGCCGCTGACCGCGGTGCCTGCGTCGTTCCACACCTGCACGTCCATGCCCAAGCCCTTGCATTGCAGCTCACCGCGCCACACCGGCAGCACCGGGTTGCCGAGGGCGAAGCAGGAGACGATGTCGGTGCCGCCGGAGATCGATGACAGGCAGAGATCGGCTTTGATCGCGCGGTAGACGTACTCGAAGCTTTCGTGGGACAGCGGCGAGCCGGTCGACAGAATCGCCTTAAGACGCTGCAGGCTGTGTGTTTGAGTGGGCTTGGCACCGGCTTTTTCCAGCGCCGCGAGAAACTTGGCGCTGGTACCGAAGATGCTGATGTTTTCCGCATCGATCAGGTCGATCAAACGTTCGGCCCCAGGATGGAAGGGCGAACCGTCAAACAGCACCAGCGTCGCGCCCAGCGCTAATCCTGAGACCAGCCAGTTCCACATCATCCAACCGCAGGTGGTGTAGTAAAACAGCGTGTCATCGCGGGTCAGGTCAGTGTGCAGGCCGAGTTCTTTGGCGTGCTGCAGCAAGGTGCCGCCGGTGCCGTGCACGATGCACTTGGGCACGCCGGTGGTGCCGCTGGAATAGAGGATATACAGCGGGTGATTGAAGGCTACCTGGGTGAATTCGGGTTCGCCGCCGGCCTGGTAGAAGTCCTGCCACAACGAAACTTTGGCCTCCGAGTGGAAGTCGGCAGCGTTGGCCTGGGCATTGGCGTAGGGCACCACAATCAACTGCTCAAGCGAGGGCAGCCGTTCGAGAATTTCGTTGAGCTTGGCCGTCAGGTCCAGGCTCTTGCCGGCGTAGCGGTAACCGGCGGCGGCGATCAATACCTTGGGTTCAATCTGGCCGAAGCGGTCGATCACCCCCTGCGTGCCGAAGTCGGGTGAGCAACTCGACCAGGTGGCGCCCAGGCTGCTGGCAGCCAGCATGCCGACCACCGTCTGCCAGGTATTGGGCATAAAGGCGGCAACCCTGTCGCCGATACCGACGCCAGCGGCACGCAGGCTGCATTGCAAGCCGGCGACATGGGCGGCCAGTTGGGCATAGCTCAGTTGTTCGCGGCTGCCATCTTCGCCAATTGCGATCAGAGCAGGATGGTGATCGCGGCGACGCAGCAGATGTTCTGCAAAGTTCAGCGTTGCACCGGGAAACCAGTGGGCGCTGGGCATGGCGCTGCCTTCTTGCAGTACGGCCTCGGGCTGTGCACTAAAGCGGATCTCGAAGAACTCGACAATCGCCTGCCAGAAGCTTTCACGCTGTTCCACGCTCCAGACATGCAGCGCCGGGTAGTCGGCCAGTTGCAGGCTGTGGCGCTGATTGACGAAGCGGCGGAAGCCGTCCATCCGGGTGGTGGTGATACGTTCCTTGGAGGGGGTCCACAAGGGCTGTTGCATGTCGGTTCCTCATTCGGCAGGTGCCGTAATTCTTGTTGTGCCGAGCTGTTGCGCCTGGCCGATGGCACGCTAGCCTACTGGTCGCAGACGGCCTTGACCTGTAGCGCCCCTTATTGCTCGGTTGCCGACCTGGCGGCTGTTGTAGCGGTTTTGCACCGAAGGCAGGACCGGCGCGCTGTATCTGGGGCTCTGGCTTTACAGGCTGTAAACAAAACCTGACGGGGTGGGGCGGGCACGGTCAAGCATCGTTCGTCACTCGATCCAAATGGCGGACAAACCTTCGGCATGTCCACCCTACGCGCTAGCCAGTTTTGCCCGCGCTACCCGAGAGCCATTGGGTTTATCCAGCACGGCGCAAATGCGCTGGCCGGCGGCGATCAGCCGGCCCATATCAATACCGGTTTCGATGCCCAGGCCTTCAAGCAGGTACAGCACATCCTCTGTGGCGACATTGCCAGTGGCGCCTTTGGCGTAAGGGCAGCCGCCGAGACCCGCAACCGAGCTGTCGAAGACACTGATACCTTCCAAGAGGCTCGCATAGATATTGGCCAAAGCCTGACCGTAGGTGTCGTGAAAGTGCCCGGCCAGCAGATTACGTGGCACTTCGCGGCCGACCACGTTGAGCAGGTGACGGGTAGCTCTGGCAGTGCCGGCACCTATGGTGTCGCCCAGGGAAACCTCATAGCAGCCCATGGCATACAGCTCACGGGCCACGCTGGCGACTTGCTCTGCTGGCACGCTGCCGTCATAGGGGCAGCCCAGTACGCAGGAGACATAACCGCGCACGCGGATGCCATGCTGCTTGGCGGCGTCCATCACCGGGACAAAGCGCTCCAGGCTCTCGCGGATCGAACAGTTGATATTCTTCTGCGAGAAGGCTTCCGACGCGGCAGCAAACACCGCCACTTCGCGCACGCCGGCTTCCAACGCACCTTCAAAGCCTTTCAGATTGGGTGCCAGGGCGGCGTAGGTAATACCCGGCAACTGCTGAATCTGAGCAAACACCTCAGCGGAACCCGCCATCTGAGGTACCCACTTGGGCGAAACAAAGCTGCCCACCTCGATGTAGCGCAGGCCAGCAGCGGACAGGTCATCGACCAGGCGCACCTTGTCGGCCACGCTGATCGGCTGTTTCTCATTCTGCAAACCGTCACGCGGGCCGACTTCGACCAGGCTGACGTGATTGGGTATGTTCATGCATCTTCTCCGTAGGGTGGATCGGGGCGCGCAGCTGCCGCTTTACCCATCCTACATGCCCCTTTGTTGTGTATTTCAAGGTGGACATAAACAGCGATGTCCACCCTAAGCACTGTGCTTGCCCGCGATAAAGGTGTTGCGACCTGTGGGCGACGCTTTAGCGGCGCGCTTTTGATCGCTGTTGTCGCGGCTAAAGCCCCTCCCACCTATCCGCTATGCGCCGGCCTCTTCCAGCTCCACCAGCACAGTCCCTTCGCTGACCATCTCGCCTTCGCGGCAATACAGCGCCTTGACCGTGCCGGCCTGTGGCGCGCGGATGCTGTGTTCCATCTTCATCGCTTCCAGCACCACCAGCGCGGTGCCGGCTTCTACATGCTGGCCGGCTTCTACCAGCACCCGCACGATGCTGCCGTTCATGGGGGCGGTAAGGCCGCCGTGTTGCTGATGGCTGGCTTCGACTTCGGCAATCGGGTCATAGAGGCTGACCGCCTGCAACGCGCCCGCATAGTGCAGATACAGGCAATCGCCACGGCGAATGGCGCGGTGTTGCTGACGCAGACCGTCGCGTTCGACGTGCAACTGCTCACCGTGCAGGTGCATGGCAGAAGGTGCCGCATGGCGCAGGCGAACCACCTGACGCTCATTCTGGCAACTCAGGTGCAGATCAATTTCAGCCGGTAAACCCAGGCGCAGGCCGTTGTGATGCGTCCAGGGTGAGTGACAGTCGTCGTGGCGCTGCAGTGGCGCTTCGCTCTGCACAAAGGCCTCGGCAGCCAGTTGCCAGAATTCGGCTGGCAATTCGCCCACAGGTGGCAGCAGTTGGGCTTCATGGCGCGGTATAAAGCCGGTATCCAACTCCGCTTTGGCAAAGGCCGGATGGGCCAGTACACGTTGCAGGAACGCCAGGTTGGTTTTAACACCGCCGACGCAGGTTTCCTTGAGCATGGCCAGCAGGCGCAGCCTTGCTTCCTCGCGGTTTGCGCCCCAGGCGATCAGCTTGCCGAGCATCGGGTCATAGAACGGCGAGACTTCATCACCTTCGGTCACGCCGCTGTCGACTCGGCGGCCAGGGCCAGCATCGGCTTCACGGTACAGCGCCAGGGTTCCGGTAGCAGGCAGAAAATCGTTATCCGGGTCTTCGGCGTACAGGCGCACTTCGATGGCGTGGCCCATCAGCGGCACCTGTTCTTGAGTGATCGGCAGCGCCTCGCCGCGGGCGACGCGAATCTGCCAGGCCACCAGATCCAGGCCGGTAATCAGCTCGGTGACTGGGTGTTCGACCTGCAGGCGGGTGTTCATCTCCATAAAGAAGAAGTCACCACGCTCATCCAGCAGGAACTCCACGGTGCCTGCGCCGACATAACCGATGGCTTGCGCCGCCTTGACGGCCGCTTCGCCCATGGCGCGGCGCAGTTCGGCTGACAGCCCCGGAGCCGGCGCTTCTTCGACGACCTTCTGGTGGCGACGTTGGATTGAGCAGTCGCGTTCATTCAGGTACAGACAGTTGCCGTGCTGGTCAGCAAACACCTGAATCTCCACATGGCGTGGCTTGAGTACGTATTTTTCCACCAGCATGCGCGCGTCGCCGAACGAGGACTGCGCTTCGCGTTGGGCGCTGGCCAGGGCCTCGGCCAGTTCGCTTTCACGCTCAACCACCTTCATGCCTTTGCCACCGCCACCGGCAGCGGCTTTCAGCAGCACCGGATAACCAATCTGCTCAGCAGCCACGCGGAAGGTTTCAACATCCTGCGCTTCGCCGTGATAGCCCGGCACCAGCGGTACTCCGGCGGCTTCCATCAGCGCTTTGGCGGCGGACTTGCTGCCCATGGCGTCGATGGCCGCGGCGGGTGGGCCGAGGAAGATCAAGCCGGCAGCTTCGATGGCGCGGGCAAAGCCGGCGTTCTCCGAAAGAAAGCCATAGCCAGGATGGATGGCCTGAGCACCGCTGGCTTTGGCTGCGGAAATGATCGTGTCGATCAACAGGTAGCTGTCCGCCGGCTTGGCACCGCCCAGGTTCACCGCCAGATCGGCTTCGCGCACATGGCGGGCGTGGGCGTCGATGGCGCTGTGCACTGCCACCGTCTGGATGCCCATGGCCTTGGCCGTGCGCATCACGCGGCAGGCGATTTCGCCACGATTGGCCACCAGCAGGGTGTCGATAGGCTTGAGGCTCATGGGTTTGACTCCTGCCGTAGGTATGGGCGTTTATCCAGCCGGCTATTGCGGGGGATAGTCATGTTTATTGCTCCTGCCAGGCGGGTTTGCGTTTATCCAGAAAGGCGCGCAGACCTTCCTGACCTTCAGCGCTGACGCGGATGCGAGCGATGGCGTTTTCTGTGTAACGGCGCAGCGCTGGGGTGAGCACACCGCTGCCGACTTCACGCAGTAAATCCTTGCTGGCGAGCATCGCTTGCGGGCTGTTGAGCAGCAGCGTATCGACCCACTCGACCACGGCCTGCTCCAGGGCATCGGCGGCATAGCATTCGGCAAACAGCCCCAGTTCCTGAGCACGCTCACCGCTAAAACGCTCGGCGGTCAGGGCATAGCGCCGCGCGGCGCGCTCGCCAATCGCCTGTACGACAAAGGGGCTGATCACCGCTGGTGCCAAACCGATGCGCACTTCGGACAGGCACAACTGGGCGTCAACCGTGCCGATGGCCATGTCGCAGCAACTGATCAACCCCAGCGCGCCGCCAAAGGCCGCGCCTTGCACCACGGCCAGAGTAGGAATCTTCAGCTGATACAGGTTGTGCATCAGCTCGGCCAGCTCACGGGAGTCGGCCAGGTTGGCGGTGTAGTCCAGGGTTGCCGCGTGCTGCATCCAGGCCAGGTCGGCGCCGGCGGAGAAGTGCTTACCGCGGCCGCGCAACAGCAGGAAGCGCAGGCTTTTGTCGGCCATCACCGCGTCGAGGGCGAGAATCAGCTCGCGGATCATCTCGGCGTTAAAGGCGTTGTTCTTGTCCGCACGGTTGAGCCAGAGGGTGGCAAAGCCGCGTGGGTCTGTTTGCAGTTCGATGGTGTTGAAGTCGGTCATGGTCTGTCGCTCTAGAATCCGGGGCAGGGCGCTGCCTTACATGCGGAACACACCAAATGTGCTCGGCTCAATCGGCGCGTTCAGGCTGGCAGACAGCGCCAGACCGAGTATGTCGCGTGTCTGCGCCGGGTCGATCACGCCGTCATCCCACAGGCGGGCACTGGAGTAGTAGGGGTGGCCCTGGCGTTCGTACTGTTCGAGGATCGGCTGCTTGAGCTTGGCTTCATCCTCGGCGGAAAAGCTCTGCCCCGCGCGAGCAGCCTGTTCGTGCTTGACCTGCACCAGCACGCCAGCGGCCTGTTCGGCGCCCATTACGCCGATGCGCGCATTCGGCCACATCCACAGGAAGCGTGGGTCATAGGCACGGCCACACATGCCATAGTTACCGGCACCGAAGCTGCCGCCGATGATCACGGTGAATTTAGGCACCTTGGCGCAGGCCACGGCGTTGACCAGCTTGGCGCCGTGTTTGGCGATGCCGCCGGATTCGTACTTCTGCCCGACCATAAAGCCGGTGATGTTCTGCAGGAACAGCAAAGGAATGCCGCGCTGGCAGGCCAGCTCGATAAAGTGCGCGCCTTTCTGCGCGGACTCGGCGAACAAAATGCCGTTATTGGCGAGGATCGCCACGGGATAGCCGTGGATATGCGCAAAGCCGCAAACTAAGGTAGCGCCAAACAGTGCCTTGAACTCATCGAATACGCTGCCATCGACCGTGCGGGCGATGACTTCACGCACATCGAAGGGCTGCTTGGCGTCCGCTGGAATCACCCCGTACAGCTCTTCGCCGCTGTACAGGGGGTTGATCGGCGCACGGTTGTTCAGCACGCCGAGCTTGCGCCAGTTCAGATTGGCGATGCTACGGCGGGCCAGGGCCAGGGCGTGTTCGTCGTTGTCGGCATAATGGTCGGCCACGCCGCTGGTCTTGCAGTGCACATCGGCGCCGCCAAGATCTTCGGCGCTGACCACCTCACCGGTGGCGGCTTTGACCAGCGGCGGGCCGGCCAGGAAGATGGTGGCCTGGTTGCGCACCATGATTGCTTCATCGGCCATGGCCGGCACGTAGGCGCCGCCAGCGGTGCAGGAGCCCATGACCACGGCGATCTGCGGGATGCCCATGGCGCTCATGTTGGCCTGATTGAAGAAGATCCGCCCGAAGTGCTCGCGGTCCGGAAACACTTCATCCTGACGCGGCAGGTTGGCGCCGCCTGAGTCCACCAGGTAGATGCACGGCAAGCGGTTCTGCTGGGCGATGCTTTGTGCGCGTAGGTGCTTTTTCACCGTCAACGGGTAATAGCTGCCGCCTTTGACCGTGGCGTCATTGGCGACGATCATGCATTCCACCCCCTCGACCCGGCCGATACCCGCGACCACGCCAGCCGCTGGCACCTCTTCGCCATAGACCTCATGGGCGGCCAGTTGGCCGATTTCGAGGAAGGGCGAGCCGATATCCAGCAGGCGATTGATGCGTTCCCGTGGCAGTAACTTACCCCGTGAGGTGTGGCGCTCCTGAGCCTTGGCACCGCCGCCTTCGTGGACGCGGGCGAGCAGGGCGCGCAGGTCGTTTACCTGGGTGAGCATGGCCGCCTGGTTGACGGCGAACTCCGGAGAGCGGGTGTTGATCTGGGTATGCAGAATGGCCATTGAGTTGGCTCCGGTTCAATCCGTAGGGTGCATCGGGGTGCGTAGCTGGCGCTGTTTCCATCCACCAGCTCGGGTGGAATACGCGCGGAGCGTTTTCCACCTTGCGTGTGGCAACCGCTCTATTTCGTCTCGTTAAACAGCTCGCGGCCGATCAGCATGCGGCGGATCTCGCTGGTGCCCGCGCCGATCTCATAGAGCTTGGCGTCACGCAGCAAACGGCCGGCCGGGTATTCGTTGGTATAGCCGTTACCGCCGAGCAGCTGGATGGTGTCCAGCGCCATCTTGGTGGCCATCTCGGCGGTGTAGAGGATCACGGCGGCGGCGTCCTTGCGCGATTCCTCGCCGCGGTCGCAAGCCTTGGCGACGTTGTACAGGTAAGACTTGGAGGCGTTCATGCCGGCGTACATGTCGGCCAGCTTGCCCTGCACCAGCTGGAATTCGCCGATCGATTGTTTGAACTGCTGACGCTCGTGCACATAGGGCAGCACCACGTCCATGCATGCGCTCATGATCCCGGTCGGGCCGCCGGAGAGCACGGTGCGCTCGTAGTCCAGGCCGCTCATCAGCACGCGCACGCCGCCACCTTCCGCGCCGAGGATGTTCTCTTCCGGCACTTCGCAATCCTCGAACAGCAGTTCGCAGGTGTTGGAGCCGCGCATGCCCAGTTTGTCCAGCTTTTGGTGGCGGGAGAACCCCTTGTAGTCGCGCTCGACGATAAAGGCGGTCATGCCGCGTGAGCCGGCGTTGAGGTCGGTCTTGGCGTAGATCACGTAGGTGTGGGCGTCGGGGCCGTTGGTGATCCACATCTTGTTGCCGTTGAGTACATAGCGGTCGCCGCGTTTCTCGGCGCGCAGTTTCATCGACACCACGTCAGAGCCGGCATTCGGCTCGCTCATGGCCAGGGCGCCGATATGCTCGCCGGAGCACAGTTTGGGCAGGTACTTGGCCTTCTGCTCGTGGGTGCCGTTCTTGCGGATCTGGTTCAGGCACAGGTTGGAATGGGCGCCGTAGGACAGGCCGACCGAGGCCGAGGCGCGGCTGATCTCTTCCATCGCCACCACATGCGCCAGGTAGCCCATGTTGGTGCCGCCGTATTCCTCTTCCACGGTCATGCCGAGCAGGCCCATGTCGCCAAACTTGCGCCACATGTCCATGGGGAACTCGTTGTCGCGGTCGATCTGCGCGGCACGCGGGGCCAGCTCGGCTTGAGCGAAATGGTGCACCGAGTCGCGCAGCATATCGATGGTCTCGCCGAGACCGAAGTTGAGGGTTGGGTAGCTCATGGTTCCACCTGTAATTGTTCGAATTAAGTTCAGGAGATAACGCTTTGTTTTTTATCAGTTTCAGCTAATGCTGCTAAACAACGCTCTTCGGCGGTATCCAGCTCCAGCTGCATCTGTTCGATGTCCAGTAACTGTTGCTGCAACTGGGCGCGACGCTCAGCGATCTTGGCCATAAAAGTGTGCAGCTGCTTGTGGTTGCCATGCACCGGGTCGTAGAGCTCGATGAGTTCCTTGCACTCAGCCAGGGAAAAACCAATGCGCTTGCCGCGCAGAATCAGCTTAAGAGCGACTTTGTCTTTGGCGCTGTAGATACGCTCCTGACCGCGCCGCTCGGGGCTGAGCATGCCTTGCTCTTCGTAAAAACGAATGGCGCGGGTGGTGATATCCAGTTCGCGGGCCAAGTCTGAAATGGAGTAGGTGATCGCGGACATCATCAGGGGCTCTTATTTACCTTTACGTTAACGTAATCTAGCCTTACGTTAACGTCAACCTGACGTCTGTACTCACCAGCGGGGCGAATTGACTGAAATGTGTGATTAACGGAGCCCGGATTTAGGTCTAGGCTCAAAACAATGCGGCGTTAATCCACCTCCGGATATGTTGAATTCTTCATATGCATGTTTATGGAATAGAAGAGCACCTGGCTAAAACTTGGCTGATGCTGGTCGGTGAGCAGCTGAGTTTTGTGGCGCAAGCCATCACCCAGGCCGAGTTACAGGCCCAGCACTATTTTGTGGTGACCTTGCACCCGACGCCCAAAGGGCATCTGGCGGGTGTAGGCCTGGCGATTGCTGAGGACGATGCACGTAACCTGGCCAGTCATATGTTTGACTTGGCCATCGCAGAGTTGGGTGCAGCGGACGTGACCGATGCCTGTGGTGAGTTGAGCAATATCTTCGCCAGCGGTGTGCCCGGGCATGTCGACAGTGACCTGGTTCTCGATCTCGGTTTACCGGCACGTTTAACTGCGCAGCAGTTCCTCAGTGTATTAGCGGCCAGTACGATCAGCGGCAGTTACATTACCCAGCAACGCGAGCATCACATCCAAGTGATTATTTTTGAGAGTTTGAACTTGCCCCCTGCTACCGGTTGGAGCCCCGCACCATGACTTTTGTTTTAATCCCAGCCTGCAGAGGGAGCGTCCTATGAAGTTCTTGATTGTCGATGACAGTCGTGCGGTTCAGGCCATCATCAAACGTATCTTGGAGAATACCGGTTACCGCGAGATCGAATTGCGCACGGCGTTGAGCGGCGATGAGGCGCTGGAGATTTTGGAAGGGTGGAAGCCTGATCTGATCCTTACCGACTGGCATATGCCGGGTATGACCGGGCTGGAGTTGTTGCAGACAATTCGTCAATTGGACATGCTCGATATTAAAGTCGGTTTTGTGACCACCGAATCCTCAGCCCGGCATCTGGATGAAGCTCACCGCAATGGTGCAGCCTTTGTAGTGAACAAGCCGTTCAATACCGAAGAACTCAAGCAAGCCGTGCTGTCCGTATTGCAGGATGCCGACGGTGTCGAAGACGCCATTGAAGCGGCGGCACCTTCGCCAGCAACTGCCGTTGCAACGCCGAAACAACCCATTGATGCCGCTGAAATAGCCACGATCCTCAGCCTTTCCTCGATTGTCTGCAAGATTGAGCGTATCGACCCGGTACCTATCGAACACGTCAAATTGCCCTATGTCATCGGTATTTTCAGCGCCCCGGACAGCAAAAGCGTGGACGCCGTCTGCCTGATGGACCTCAACGCAGCCTGTATGCTGGGCGGTGCCATGGCCAAGCAAAGCGCCGATCTGGTCAAAGCGGCGATCTTGGGCAAAACCCTAAACCGCGACGTCTATGAAAACTGCACCTCCTTTTTAAGTGATTTATCCGGGATGATTTCACGCAGTTCAGGCAAGCGCTGCACGCTGTCGAGCAGCCATCTGGTGCAAAAGCCCTTCGGCAAGCTATTCGAATTGATGGGTAACAACTATGGCCGGGCGGATTTCAGCATCTCCTTTCCCGCTTATGGCGACGGTTTCGTCTCGGTACTGCTGAGCTAAAAACGTTCAACTGCGCAGGTAGTCTGATGAGCGATTTAAGTCACTTGGAACTGGGCATCATGTTGGCGGTCGCCGCCAACCTGTTGCTGGTCGCGGTAGTCGCTGGTTTAACAGCATGGATTTACTTTCAATTATCAGCGCGCAAACCGCCGCAGGAGGCTGAGCAAACTCAGCAAGCCGAGGCCTCCGAAATACGTGCCAACAACATACTGCTGACTGACATGCTGAATGAGGTCAGTGAGCACAGCATTGAACCGTTCGATCAAGCGCTCAGTCAGGGCTATGAACTGGTTTCATCCATTGAGGGTGTTACAGAGGCCAATTACGCCGAGTGGAAGCTCCAGCACCAATCCGAACTCGACGCCCTGATAGCCAATCGGGCCGAAATGGAGTTCAAGCTCGATGACCTGAAAGCCAAGCTTGATCGCGCTCATAAACTGGTTACCACCCTGCACGCGTACAAGCGCCAAACGGACAGCCGCGACGACAAACTGGGCACTTTGCAGGTTAAGCTGCAGCATCTAAAAGAACAGATGACCCATGTGCAAACCGAGCGTGAGCACAGTTTGGGGGAAGCCTCAGAGCTCAATCAGCAGTTGAAGCAGAGCAAACATCAGGTTAAAGAGGTTGAAAGCCAACTGCACGTGCTGGAGGAACAGGCCCGTCAGCAGCAGGTCAAGTTTCAGCACCTGCGTGAGGAAATGGGGCACCTGCAAAACCAGCGTGAGCAAAGCCTGGCTGAAGCAATGGAGCTGCGGCGCTTGCTCAGTGATACCAAGCAACAGGGGCTTGATCAGGTAGAGCATCATCGTCGGGAAGTTGAAGAGCAGAATCGTTTGCAAACGCTGTTGCGCGAAGAGGCTGAACTGCTGCGTGGGCAACTGGAGCGCGAGCGCGATGTGTTGTCACGCACGCTGTTGGAAAAAGACTTTATCGAAAGCGCCTTCCTGGAAACCGATGCGGCCACCGATCAGCTCCTCAAATTCAAAAGTGACTATGAGGAACTGCAGAAGGCGCACCGTTTGTTACAACTGAAAACCAATGCGTCCAGCAGCTGAGTGCGTTTAACTCGTTGTTAAACGGGATCGATAAACGCTTTATTGCTGCTCTGATTTTTCCCGCGCGCACACCAGTTGGCACAGTTCAATGATCTGCTCGCGCATCCAGCGGTTGGCAGGGTCCTGATCGGTGCTTTCGTGCCAGTACAGGTGCGTTTCCAGTGGCGTCATGTCCTTGATTGGCAATTCGACAAAGTGCAGGTCATTGCGCTTGGCAAAACGCTCCGGCACGGTCATGGCCATGTCGGTGGTTTGCAGCACGGTGGTGGCCATCAGGTAGTGTTGTGAGCGCAGGGCAATCTTGCGCTGCATACCTTGCCGGCCTAACGCCAGATCGACATGGCCCAAACCGCTGCGCCGGCTGGAAATGTGGATATGGGTCAGTGCCATGTATTCATCCAGGCTGATTTTGTCTTTGTTGAGCGGATGACCACGGCGCATGGCGCACACATAGCGGTCCTCCATCAGCTTGACGTGACGCACCTGCGGGTCGGTATTGAGCGGGGCATCCACGGCAAAATCCAACCGACCTGCGGCCAGCTCTTTAGTGGTTTCGCGACGCCGCGCCAGCATGCTTTCGATATTCACGTTGGGCGCCATGCGCCGTAAACGCTGGAACAGCGGCGGCAGGATGATGGCCTCGGTGAGGTCGGTCATGCTGATGCGGAAGGTCTTGTTGGCCTGGACAGGGTTGAAGATGCGGCTTTCCTGCACCGAAATACGCAGCTGCTGCAGCGCATTGCGCACCGGGCCGATAATGTTCTGCGCCATAGGCGTGGGCACCATGCCTTGGGCGGTGCGCACGAACAGCGGGTCATTGAAGGTTTCGCGCAGGCGAGCCAGGGCGTTGGATACGGCGGGTTGGGTAATACCGACGATCTGGCCGGCACGGGTCAGATTGGCCTCGGTGTAGATGGCATCGAAGACGACAAAGAGGTTGAGGTCGACCTTGTTCAGATTCATTACACGCTCGCTCCGCAGGTTGTCGGTATCAGTGGATCATATATCGGTGATGAATGTTTATACACGGCGAGAATAGATTAGATAAATCCTAATCCCTGTTCTAGCATCATTTTCACTTCACCGAATCCCTCATAATTAGCGTCAGAAGGTAGCCACTCATGGATTTCGCCTACTCCCCCAAGGTTCAGGAACTGCGTGAACGCGTCACCGCGTTTATGGAGACCCATGTCTATCCCGCCGAAGCCGTGTTCGAGCGGCAGGTCAACGAGGGCGACCGTTGGCAGCCTACCGCGATCATGGAAGAGCTGAAGGCCAAGGCCAAAGCTGAAGGACTGTGGAACCTGTTTCTGCCGGAATCCGAGCTGGGCGCCGGTCTGACCAACACTGAATACGCACCGTTGGCCGAAATTATGGGCAGCTCGTTGATCGGTGCTGAGCCATTCAACTGCGCCGCGCCGGACACCGGCAACATGGAAGTGCTGGTGCGCTACGCCAACGACGCGCAGAAAGAACAGTGGCTCAAGCCGCTGCTGGACGGCACCATCCGCTCCGCCTTCGCCATGACCGAGCCAGGCGTGGCGTCTTCCGATGCCACCAATATGCAGGCCAGCGCTGTGCGCCAGGGTGATGAGTGGGTGATCAACGGCCGCAAATGGTGGACATCGGGTGCTTGCGACCCGCGCTGCAAGATCATGATCTTCATGGGGCTGACCAATCCGGATGGCCCGCGTCATGCACAGCACTCGATGATTCTGGTGCCGATGGATGCCCCAGGGGTGAAAGTGCTGCGTCCGCTGCCGGTCTTCGGTTACGACGACGCCCCGCATGGCCACGCCGAAGTGCTGTTCGAGAACGTGCGCGTGCCCTATGAAAACGTTTTGCTGGGTGAGGGCCGTGGTTTTGAAATTGCTCAGGGTCGCCTTGGCCCGGGCCGTATCCACCACTGCATGCGCTCCATCGGCATGGCTGAACGCGCGCTGAAATTGATGTGTGAGCGCTCGATCAGCCGCACTGCCTTTGGCAAGCCGCTGGCCCGTCTGGGTGGCAACATCGATCACATCGCCGACTCGCGCATGGAGATCAATATGGCGCGTCTGCTGACGCTGAACGCCGCTTATATGATGGACACCGTGGGCAACAAGATCGCCGCCAGCGAAATCGCTCAGATCAAAGTCGTGGCGCCGAATGTGGCGCTGAAGGTGATTGACCGCGCGATTCAGATTCACGGCGGTGCAGGGGTCTCCAACGATTTCCCGCTTGCCTACTGGTATGCCATGCAGCGTACCCTGCGTCTGGCTGATGGTCCGGACGAAGTGCACCGCGCAGCTATTGGCAAGTTTGAGATCGGCAAGTACGTGTCCAAGGACATGATGAAAGCCAGCCGTTAACCTCTAGTGGCTACAGAAAGCCCAAGGCCCGCAGATGCGGGTCTTGGGCTTTTTCGTTAATGGCTCATTTCCGGAGGCGCAACTTCACTACCCAGCGCCTGGGTTTGTTGCAGCCAGACCAGGCGCATATGCAGTTGGGCGGCAAAGGCGCGGGCGGCGTGTTCTTCGTGAAAGGTCAGGGTGCGGCGTCCCATGCGCACCTGCCAATGCAGTTTCCCGCGCTGGTGCAGGGCCTCGATGACAACTTCGGGTACGTTCAAACGACTTAATCCTGTAGACGCTGATCGCGGGTTTTCAGTAGCGACAGGATCACCCCGCCGGCCAGCAGACCCAGGGTCATGCTGAGTGAGAGCAGGGCGGGAACCTTGACGATATCGTGGAGGAATATCTTGCCACCGATAAACATCAGAACCAATGCCAGGGCGTACTTCAGGTAAATGAAGCGGTGCATCAGCGCGGCCAGGGCAAAGTACAGCGAACGCAGGCCGAGGATAGCGAAGATGTTCGAGGTGTAGACGATAAACGGATCCTGGGAGATGGCCAGCACCGCCGGTACGCTGTCCACGGCAAACACCAGGTCGGCCAGCTCGATCAGGATCAGTGCCAGCAGCAGAGGTGTTGCATGCAGGAGGTGCTTACCCGTTTTTCTATCCGGCTTGCGCAGCAGAAAGCGCCCCTCGTGCATATCCTCGGTTACCCGAATATGCCTGCGTAGGAACTGCAGCAAACGGTTCTGGCTCAGGTCAGGGTGTTGTTCTTCCTGAGCCGAAAGCATGCGCACCCCGGTGAACAGCAGAAATGCGCCGAACAGGTACAGCACCCATTCGACGTTCTGTACCAGCGCCGTGCCCAGGCCAATCATGATCGCCCGCAGCACCACCACGCCGAGAATGCCCCAGAACAGCACGCGATGCTGATACTGCCGCGGAATAGCGAAGAAACCGAGAATCATCGCCATGACGAACACATTGTCCATCGACAGTGACTGTTCAACCAGAAAACCGGTGTAGAACTCCAGCGCCTTGGTAGCGCCCAACTGCCACCAGATCCAGCCGCCAAAGGCCACCCCAACGCTGAAGTAGCCGCTGTACAACAGCAGGCTCTCGCGCATCTCGATCTCATGCTCGTTGCGGTGCAAGACGCCGAGATCAAGCACCAGCAGGCCGATGATAATCAGGGCAAAGGTCAGCCAGAACCAGCCAGGAGTACCGAAAAGCGGAGTGTTGAGCGCGCCGAATAGACTGTCCATGGAGCCACCTCGAATGCCTGCCTAAGTTGAGGATCAACTCAGTGACTCCGACATCACGGTGATGACTCACCGCCAGAGGGGCCCGGCGTCACGCTTAAGTAAGGTTAGCAGGCCCAACAGCAGTTTCCCCTAGAACCTTTTTACAACCTGCTGCGCCTTGGCCCTGCTGCGTTACAAGCAGGCTCGGCATGCTCATTTACAACTCGTAAACTCCGCTTTCTCGCCTGCTTTAGCCTTGCATGTCTCTAGCTCGCGAGGTCGTAAACAGCTTCTTAGTACACCCAGACTTCCACCCGACGGTTCTTGATCCGGCCGTCATCTGCGGTGTTGGCAGCTACCGGCAGCTCATCGCCGAGACCGATAATGTCGCGGAAGATCACCCCTTGCTTGTTCAGCTCACGGCGCACGGCCATGGCGCGCAGCTTGGACAGCAGCTCGGCGCGGGCCGTATCAGCCTTGGCATCGCCAAAGCCGACCAGCACCACCTTGTTGCGCAGCTTGTCCTGGGTTTTCAGGTAACTCATCAGCCGTTTGATGTCGCGTAAGGCCTTGTTATCGAGGTTGGCGCTGCCTTCCTGGAAGCGAAAATTCACCGACAGCCGTTGCGCGTCCTTGGCCAGTTCCTGGTAGGACGCTGGCATATCCGGGTTCTGCGGGATTTTCACCGCCTGTACGGTCTGCGCGATAAACCCGTTCTGGTCGACAATCGCCTGGCCGCGTGGGCTGTGCGCGAACCTCACCAGGGCTAGCGCCCAGGGGTTCTGCAACTCCGGTTGGTTGTAGAGAAACAGGCGACGCGACAGCGGATAGTCTTCGGTGGCGATCAGGGTCAGGCTTGGCAGCATCGGTTGCGATTTGCCGGCAGCAATCGCCACAGCCTTGGCCTGGCGGATATAAGGCAGGCCGATAAAGCCGATGCCATTAGGGTCCTGGCTGACGGCGTCGGAGAGCTTCTCGCTGTTCTCGAAACGCTTGGCGCTGGCGGCCAGACTCTTGCCATTGGCACTCAGCACCAGCTCCTTGAAGGTGTCGAAGGTGCCGGATTTGTCATCACGGGCATACAGGGTGATGGCACCGGCGGGGGCGCCGAGTTGCGCCCAATCCTTGATCTCACCGGCAAAGATCTGCGCCAGTTGCTCGGTGCTCAATGCACCGAGTGGGTTGGTGGGGTGAAGAATGATCGCCAGGCCGTCGAGGGCGATGATCTGTTCGGCGCTCGGGCTTTGCAGGTCACCAAAGGCTTGCAGGCTGGCCACCTCGCTGTCCTTGATCGGCCGTGATGAGGCGGCCAGATCAGCGCTGCCGTCGCCCAGGGCAACGAAACCGGTGCCAGAACCGTGGGCGGCAACTTCGATGCTCACGCTGCGGCCGTCGCTGGTCTTGCCAATGATCTTCTGCTCATTATCGGCATTGCCGGCTTCGATGCGGATCGCACTCAGGCCTTGCTCTTCCAGCAGCCCTTTGACCAACGCCGGCCCCAGTCGCGCACCAATGGTGTTGGAACCCTGGATACGCAGCACGCTGCTGTTATCGCTGGGGACGGGCAGAGCGGCAAACACTGACCAAGGCAGGGCGTAGCAGATTGAGCCGAGCAGCAGAAAGCTGATGGTACGAATCCACGTTTCGTGATCTGAGGCTGAGCGGGCACGCGACATGCGGCAAACACCTTGTATGGGTGAGTGAAAGTGCCGCGACGATAAGACAAAAAAGTGACTGCAATATGACAGTCACTGTTGTCTGCGATGGCTCTGCAATGGGCTTACAGGCCTAACTCCAGCCAGATGGGCGCATGGTCAGAGGGTTTCTCCATGCCACGCAGGTCGTAATCGACTCCCGCATCCTTGATTCGCCCTTGCAGTGCCTGGGAGGCGAGAATCACGTCGATGCGCAGGCCGCGCTTGGGCTCATCCTCAAAACCACGGCTACGGTAATCAAACCAACTGAACCGATCATTCACGGTGGGGTTGAGGTGGCGGAAGCTGTCAACCAGGCCCCAGTTCTTCAGGGTGGCCAGCCACTCGCGCTCTTCTGGCAGAAAGCTGCATTTACCGGTTTTCAGCCAGCGCAGACGATTGGGTTCGCCAATGCCGATGTCGCAGTCTTCCGGCGAAATATTGATATCGCCCATCACCACCAGCGGCTGCTCTGGGCTGAACTGGCTGAGCAGCAGTTGCTGCAAGTCGGCATAAAAACGTTGCTTGGCCGGGAACTTGGTGGGGTGGTCGCGGCTTTCACCTTGCGGGAAGTAACCGTTCATCACCGTCACCGGGTTGCCCTGGGCATCGGCGAAGGTGCCGTAGATAAAACGCCGCTGCGCGTCCTCCGCATCCCCAGGGAAACCCTTGTGCAGGCTCAGGGGTTGCTGGCGCGAGAGCAGGGCGACGCCGTAATGGCCCTTCTGTCCGTGGTAATACACGTGATAACCAAGCTGACGAATGTCGGCCTCGGGGAACTGCTCGTCGGCGACTTTGGTTTCCTGCAGGCCGATTACATCCGGCTGATGCTTTTCGATCAGCGCTGCCAGTTGATGCGGGCGGGCACGCAGGCCATTGATATTGAAGGAGACGATCTTCATGGGCGGCAGTCCTGAATAAGGCAGCTGGATGGCCGGCAATGCTAGCCCACTGAGCGCGCCATCGGCCAGCCTGTGGCGGTGCTGGGTGGCCGGTGCTAACGTGGCTGCAGGCCCAATAAATCAAGAACAACAGAGGTCACCCTGATGCCTGACAGTCTCGCCGAAGTTCGTTTGCTCGATAGCGGTTATGCCCGTGAAGCCCGCTCCTTGTTGTATCAGGCCTACCGCCATGACCCCACATTCGCCTACCTGTTTGAAGCGGAGCGGCCGGGCTATGACCAGCGCGTACGCGCCACGGTACGTGAGTTGGTGCAACAGCATTTTGCCGAAGACCTGCCCGCCATCGGTTTGCTGATTGATGATCGGTTGATCGGCATGGCCCTGATCGCACCGCCACAGCGGCGCATGGACATTACCGAAAGCTGGGCCTGGCGCATGCGTATGCTGTTGACCACCGGTTTTCGTTGCACCAAGCGCTATCTGGAATACCACGATGCAGTGATTGCCTGCCTGCCTCCGGGGCCTTATCACGTGCTGCCGCTACTCGGTATTCACCCGCAATACCAGGGCCAGCGTCTTGGTGAACAACTGCTCGAAGCACTGCACAACTGGTGCGCCGAAGATGCCAGTTCCCAGGGGGTGGTGCTGGATACCGGCAATGGACATTACCTGGAGTTCTATAAGCGTCAGGGGTATGAAGAGATCGGTGTGGTGGCCATCGGCCCGATAATCGAGCACGTGTTCTTCCATCCAAACCCACAGGTCACGGTCAAGGCCAGCGCCTGAAAGCCGCGACGCGGGATACACCGCGTCGCAACTATTTGCCGGCAGTGCGGCTCTAAGTCGGCCCTTGGCTCGTGCTAGCATCGCCTCATGTCTGTGTTCCCAAACCTTGTCAGTGGGTTCTGCCTGCTTTTGCTGAGTGCTGCGGCCCTGGCCGAAGCCCAGCTGCGCGTGCGGGTTGAGCCGGCCAACAGCGCGCTGAAAAGCAATATCGAGGGCTATATCGGCAGTTTGGGCGAGCGCGATGCCGAGGCCTTGCAACGCTATCGTCGGGTTGCCGAAAACCAGGCAGAAAAAGCCGCCCAGGCCCTGGGCTACTACCAGGCGCAGATCACGACTGAAGTTAGCTCAGGCGCAACACCGCGCCTGAGCGTACGCATTCGGCCGGGTGAACCCGTGCGTTTGCGTGATGTGGTGGTGCGCGTTGAAGGACCAGCGGCGCAACTGCGCGCTTTTCGTACACCCAATAACCCGCAATTGCGGGGCGGGGCGCAGCTTAACCACGGTCATTACGATGCGGCCAAGCGCGAAATTCAGACTCAAGCCTCGCGTTATGGCTTCTTCGCCGGGCGCTTTAGCAGGCAGCGACTGACAATTGACCCCGAGGCTGGGGTTGCCGATATCGAGCTGATCTATCTCAGCGGGCCGCGCTATCAGCTGGGCGACGTCAGTTTTGTCGGCGATGCGCCCTTCGATGAACAATTGCTGCAACGCATGGTGCCGTTCCCGACGCACCAGCCCTATGACTCGGCGCTGATTGCCGAGCTGTATCAGGCGCTGCGTTCCAGCGGTTATTTCGAGTCGGTGCAGGTGGACGCCAACCCCAGCACTGCCACTGGTGAGCAGATCCCCGTGCAGGTTCAATTGCAGGTGCGCAAACCGCGCAGCATGGGCCTGGGTTTGGGCTTCTCGACTGATGTTGGCCCGCGCGGCCGGGCCAACTGGACGCGGCACTGGGCCAATCCGCAGGGGCATAGCTATGGCGCGGAGTTGGAGCTGTCCGTACCGCGGCAGAATGTCGGCCTGTGGTACGACGTGCCGCTCGATCCACCACTGACCGACAAGTTGCGTATCGCTGGCGGTTATCAGGCCGAAGACCTGGCCAATACCGACAGCAGCAGCCGTCTGCTGACCGTCGGCCCGGAATGGCATAGCAAACTCGACAGCGGCTGGCAGCGCGTGTTGTCGCTGAAATGGCAGCACGAACAGTACGACCTGGGCGATGACGCGGGGACCAGCACGCTGCTGATGCCAGGCCTGAGTTATTCCTACCTGCACAGCGATAACCAGATCGACCCCAACCACGGCTATCGCTTGCAGTTCGACCTGTCTGGTGCGGCCAAAGGGCTGCTGTCCGATGCCAATGTGCTGCACGGCAATATCCAGCTCAAAGGTCTGACCACCTTATTCAAGCGCCATCGACTGCTGGGGCGGGTGCAGGTGGGTGGCACTGAATCCGATGGGTTTTCAAAGGTGCCGCCGTCGCTGCGCTTCTTCGCGGGGGGTGACCAGAGCGTGCGCGGCTATGACTACCAGAGCCTGTCGCCGGAAAACCGTGCGGGCGACAAGATCGGCGGGCGCTACCTGTTTACCAGCAGCCTGGAATACCAATACAGCCTGACCGAGCGCTGGCGCCTGGCGAGCTTCTTCGATCAGGGCAATACCTTCGATTCGCTGCAGATTCCCTCGTTGAAAAGCGCGGTGGGCCTTGGCGTGCGCTGGGTGTCGCCGCTCGGGCCGCTGCGCCTGGATCTGGCACATCCGCTGGATAATCAGGGCGGCGTGCGCCTGCATTTCTCCATGGGGCCGGAACTGTGAAGCGCTGGTTACGCAATGTGCTGTTCAGTCTGCTTGGGCTGCTGCTGGTGTTAGCCATCAGCATGTGCCTGCTGCTGGGCACCCAAGGCGGCAGTCGCTGGTTATTGGCGCAGGTGCCGGGCTTGCAGGTGGACGACTTCGATGGGCGCTTGGGCGGCAGCTGGCGCGCGACACAGCTGCGCTGGCAGCAGGGCGAGAATAGTGTGCAGGTAATGGCGCCTAGCCTGGATTGGTCGCCGGCCTGTCTACTGCGTCTGACCCTGTGTATCCAGCAACTGCGTAGCGGGCCGATCAACTTGGTTTTTCCTGACGATGAGCAGCCCAGCAGCGAGCCGTTCAGTCTGCCGGACCTGAGCCTGCCGCTGGCGTTGCAACTGGGGCAGGTGCAGATCGACAGCCTGCAGCTCAATGGCGTCGAACAGCTGCAAGGGCTGCAGCTGGCCGCGCGTTGGACTGCGCAGGGCATTCAGATCGATAACCTCAGCTTGCATATCGCCGATCTGCAGGTGGTGTTGCAGGGCCAGGTGCAAACCTCGGGCAACTGGCCGCTGCAACTGAACGGACAACTGCGATTGCCTGCGCCCGAGCAGCAGGCTTGGCCGCTGGCATTGCAGCTCAACGGTGAACTGCGCGAACGGGTGCAACTGACAGCCAATAGCAGCGGGTATCTGCAGGGTGAATTGACGGGCTGGTTGCAGCCTTTGGCTGAACACTTGCCAGCGCAACTGCGTTTGCAGGTCGCCAGCTTCAAGGCCAGCGCCGAGTTGCCCGATACGTTGAATCTTGAGCAGATTGAGCTCAATGCCCAAGGCGATCTGCGGGATGGCTATCAGATCACTGGCAGTGCCAGGTTGCCGGCAGCCGAGGGGGCGATTGCCCTGGCGCTGGCGGGGCTGCTCAAGGCTGACGGTGCGACCATCCGCAACTTGAGCTTGTCTGCCGCCCCTGAGCAGCAGGTACAGCTCAGTGGCGAGTTGAACTGGCAGCAGGGCCTGAGCCTGGACAGCCGCTTCAATTGGCAGAACTTCCCCTGGCAGCGGCTTTATCCGCTGGAGGAACCCGTGCCGGTGACATTGCGGGTGCTCAAGGGTGAACTGGCTTATCAGGATGGCAACTACCTTGGGCATTTCGCCGCCAAACTGGATGGCCCGGCCGGTGCCTTTAGCCTACAAAGTCCGCTGAGTGGCGATCTGCAAAATCTGTATTTACCTGAACTGCGCCTGCACGCTGGCCAGGGGCGCGCCGAAGGCCAGGTCAGCCTGGGTTTTGCCGAGCCGCTGAGCTGGGATGTGCGGTTGCAGTTGAGTCAGCTTGATCCGGCTTACTGGCTGGCCGAGTTACCCGGCAGCCTGGCGGGCCCCTTGAACAGCTCAGGCAGCTTGATCAATCAGCAGCTCAACCTCACCGCTGATATCGACCTCAGCGGTCGCTTGCGCGGTCAGCCGGCCAAGCTGCTGGCGAAGTTTGCCGGCGGCCTGGAGCAGGGCGAGCTGACGGCGTTGGATATTCGCCTCGGCGATAACCGCATCAGTGGCAAGGCCGCCTTGCAGCAACAGCTGAGTGGTCAGTTGCTACTAACGATGCCGCGACTGGGCCAGCTGTGGCCGGGTCTACAGGGTCAGCTCAAAGGCCAGCTGGATTTGGCCGGCAACCTGCAAGCCCCCCAGGGCCAATTGCAGCTGCAAGGTCAGCGCCTGGCTTTTGCCGACCAGCGCCTGCAACAACTCAAACTCGACGCCAATCTGAACAGCGCCCAGCGTAGCCGGCTCACCCTGGATGCGCAGGGCATTCAGCTCGGTGAAACTGACCTGGGCCGTCTGACTGCCACAGCCGCCGCGGATCAGCAGCAACAGAGCCTTGAATTGCAGCTGCAAGGCCCCTTGCTGCAAAGTCAGCTGGCCCTGGCCGGCAAGCTGGACAAGGGTAACTGGCGCGGCAGCCTGAGCCGTGGCGAGATACAAAGCAGCGGCCAGGACTGGCGCTTGCAGCAGCCGGCCACACTGGTGCGGCTGGCCAATGGGCAGCTCAGCCTGGGCGCGCATTGCTGGCGTTCTGGTGATGCCAGCCTGTGTGGCACGGAGCAGCGCCTGCTGCCGCAGCCCACGCTGAACTACCAGCTGAGCAACTTCCCCATGGAAAGTTTGGCGGCCCTGTGGCCCAAGGATTTCGCCTGGCAAGGCGAGTTGAATGGTCGGCTGCAGCTGCATATGCCGGCCAGCGGCCCGAATGGCAGCCTGGAACTGGATGCCGGCAGCGGCATCTGGCGCATTCGTGATCAGCAACAGTGGCTGGAGTTTGCCTACGACAGCCTGCGCCTGAGTACACAGTTACGCCCGCAGCGCATTGATAGCCTTCTGGAGCTGCATGGCCCAGCCATGGGTGAGCTGTCGCTGCAGGCGCAGCTTGATCCGCGCCCGGCGAGCAAGCCGCTGTCTGGCAACTTCCGCCTCAATGGTCTGGACTTGGCGCTGGCTCGCCCGTTTGTGCCGATGGTCGAGCGTATTGCCGGGCAGCTGAATGGCGCGGGCAGCTTGTCGGGTGGGCTGTTGGCGCCGCAGATCAACGGCAACCTGCGCGTGCTTAATGGCGAATTAAGCGGCGCTGAGCTGCCGATGAATATCGAGCAGCTGCAACTGCAGGCGCGTATCGAGGGTGAGCAGCTGCAGTTGGAGGGCGACTGGCGCAGTGGCGAGCAAGGGCAGGGCAGCCTGAATGGCGAGCTGAGCTGGGCTGATGGACTGGTGGCGAACATGCAGCTGCGTGGCAGTCGTCTGCCGGTCACTGTCGAGCCCTATGCCGCGCTGGAGGTCGAGCCGGATCTGCATTTCAGCCTGCGTGATGAGCAACTGTCGCTGGCCGGCAAGGTGCTGATTCCCAGCGGCACGATTGAGGTGCGTGAGTTGCCGCCCTCAACCGTGCAGGTTTCCAGCGATGCTCAGGTGATGGGGCGCGACAGCACTGAGCCACAGGCCACGGCGATTGCCATGGATATTGATGTCGAAGTCGGCCAGCAACGCCTGACCTTCAGCGGCTTTGGCCTGCATGCCGAGCTGCTTGGCCGGTTGCATATCGGCAATGACCTCGACACTCGAGGCGAGCTGAGCCTGAACAAGGGCCGCTTCCGCGCCTATGGCCAGCGCTTGAATGTGCGCCGCGCGCGGCTGTTGTTCGCCGGGCCGATTGATCAGCCATTTCTCGATATCGAGGCGGTGCGTCAGGTGGATGATGTGACGGCCGGCCTGCGCCTGAGTGGCAATGCTGCGCAACCGACCAGCACGGTGTTTTCTGAGCCCGCGATGAGTCAGGAACAGGCGCTGTCCTACCTGATCATGGGACGTCCGCTGGGGCAGGGCGGAGGGGATAACACAATGTTGGCGCAGGCCGCGTTGGCTCTGGGCATGGCCGGCAGTGCATCATTGGTTAACAACGTCGCGCAGGGGCTGGGCATTCGCGATTTTCAACTGGATACCCAGGGCAGTGGTGTGACCACCAGCGTGGTGGCCAGCGGGAATCTGTCCGAGCGCCTGAGCCTGCGTTATGGCGTCGGGGTGTTCGAACCGGCGAACACCATCGCCCTGCGATACGAGCTAAGCCGCAAGCTTTACCTTGAGGCCGCCAGCGGATTGGCCAGCTCCTTGGATCTGTTTTATCGACGTGAATTTTAGCAAGCCAATTTTCTGCGGAACTGTGCTGGATTAAGCCCGTTAATTCGCGTTTAAATTGCGCACTTCGCTCAAAAAATCTGAGCGTTCAAATCTAAACAGTGAAAACCACTGTCCCGGCCTCCCTATACTGACCGCCGCTGATGCCCTGGCCGTCATTGGACTTGCAGGGACAGCCCGATGTGCTGTCTGCTGGCGCGCCAATCCGGTTTGCGCCCTTTAACAGCCCAGCCTACCCGGCAATCGGACAAGCGAGGCTACCCACTTCGCGTTCACTACAAGAATAAGGAAATGAACATGGAATTTATCAATACCCTGGTCAATCAACTCAACGGCGTGGTCTGGGGACCGCCCATGCTGGTGATGATTCTTGGCACCGGCCTGTTCCTCATGTTGCGCCTGAAATTCATGCCGTTGAGCAAGATCGGTGCAGGCTTCAAGCTGATGTGGCAAGGCCGGCAGAAAGGCGATGCGGAAAGTGGCGAGATCAGCCCATTCCAGGCCTTGATGACTTGCCTGGCCGCCACGGTGGGGACGGGCAACATCGCTGGCGTGGCTACCGCCATTTTCCTCGGTGGCCCAGGTGCACTGTTCTGGATGTGGTGTACCGCACTGGTTGGCATGGCCACCAAATACAGTGAAGTGGTGCTGGCGGTGCACTACCGCGAGAAGGATGAGCGCGGCGAACACGTCGGTGGTCCGATGTATGCGATCAAGAATGGCCTGGGCAAGAAGTGGCTGTGGCTGGGCACAGCGTTTGCCATCTTCGGCGGCTTTGCCGGTTTCGGTATCGGCAACATGGTGCAGGTCAACAGCATGGCAGCCGCCTTGCACACCACCTTCAACATTCCGCTGTGGGTGACCGGTGTGGTGACCATGGTGATCACCGGGCTGGTGATTCTTGGCGGGATCAAGCGCATCGGTAAGGTTGCCGCGTCGCTGGTGCCCTTTATGTGTGTGACCTACATCATGGCCTCGATTGTGGTGCTGGTGGTGCATGCCGACGCGATTCCGGGTGCATTCGAACTGATCTTCACCCATGCCTTCAGCCCTGTTGCGGCCACGGGCGGTTTTGCTGGTGCAGCGGTCATGGCGGCGATTCGCTTTGGTGTGGCACGCGGCATCTTCTCCAACGAAGCCGGTCTGGGTACTGCGGGTATCGCACAGGCGGCCGGTACCACCAACAGCCCGGTGCGCTCGGGGATGATCGGCATGATCGGCACCTTTATCGACACCATCATCATCTGCTCGATGACCGGTCTGGCAATCATCTGCTCCGGCGTGTGGACCAGCGGTGCCAGCGGGGCGGCCTTGTCGGCCGCGGCTTTTGAGTCGGCCATGCCTGGCGTCGGCGGTTATATCCTGACCATCGCACTGGTGATCTTTGCCTATACCACCATCCTGGGCTGGAGTTACTACGGTGAGCGTTGCTGGGAATACCTGGTAGGCACCAAGGCCATTCTGCCGTTCCGTATACTCTGGGTCCTGGCCGTGCCGTTCGGGGCGATTGCCCAGTTGGACTTTGCCTGGCTGGTGGCCGATACCCTCAATGGCCTGATGGCAATCCCTAACCTGCTGTCGCTGCTGCTGCTCAGCCCGATCGTGGTCAAACTGACCAAGGATCATTTCGCAAAAAATTGATGTGCCGCATGGGCGAGCAGGGTAGTCTGACTTTTTGGTCAGCTATGCTCGCCGTGTTGCAGGGGCGCCGGCTTGCCATTTGGCGGGTTCGCGCCCTTACTTGTTTTCCGCCCCTCAATTGCACAGATAAGGATCAATCCCATGGCACAAGTCACGCTCAAAGGTTCCCCGGTTGAAGTTGCCGGTCAGTTGCCGCAGGTAGGCCAACAGGCCCCGGCGTTCAGCCTGGTCGCCGGCGACCTGAGTGATGTCAGCCTGGCCAGCCTGGCCGGCAAGCGTAAAGTCCTGAACATTTTCCCAAGTGTTGATACCCCAACCTGCGCCACCTCGGTGCGCACCTTCAACACCCGTGCCAGCCAACTGGCCAACACCGTGGTGCTGTGCATTTCCACCGACCTGCCGTTCGCCCAGGCCCGTTTCTGCGGTGCCGAAGGCCTGCAGAACGTGATCAACCTGTCGACCATGCGCGGTGCCGAGTTCCTCAACAACTACGGTGTGGCCATCGCCAGCGGCCCGCTGGTGGGTGTTGCTGCCCGCGCGGTGGTGGTGCTGGATGAGCACGACAAAGTGCTGCACAGCGAATTGGTGAGCGAGATCGCTGACGAGCCGAACTACGACGCGGCCTTGGCTGTTCTCAAGTAACAGCAGGTTAGCGTTGTACCTACGGCCTGCTCTGCAGGCCGTTTTTTTGGGCTGGCCATCTAGGTTGGCCACCTTTGGCGCATTGTGGCGCGCCGGTAGGCAGCGCTCCGGACATTTTTATTTGCGGATCAGGGCTTTAGTTACGTAAGGAAAAGGTAAAAAGGCGGTAAAGAGGCTTTGCAGGCTGGCTGATAGTGAATATCGTTCACACTCCCAAAGGAAGTGATCGTTGCCATGCCTGATACACAGTTCACCCGCCGTCCCCGCAACCTGTCGCGCCAATGGCTGATCGGCCTTGTGCTGCTCGCCGCGCTGCTCCTCCTGCTCTGGTGGTTTTGGCCCAGCAAAGCGCAGCGTCCGCCCATGGGCCGCGGGCCTTTTGGTGACATGGGACCAGTCCCGGTAAGAGTGGCCGAGGCTACAGCAGGAAACTTTCAGGTTGAACTCAAGGCCCTCGGCACCGTCACGGCCTATAACACTGTTAATGTGCGTGGCCGGGTCGATGGTCAGCTGGTCAAACTGCTGTTCAAGGATGGCCAGCAGGTTAAAGCAGGCGATCTGCTCGCGGTGATCGACCCACGTCCCTATGAAATTGCCCTGCAGCAAGCCCAGGGCGCGCTGCAAGAAAGTCAGGCGCAGCTGCGCAATGCCGAACTGGACCTGGCGCGTTACCGTGGGCTGTATGCAGAAGAGTCGATCGCCAAGCAGACGCTTGATACGCAGGAAGCGCTGGTCAACCAGTACCGTGGCGGAATCAAGAGTCTGCAGGCGAATGTTGCAACTGCACGGCTCAACCTCGATTTCACTCAGGTACGTGCACCGATCAGCGGTCGTCTGGGCATTCGCCAGGCGGATGTCGGTAACCTGGTCGGCTCCGGCGATACCTTGCCGCTGGTGGTGATTACCCAGACCTTGCCCATCGCCGTAACCTTCACCTTGCCAGAAGCCGAGCTACCTGCCGTGGTACAGCAGCTGCGCGCGGGGGAAACCCTGGCCGTTGAGGCCTGGGACCGCAGCGAGAGACTCAAACTGGCCGAAGGCGAACTGGAGAGCGTCGATAACCTGATCGACACCGCGACCGGCACGGTCAAGCTCAAGGCGCGTTTTGCCAACGCCGAGGAAATGCTCTTCCCCAACCAGTTCGTCAATGTACGCCTGCGCGTAAAGACCCTGCAGGACGTCACGTTGATGCCGTCGGCGGCGCTGCAATTCGGTGCCAACGGGACGTTCGTCTACATAGTCGATGCAGAAGACAAGGTGCAGATGACTCCCGTGACCATAGGTGCCAGCAATGGTCAGCTGAATGTGGTCGAGCAAGGCCTCAAGCCCGGCCAACGTTTGGTGCTGGAAGGCATGGATCGACTGCGCTCGGGCAACAAGGTCGAGGTCATCGGCGATCTGCCGGTTGCAGCCCAGGCCCAACCGTCAAGCCCTGAGCACAAGGGAGCGCCGCGCGCCCAATGAACGCCTCCCGCCTGTTTATTCTGCGCCCGGTCGCCACCACGTTGATCATGCTGGCGATCTTCTTGAGCGGTGTGATCGCTTATCGCCTGCTGCCGGTCTCGGCGCTGCCAGAAGTGGATTACCCGACCATCCGGGTGATGACCCTGTATCCAGGCGCCAGCCCGGACGTGATGACCAGTGCAGTCACCGCGCCGCTGGAACGCCAGTTTGGTCAGATGGCCGGGTTGAAACAGATGTCGTCGACCAGCTCGGGCGGCGCTTCGGTGATCACCCTGCGTTTCAATCTGGACGAGCCGCTGGATGTTGCCGAGCAGGAAGTACAGGCCGCGATCAACGGTGCGAGCAATCTGCTGCCCAATGATCTGCCCGCGCCGCCGGTATACAACAAGGTCAACCCGGCCGATACCCCGGTGCTGACCCTGGCCATCCGCTCGAAAACCATGCCGCTGCCGCAGGTGTTCGATCTGGTCGATACCCGCCTGGCGCAGAAACTCGCACAAACCAGTGGCGTTGGTCTGGTGACCCTGGCGGGTGGCCAACGTCCTGCTGTGCGCCTGCGGGTCAATCCGGAGGCGCTGGCGTCCTATGGCTTGAACCTCAGCGACGTGCGCACGCTGATCACCGCCAGTAACGTTAACCAGCCCAAGGGCAACTTCGACGGCCCGACCCGCGTGTCGCAGCTGGATGCCAACGACCAGTTGAAGTCCGTCGACGAATACCGCGAACTGATCCTCGGCTACAAGGACGGCGCGGCACTGCGCCTCAAGGATGTCGCCGAGATCGTCGATGGCGCGGAAAACCAGCGCCTGGCGGCCTGGGCCAACCGCAGCGAAGCGGTGCTGGTCAATGTGCAGCGCCAACCCGGTGCCAACGTCATCGATGTGGTCGACAGCATCCAGACGCTGCTGCCCCATCTGACCCAGGGCCTGCCGGCCAGCGTGGAAGTTAGCGTACTGACCGACCGCACCGAAACCATCCGTGCCGCAGTCAAGGGTGTGCAGTATGAATTGCTGCTGGCCATTGCCTTGGTGGTGCTGGTGACCTTCCTGTTTTTGCGCAAGGTGTCGGCGACCATCATCCCCTCCATCGTCGTGCCGCTGTCGCTGATCGGCACCTTCGGCGTGATGTACCTGGCCGGTTTCACCATCAACAACCTGACGCTGATGGCCCTGACCATTGCCACCGGTTTTGTGGTGGACGATGCCATCGTCATGCTGGAGAACATTGCCCGCCATCTGGAGGAGGGCGAAACCCCGCTGAATGCCGCGCTCAAAGGTGCCAAACAGATCGGCTTTACCCTGGTGTCGCTGACCATTTCGCTGATCGCGGTGCTGATTCCGCTGCTCTTTATGGCCGACGTAGTGGGGCGGCTGTTCCGTGAATTCGCCATCACCCTGGCGGTGGCCATCCTGATTTCCCTGGTGGTGTCGCTGACCCTGACACCGATGATGTGCGCACGCCTGCTCAAGGCGGAAAAGCCCGAAGAAGAAGGGCGCTTCTACCGCGCTGCCGGGGCGGTGATCGACAGCATGATTGCGCGTTATGGCGTGTGGCTGACCTGGGTACTCAAGCATCAGCCGCTGACCCTGCTGGTGGCCATCGTCACCCTGGCGCTGACCGTAGTGCTTTACCTCGCCGTGCCCAAGGGCTTTTTCCCGGTGCAGGACACTGGGGTGATCCAGGGGATTTCCGAGGCGCCGCAGTCGATTTCCTTTCGCGCCATGAGCGAGCGCCAACAGCGCCTGGCCGAGGTGATTCTGCAGGACCCGGCCGTGGCCAGCCTGTCGTCCTATATCGGCGTGGACGGTGACAACCCGACGCTCAACAGCGGCCGCCTGCTGATCAACCTGACGCCACGGGCCGAGCGTGATGTCAGCGCCAGCCAGATCATCGAACGGCTGCGCCCGGAACTGGCGCGGATTCCCGGCATTGAGCTGTACCTGCAGCCGGTGCAGGACCTGTCCATCGAGGATCGGGTCAGCCGCACGCAGTTCCAGTTCAGCCTGGAGTCGCCGGATATCCGCCTGCTGGAAGAGTGGGTGCCCAAGCTGGTCAGCGCGCTGCGCGAGCAGCCGGAGCTGACGGACGTGGCCAGCGACCTGCAGAACCGTGGCCTGCAGGTGTTTCTGCAGATTGATCGCGACATGGCCGGGCGTCTCGGCGTCAGCATTGCCGATATCGACAACGCGCTGTACGACGCCTTCGGCCAGCGGCAGATTTCTACCATCTACACCCAGGCCAGCCAGTACCGCGTGGTACTGGAAAGCGAGAACGCCGGCAGCATCGGCCCGGCTGCGCTGCGGCAGATTCACGTCAAGGCCGCCGATGGTCAGCAGGTCGCGCTGTCGACCCTGGCCCAGGTCGAGGAACGCGCCGCCAGCCTGTTGATCAACCATATCGGTCAATTCCCGGCCGCCACGCTGTCATTCAACCTGGCCAGCGGTGTATCGCTGGGCGAGGCGGTGGCGGTGATCGAGCGGATTGAGCAAGAGATCGGTATTCCGCCAGCGGTGCAGACGCGCTTCCAGGGCGCAGCAGAAGCCTTCCGGGCTTCCTTGTCGAGCACCTTGCTGCTGATTCTGGCGGCCATCGTGACCATGTACATCGTGCTCGGCGTGCTCTATGAGAGCTATATCCACCCGATCACCATTCTCTCCACCTTGCCGTCGGCCGGCGTCGGCGCGCTGCTGGCGTTGCTGATCAGCGGCAGCGAGCTGGGGCTGATTGCGATCATCGGCATCATTTTGCTGATCGGCATCGTCAAGAAGAACGCGATCATGATGATCGACTTCGCTCTCGACGCCGAACGCAACCAGGGCATGCAGCCGGAAGCGGCGATCTACCAGGCGGCGCTGCTGCGTTTCCGGCCGATTCTGATGACCACCCTGGCGGCACTGTTTGGCGCCATCCCCTTGATGCTGGCCAGCGGCTCCGGCGCTGAACTGCGCCAGCCCTTGGGCCTGGTGATGGTCGGCGGGTTGCTGCTGAGCCAGATCCTCACGCTGTTCACCACGCCGGTGATCTACCTGTACTTCGATCGCCTGTCGCGGCGGGTCACTGGCCGTAGCGCGGCCGGGCTTGTGGTCAACCCATGAACCTCTCCGGCCCCTTTATCCGTCGTCCGGTGGCCACGCTGCTGCTGAGTCTGGCGATCATGTTGCTCGGCGGCGTCAGCTTTGGTCTGCTGCCAGTGGCGCCGCTACCGCAGATGGACTTTCCCACCATCACTGTGCAGGCCAGCCTGCCGGGAGCCAGCCCGCAGATCATGGCCTCCAGCGTGGCCACGCCCCTGGAGCGATCGCTCGGGACCATTGCTGGCATCAGTCAGATGAACAGTCGCAGCAGCCAGGGCAGTACGCGGATCATGATCCAGTTCGACCTGGACCGTGATATCAACGCCGCCGCCCGTGAGGTGCAGGCGGCGATCAATGCCTCGCGCGAGTTGCTGCCCAGCGGCATGCGCAGCATGCCTACTTACGCCAAGATCAACCCGTCGCAGGCGCCGATCATGGTGCTGTCGCTGACCAGTGACGTACTGAACAAAGGCCAGCTGTACGACGTGGCCTCGACCATCCTGGCGCAGAAGCTCGCCCAGGTCACCGGCGTCGGTGAAGTGCAGATCGGCGGCAGCTCCTTGCCAGCGGTGCGCGTGGCCCTGGAGCCGCGCCTGCTCGATCACTACGGCATCGCCCTCGATGAAGTGCGCCAGAGCATCAGTGCAGCCAACGCCAAACGGCCCAAAGGCGCGGTGGAGGATGACCAGCGGCACTGGCAGGTGCAGGCCAGCGATCAGCTGGAAAAAGCCGCCGATTACCTGCCGCTGATCATTCGCTACCAGGACGGCGCGGCGGTGCGGCTGGGCGATGTGGCGACCGTCAGCGATGGTGTCGAGGATCGCTACAACAGCGGCTTCTTCAACGATGAGCAGGCGGTGTTGCTGGTGATCAACCGCCAGACCGGGGCCAATATCATCGAAACCATCGCCGGCATTCGCGAGCAGTTGCCGGCTCTGCGTGCGGTGATTCCCGCCAGTATCGACCTGCAAGTGGCCATGGATCGTTCGCCGGTGATCCGCGCCACCTTGCAGGAAGCCGAGCAGACCCTGCTGATTGCCGTGGTGCTGGTGATTCTGGTGGTGTTTGCCTTCCTCGGCCGCTGGCGCGCGGCGCTGATCCCGGCGCTGGCGGTGCCGGTGTCGCTGGTCGGCACCTTTGCGGTGATGTACCTGCTGGATTTCTCCCTGAACAACTTGTCACTGATGGCGCTGATCATCGCCACCGGCCTGGTAGTGGATGATGCCATCGTCGTGCTGGAAAACATTTCTCGGCATATCGAAGCCGGCGAAACGCCCATGGCGGCGGCCTTCAAGGGCGCGCGGGAGGTGGGCTTCACCCTGCTGGCGATGAACCTGTCATTGGTCGCGGTGTTTATCTCGATTCTGTTTATGGGCGGTATTGTTGAGCGCCTGTTCCGCGAGTTCTCCCTCACCCTGGCCGTGGCCATCGTCATCTCTCTGCTGGTGTCGCTGACCCTGACGCCCATGCTTTGTGCGCGCTGGCTCAAGGCCGAAGCCATCAAGCATCAACCCACGGCCATACAACGCTGGGGCGGGGGCGTGCAGACGCGTGTATTGGCGTTCTACCAGCGCAGCCTGGACTGGGCGCTGCGGCATTCTCTGCTGATGTTGTTCAGCCTGCTGGCGACCATTGCGCTGAACATCTTCCTGTTTGTCAGCGTGCCAAAAACCTTTATGCCGCAGCAGGACACCGGCCAGTTGATCGGTTTTATCCGGGGCGATGACGGTCTGTCGTTTCAGGTCATGCAACCCAAGCTGGAAATCTACCGCCGCGCGGTGCTCGCCGATCCGGCGGTGGACAGCGTGGCCGGGTTTATCGGCGGCGGGGCCGGTATCAGTAACGCCTTTATGATCGTGCGTCTTAAACCGATCAGCGAGCGCAATGCCAGCTCCCAGGAGGTGATCAACCGCCTGCGTCAATCGGTGCCCAAGATTCCCGGCGGGCGCATGTTCCTGATGCCGGACCAGGATCTACAGATTGGTGGGCGGGAAGGGCGCAGCTCGGAAAACGAATACATGCTGCTGTCGGGCGATCTCGACGAGCTGCGCAAGTGGCTGCCGCCAGTGCGCGAAGCCCTGCGCGCCTTGCCGGAGCTGACCGATATTGACGCCAAGGAGGCTGACGGCACCCAGCAGATCCGCCTAGTGGTCGAGCGCGATCTGGCCAAGCGCCTCGGCGTGGACATGAACATGATCACCGCGGTGCTGAACAACGCCTTCAGCCAGCGCCAGGTGTCGACCATCTATGACAGCCTGAACCAGTACAGCGTGGTCATGGAGATCAATCCGCAGTTTGCCCAATACCCGGAAACTCTTGATCAGATACAGCTGATCACTGCCGATGGCGGGCGCGTGGCGCTGTCCAGCTTTGCCCGCTGGGAGCGTAGCCTGGAAGAGGATCGGGTCAACCACCAGGGCCAGTTCGCCGTGGAAAACATCGGCTTTGCCCTGGCCGAAGGGGTCAGCCTCGATCAAGCCAGTCAGGCGATCAACACCGCCATTGCTCGGGTCGGCCTGCCGACTGAGGTACAGGGCGTGCTCGGTGGTACCGGCGGGGCCTTCCAGCAAACCCAGCAGAACCAGCCGTGGATGATCCTGATGGCGCTGGTGGTGGTGTACATCGTTCTTGGCGTGCTCTACGAGAGCTATGTGCACCCGCTGACCATCCTCTCCACCTTGCCCTCGGCCGGAGTGGGCGCATTGCTGGCGTTGCAGCTGATGAGCATCGAGTTCAGCCTGATCTCGCTGTTGGGACTGTTCTTACTGATTGGTATTGTCAAGAAGAACGCCATTCTGATGATCGACCTGGCGCTGCAGTTAGAACGCCAGCAGCACATGAGCCCAGAGGAATCGATCCGCCAGGCCTGCCTGCTGCGCTTCCGTCCAATCATGATGACCACTCTGGCGGCGATTCTCGGCGCGCTGCCGCTGATGCTCGGCAGCGCCGAAGGCTCGGAAATGCGCCAACCGCTGGGCATCACCATTGTTGGCGGGCTGGTGCTGAGCCAGCTGTTGACCTTGTACACCACACCGGTGATCTACCTGTACTTCGACCGCCTGCGCCACCGGGTCAACCGCTGGCGTGGGGTGCGCACTGACGCTGCATTGGAAACCCCATTATGAAAACCCTCGTTGCCTATCGTTTACCCACCTTGCTGGCGTTGAGTCTGGCCCTGAATGCCTGTGCCATCGGCCCGGATTATCAGCGCCCGCAGCTGCAAACCCCGGCGCAGTTCAAACAGATTGATGGCTGGACTCAGGCCCAACCCGGTGATGCGCTGGCGCGTGGCAACTGGTGGCAGTTGTATGGTGATGCCGAGCTGAATGCGTTGGTTGGACGGCTGAATGTCGCCAACCAGAACCTGGCCGCCAGCGAGGCGCAGTATCGCCAGGCCCGCGCCTTGGTCAGTGGTGCACGGGCCGCGTTTTACCCGAGCCTGTCGAGCAGTGCCGGCGTCACCCGCAGCAGCCAGGGCAGCAGCAACAGCGCCAGCAGCAGTATCCGCGGCGTCAGCAAGAACTATGACCTGAGCCTGAATGCCGCCTGGGAGCTGGATGTCTGGGGCAAACTGCGTCGCTCGCTGGAATCCAGCCGCGCCGGTTTCGAGGCCAGTGCCGCCGATCTGGCCGCACTCAAACTCAGCCTGCAGGCAGAACTGGTGCAGAACTATCTGCAACTGCGTGTGCTGGATGATCAGCAGCGCCTACTGGATGCCACCGTCGCCGCCTATGCCCGGTCGCTGAAACTCACGGAAAACCAGTACGACGCCGGCATCGTGCCGAAATCCGACGTCACTCAGGCGCTGACCCAGCTGAAAAGTACTCAAGCTCAGGCCATTGACCTGAAATGGCAACGCGCGCAGCTGGAACATGCGATTGCGGTACTGATCGGCGTACCGCCAACCGAACTGAGTATCGCCGTGCGTGAGCAACTGCCGACGTTGCCGGACATTCCCGTGGCTCTGCCGTCGCGCCTGTTGGAGCGTCGTCCGGATGTCGCCGCTGCCGAGCGTCGGGTGATAGCCGCCAACGCCGAAATCGGCGTAGCTGAAGCCGCCTGGTACCCGGATCTGAGCATTTCCGCCAGCGGTGGCTACCGTGGCAGCAGCTTTGCCGACTGGATCGATCTGCCCAATCGTTTCTGGTCCCTTGGCCCGCAATTGGCGTTGACCCTGTTCGACGGCGGCGCCCGCAGCGCCAAGCTGGAGCGCAGCGAGGCCGTCTACGACCAGACCGTGGCGCAATACCGCCAGTCGGTGCTCGACAGCTTCCGTGAGGTGGAGGACTACCTGGTGCAACTGCGCGTGCTGCAGGACGAGGCCGTTGTGCAGCAGGAGGCCCTGGCTGCCGCGCGCGAGTCCCTGAGTCTGATCGAAAACCAGTACCGTGCCGGCACGGTGGACTTCAACAGTGTGGTCAATGTTCAAGCCACGGCGCTGAGCAACGAGCGCACCACCCTCAGCCTGCTGGGCAATCGCCTGACCACCAGCGTGCAACTGATCGCCGCGCTGGGTGGTGGTTGGCAGGGTGAGTTAGAGGTGCCGGCGCAAGAAGCGCCCTGAGCGTCAGCACAGGTAACCACCGCATTGACGCTTAAGACCTAGGGGGATGGTTATTGGCGGGATTTGCGGTTAACCGTCTGTGCAGCTTTGAGTATGTCTGCGCCGATATCGGCCTCAAACTGCTGCCAAACCGGTTGCATGGCGGCACGCCAGGCAGCACGTTGTCCGTCACTGAGGGTGATGATCTGGCTGCTGCTGGACGCCTCGATACGCTGACGGTCTGCACGGTTGGCTTCTTCAGACTGGCGATTCACTGCGAAGCTCACCTCATCGATGATCGCTTCCAGCTCGCTGCGAATCTGGTGAGGAATGGAAAACCAGAAACGCTGGTTACTGACCAGCATATAGTCGAGCGCGCCGTGGTTGGTCTCGGTGATAAACGCTTGCTGGGTGTGCAACTGCTGGGTGTAGATATTCGACCGAGGCATTCTCGGTACCCTGTACCTTGCCGCTTTTCAGCGCATCGAAGACCTCGGCAAAGGGCATGGCCAGCGGTACCGCTCCGATTTGTTGGAACTGCGCTTCCAACACGCTGGAAGACTGAATGCGGAACTTCAGACCCGCCGCATCACTGGGCGCCTGCAGCGCTTTAGTCGCCGAGAGCTGCTTCATACCGTTATGCCAATAGGCCAAACCGATAATGTTGTGCGCCTCCATGGAACGCAGCAGTTGGCGGCCTTTGGCGCGCTTCTGGAAACGCGTGACCGCATCGAGGTCATCAAATAGAAACGGCAGGTCGAATACCTGGAGTTGTTTGGTGTATTTCTCGAATTTGGCGAGCGAGGGTGCCAGCAGTTGCACCTCGTTATTCGCCAGTGCGTCAAGTTCGTTGGCATCACCAAAAAGGCTGGAGGCTGGGTAAACCTCGACGCTGACCTTGCCTGTCAGGCGCTGATCGACCAGCTGCTTGAACAGTAAAGCGCCCTGGCCCTTGGGCGTGCGCTCATCAGCGACATGGGCAAACTTGATCAGAATGGGTTCCTGTTCTTGAGCGTTGCAGAGGTTGAATGCACTGAATAGCAGGGTGCCAACGGCTATAAGAGCAATCGACTTGAACATAGGGAGTCCTTGGTTGAGGCTGGCGAGTTGTTTTGAATCAGGCGCTATACACAGGTTAAAAGCGTGACGGCTTTTTGCCGGTGCCCCAGGTGATTAGCCTGGGGCGCGCAGAAGGGGCTGGTTAGAGCGGCACGCAGATTACTGCACCAGGCGAGACAGTGGAGTGCGATGGCGCACGTCTTAGACGCTGCCTACGATCTGTTTCGCGTTGGCGCTGCTGCGTTGAAAATAGGCTTGGCAAGCCGCTTGCGGCTAACGCGCTTTAGCGTGAAGTGCGGGGCGTAACGCTCATTTACACCAGTAAAATCCGCTTCCTCACCTGCTTCCGCCTTGTATGGCTCAGGCTTGCGAGATCGTGAACAGGTTCTTAACGCTTGTTGCGGTTAACCGTTTGCGCGGCCTTCATTATGTCGGCACCGATCACGCCTTCGAACTGTTGCCACACCGGCTGCATGGCTTTGCGCCAGGCGTTGCGTTGCTCCTCGTTAAGGGTGATGACCTGAGTGCCGGTGGCTGCGGCGATACGGTCGCGGTCGGCCTGGTTGGCAGCTTCGGCCTGGCGATTCACCTCGTAGGTCACCTCGTCGATGATGCCTTCCAGCTGCATGCGGATCTGGTGCGGTATGGCATACCAGAAGCGTGGGTTGCTCACCAGCATGTAATCGAGCACGCCGTGATTGGTCTCGGTGATAAACGGCTGCACGCTATGGAGCTGCTTGCTGTAGATGTTCGACCAGGGGTTTTCTGCGCCCTGCACCTTGCCGTTTTTCAATGCCTCGAAAACCTCGGCAAATGGCATGGCCAAAGGCGTGGCACCGAGCTGGTTGAACTGCGCTTCAAGCACCGAAGAGGGTTGGATGCGGAATTTCAACCCGGCAGCGTCTCCAGGCACCTGCAGTGCCTTGGTTGCCGAAAGTTGTTTCATGCCGTTGTGCCAATAGGCCAGACCGACGATGTTGTGGTCTTCCATGGAGCGCAGCAGCTGGCGGCCCTTGGCGCGTTTCTGGAAGCGATTGACGGCGTCCAGGTCGTCGAAGAGAAAGGGCAGGTCGAACACCTGTAATTGTTTGGTGTATTTCTCAAATTTAGCGAGCGAAGGAGCCAGCAGCTGCACCTCGTTTTTAGCCAGTGCGTCGAGTTCGTTGGCATCACCGTACAGGGTGGAGTTGGGGTAGACCTCAACCTTTACCTTGTCGCCCAGGCGCTCCTCGGCCAGCTTCTTGAACAGGAGTGCGCCTTGGCCTTTGGGGGTGTTGTCTGCCACCACATGGGCGAACTTGATCACGATTAGCCCCTTGTCGGTTGCTGCGTGAACTGTGGTTGCTGCTAGCAGCAGGCTGCTGGCAACGAGGGTGCAGATCGACTTGAACATAGCGGTGTTCCTGATTGTTCTTATGTTGTTTTGTTGACAGCGCTCCAGGAAATTCAAGCAAACTGGCTGGTTTAGGCTGTCAGATTGGCACAGTCGCACGCTGATTACAGTGCGCAGTGCATCGCCTGTATCGCAATGCCTATGCCAGAGTGGCAACTCGCCTGCAGGGCTGTATTGGTGGCAAAACAGCCGTGATGTAGCGCACATCACTTGGCGAAAAGTCGCCATTGGCGAATAAAAATCGGCAAATAACTGCTTATTTTGAGTGGCGGTGGCGTTTTATCGCCACCTCCAGGAGGCGGCTTAGCGGAGGGATCAGCGGCGCACGGCGCGCCAGGCAGCCAAGAGGCATAGGGCCAAGAGCACGGCGAGGCTGAGCAGGGTCCAGTGGGTGAATGACAGGCCGAGAATGTTGTAGTCGGTCTGCCCACAAACGCCGGCACTCATAAAGACGCTGGGCAGCCAGTCATGCAGGGGCAGATAAAAAGCGTAGAACGGGAAGGGGGAGCAACTGGAGCTTTCCAGCATACCGGTTTCGATCAACACCAGATGCGTGTTGTCGTACACCGCCATACCTGCCGTGGCCAATAGCAAAGGCCAAAGTGGCAAGGCCAGCCAACGCAGCCCCAGGGCTTCTACCGTCAGAATCAGCAGGCTGACAACGCCACCACACAGCAGCCATAAACGAATTTGAATGCACAGGGTGCAGGGCTCCCAACCGGCCAGATGCTGCAACAACAAGGCACCGCCGAGCATCGCAAAGCAGGCAAGGCTAATCAGGACGAGTAGGGGCTTGAGTGAGGTGAAACGGGGCATCTGAATCTCCGAAAGAGCCTGCGTAGTGGTAAAGGCGGATAGCGTGCCAGGGCATCAGATTGTCGGCACAGGATTAAGTTGCAGCGCAAGGATGATCGCCAGTGAATGGGTAGACAAGTGCAGATTCCAGTGCCGCATGATCATTGCGTGTGCCAGATCGACGCAGTTTGAAAGTCAGAACCGCATCGCGAAGGTCAACGCGCCTGGCTAATGTCTGCCACATCCCTCATGCACAGGTATTCGGCGATGACCTCAACCCATGCTTCAACTGATCTGGCACTCCGTGTTTGCGGCATCAGCAGCGATGCAGCTGAACGTATCTGGCAGGGCGGGCTGGACGCCCATGGTCAGCTACCGGTGCGCAAGGTGGCGCAGGGCATGGCCAATCCCTGCAGACACTGCCTGAATCTGATCACGCCCGGCACCCCCAAACTGATCTTGGCCTACCGTCCCTTTACCCAATTACAGCCCTATGCAGAGGTCGGGCCGATTTTCCTGCATGCCGAGCCCTGTCAACACTATGACCAGGCACAGTTGCCGGCTTGGTTTGCGTTTCTTGAGCCTGCACTGATTAGGGGCTACGACAGTGATGACTGGATTCGTTATGACACCGGCCAGGTGGTGCCAGGTTCCGTGCTGAGTAAGACCTGCCAGCAGATACTCAGTGACCTCAGCGTGGCTTACGTACACATTCGCTCCAAGTTCAACTGTTTCCAGTGCCGAGTTGAGCGCGCCCACGCTGATTAGCTTCGCTGGGGCGTTGTCCCGTGTCTGCAAAGCGATTGCTTGTCACCGCCCGGCAGATGGTATCAACCCGCATAGTCGACGATACAGGCGACTACGAGGGCGTGAACCTCTAGCAACACTCAGTCGTGTCTGCAGATGCTGAACCCAACACTCAACGCTTGAGCAGGGCTGAGTCCAACTGGTTAAAGCACTGCACGATGCGCTCATGGCTGACATCGACAAAGGTCTTCTGTGTCAGGCTGACCAGCACGTTTGGTTTGACACGGCCTGAATGCAATTGACGCTGCATGTAGGCCAATACTTCGGCGTCACTGGCGGGAAGGGGGCTGGTGTGATCCACGGTCTGCATGCTCGTAGAAACGGAATACGGTGGTAGGCAGAATAAGCAGGCAGACATGTCTCAGGCAATATTGATAGCTGCAGTGGCGCGCGAAGGCACGTATTCAGTTTCAATTCAGTCAGCACCGTTATCGTGGGGGGACTTTCTTCCTCGACTGGAACCACGGCATGCCCAACTTCACATTCAAACAAAAGATCGCTGCGGCTATAGCGCTATGCAGCCCACTGTTAACCTCCGGCGCAATGGCCAATCAGCCGCAGATCTTTGGCCTGCACGAACAGGTTTCCTTGCATGAGCTGGCTCTGGAGCTGCCTGCCAAACTCGATACCGGGGCCGAAACAGCTTCACTCAGCGCCAAGAATATTCAGGTGTTCAAGCGCGATGGTGGTGAGTGGGTACGCTTTCAGCTGGGCATAAAAGACGCCGAACAGGCGCAGATCGTTGAAAAACCGCTGGCGCGCATGAGCTATATCAAACGCCGCGCCGATGACCGTAAACCTGGCGACAAGCAGCTCTACACCGCCCGTCCGGTGATTGAAATGGGTATCTGCGTAGGCGATGAACTGAAGAATATCGAAGTCAATCTGACCGACCGCAGCGCCTTCGAATACCCGCTATTAATCGGCTCGACAGCCCTGAAGGAATTCAACGCGGCAGTCAGCCCGGGTTTGCGTTACTCGGCCGGGCAGCCGAGTTGTGCTCAGGCCAGTTGAGTGGCGGAGAAGTGGATCGAGTGAAATGTTGCGCGGGGTAAGATCCGGATATGCCGCTGGCGATAGACACGTAGCGCGCGTCAGCGTCGCTCATCTATCGGTGCGTTCAGCTTTGTGCGCAAAAATGCCAGTGCCCGCTGAAACACCGGGTGGCACTCGTCATGTGGGGGATTCTCGAGTGATGCCCAGTAGAATTCGAACAGATGACCATAGTCATCAACTGTCTGGTGGGACCATCGCTCGGGCAATGCTCTTTCTACCTGGCACAATTGGAACGACCAAACCTGGCCTAGATGCTCGGAATCCCAAACCCCAAGGTCGTTTTCAATCACAGCGTCACTGATGCCTGACTCTTCCGTCAATTCACGCAATGCAGCGACGCCAGGCGTTTCTCCCTTTTTTATGCTGCCCTTTACCAGTTGAACGCCTGCTAGAGGGTGGCGGAACAAAAGGATTTTGTAGGGCCGCGCAGATGAAAGTATCACTGGGCAAGCTTTGTCGGGGGACATGGCAATCCTGACGTCAGAAAATAAGAAAATCATACGCCGTGGCCCACAGCCAGCTGCTCATAGAGCGGTCAGGCAGGCAATGTGAATACCCCAGCATCCACAAGCAGTTGCACCAAATTCTCTGGCCACACCGTTTCTTGTGTGGCTATCAGTGCTTGGGCTGACCACCAGTGATGATCTGCCATGACCTTTCTCTCGTGCGTTGTCCAATGAGCACTGCAAAGAGCTATGGTTGGGGCATGCACAATAAAATACTGCTCCACGGCGATCACTGCTTCGCCGCTGGGCAGCATCAATGAAACCCTTCGGTCGGCCACAGGAGCCGCCACTGTGCGGACTTGAATGCCTGTCTCCTCGTACAGCTCACGTACTGCCGCTGCTTGGAATGTTTCTCCTTGCTCCAAACCACCACCGGGCGTGGCCCAATGGCTTGTACCGGCCAAAGCGTCGTCTGTATGGTGAAATCTGAAAAGAAGGACTTCCCTGGAAGGACTAATGACCAGTAATCGTGCTGCCTTGCGCTCACGCATGTGCCGTTCCCTTGAAAATGCGCGCAGATTAGTGGTGGTTGAGTTGAGCGACAAGCGGGGCGAGAGTCCTTCTACTCGCCTGGCCTGACGCAGCCCACCCAATAAAAAAGCCCCACAGCAAGGAGCAACTGCCGCGGGGCGGGAAAGGGTTGGCCAGGCCAACCTGGGGGGAGAGTCGTTGAGCGAGTCAGGCGTTAGGCTGCCACCCGCCGCCGAGGGCCTTGTAGATGGCGACGATGCCGCGATACAGCTCAACTTCCGCTTGGGCCTGAGCGTCTTCGGCGCTCAGGCGTTCACGTTCGGCGTCGAGCAGCACGAGGAAGTCCACTTCACCTTCGCGGTAGCGCACGCGGGCTTGCTCGGCAGCGGCGCGGCTGGCGTCGGATTGGCGCAGCAGGGCGAGCAGCCGTTGTTGGCGTTTGCCGTAGTCGCTAAAGGCGTTGGCGGATTCCTCCAGGGCCAGTAGCACCTGTTGTTCATAGTTGGCCAGCGCGCCATCGGCTTCGGCTTCAGCCCCGCGCAGGCGTGCACGTACGCTGCCCAGATCAAACGCCGCCCAGCTGATAGTCGGTGCCAGGCCCCAGGCATGCGCTGCTGATGAACCCAGCTGCGAGCCTCGCCCGGCGGTAAAGCCGAGGAAGCCGGACATACTCACCCGAGGAAACAGGTCCGCCGTCGCCACACCGATATTGGCAGTGGCAGCGGCCAGTTGCCGTTCGGCCGCGCGGATATCCGGGCGGCGGCGCAACAACTCGCCGGGGTCGCCCACCGGTAGCGCCTTGGCGATGGCGGGCAGGTCCTGGGCTGAGAGGTCCACGCTTAATTGATCCGGGCGTTGACCGAGCAGGGTGGCGATGCGGTGTTTAGCGCGCTGCTGTTCGGCCTGCAATTGCGGCAGGCTGGCTTCGGTGCCAGCCAGGCGCGCGTCGCTGCGCAGTACATCGAGCTGGCTACCGACGCCGGCTTCACGTAGCTGCTCGGTGATGGCGCGGGATTCCTGCTGGTTGCTCAGGTTGTCGCGGGCAATCCGTTCACGCAGTTGCGCGCCGCGCAGGCTGCCGTAAGCATCCACCAGCTCGGCGATCAGGCTGACCTGCAGCTGCTGATAATCCGCTTCGGCCACGTCCAGCTCGGCATCGCTGGCTTCCAGTTGACGCTGGATGCGGCCAAACAGGTCCAGTTCCCAGAGCATGTCCAGCCCCAGGTCATAACGCTCGCCGCGCACGCGCTGCTCGGTGACGCCGGGTTGCTGGGCTTTGCCGAATTCACCGCTGGCGCGGCTGGTGACGGTCGGCAACTGATCGTTGCCGAGGTCATCACGAATGGCCTGGGCCGCCCGCAGGCGAGCAAAAGCCACGCGCAGCTGGCGGTTTTCCTCGAGTGATTGTTGCACCAGTTGGTTGAGTACCGGGTCGTCGAACTGCTGCCACCAACTGACTTCGAAACGCGAACGATCGAAACTGACGCTTTGCGCGCTTTTCAGCTGGGCATCTGCGGTTTGCGGGGCCTGGTACTTCGGGCCGACGGCGCAGGCAGTCAGCGCCAGGGTCAACAGGCTGAGGGCCAGCGGCTTGGCATTAATGGACTTCATGCCTGCACCTCCTGCAGGCGCGCGGCTTTCTGCGCTTCGCGTTTCTCCACGAAGCCGCGAATCAGCACGTAGAACACCGGGGTCAGCAGCAGGCCGAAGAAGGTCACCCCGAGCATGCCGCTGAATACTGCGACGCCCATGGCATGGCGCATCTCGGCGCCAGCGCCGGATGACAACACCAAGGGCACCACGCCCATGATGAAGGCGAAACTGGTCATCAGAATCGGCCGCAGACGCAAGCGGCAGGCTTCCAGCACCGCGCTGACGCGGTCCATGCCTTCTTCCTGTTTCTCCTTGGCGAACTCGACGATGAGGATGGCGTTCTTACAGGCCAATCCCACCAGTACGATCAGACCGATCTGGGTGAAGATGTTGTTGTCGCCTCCAGCCAGGATCACCCCGGTGATGGCCGACAGCAGGGTCATCGGTACGATCAGGATCACCGCCAGCGGCAGGCTCCAGCTTTCGTACTGGGCAGCCAGTACCAGGAAAGCCAGCAGCACGCAGAGCGGGAAGACGAAGATCGCGCTGTTACCGGCCAGAATCTGCTGGTAGGTCAGGTCGGTCCATTCGAAGCTCATGCCGTTGGGCAGTTCTTCCTTGAGCAGTTTGGCCATCGCCGCTTCAGCCTGGCCGGAACTGTAGCCAGGGGCTGCTGCGCCATTGATTTCGGCAGTGAGGAAGCCGTTGTAATGCATCACCCGGTCCGGACCTGAACTGGCGCTGACTTTAAGGAACGCTGACAGCGGGACCATTTCGCCCCGGTTGTTGCGCACCTTGAGCTGGCCAATCTGCTCCGGCTCCAGGCGGAACTGTTGCTCGGCCTGCACGTTGACCTGGTAGGTCCGGCCAAAACGGTTGAAGTCGTTGGCGTACAACGAGCCCAGGTAGATCTGCATGGTGTCGAAGATGTCGCTGATCGCCACGCCGTGGGTCTTGGCTTTTTCGCGGTCGATGGCGGCATCGATCTGCGGCACATTCACCTGGTAGCTGGTGAACACCGACATCGGGTCCAGCTCCGGCAGCGCACGGGCCTTGGCGATGACGTTCTGGGTTTGCACGTACAGTTCGTCATAGCCCAGGTTGCCACGATCCTGCACCTGCAGGCGGAAGCCGCCGATAGTACCCAGGCCCTGCACCGGTGGTGGCGGGAAGATGGCGATATAGGCGTCCTGAATCTCGCTGAACTGGGCGTTCAGCTCGGCCGCAATCGCCGTGGCGCTCATCGACGGATCGCTGCGCTCATCAAAGGGCTTCAGCGGGGTGAAGACGATGCCGCTGTTCGGGCTGTTGGTGAAGCCGTTGATCGACAGGCCGGGGAAGGCCACGGTGTTTTCCACACCGGGGTGTTTGCCGGCGATTTCCGACATTTTCTTGATCACATCTTCGGTGCGGTCCAGGGTCGCGGCATCCGGCAGTTGGGCGAAGGCCACCAGGTACTGTTTGTCCTGCGCCGGGACGAAACCGCTCGGTGTGGTGGCAAAGCCCAGGTAGGTCAGCCCCATCAAACCGGCGTAGACGAACAGGGCGATGCCGCTGCCGCGCAAGACGCGTTTCACCGTACCGACATAACCGTGGCTGGCGCGGTCAAACAGACGGTTGAACGGGTTGAACAGCCAGCCGCCGAACAGTTTGTCGAGCACCTTGGAGAAGCGGTCCTTCGGCGCGTCGTGGCTTTTCAGCAGCACGGCCGCCAGGGCAGGGGACAGGGTCAGTGAGTTGAAGGCCGAGATCACTGTGGAAATGGCGATGGTCAGCGCAAACTGCTGGTAGAACTGTCCGGTAAGCCCGGAAATAAACGCCGTGGGAATAAACACCGCGCACAGCACCAAGGCCGTGGCCACGATCGGCCCGGTGACTTCCTTCATTGCCTGCTTGGTGGCCTCTACCGGGGTTTTGCCCAGGCCGATATTCCGTTCAACGTTTTCCACCACCACGATGGCGTCGTCCACCACGATACCGATGGCCAGCACCAGACCGAACAGCGACAACGCGTTGAGCGAGAAGCCGAACATGTGCATCACGGCGAAGGTGCCGATCAACGACACCGGCACGGCGGCCAGCGGGATGAACGACGCGCGCCAGGTTTGCAGGAACAGAATCACCACCAGCACCACCAGGATGATGGCCTCGAGCAGGGTATGCACCACCGCTTCAATGGAGCCACGCACGAAGATGGTCGGGTCATAGACGATTTCGTAGTCCACGCCCTGCGGGAAGTTCTGTTTCAACTCGGCCATGCGGGCGCGCACCGCATCGGAAATCTCGATGGCGTTGGAGCCGGGACGCTGGAACACCGGGATGGCAACCGCCGGCTTGTTGTTGAGCAAGGAGCGCAGGGCGTACTGGCTGGAACCCAGTTCAATGCGTGCGATGTCTTTCAAACGGGTGATTTCACCGTTTTCACCGGCGCGAATGATGATGTTCTCGAACTCTTCCTCGCTGACCAGACGGCCTTGGGTGTTGATCGACAGCTGGAAGCTGTTGCCAGCGTCAGAGGGCGGGGCACCGAGCGAGCCGGCCGCGACCTGGCGGTTCTGCTCACGAATGGCATTGACCACGTCACTGGCGGCCAGGCCCCGTGACGCGACCTTGTTCGGATCGAGCCACACGCGCAGCGAGTAGTTGCCCAGGCCGAACAGCTGCACATCACCCACGCCATCCAGGCGCGCCAACTCGTCCTTGACGTTGAGCGCAGCATAGTTGGACAGATACAGCATGTCGTAGCGGTCGTCCGGCGAGGTCAGGTGCACGACCATGGTCAGGTCGGGCGAAGCCTTGTCGACGGTCACGCCAAGGCGCTGCACTTCGGTGGGCAGGGTCGGCATGGTCCGGGTCACGCGGTTCTGCACCTGCACCTGGGCTTTGTCCAGATCGGTGCCGAGGGCGAAGGTCAGGGTCAGGGTCATCTTGCCGTCGGCCGTGCCCTGGGACGACATATAGAGCATGCCTTCCACCCCGGTGATCGCCTGTTCCAGCGGTGAGGCAACGGTTTCACCAATCACCTTGGGGTTGGCACCGGGGAAGGTGGCGCGCACCACCACGGTGGGCGGCACCACTTCCGGGTATTCGCTGATCGGCAACTGGAACAGCGAGATGGCTCCGCCAATCAGGATCAACAGTGATAGCACAGCGGCGAAAATCGGCCGCTGAATAAAGAATTGCGAGAAGTTCATCAGAAAGTCCTCGGACGCCGGTGCGCCAGGCCCTAACGGCCACGCGCGCCCTACGAATCAGGTTGTCGGGTAGGGGGCGCAGTGCGCCCCAGGCGTCATGTCAGCCGCGAGGCTTGCCGTTGTGGGTGTCCTGTTTGGCGACCCGTGGCGCATCGCGCTCATCGACTGACTGACGCAAGCGCAGCAGTTGGACGAGGGTGGCCTCGTCGGCCATCGGCACGCTCTGCGGATCAACCGTGGAACCGGGGAAGGCACGTTGCAGGCCGTTGACCACGATTTTCTCGCCCTTGGCCAAGCCCTGACGCACGATACGCAGGCCTTCCAGTTTCGGTCCCAGTTCAATGGCGCGGTATTGCACGGCGTTGTCCTTGTCGAGCACCAAAACGAACTTCTTGCCCAGGTCAGTGCCGACCGCTTCATCCTTGATCAGCGCGGCCGCGTACTGACCGCTGCCAACCAGCTTCAGACGTGCGTACAGGCCCGGCGTGAAGCGGCCATCACGGTTATCGAACACCGCACGGCCACGGATGGTGCCGGTCTGCGGGTTAACCTGGTTGTCGAGAAAATCCAGTTCACCCAGGTGCGGGTGGCCGTCTTCGCTGGACAGGCCCAGGTACACCGGGCTGGCATCACGCGCCTGACCGCCGACCAGACGCGCCAGTTCGACGTATTTGAGGAATACGCGCTCATCGGCATCAAAGTAGGCGTACACCTTGTCGGTGCTGACCAGCGTGGTCAGCAGGCTCTGACCGGCATTCACCAGGTTGCCTTCGGTGATTTCCGCGCGGCTGACGCGGCCATCAATTGGCGCGGTAACGCGGGTGAAGCTCAGGTTAAGACGGGCGTTATCCAGTTCCGCCTGGATGCCGGCCAGCGCCGCTTTGGCTTCTGCCGCGGCGCTGGCGCGGGCATCAGCCAGTTCGGCAGAGATGGCGTTGCTCTGGCGCAGGCGCTCGCCGCGATTAGCTTCACTTTGCGTGCGCGCCTGGCTGGCACGGGCCTGTTGCAGCTGAGCTTCGAAACGCTTGACTTCGGCCTGGAACGGCCGCGGATCGATCTGGAACAGCAGGTCACCTTTCTTCACCAGGCTGCCTTCGGCAAAGGCAACGCGATCAACGAAACCGGATACACGTGGACGGATCTCGACCGATTCAGGCGCTTCCAGGCGCCCGGTGAATTCATCCCATTCGTTGATCGGTTGTTCGATGACTTCTGCCACGCTGACTTTTGCGGCCGGCATCTGCTGTGCGGTTTCCGGTGATTTTCCGCATGCACTCAAGACCAGCACTGCGGCAAGGGCCAAGGGGAAATGCCAGCGATTGTTATTGGACTGTTCCATGTGTGTATCCGCCCGAGGGTGTTGTGATGGGGCGGAGTCTGCTGCGCGCTCTGGCGTGGAACGAATCGAATGCCGCGAAGGTGACTATCATCGTGAATGATGATGAAGGGGCTTTTATCGATTTCAACTATGTGAACAAAGTGCCCTGAACGCACCGTTGCTCCGGTGCTAGGTTTACTCCAGGCTGTCCGGATCACCGCAGAACATCTGGATGCGCGAACGCAGCCAACGCTCCGCTGGGTCGTTGTCCTGTGCGCCACGCCAGGCCATGTGCAGCTCGAAAGTCTGCGTCGGCAGGGGCAGTTCTTCGGCGCGGACTCCGCCCGCAGAGGTCAGGGCGGCTGCGGTGTAATCCGGCACGGTGGCCAGAATATCGGTGCCGGCCAGCAGGGTACCCAGGCCGTTGAACTGGGGCAGGGCGAGTACCACGCGACGCTTACGCCCCTGTTTTTCCAGTTCGGTATCGATAAAGCCACCCAGATCGCCGGCAAAGGACACCAGCGCGTGCGGCCTGGCACAGAAATCATCCAGGCTCAGTGCACCAGGCGCGGTATCGGCACGTAGCAGTTTCGGTTTACTACGGCGCAACACCTTGCGCTTGGCGTTGGCCGGCAACTCTTCGGTGTAAGCAACGCCCACGGAAATTTCCCCGGAGGCCAGCAAGGCCGGCATCAGCAGGTAGTTGGTGCGGCGAACCACCAGCACCACGCCCGGGGCTTCGGCGCGTAAGCGCTTGATCAGCGGCGGTAAGAGACCGAATTCGACGTCATCCGACAGGCCGATGCGAAAGACCGCAGTGCTGGTGGCTGGGTGAAAATCAGCCGCACGACTGACCGCCGTAGAAATCGAATCCAGCGCCGGCGAGAGCAGGGCGGCAATCTCCATGGCGCGGGCGGTAGGCTCCATGCTGCGACCGGTGCGCACGAACAGCGGGTCATCGAACAGGCTGCGCAAACGGGCGAGGGCCGCACTGATGGCCGGCTGGCCCAGAAACAGTTTTTCCGCCGCACGGGTCACGCTACGTTCATGCATCAGCGTTTCAAAGACGATCAGCAGGTTGAGATCGACGCGGCGAAGATCGTTACGGTTCATCCGGTGTCCATTCTGGAGTGGCTGCGGTTTTGCGCGCGAATCAGGCTAATGCCGAATGCTGTTGCCAGGCAATATGCACGGCGAAATGATGTGTGCGTGACTCATCATCATCGACAAGCATGGTGAATATCAGCCCTGAGCGGTGGAATTGCTGGCAAAGCCCGGATAAAGTCCGTGGCCATAAGAGGTCGCCATCGCTGTATCGCGCAGAGATGCTGAACAGTTGCCGCGACCTGAATGGGTCAACCGAAGAGGTTTGCGATGTCCCGCATAGTGCGTTTCCACGAGTTTGGTGAGGCCGATGTCCTCAAGATCGAAGAGCGTCAAGCCCCGGCGCCCGCCGCTGGTGAAGTGCTGGTCGGTGTTGAAGCTGTAGGTGTCAGCTGGTACGACGTGCTCTGGCGGCAGAATCTGGGCAATACCCCAACGCAATTGCCGGCAGGCCTGGGCCACGAACTGGCCGGCGTGGTGCTGGCCCTCGGCGATGGCGTGACTGATTTGACTGTGGGTGATCGAGTAGCGAGCTTCCCGGGGCACAGCGCCAACCGTTATCCCAGTTACGCCGAGCATGTGGTATTGCCACGCAGTTCCTTGGCGCGTTACCCGGAGAACCTGACCGCTCAACAGGCCGCCGTGCACTATCTACCATCGATGGTCGGCTGGTTCGGTTTCAGCGAACTGGCGCGTTTGCAGCCCGGTGAAACCGTGCTGGTAACGGCCGCAAGCCGCTGTTGGGGCCCGTACATCGTGCAGATGGGCAAAGCCTTGGGCGCAACAGTCATTGCGGCGACAGCCTTTGCCGAGGACCGTGACTTTCTCAAGCAGCTGGGCGCGGATCACATCATCCTCACTGAGGAACAGGATCTGGTTAGCCGCGTCAGCAAGCTGACCGATGGCCGTGGTGTGAATGTGGTGATGGATGCGCTTGGCGGCCCGCAGATGTGCCTGCTGGGCGACGCCATCGCGCCGCGCGGTCGGCTGATCTTGTTCGATCTGCAAGGCGGCAATGAAACGCCATTCCCAGCTTGTGCGGCGTTCCAGAAGAACATTCAATTCTTCGTGCATTGCATCGGTAATTTCACTGGCAAGGAAGAGCTGAATATTCCGCAGGATTCAGTTGCCGTTGCCAAGGCTGTGCAAGGCATCAATCAGCTGACAGCAGATGGTTTACTCAAACCGCTGATCGACAAGGTTTACAGTTTCGACGATGTAGTCGAAGCGCATCGTTACATGGAAACCTGCCCAAGCCGTGGCCGCGTGTTGCTGGATCTTGGCCTGCATTAAACATAACTCTCATTATGCGAAGCCAAAATCAGGGCGAGTGCAGTGAATCCTGAAGTGTCTGGACTCACTGCAGAAATCCATCGGTTCGCATAATGTATATTATGTTAAATGAATGCCGTTTCAGAAGTGTTGCAATCGAGGGCGTTACCGCAACGTCGAGCAGCCTGCCGATGTTGCGGTAACGAGATCGTGCTACGCCCAACTGCGCAGACGTAACTATTCCTGCCGCGGGCTCTGCTCTCTGCACATATCAGGATTCTCACTGAGCACTACGCGCTTGATACGCCCACTGTCGAAGAACGGCACCTCGGGACAAAAGCGTTGGCCTTTAGACGTCTCTGTTTGTTTCCAGGCTATTTCTTCCGTTCGCAAAAGGGTCGATTTCTGTCCGTTCTGGCTGGGCTGCCAGATGTCGATATAGGTTCGCTCGTAGTGAGCACCACTATCGATGTCGCAGGACTTCGGATCGATCTGACGCAGTTTCAACGAACCATCACTTACCTGTTCAACCCGACTGGCGAACTCGATATTACCGTCAATGTAGCTGGGCATGATGTAGCAACTGCGTCGCTCGGTTCCGCTCATCAGCGGAAGCAAGTAACTGCTCTGGGAGTCGATTTCCTCAAGGTCGCCATCTGTCCAGCGATAGGTTGAAACGCCGTGCTCGCAGCAACTGGCTCGCCAGTAGGAGTAGACGACGCGATGAACAGGGTCGAACTCGGCCGAACTGATGTCCTGTAACCCTGCGGGCGCATCGACGAAGCGGCCCGTGGCCACATCGTACAGCCATGTCTGATGCGGAATGTTTGGTCCCGCAGGGAGAAACATGGCGAGACTTAGGTCAGGCCAACCATCGAAGTTCGCGTCAATGAGATCGGGCGTGAAAATGCTGCAAGTTCCTTGGGACTCAGTCTCCAGGGTCTGGATTAATGCGCCATCCTTATAGAGGCGTATAGCTGAGACCAGCGGCGGTGTGGGGCAACCAGCGCCCTCTTCTTCCGGCAAAGCATCGGCTAGCAACCGCATCTCATAGGGGAAGCGTTTCTCCAGATCGTCCTGGTTCGGGCTTAAGGCCAGTGGAAGCTCACGCTTACCATTGGGCGAGGTCCAAGTGCCGGTAATACCGTTATCAAAAGACTCGATACGCCAGGTGCCTGTATCAGCGGCGCCATTACCGCTGTCTCGCTCGGTCAGCACGGCGCCCTCGCCTCGCATCTGGCCACTCAGTACAAGCTGCCTGCGCGTCTCGGCCCGACAGGGCTGATAGCAGTAGCTGCCCGAAAGGCTATCGGCAGAGCGGTTCAGCGCGACCTCTACCTGCTTGCTCCCCAAGTTACCCACCCAGCTGCGACGCCAAACGGGGAACTCCACGGTACTGGCAGAGGATTGAGCTGCGCTGAGCGGCAACGCCGGAAGCCACAACATCGCCAAGATGAGTTGTAAACCGATGAGAAAACTGCGGGGACCACGGTGCGCGCGCATGTAACTTCCTTGTCCTGTGAAAAAGCCGTAGCAGTCGATTATGCCCTTCCATCCACCCTACGGGCATTCTCATACTTCAGGATATCTAGGCAAATGGTCCCGCCAATTGAAGCTGACCGACGTGTGAAAGGCAGGTACTGAACAGCCCTTTATATTCCAAGACACCTCCAATTCTCATGTGGTGCCTCATCAACTTGGCCCTTGGCATCCGGTCAGACTGGACTACGCTCAGTAAACCTTGAAAAGGAATTCGAGCGATGTCACCCATGCGCAAGGCCGCGCCTCTGTTTCGCGATCACTTTTGGCGGTTCTGCACCGCCAAAGCTGTTTCAGTCGTAAGAAATCACCCCTGGCGCTTTATCGGCTCACCCTATGCGTGAGACCGATTGCGCGCGCTCGTCTCTATCTCGTAAACAGGAAAGGAACTCCCTATGTGCACCATCGGAACCGTCTTTGACGGCGGCAGCATCCACACCTTCAAACAGTGCGACCTGATCCCCATTACCACCTTCAACTTGCCGGATGTGCGGACTGGCAGTAATGGCGTAAATAGCTACATTGCCATGACCCGCCAGGGCAGCGCAGGGATCTGGGCAGGGGTCAACGATCATGGCGTGGCGTTTGTCGCCGCCGACACCTACACCACCACTGCGGCCAACTATTACGCCAGCAGTGCCCAAGCCGAGGCTCTGTTTGCCGCTTACGAGGCCAGCATCAGCAGCCATACCAGCGCCATCGAGGCGGCGCAAAGCCTGATTGATTTCTATCGCAACACAGGCTGCAAGACGCCATTTCCGGCACCGGACATTTCTTTGATCAGCGGCTGGGCAGATCCCCAGAAGACGCAGCCGATCAGCATTCTGATCGAGTACATGCCCAACCCGTTTAACCAGGACCCGGTGCGGCTGATCAAGCGAACGGGAGGGTTCTTCGTTTCAACCAACAATTTTCGCTTACAGCCCAATGCTGTGGACTACGCGGCCAATCACAGCACCTACCTGCGCCTGCAGCGCGCCGAAACCATTCTGCAAATCGACCCCAGCCATCAGGGTATCAAGACCCTGCTCAGTGACCAGTACTACGGAGAAACAGAGCTGTCGATTTGCCGTGAAACCGACTATCTGGGCATCGAATTTCATACTCAGGCCACCGCGCTGTTCAGTGCCAGTGCCGGCAGCGCGCAGTGTGAGTACCAGATCAACGGCAACCCGAAGACCAACCCCCTCAGCCTGTTTCCGGAGATCCTGTCATGAGCCCCATCGACATCAGCCTCAAGCTCGCCGACCAATCACCTATCGCCCCGCCCGCGCAAGGGTTCTTCTATGTCGACCAGGGCAACTACCAAACCTTCGTGCTGGCCGACACCCCGCTGACGGCCTACTCCGACAGTGCCACCTCCTGCATCATCACTGCCGTAGTCAGCAACTTTGATAGCCACAACAGCCTGACCCTGGCCCACCTCGACAGCCCGGCCTGCATCGACGCCTTCTTCGACCTGATAGCCGCCCAGCCCACCAATAGCTGGCAACTCTTTGCACAAGGTGCCAACCCACCTGACAACAGCACCGCACAGGCCAATGCCAGCCAATTGCAAGCCCGCATCGACCAACTCGGCAGCCGTGTTGTGCAGTGCGAACTGGCGCTCTTGCAAGGTGACCCTCGGCAGGACAATCGTGGGGATTTCGGCGTGACTTACTCCGGTGATGGCTGCGCCGTGGCCACCAATCAGCCCTACGACCTGCAGCTGTACCAGCGTGATCCAACCTGCGGCGGGCAAACGGTGTACTGCATCATGCGTCGCCAGGAGCAGCCGCCCGTGCAGATTCGTGACGCCGGCCAGCCCTTTACCCATGCTGAACTGGTCGAATTGGCAGAAATCGCCTTGCAGTTCCGCAAAGACCCGCAAGACCCCAGCACGGCGTTCAGCAACATCGTCAACCAGCAAAGCGAAGAAATCCGGCAGAACTGGTCGACCACCCCGGCTTATGAGGCCCCCTGGTTCTCCGACCAACTCAAGCTCGGTGCTGCCTTCGCCATCGCCATGGCCCCCGTGGTCAGTCTCAGCGCCCAGCACCTGAAGCGAACTACTGCACCCAGTTTCGTACGGCTGCGCCAGGTTCTGCTGACCCAACGTTAAGCCACAACCGAGACTTGCTAGGAGGCACCCTATGCGTATCGCGATTATCAATACCGGCGGGACTATCAGCTGCGTCGGCAACCCGCTTGCACCGATGAGCGCCACGGCCTTTGCAGCGGCCAGTGAGCAGTTGCTCAACCCAATCCTGCAGCAGCAATTCCCTGACCTCAGCATCGACTATCTGACCCAGATCAGTTTCCCCGAGTCGGCCAGCAAAACCCTGGACAGTACCAATCTGCAACCCACCGATTGGTGCATCATGGCCCAGGGTATCTTGAACAATTACGCCGCCTACGACGGCTTCGTCATTCTCCACGGTACCGATAGCATGGACTTCTCGGGTGCCGCGCTGGCGTTTCTGCTCAACAGCTTCGACGCCAATGGCTATGCAACCGCTGTGCTGAACAAGCCGGTGGTCATAACCGGCTCGCAGGTGCCGCTGTATTACCAGGCCAGCAGCGGCCAAGCGTTAAGCCTGAACTTCAATACCGACGCTTATCAGAACCTCTGCGGTGCAGTCACGGCCGCACAAAGTGGTATTGCCGAGGTGGGCGTGTATTTTCACAACCACCTCTACCGTGGCAACCGCGTGGTTAAAACCAACGCGAGCCAGTTCGACGCTTTCTCATCTCCCAACTACCCTGCACTGGCCGAATATGGCATCAATCTGACGCTCAACAACGCAGCCTGCCTACCCGGCCCCGTGCACGCTAGCCTAAGCTTGGAGAACCCAAGCGTACTGGCCGGCCAGCAAAACCAGCTCAACCAAATAACGGCCTGCATCAGTAATTTTCCGATTGTTCAGTTGAACGCGTTCCCCGCGCCTTACAGCATCTCACCACCCAGCGCCTTTCTCGCCACCCTGATAAACGCTGTGGTTACGGCCGGGGCACGCGGCATTATTCTGGAGTCCTATGGCGAAGGTAATTTCCCCTCCGGCAATCCGGACACACCCAGCTCAGGGGCCATCTATCAAGCGTTGAGCCAGGCCAACCAGAGCGGCGTCAATCTGGTCGATTGCACCCAGGTCTTGGCAGGTACAGTGAACAACAGCGCCTATGCCTCCGGCGCCTGGCTGCCCCAGGTGGGCGCCCTAGCGCCAGCGGACATGACGCCCATGGCCGCCCTCGCCAAGTTGATGATTCTGATGGCTACCGCCGCTACCAACGGCTGGACACGCCAGCAGGTGCAGACCCTGCTGCAAACCAACCTGGCTGGCGAAATGCTGAGCGTCAATTACCTCGACAGCCGGATCAACGCCGAACTGCTACCCAACCAGAGCATCAGCGCCCTGGATGGCAGCGCCAGCCTGACTAACACCCCAGACCAAGGTCCGGTACTGCTAGCCAGCGGCCAGGACACGCCGCTGTGGCGCCTACCCATTACCTTACAGGCGGGGGATTTGCCGGGTCGCCTGCGCATGCAGGATGACGGCAACTTAGTGTTCTACAACCGCAACAATCAGGCCATCTGGGCCAGCGATACCGGCCAGTTCGGTGGCGCGTCTTCACGGCTGGTTATCAGCGGCCATTACGCGAGTTCTGCGCCAAGTAACAGCCTATCCATGCAGGTCTACAACTACTCCAGCATGGTCAGCGCCAACCAGCTCTACCCTTAGTCCCAACACACCCAGCGAAAAGGAATACGCCATGAACAGCTCAGCACGCCCCTTCAAATTCAGCGGTGTTATTGCGCCCCATGACTTCTTTCACCAAACCACCCGCGCCCCAGCGCTAGGCGCGGTACCGGACGAGCACTACTTAGCCCCTACGGTTATAACGGTACAAATCAGCGTGCCTGAACAGAAGACCATTGGCGTACCCCAATACTCGGCCACCGTATACGGAGAGGCTGCCGGTCGCTACGACCCCGCAGGAGACTGCCAGGGCAACTTCATGTCTTTCCGTTTCCAGCCCAATAACAACTGTTATGCCTACGGCTGCAACATCACACCAAACACCTTTCCTCAGCCAGGACGGCAGAGTGGCTACCTGCTCACCGCCGCAAACTTTCAACAGCCCTTCTCCGATCTGGGAGCTCTGGTCAGCAGCTACGCAGTCAAGGACGGGCTGGAATTGGTCGGCACCAGCCTCGAAGAGCTGTTTGCATTCAAATCCAGCAAGCAGGGCACTAACCCACAACCGCCAGGCAGCTTGGGGGCCGGCTACCTCGGCGGGCACTTTGTAGCGCTGATGGTCTCGACGGCAGGTGATGCCAACTGGCCAGGCGACTACCACTGGGCGCGCTGTGACAACTCGTCCGGTGCTTGCGACAGCTGGTCACAGAAAGACGGTTCAGACCAGGTGACCAACTTTGACTTTGCCGGCAACCCGATCAGTAACCCCATGACGGCCAATTGGCAAGTCAACCAGGGGCCGGTCTCCAGCACTGATAGCCGTGAGCTGTTGGTGGAGTACGGCTTTTACTGCTTTATGTTTGTCCCAGAAACCGGTGTAAATATTATTTAATTCAACACCGATGGTAAAAAGCCCAGTGGCCAAAGGTCGCTGGGCCATTTCCGGCCTGCTCTCAGTTCCTGTGATGACAATGCAGGCCTTAAAAGCCCCAGCTCAACTGAGCCGTCATCTCGTTGATGACGATCGCATTAATGCTCCTCAACAGCCGGACTTCGCCCGCTAATGTGGCCTTAAGCTCTTGCCTGTCCTGCAACAGCTCTGCATTTTGTTGAATCACCTCTTCCAGCAGCTTTGGTGCTTCTATGCGCACACTGTCTACAAGTTTCCGAATGTTGTCCCGGGCTGTTGTTGGCTTGATCCCCATGGCTTCGCCAGCGCTTACCAGTAACGGCGTAGTGATCTCTACTAAGCGCTGAGTGCCATTAATTGGCCACGCCATAGTGGTTTGGCCTGGCCACTGATCTCGGTCATACGCCCGTGTGCCGTATACGGCCGTGCACAGCAAGTCGTAGAAGGGAGATAGATGCACGCCCTTGCCGGACATCAAGAAGCTGAGGTTTTTCAGATGTGCGTCCTCATTACCTACGAGGACATTGAAGATCAGCCACTGAAATAGGCGCAACCGGGCCAGCGCTGCTGGCCGACACTGATTGGCCAGATCTGCAATGCGTTCAACACTGCCGGCGCTGTATTTGAACTCCCTGGACAGACCATTCAACTGGCACGCGTCGATACAGTGGAGACGGGTCCAATCATGCTCATTTTCGGCGCGGTCAAACCGCTCAATCAAATAGACCGGTTGCGGCACATATAAGCGGTACACCCTTGGTACAGGCAACCCGATACGATCAGCCAGTTTCATCACATACCACTCGTTGATCACGGAGTGCGGCCATGCATCGCCGGGATGGTCGGGCTTGAGTATGTGAGTCGACGGCTCGCTGCCGGTTGGCTCAAATAGCTGGCCATCTCTGTAGATGATCGCCACCTTATGCTGAGCACCTGCCAGGGACATTTTCTTGGCAGCTTGCTCGGCCAAGGGAATCTTCGGCATTGCCAAAATGCGCTCTGACAGTTCAGCATCGGGCAATACCTGCTTGCTACCTGGTTCTGGCGCTTGCCCAGGCGGAAGCAAAGTGAGAGAGCCGGCAGACTCCGCGCCGAAATGCTGCAGCAAGGCGAAAGCATCCTCAATCGCCGCGCCAGCAGCCATAGCGATTAACTGCCGCTGCCCCTCTTCCGGCAACAGATTGTCGAAATACCACTGCACAGGGCGAGTGGTAGCACCATCGAAGTGTTCCGCGGCTTGTAGGGGTAGCAATGGACACAATGCATGCGCCAAAGGATCGACCAACCACTGCCCGCTGTAGCAAAAGGCCCATAGGCCATTGCTCTCGCGCAGGACGCCCACCTGGGTCTGGTTAATCCAGACGTTGAGCAATCGTTCCATTAGTTAGCCTTGCTCGTTGATGCAGGATTCTTAGAGGCAGACACCTTGTTTTGTTTGGCCAACTTCTTGTTTACCGTGTCAGCGAGCAGCGCCCTGATAGCGTCGCAATAGGGTTCTGGCACCTCAATGGTCACGTTAAGGCCGAGCTCCTGCATGACTTGGAACAGCTTGCCCCACTGCACTGTTTCTCCGCCGCGCTCAACCTTCCCCAAAAAGTTCTCGGACACGCCAATGATGCCAGCCGCGTCGTCTTGACGGATTTGCATGGCCTTGCGACTTGCTCGAATGAGCGCCCCCACTTGCCCAGGGGATTCGATGCCGATTTTCATTTGAAAAGCCTCATGACCTTGCTGATTTTTTGCGCAGCGCAGAGAGAAAATCACAATTCCACACGAATGTGAGGATTTTAGCTAACAAGGCGGCATGTTTCAATAATTCCTCATGATCGTGAGGTTTTTTAAGATCAGGGAATGGTTAAGACTAAGAATCCACACGATTGTGCTGAAAAATCAAGAGCTTGCGCGCTTCGCTTGGGGGCGGTGTGTGTTGTGGCTCACGACTCTGGACACCCCGATAGGGCGTTAAGCTTCGCCCAGCAATGAGGTGTTTACGTGACCAGAAGATCTATTCAGTACAGATTTCAACCTCGAAGCAGCCGGCCTGGTTCTAGATCAGGGCTATTCAATTCCCGAAGCCTGCAAGTCGATGGGCGTAGGTCCAACGGCGTTACGTCGATGGGTGGAGCAGTTACGCGGTGAGCGTGGCGGCACAACATCGACACGCAGCAAGGCCATGACTCCCGAGCAAAAGCGCAATAGAGCCCATGAACCCTAGCATTCACAGGGTATCTGAGCTGGAGAGCAACGCAACACCATGCGAAACGACCTTCACTTTAACTATATGGATCGTGAGGGCTGCAACATAATTTAATCCCTGCTGCAGTCCTCCGCTGACTTGCGTTCAGTCACGATCCAATAAATGAAAACTGGGTAACGCTATATGCCAGCGAATGGCCGCCAGACGAATTAGCAGCACGCTCAACATCGCTACGACGGTATCCAGCCAGTGCGGTGTATCCAGCGTGCGCATAGCGATAAATACCAGAGCGCCGGCAATACACGCAGTGGCGTAAATTTCCTTCTGGAAGATCAGCGGGATTTCATTGCAGATCACATCACGCATCACCCCCCCGGCGACCCCGGTCATCACCCCCATGATCACGGCTGTGCTATGTGGCACGTTGTGCTGCATGGCGACTTCAGTGCCAATAACGGTAAACACCGCCAGGCCGAAAGCATCGGCCAATAACAGGCCTTTCTCGTGAATTGGCTGCGTCAGTCGTACCCAGACCACGGTACCAACAGCTGCCAGTGAGGCGACGACGATATACAGATCGTTGCGAATCCAACTGACCGGATGGTTGTCCAGAATCACATCACGCAGCGTGCCACCGCCTAGCGCGGTGACAATGGCAATTACCAATACACCGAATAGATCCATGGACTTGCGTCCGGCCATCAGTGCACCGGTGATGGCAAAGACCGCGACGCCAAACAGATCGGCCAGATAGAACAGTTGCGCCATGCTGACCTCAGGTAGACAAAGGCGTTCGCATGGTGACGAACTCTTCGGCGGCCGTTGGGTGCACGCCGATGGTTTCATCGAACAACCGCTTGGTCGCACCTGCTTTAAGCGCCACCGCTAGCCCCTGGACGATTTCACCGGCGTCCGGGCCCACCATATGACAGCCCAGTACGCGGTCTGTCGCAGCGTCAACCACCAGTTTCATCAGGGTGCGCTCCTGGCTTTCGGTCATGGTCAGCTTCATCGGCCGGAAGCGGCTTTCGAATACTTGGACGCTATAGCCCTCCTCCTTCGCCTGCTCTTCACTGAGCCCCACCGTGCCGATATTGGGCAGGCTGAATACCGCGGTTGGGATCAATCGATAGTCGACCCTGCGGTATTCATCCGGTTTGAACAGGCGTCGTGCGACTGCCATTCCTTCGGCCAGCGCTACGGGCGTCAGCTGCACGCGACCGATCACATCACCAATGGCGAGGATTGACGGTGTCGTCGTCTGGTATTGCTCGTCGACCTTGATAAAGCCGCGCTCATCGAGCTGCACATGAGTATTTTCCAGGCCCAGGTTATCGAGCATCGGTCGACGTCCGGTGGCATAGAAAACACAGTCGGTCTCAAACACGCGGCCATCCTTGAGGGTGGCCTGCAGGCTGCCATCAGCCTGTTTGTCAATACGGGCGATGTCGCTGTTGAATTGCAGATCCACGCCGCGCTTGTTCAACTCATCCTGCAGGTGCAGACGCACGGCCTTGTCGAAACCACGCAGGAACAGATCGCCGCGATAGAGCAACGCGGTTGTTGCGCCGAGGCCGTTGAAGATCGAGGCAAACTCCACGGCGATATAACCACCGCCCACGACCAGTACGCGCTTGGGCAGTTGCTCAAGAAAGAAAGCTTCATTCGAGCCGATGGCATGTTCATGCCCCGGAACTTCCGGAATCTGCGGCCAGCCGCCGGTGGCGATCAGGATGTGCTTGGCGCTGTAATGCTGCCCGCCCAGTTCAACGCTGTGCTCATCAACGATCCGCGCATGGCCTTCGAGCAGGGTCACACCGCTGTTAACCAGCAGGTTGCGATAGATACTATTGAGTCGGTCGATTTCACGGTTTTTGTTGCTGATCAGGGTCGACCAGTCGAACTTGGCCTCCCCCAGTTCCCAGCCGAAGCCTTGCGACTGTTCGAAGTCGTCGGCGAAATGTGCGCCATAGACCAGCAGCTTCTTCGGGACGCAGCCGACGTTGACGCAGGTCCCGCCTAGGTAGCGGCTTTCGGCAACCGCCACGCGCGCGCCATAGCCGGCAGCAAATCGCGCAGCCCGCACACCGCCGGAACCGGCACCAATTACAAACAGGTCGAAGTCGTAGGTCATTTCAGCCTCCAGAACAAGCCGCCAGCATACCCCAAGGCGCGTCAGCGCCTAAACTTGATGCATGCAGAACAGGAGAACCGTGATGCGCCCTACCCTTACTCATTTGGCCTTGCACGTACCTGACCTCGATGCCTGCGTAAGCTTTTACGAGCAGTTTTGTGCGATGCAGGTGATTCACCAGCGCGCAGGCAAAGGCTCACGAATTGTCTGGATGGCCGAATTGGGTAAGGAGCACAGCTTTATTTTTGTGATCATGCCGGGTGGGCAATATCGCCAATTGGCTGCAGATGACTACAGCCACTTTGGCTTTGCCCTGGAAAGTCGTGAGCAGGTCGATAACATGGCAGCGCGGGCAAGGGCTGCAGACTGCCTGGTGTGGGAACCGCGTGATGAACCCTACCCTGTTGGCTACTACTGCGGCCTGCGTGACCCAGCAGGCAACTATGTGGAGTTCAGCTACGGCCAGCCATTAGGGACTGGTGCCGAACATATGCCTGTGTCCTGAATGCACACAGCCACCCGAAGGTGGCTGTGTATTACCGCACCAGAGGCTGAATCAATAGGCCTTGCCAGTTTTGTAGAGGTTCTCGAAGCAGAAGTTGGTGGCTTCGATATAGCCCTCAGCTCCACCGCAATCAAAGCGCTTGCCCTTGAACTTATAAGCCATCACGCAACCGTTCTGCGCCTGCTTCATCAGTGCGTCGGTGATCTGGATTTCCCCACCCTTGCCTGGCTCGGTCTGTTCGATCAGGTCAAAAATATCCGGCGTGAGGATGTAGCGACCGATGATCGCCAGGTTCGACGGCGCATCTTCCGGCTTTGGCTTCTCGACCATGCTGTTAACGCGGTAAATATCATCACGAATCATCTCGCCGGCGATCACGCCATATTTGTGAGTCTCCTCCGGCGGGACTTCCTGGATCGCCACGATTGAACAACGGAACTGTTTGTAGAGTTTGACCATTTGCGTCAGCACGGCGTCTCCCTCCAGGTTCAGGCACAGGTCATCGGCCAGCACCACAGCGAAAGGCTCATCACCAATCAGCGGGCGGCCACAGAGAATCGCGTGGCCCAGTCCTTTCATTTCGACCTGACGAGTGTAGGAGAACGTGCATTCGTCAATCAGGCGGCGGATACCGACCAGGTATTTCTCTTTGTCAGTGTCGCGGATCTGATGTTCGAGTTCGTAGCTGATGTCAAAGTGGTCTTCCAGGGCGCGCTTGCCACGCCCAGTGATCATGGCGATTTCGCTGAGACCGGCTTCCAGCGCTTCTTCGACGCCGTATTGAATCAACGGCTTGTTCACAATTGGCAGCATTTCCTTGGGCATAGCCTTGGTGGCAGGCAGAAAGCGGGTGCCGTAACCGGCTGCTGGGAACAAGCATTTCTTGATCATGGGAGACCTTGGGGTTGGATGGGTGAAAAATGCGTGCGCAGTTTATCAGGCTGCACTGGCCTTACAATGCCCCTGCGCGGGTCTACCAATCCCTCTGTACAAAAAACCAAGTTCAGCTAGTTGTGTTGATTCGTAGATGTTGCGGCCATCAAAGACTACAGGCATGCGCATCAAGCCTCGGATGCGAACAAAGTCGGGCTGTCTAAACTGCTTCCATTCCGTGACCAGAACGAGCGCATCTGCCCCTTCAGCAACACTGTACGGAGAGGTACTCAAACGCAGTTGGCCGCTACTGATTGCCTGGCTGTAACGTTGAGCCACGGCGGTTGTGGCTACAGGGTCACACGCTTGCACGGTAACGCCTGCAAGCAACAGCGCATCGAGCAAAACCAGGCTAGGCGCTTCTCGCAGATCATCAGTACCAGGTTTGAAAGATAAACCCCATATAGCGACCACACGGTTCTGCCAATAACCTGAGAAATGCTCGCGCAAAGCCTGAAAGAGCAAGGTTTTCTGTAGCGCATTACGTGCTTCCACCGCTCGAAGGATGCCCGGTTCAATGCCCTCCTGCTCCGCACAGCGAATGAGTGCCCGCACATCCTTGGGGAAACAGGAGCCACCATAGCCACAGCCTGCATATATAAAGTGTGTCCCTATTCGCTTGTCACTGCCGATTGCGCGCCTGACATCTTCAACATCAACGTCCAGGCTTGCGCAGAGACTGGCCATTTCATTGATAAAGGAAATCTTGGTCGCCAGAAACGCATTGGCTGCGTACTTGCTGAACTCCGCAGCGCGCAGCCCCATAGCCAGCAGCCGTTCATGATTACGCAAAAAAGGTGCATAAAGGCGACGCAGAAGCTCATGCCCAGCAGGCTCATCACAACCAACGATCACGCGATCGGGTCGCATAAAGTCATCAATTGCCGAGCCTTCTTTGAGAAACTCCGGGTTACTCGCCACCGTCACGTTAAGGCGTATGCTGCGCCTGCTCAGACCATTATTGATTCGCTGTGCCACCCGTTCTGCAGTACCAACGGGTACTGTTGATTTTGTGACAACCAGGCAGTGGTGCTCCAGTTTTTCGCCCAGCGCATCAGCTACAGCCAAGACATGGCATAGATCTGCCGATCCATCCTCACCGCTGGGTGTGCCCACCGCGATAAAAATAATTTCGGCGTGTTTGATCCCCTCGCCCAGGCATTGATTGAAACTCAATTGCCCACTGTTCAAGTGCGTCCGCAGCATGCACTCCAGGCCTGGCTCATATATCGGGGACTGGCCACGTGACAGCCCAGCCACACGCTTCGGGTCGCGCTCGACGCAAACGACGTGGTTACCCATTTCAGCAAAACAGGCGCCTGAGACCAATCCGACATAGCCCGCACCAATTACACAGATCCGCATCGACAGTCCCCCAGGTGAGTGACTGCAATTGCAGCTAAAGCAGATGGCAGGCGTATGACGCGACTGATTCAGGCAGATGACAAGTCTGCTTTTAGTGGGCATAAAAAAACCGGCATTGGGCCGGTTTGGGGGCATGTGCGAGTTGTGCGAGTTAACTTTGGATATGGTGCCCGAAGCCGGGGTCGAACCGGCACGAGGTTACCCTCGAGGGATTTTAAGTCCCTTGCGTCTACCGATTTCGCCATTCGGGCGGTAGCGCTACGTTGCAAGAGCAGGACTATATACAGCCCAACCAAGCCCTGCAAGGTTTCAAACTAAAATGAAAAAGCCCCGTAAATCATATACTTACGGGGCTTTTAAATTGGAGGCTGAGGTCGGAATCGAACCGGCGTTCACGGATTTGCAATCCGGTGCATAACCACTCTGCTACTCAGCCTTTAAATCACATGCAATATCATTCATTGCATAAAACTGGAGCGGGAAACGAGACTCGAACTCGCGACCCCGACCTTGGCAAGGTCGTGCTCTACCAACTGAGCTATTCCCGCATGTCGTGTTGACGGGCGCCATTCTATAGTTTCAATGCTATTCGTCAACCCCTTGATTCAAAAAAGCTTATTTCTTTTCTGCGGTGATTCGCAGATGCGGCCAGGCGGCCAGTAGATACTGAATCATGGACCATAGCGTAAGCACTGCGGCAATGATCAACAACCCATAGCCGAGCAGAACCCACACTGTAAAAGTGGGCGGATTTGCCAATAAGGTTACCAATGCCACCATCTGCGCCGCGGTTTTCCACTTTGCCAATCGCGAAACCGCGACTTGTGCCCTTGCGCCTAATTCAGCCATCCATTCACGCAAGGCTGAAACCACAATTTCGCGCCCAATGATGATCGCAGCGGGTAAGGTGAGCCAGAGATTGGAGTGCTCATCTACCAGTAGAACCAAAGCAACAGCCACCATTAGCTTGTCAGCAACAGGGTCGAGAAATGCACCAAAGGGCGTGCTCTGCTCCCAGCGTCTGGCCAAGTAGCCATCTAGCCAATCAGTAGCTGCTGCAATGGCAAAAACGGCACTGGCGGCCCAGTAACTCCAACTGAATGGCAGGTAGAACAACAGAATAAACACCGGAATCAGCAGAACCCGGAGCACGGTAAGCAGGTTGGGGATATTCATCGACACAACTTGGCTGAAAATTGAGCGGGCATTCTACTCGCTGTGTAGTGAGGCATAAATCGACTCGGCAAGCTTTTTACTGATACCAGGCGCTTTGGCGATTTCCTCAATGCTCGCGCGAGACAATTCCTGCAATCCACCGAAGTGGTTAAGCAACTCGCGCCTGCGCTTGGGTCCAACGCCGGCAACTTCTTCAAGTGTGGACGTGCGGCGGGTTTTGCCACGACGTGCGCGGTGGCCGGTGATGGCAAAGCGGTGCGACTCATCGCGGATTTGCTGAATCAGGTGCAAGGCCGGCGAATTGCCTGGCAACGTAAATTCATGTGCAGCGTCATTCAGGTAGAGGGTTTCGAGTCCTGGTTTGCGCGTGGCGCCTTTGGCCACGCCCAGCAGAATTAGATCGGGCACTGACAGCTCTTCAAGTACTTCTCGGGCCATCGCCAGTTGGCCTTTACCACCGTCGACCAGCAGGATGTCCGGTAACTTGCCTTCGCCATCCTTGATCTTGCTGAAGCGCCGGGTCAGCGCCTGATGCATGGCGGCGTAATCATCGCCTGCCGTCACGCCTTCGATGTTGTAACGACGGTAATCGGATTTCAGCGGCCCTTCCGGGCCAAATACCACGCAGGACGCAACCGTTGCTTCACCGCTGGAATGACTGATATCGAAGCACTCCAGGCGCTGCGGCACTTCATCCATATCTAGGGCCAGGGCCAGGGCATCAAAGCGCGCAGCAACGTGCTGTCGATTAGCCAGGCGCGCTGCTAAAGCTTGTTCGGCATTGGTCACGGCCAGCTGTTGCCAGCGTGCGCGGGTGCCGCGTACGCGGTAGCTGATACTCAGCTCGCGGCCACGCAACTCATCAATGGCGGCGATCAGGGTGGGGAAATCTTCGTGTTGTGCGTTGACAATCAGCTCGCTCGGCAGATCGCGCTCCTGACTACTCAGGTAATACTGTGCGAGGAAGGCCAGCAATACACCGCTGCCTTCCTCCTCGATGGCCACCTGCGGGAAAAAGTTCTTGCTGCCGAGCACTCGGCCACCGCGCACGCTGATCAAATGCACACACGCACCGCCCGGATTGACCATGGCCGCGACGACGTCCACATCACCGGTTCCGCCTTCCATACTCTGCTGGTCTTGAACCCGGCGCAGCAGCGATATCTGGTCGCGTAATCCGGCAGCCCGCTCAAAGTCGAGGGCCATGGCGGCAGCCTGCATGCCGCTGGACAGCTCATCGGTGAGGGCAGTGCTGCGCCCCTCAAGAAACATTACTGAATGGCGTACGTCAGCAGCATATTCAGCGGGTTCTACCAGGCCGACACAGGGGGCTTTGCAGCGTTTGATCTGATACTGCAGGCAGGGCCGAGTGCGATTTTTGTAAAAGCTGTCCTCGCATTGGCGCACCAGAAAGGTCTTCTGCAGCAGATTGAGACTTTCACGGATGGCCCCGGCACTGGGGTATGGGCCGAAGTAGCGACCTTTTTGCTTTTTCGCGCCGCGGTGGATGCTCAGGCGTGGGAAATCACCATCGGATAGAAATACATAGGGATAGGACTTATCGTCTCGCAGCAGAATGTTGTACGGCGGCCGCCATTCCTTGATCAGCGTCTGTTCAAGCAACAGCGCTTCGGTCTCATTAGCGGTGATGGTGGTTTCAACTTGAGCGATTCGCCCCACCAGTGCGGCGGTTTTCGGCGCCAAGCCGTTCTGGCGGAAGTAACTGGCCAAACGCTTTTTCAGGTTCTTGGCTTTGCCGACATAGAGCAGTTTGGCGTCCACATCGAACATGCGGTACACGCCAGGGTGACCACTGCAGGTGGAGAGAAACGCGCTGGAATCGAAGACTGCGCGGCTGTCGTCAGCTGCTGGCATCAATCATGCCGTGGCGTACGGCCAGCAAAGCCAACTCGACATCGCTGGTGATCGACAGTTTTTCGAAGATGCGATAGCGGTAGGTGTTTACAGTTTTCGGCGACAGGCAAAGTTTGTCGGAAATAGTCTGCACTTTCTGGCAGCCGGCAATCATCAGTGCGATCTGGATTTCACGCTCGGATAGCAGATCGAATGGCGAATTGCTGCTCTGCGGCTGGAACGACTTTAGGGCCAGCTGTTGAGCAATCTGCGGGCTGATATAACGCTGTCCACTGAACACCATACGGATGGCCTGAACCATTTCTTCAAGTGCCGCGCCCTTGGTCAGATAACCGGCAGCACCGGCTTGCAGCAGGCGCGTAGGGAACGGATCTTCTTCGCACACGGTAACGGCAACGACTTTGAGGTCAGGGTGGCTGCGAATCAGTTTGCGCGTGGCTTCAAGGCCACCTATACCCGGCATCTTGATGTCCATCAGGACAACATCGGGCTTCAGTTCGCGGGCTTTCTTTAAGGATTCTTCGCCTGACTCGGCTTGGCCAACCACCTGTAAGCCATCGATATCGGCCAACATCCGTGTGATGCCAGTACGTACCAGATCGTGGTCATCAACAACGAGTACTCTGATCAAGCGTCACCCCGGTCGACATCAGCTGCTCAGAGCAACTGCTGGGTTGAAAGTCTGATGCCTTAAAGTCATCAGCTTGGCGCATAACCGTCAAAATACAAGCGTCAAATAAATTGACACCAAATGACAGCCAGAGAAAATTTGGCGGAAGCGGTGAGATTCGAACTCACGGAAGAGTTTCCCCTTCGACGGTTTTCAAGACCGTTGCATTCAACCGCTCTGCCACGCTTCCGGCGATTGCGGGCGGCAATCTTACCCGAACGCAACACGCTGTCAAACTCTACGTGTTGGCTCTTTATCTGCCTCTGCTATGATCGAGCCTGACCTTGGTAACGGAACCACCAGCCATTTCAGGAGTGCCGCCATGAATGAACATAATTATGCACTTGACCATACGCAGGTTGAGCAGCAAGAAGTCAGCCGCGTCCTGCGCAACACGTATGGCCTTCTGGCCATCACCCTGGCCTTCAGTGGCCTGGTTGCGTTCATCGCGCAGCGCGCCAATGTGCCTTATCCGAATATCTTTGTATTGCTTATAGGAATGTTCGGCCTGTTCTTCCTCACCGCCAAACTGCGTAATTCGGCCTGGGGCCTGGTTTCGACCCTCGCACTGACCGGTTTTATGGGCTACACCCTCGGCCCAATCCTCAATCGCTACATGGGCATGGCCAACGGTGCTGAAGTTGTCAGCTCGGCCTTCGCCATGACGGCCCTGGTGTTCTGCGGCTTGTCGGCATACGTACTGACCACCCGCAAGGACATGAGCTTCCTCAGTGGTTTTATCACTGCAGGTTTCTTTGTTTTGCTGGGTGCAGTGGTTGCCGGCCTCTTCTTCGAAATCAGCGGGCTGCAGTTGGCGATCAGCGCAGGTTTTGTACTGTTTTCCTCGGTCTACATTCTGTATCAGACCAGCGAAATCATTCATGGCGGTGAGCGCAACTACATCATGGCCACCATCAGCCTGTATATGTCGATCTACAACCTGTTCGTCAGCCTGTTGCAGATTTTCGGCATTATGGGCAGCGACGACTGATACAAGTCGCTGCTAAAAGCCCGCTTCGGCGGGCTTTTTTATGCTTGCCATCCGTGGCAGGCACCCTGAAGGCCGTTGCTGCGCGAGGTTAAAAACCACTCTGGGTCATTTTTTATGCCTGCTGCGCGCATCTTGGCGACTCAGGCTTTATCATTCCGCCAAATTGGCTTGCCAGGTTTGCTATGAAATTCGCCATCGCCCTGTTCTCACCGCCCCATGCACCCTCCTCGCGCCGGGCTCTGCGCTTTGCTCAGGCGGTATTGGCGGGTGGGCATGAGATCGTGCGACTGTTCTTCTATCAGGACGGCGTCCACAGCGCTTCGAGCAATGTGGTCTGCGCGCAGGACGAAGTGGATCTGCCGCGTGAATGGCGGGAGTTTGTGCAAACGCAGCAGCTGGATGGCGTGGTGTGTATCGCCGCCGCCTTGCGTCGTGGTGTGTTGAATGGCGATGAAGCGCAACGCTACTTACGTACAGCCGCCAACCTGGACGCGCCTTGGGAACTTTCCGGCCTGGGCCAATTGCACGAAGCGGCGCAGCTGGCGGATCGCCTGGTGTGCTTTGGGGGGCCTTGAAATGAGTAAGTCACTGTTGATCATCAGCCGCCAAGCCCCGTGGTCCGGTCCCGGGGCGCGGGAAGCGCTGGATATCGCGCTGGCCGGCGGCGCCTTCGATTTGCCGGTTGGCCTGCTGTTTCTCGATGACGGGGTATTTCAGCTGAGTGGCGCGCAACAACCCGGCAACCTGCAGCAGAAAGACCTCAGCGCCAATCTACAGGCCTTGCCGATGTTCGGGGTCGAGGCACTGTATGCCTCACAGCGCAGCTTGGACGAGCGCGGCCTGCGTAATCACGCCAGCAGTCTTGCTGTCGAGTGTCTCGATGATTCCTCGATAAGCGCCTTGATTGACCGTTATGACCAGGTGATTACGCTCTGATGGCTACCTTGCACGTACTCTCGCACTCCCCCTTTACCGATAGCCGCCTGAGCAGTTGCCTGCGCATTCTCGGCCGCCAGGATGCACTGTTGCTGTGTGGTGATGCGGTGTATGCCTTGCAGGACGGCAGCGCGCCGCGTCAGGCACTGGAACTGATGCCTGACGTCATCGCGCTGTATGCCCTGGATGAAGATGTGCAGGCGCGCGGCCTTGCGTACCCGACCCGCCTCACATTGGTCGATTACCCAGCGTTCGTTGCGCTGAGCTGCCAGTACGACAAGGTAAACACTTGGCTATGAGCACGCTGAATGTTGAAGGTCGCATTTTGGCGCTGGATAAGGACGGCTATCTGGTCGATCTGGCTGATTGGTCCGAAGCCAGCGCGCATGCCCTGGCGCAACGTGAGGGCATCAGCCTGAGCACCGAGCACTGGGAAATCCTCTGGCTGGTACGCAGCTTTTACGAGGAGTTTCAGTTGTCCCCTGCCAACCGTCCGCTGATCAAGTTTATTGCCGTCAAACTTGGCCCCGAGAAAGGCAATAGCCTGAATCTCAATCGCCTGTTCAATGGCGCTCCCGCCAAACTTGCCGCCAAGCTGGCGGGCCTGCCCAAGCCGACCAATTGCCTATGAACCTTGTGACCCCGCCGGAACATCCTTTTGCTCAATTTGTGCGCATCCTCGGTAAAGGCAAACGTGGTGCGCGCAACCTGACCCGCGAGGAGGCCCGTGACGCCATGGGCATGCTGCTCGACGGCCAAGCCGAGGAAAGCCAGTTGGGCGCCTTTCTGATGCTGTTGCGGCACAAGGAAGAAAGCGCCGAGGAAATGGCCGGTTTTGCTGAGGCTGTGCGAGCACGCTTGCAGGCGCCGGCAATACAGGTTGATCTGGATTGGCCCAGCTATGCCGGGAAGAAGCGCCACCTGCCATGGTTCCTGCTAGCAGCCAAAGCGCTAGCGAATAGCGGTATTCGCATCCTGCTGCATGGCGGCGGCCCGCACACAGCCGGGCGACTGTACAGCGAACAGCTTCTTGAAAGCCTGCACATTCCACTATGCCGCAACTGGGGCAGCGTTGAGCAGGCGCTGGCGCAACAACAGCTGGCGTTTATCCCGCTGGGCGACTGGATGCCACAGCTGCAGCGGATGATCGGCCTGCGCAATATCCTCGGTCTGCGCTCACCGATTCATTCGCTGGCACGCATTCTCAACCCGCTGAGCGCGCGTTGCGGCCTACAGAGCATCTTTCACCCGGGTTATCAGGCGGTGCACCGCGAAGCCAGCCAGTTGCTCGGCGACAGCGCGGTGGTGATCAAGGGTGAAGGCGGTGAAATCGAGATCAACCCGGATGCCAGCAGCCACCTGTATGGCACGGCCAATGGCGACAACTGGGATGAGGAATGGCCGGCGCTTTCGTTACGGCGTCACGTAAAACCTGAATCACTGCAATCGGCCCATCTGGCCGCCTTCTGGCGTGGTGAGGTGGCCGATGACTACGGCCAGCTTGCCGTCATCAGTACCATGGCTTTGGCCTTGCGCGCCCTCGGCGAGTCGCGCGAACACGCTCTGGAGCGCGCCGCCCAATTATGGGTGGCACGTAATCAGACGCTGGCCTGAGCCCCTTCGAACCAGGCCAGTTTCTCCCGCAATTGCACCACTTCGCCGACAATTACCAGGGTCGGGGCATGCACCTCATGCCTCGCTACCAGCTCGGCCAGATTGGCCAGGGTGCCGGTAAACACGCGCTGGTTCTGCGTGGTGCCCTGCTGGATCAATGCCGCCGGCGTTGTCGCAGCGCGACCATGGGCAATCAGCTGCTGACAGATGATCGGCAAACCCACCAGGCCCATATAGAACACCAGGGTCTGGCTGCTGGCCGTCAGTTCGTTCCAGGGCAGATTGCTGCTGCCATCTTTCAGGTGACCGGTAACAAAGCGCACCGACTGCGCATGGTCACGGTGGGTCAGCGGAATGCCGGCATAAGCCGCGCAGCCTGAGGCAGCGGTGATGCCCGGCACCACCTGAAACGGAATGCCGTGGGCGGCCAACTCTTCGATTTCCTCCCCTCCTCGGCCGAAAATAAACGGGTCGCCGCCTTTCAGGCGCAGCACACGCTTGCCTTCTTTGGCCAGATTGACCAAGCGCTGGTTGATCTGTTCCTGCGGCACGGCATGCTCGGCGCGTTGTTTGCCGACATAGATACGCTCGGCATCACGGCGGCACAGCTCGATAATCGCTGGGGCCACCAGCCGGTCATACAGCACCACATCGGCCTGCTGCATCAGGCGCAGCGCACGGAAGGTCAGCAGGTCAGGGTCACCCGGCCCAGCGCCCACCAGGTACACCTCGCCAAGGGTGCGCGGGGCAATCCCGGCGATCTTCTCTTCCAGCAGGCGCTGACCTTCCTGCAATTTACCGGCGAAGACACTTTCGGCCACCTGGCCCTGGAACACATCCTCCCAGAACACCCGGCGCTGCTGCACATCGGGGAACAGCCCTTTGACTTGGGCACGAAAGCGCTTGGCCAGGCCGGCCAACTGGCCATAGGTCGCGGGAATCCAGGTCTCGATCTTGGCGCGAATAAGCCGTGCCAGCACCGGTGCATCGCCGCCACTGGTTATCGCCACAATCAACGGCGAGCGATCGACGATAGCGGGGAAAATCACGCTGCACAGCTTCGGCGCATCTACCACATTGACTGGAATACCCAGGGCCTGCGCCTCAGCCGAGATTTGCGCATTCAGTGGTTCGTCATCGGTGGCAGCAATGATCAGTGCCACGCCCTGCAGATCCGCCGACTGGTAATCACGCAGCAGCACCTCGCCTTGTCGAGCGCTGGCCATCTCACGCAGCTCATCGCGAATCTCCGGCGCGACCACCCGCAAGGTTGCTCCTGCATCACTGAGCAAGCGCGCCTTGCGCACGGCAACTTCGCCGCCGCCGACCACCAGTACCAGGCGATCCTGCAGTTTGTGGAACAGGGGCAGAAAATCCATGACGCACGCTCTCGATCGGGTAAACAAAACGGGGCGGTACTGGCCGCCCCGTCGCAGGTAGCTGAAGCCGGCTTAACCGATAATTTCGATGCCACCCATGTAGGGCTTCAGCACGTCTGGTACGCGGATGCTGCCATCGGCCTGCTGGTAGTTCTCCAGCACGGCAACCAGCGTGCGACCTACTGCCAGGCCGGAGCCGTTGAGGGTGTGTACCAGCTCGGGCTTGCCGGTTTCCGGATTGCGGTAGCGTGCTTGCATGCGGCGCGCCTGGAAGTCGCCACAGTTGGAACACGAGGAAATCTCACGGTACTTGTCCTGGCTCGGCACCCAGACTTCCAGGTCATAGGTTTTCACCGCGCCGAAGCCCATATCGCCGGTGCACAGCGCCAGTTTACGGTACGGCAGCTCAAGCAGCTGCAATACGCGCTCTGCGTTGGCGGTCAGGCTTTCCAGCGCTTCGAAGGATTGGCTTGGCTCGACGATCTGCACCATCTCAACCTTGTCGAATTGGTGCTGGCGAATCATACCGCGGGTATCACGACCCGATGCGCCGGCTTCGCTGCGGAAACATGGGGTGTGTGCCACGAGTTTCAGCGGCAATTGCTTAGGATCGAGAATTTCACCCGCAACGATATTGGTCAGCGACACTTCAGCAGTCGGGATCAAATACAGATCGGCCTCGCCTTCACGGCTGATCTTGAACAGGTCTTCCTCGAACTTCGGCAGCTGGCCGGTGCCTTGCAGCGCAGGCGCCTGCACCAAGTACGGCGTATAGGCTTCTTCGTAGCCGTGCTCGCTGGTGTGCAGGTTGATCATGAACTGCGCCAGAGCGCGGTGCATGCGCGCAATCGGCCCTCGCAATAAGGCAAATCGCGCGCCGGACAGTTTGGCCGCGGTCTCGAAGTCCAGCCAGCCGTGCTGCTCGCCTAGGGCGACGTGATCCTGAATCGGGAAATCGAAGCTGCGCGGCGTGCCCCAGCGGGAGACTTCAATGTTGCCTTCTTCATCTTCACCTATCGGCACCGACTCGTGTGGCAGGTTGGGGATATTCAGCAGCAGGTTGTCGAGTTCAGTCTGAATGCTGTCGAGGTCACGCTTACCCTGTTCCAGATCGCTGCCCATCTGGTCCACTTCGGCCAACAGCGGCGCAATGTCTTCACCGCGCTGTTTGGCCTGGCCAATGGATTTGGAGCGGCTGTTACGTTCGGCCTGCAGCTGCTCGGTACGGGTCTGCACGGTCTTGCGCTGGGCTTCGAGGGCTTCGAAGCGCGCTACATCAAGGACAAAGCCGCGAGCAGCAAGGCGCTCAGCCACTTCATGGAGCTGGGTACGAACGAGTTTGGAATCGAGCATGTTCTGGTCTCAACACATCACAAGGGTTTGCATGGCCTTGGCCATGACGCGCAATGCCGCGCAGTTTAAGGCTTTAACAGGGGTGGGTGCCACACCGCACGTTAGCTTGCGTGGCTACTGGTAGAGGCGCGCCAGGGCAAAACCGGTCCAGACGGCGAGCACACCGCCGACCACACTGCACAGCAGGTAGGCAAACGCCTCATTGTGGCGGCCACTTTCAAACAGTTTGAGCAGTTCAAGGCTGAATGAAGAAAAGGTGGTGAAGCCGCCGAGCAGGCCGATTATCAGCCCGCTGCGCAACTCGATTGGCAGGTCACTTCGCAGCAGAAACAAGCCTGATAACAGACCAATCACTAGACACCCGAGAATATTGACGGTGAAGGTGCCGAGGTAGAAGTGCCGAGGCCACTGCGCGACCATCCAGCTGGCAGTGAGAAAACGCAGCACGGAGCCCACTGCACCGCCGAGGGCTACAGCCATGGCTACACGAATCATGGTTTTCTCCGCTGCCGAGGGCTATTGCTATCCTGGTTTTTCAAATGCTGCAGCTTGTCGCGAATTTTAAGTTCCAAACCACGTGGCACCGGCTGGTAATACGCGCGCGGCTCGAAGGTTTCCGGAAAGTAATCCTCGCCGGCCGCGTAGGCATCAGGCTCATCGTGGGCGTAGCGGTATTCATCGCCATAACCCAGCTGCTTCATCAACTTGGTCGGGGCATTACGCAAGTGCAGTGGGACTTCCTGCGAACCATGCTCGGCAGCATCACGCATGGCGGCGTTGAAGGCGTTGTAGACCGCATTGCTTTTGGGTGCGCAGGCCAGATAGACAATGGCCTGCGCCACAGCCAGCTCACCCTCGGGACTGCCCAGGCGCTCTTGCACATCCCAGGCATTCAGGCAGAGTGTCAACGCACGCGGATCAGCATTACCGATATCTTCGCTGGCCATGCGCACCACACGCCGGGCGATATACAGCGGATCACAGCCACCATCGAGCATACGCGCAAACCAGTACAGCGCGCCGTCCGGACTGGAGCCGCGCACGGACTTGTGCAGCGCCGATATCTGGTCGTAAAAGGCTTCGCCGCCCTTGTCAAAGCGCCGGCGGGTATCACCCAGCAGATTGAGCAGCAGTTCGCTGCCGATCTCGCTGCTGTCCTCTGCCAAGTCAGCCGCGTTTTCCAGAAAGTTGAGCAAACGCCTGCCATCGCCATCGGCGGCGGCCTGGAGAATCTTGAAGCTTTCTTCCGGTAGGCTCAGCTGGCGTTCGCCCAGGCCCTTCGGGTCACTCAAGGCGCGATCAACCAGTTTGCGCAGCGCGCTTTCATCGAGACTTTTCAGCACATATACACGAGCCCGTGAAAGCAAGGCGTTGTTCAGCTCGAAAGAAGGGTTTTCCGTGGTGGCACCGATAAAGATCAGCGTGCCGTCTTCCACGTAAGGCAAAAAGGCATCTTGTTGCGATTTGTTGAAGCGGTGCACTTCATCGACAAACAGGATGGTCTGGCGGCCATATTGCGCGGCATGTTGCTGCGCTACTTCCACGGCCTGGCGGATTTCCTTGACCCCGGAGAGGACCGCGGAAATCGTCTCGAAGTGCGCGTCGGAAACCTGCGCCAACAAGCGCGCCAGGGTGGTCTTGCCGACGCCTGGCGGCCCCCAGAAGATCATCGAATGCAGTGCGCCCTGCTCCAGGGCTTCACGCAAGGGTTTGCCACGGGCCAGCAAATGGTCCTGGCCGACGTACTCATCCAGGCTGGTGGCACGTAGCCGGGCAGCCAGGGGTTGAGCGACGGGAGCCTTGCGAAACAGATCCATGACTGCGGTTTAACGCCTCTTGCTTTGAGCTTTCTACTCTTGAATCACGTCCGCGCCGGCCGGAATCTCGAAAGTGAACTGCGCATCGTCCTGCGGCTCATTCATTTTCACGTTGAGGAACAGAATATTGGTGCGCTGGCCGATGCTGTCGATCAGCTGCATATCGTTGAGCACCTTGTTGCGAAACGACAGGCGCAGGCTGTCGAACAGGGTGTCCTTGGATTTGGGCTTGAGGATGAAGTCCACGACGTTGCCACCTTCATTGTGGCTGATCTCGAAGTTCTCACGGATCTTCGACACGTCACCGGACAGCAGCAGCGCCGGGGTGTGGGTCAGGCGTTGATCGAGGGTCTGGATAGTCACCTGCTGCAGATCCGGGTCATACAGCCAGACCTTCTCGCCATTGGAAACCAGCAGTTGCTCCATCGGCGCATCGGTATGCCAGCGGAACAGTCCCGGTCGTTTCAGCGCGAGCTGACCGGCAGTTTCCTGCAACTGGGTACCGCTGCCATCCAGAGATAGCTGGGAAAAGCGAGCGGTAATCGTCTGCGCCTGGTTAAGTAGTTCGGTCAGGCGTTGTATGGCTACTTCGTCATCGGCTACAGCAGCGATGCTGGTAAAACTCAGCAGGGTCAGCACTAACATGCGAATCAGGCGCATGGGGTTCCTCATTTATTCGGGTCTTCGGGGCATCAATTCCTGAGGGAATTAATCGCGCATGGGGCCTGGAGCTATGACCTCGCGAGAGCCATTAGTGTTCATTGAAGTGACGACGCCAGCCATTTCCATAGCTTCAATCATCCGCGCGGCTCGGTTGTAGCCGATCTTCAATTTGCGCTGCACGGCAGAAATCGAGGCGCGGCGGCTTTCCAGCACGAAATTGACCGCCTCATCGTAAAGCGGGTCGGACTCGCTGCCCTCGCTACCGCCCTCGCCGCTGCCGCCTTCGAAGCCGCTGCCGGACTCCTCGACGCCCGCGAGAATGTCGTCGATGTAGTCAGGCGTGCCCCGCTGCTTCCAGGCTTCGACCACGCGGTGTACTTCTTCATCGGAAACGAAAGCGCCATGTACACGAATCGGTAGGCCGGTGCCCGGTGGCATGTAGAGCATGTCACCGTGACCCAGTAGCTGCTCGGCCCCACCCTGATCAAGGATGGTACGCGAGTCGATCTTGCTGGAAACCTGGAAAGCCATGCGCGTCGGAATATTGGCCTTAATCAGGCCGGTGATCACATCCACCGATGGACGCTGGGTCGCGAGAATCAGGTGAATACCCGCTGCACGGGCTTTCTGCGCAATACGCGCAATCAGCTCTTCAACCTTCTTGCCGACGATCATCATCATGTCTGCAAACTCGTCGACCACAACTACGATGGTCGGCAGGGTTTTCAGTAACGGCGCTTCGTCATGCATGCTTTCGCGCTTGTACAGCGGATCTGCCAATGGCTCACCCGCCTCTTCGGCGTCCTTGACCTTGCGGTTAAAGCCCGCCAGGTTGCGTACGCCCATTTTCGACATCAGCTTGTAGCGACGCTCCATCTCGGCCACCGACCAGCGCAGGGCGTTGGCGGCTTCCTTCATGTCGGTCACCACCGGGCACAGCAGATGCGGAATACCTTCGTAGATCGACAGCTCGAGCATTTTCGGGTCGATCATGATCAAGCGCGCCTCTTCCGGCGTGGACTTGAACAGGATCGAGAGGATCATCGCGTTGACCCCGACCGATTTACCTGAGCCGGTGGTACCGGCCACCAGCAGGTGCGGCATGCGCGCCAGGTCGGTGATCACCGGCTTGCCGCCGATGTCATGCCCCAGAGCCAGGGTGACCGGCGACTTGGCGTCATCGTACTCTGGCGAGGACAGCACTTCGGAGAAGCGCACGATCTGCCGGTCTTCGTTGGGAATCTCAATGCCGACCGTGGTCTTGCCAGGAATCACTTCCACCACCCGAACACTGATCACCGCCAACGAGCGCGCCAGGTCTTTGGCCAGGTTGGAAATGCGGCTGACCTTGACCCCGGCAGCCGGTTGAATCTCGAAACGGGTGATCACCGGACCTGGGTGTACAGACTCGACAATCACCTCGACGCCGAACTCCTTGAGTTTGATCTCAAGCAGACGCGACATCGCTTCCAGCGACTCGGGGGAGTATTTCTTCTGAATTTTTTCCGCCACATCGAGAATCGAAATCGGTGGCAAGCTGCCGGCCAGGGCGCTGTCTTCGAACAGGTTGACCTGTTTTTCTTTCAGCACGCGCTTGCTGGGCTCGGGGGCTTTGGGCACAGCCGGCGGGGTAATGACCGGAGCGGGACGGTTAACCCGCTCGCTCATGTGCTTGTTCAGCGCATCTTCGCGCTCGATCAGCCGTTCCTTGACCTTGGCCTGCTCGCGGCGATCCAGCACGATCGGAGCCGACACTTCGCTGACCCGCTCATCCACTTCACGCAGTTGTGCCACCAGTTGCTGGCGTTCCAGGCGCGCATTCCACCAGCGGTTGGCCAGGCTCTGAATCAGTTCAATCAGATCCAGGGTAATTTTGCCGGTCAGGTCCATTACCTTGAACCAGGACAGGTCAGTAAATACGGTCAGCCCGAACAGAAACAGGGCAATAAATAACAGCGTACTGCCCTGTACATTCAGGGCATTAATTGCCAGTTGGCCGAGGCTTTCCCCCAGGGCGCCACCGGCCGATGCGGGCATGCTGGAACTGGCCTGGAAATGGATAAAAGCCAGCGCCGCACCGGACAGCACCAGAAACACCAGACCGATCAGCCGCCAAGAGAACAGCCAGCCGCTCCACTGCCAGGGTTGATGACGTGCACGAAACACCTGCAGGGTTTTCACCGCCAGCAGCAGCGGGAATAGATAGGCAAAATAGCCCAAGGCCATAAACAGAATGTCGGCAAACCAGGCTCCGGCTCGGCCTGCAGCGTTCTGCACCTGTTCTACGTTGCTGGTGTGAGTCCAGCCCGGATCGGCCGCATCGTAGGTCAGCAGAGCCATCCACAGGTACAGACAAAGCGCACCAAGGCCGATCAGGGCGCCTTCTTTCAATCGATAGGGCAGCTGCTGACGCCAGAGAGGGGCTTGTACGGTTGGGCTAGATTTCTTCAAAACGCATCTGTTCCTGCGCCAGAGGCGCCGAATAATTGGTTAACAGCAAAATATGCAGCGATTGTACGGGTTTAGCCAGACGATACCAAAATGAACTGTATGCATAAACAGCTCAAGTGGTTGACTCCCGCTCATTGCCTGCTTCGGTGTAGCATATCCGTCAACATCTTCCGTGCGGCTCAATTGGAGCATGCATTCTCTTTTGTGACAAAGGCTTATGAGGTGTTTTTATGAGCGAAGTCAAGCATTCACGCTTGATCATCCTGGGCTCCGGCCCTGCCGGTTATAGTGCTGCCGTCTACGCTGCCCGCGCCAACCTCAAGCCTGTAATCATTACCGGCATCCAGCCCGGTGGTCAGTTGACCACCACCACTGAAGTGGACAACTGGCCTGGCGATGTTGAAGGCTTGACCGGTCCCGCGTTGATGGAGCGCATGCAGAAGCATGCCGAGCGTTTTGAAACCGAGATCGTCTACGACCATATCCACACCGCCGAGTTGCAATCGCGCCCTTTCACGTTAAAAGGCGACAGCGGCACTTACACCTGTGATGCACTGATCATTGCCACGGGTGCATCGGCGCAGTATCTGGGCTTGCCATCCGAAGAAGCGTTTTCCGGCAAGGGCGTATCGGCCTGCGCCACCTGCGATGGCTTTTTCTATCGCAACCAAGTGGTCGCGGTGATTGGTGGCGGCAATACTGCGGTCGAAGAAGCGCTGTACCTGTCGAATATCGCCAAGGAAGTTCACCTTGTGCATCGCCGCGATAAACTGCGCTCCGAGAAAATCCTTCAGGACAAACTGTTCGACAAGGCCGCCAACGGCAACGTGGTCCTGCACTGGAACCACGCACTTGAAGAAGTCCTGGGCGACAACACTGGCGTCACCGGTGCACGCCTGAAGAACACTCAGACCGGTGCGACCACCGACCTGCCGCTGGCCGGTGTGTTTATTGCTATTGGTCATAAACCTAACACCGACCTGTTCCACGGGCAGTTGGAAATGCGCGACGGTTACCTGCTGATCAAGGGTGGTAACGAAGGTAACGTCACTGCCACCAGCATCGAAGGGGTATTCGCTGCCGGTGATGTAGCCGACCATGTCTATCGCCAGGCCATTACCTCGGCAGGTGCTGGCTGCATGGCCGCGCTGGATGTCGAAAAGTTCCTTGACGATAATTGATCGATCGCAAGGTGGGCTAACTGGCCCGCCCTGCCCTCCCCCTGTCCAATTCCGGCCCTGCCCATGCTGACGTGGTTGCAACGCGAGTCACTGGACTTTCCTCCACTCAATAGCGCCCTGCGCGAACCCAATGGGCTGTTGGCGGCGGGTGGCGATTTACATCCCGAACGCCTGATCAAAGCCTATCGCCATGGCTGCTTCCCCTGGTTTCAGGATGGTCAACCAATTCTCTGGTGGTCGCCCGATCCGCGTACGATTCTGCTACCCGATGAGCTGCATATCTCGCGCAGCTTGGCCAAGGTATTACGCCAAGGCCGCTACCAAGTGAGCTTTGATCAGGCGTTCACCGATGTCATTCGCGCCTGCGCAGCGCCACGCACTTATGCGGCAGAAACCTGGATTACCAGCCCAATGCAGGACGCTTACCTGGAACTGCACAGACGCGGCATCGCTCATTCGGTCGAGGTCTGGCGTGGTAATGAACTGGTTGGAGGGCTGTACGGCCTGGCCATGGGCCAACTGTTCTTTGGTGAGTCGATGTTCAGCCGTGCGGACAACGCTTCCAAGGTGGGTTTTGTCACGCTGGTTGAACACTTGAAACGCTGGGGCTTTGTGTTGATCGATTGCCAGATGCCGACCGAGCACCTGCTCAGTCTCGGCGCTCAGACGATTTCCCGTGCAGCGTTTACCGGTTACCTGAGTGACCACCTTGACCAACCCAACCAGGCTGACTGGGTTGCCTAGGCGAGTTTGCCAGCCTGGCTTACACTTGGTTGAAGACTGATCCTGAGAGTCGATCATGACCGAGCTGGCCCGCCTGAAGTTTTATGCCACTCAACCACATCCCTGCAGCTATCTGCCCGACGAACAGGCTACTACGCTGTTCCTCGACCCCAGTCAGCCCATGGATGCACAGGTGTATGCCGAACTCTCGGAAATGGGCTTTCGCCGCAGCGGCGACCATCTCTATCGTCCGCACTGCCAACGCTGCACCGCCTGCGTCCCGGCGCGCATTCCCGCAGCTCAGTTCACCCACAACCGTCAGCAGCGACGGATTTTCAAGCGCAATCAGGATATCCAGGTGCGCCAGGTACGCCCGGCCTTTACCGAAGAGTATTACGCGCTGTACGTGCGCTACATTGAGCAGCGGCACGCCGACGGCGATATGTACCCGCCCAACCGCGAACAATTTTCGACCTTTCTGGTGCGCGATCTGGCTTTTTCGCGCTTCTATGAGTTTCGTCATGACAACCGCCTGCTGGCAATTGCCGTGACCGATGTACTGCCCAATGGGCTGTCCGCGGTTTACACCTTTTATGAGCCAGGCGAGGAAAGGCGCAGCCTCGGGCGCTTTGCCATCCTCTGGCAAATTGCCGAAGCGGCGCGTTTGGGACTGCATGCGGTTTATCTAGGCTACTGGATCAAGAACTGCCGCAAGATGAGTTACAAGACCCAATATCGGCCGATTGAGCTGTTCGTCAATCAACGGTGGGTCAGCCTTAACTGAAGCCCTTGGCGCAAACCCCAAAATTCGGGCACAATGCACGCCGCTTTTGCCTGGCGCCAGTTGCACCGGGCCATTCATTGGATACCGAGGGCTTTACTGCATGTCGAAAGAAGACAGCTTCGAAATGGAAGGCACTGTCGTCGACACCCTGCCCAACACCATGTTCCGTGTGGAGTTGGAAAATGGGCACGTCGTTACTGCGCACATCTCCGGAAAGATGCGCAAAAATTACATCCGCATTCTGACCGGCGACAAAGTTCGCGTTGAACTTACGCCTTATGACTTAAGCAAAGGCCGGATTACTTACCGCGCCCGTTAACAGATCAGCGAAAACTCAGTTTTCCGGCATCTGTTACACCAAGCTCCTGTAAAAACGCCCGGCGATGCCGGGCGTTTTTGTGCGCGTTAGAAAATGACGCTTAGGCCATTTCTGCCGTGGTTTCGAAATCGAAAGTCAACTCACCGCCTTCAATATCGATATGCACCACACCACCGTGCTCAGCCAGCTCACCAAACAGGATCTCTTCCGCCAATGGCCGCTTGATCTTGTCCTGAATCAGGCGAGCCATAGGTCGAGCACCCATCTGCACGTCGTAACCGCTCTCGGCCAACCAGTTACGCGCGGCATCGCTGACTTCCAGCGTGACACGCTTATCCTCAAGCTGTGCCTGCAGTTCGGTGAGGAACTTGTCGACAATGCTTTTGATCACTTCATGGCTTAAGCGGCCGAACTGGATGATGGTATCCAGGCGGTTGCGGAACTCCGGCGTAAAGCTTTTCTTGATCACTTCCATAGCATCAGACGAATGGTCCTGATGGGTGAAGCCAATGGATGCACGCGCCGCGGTTTCAGCACCGGCGTTGGTGGTCATAATCACGATCACGTTACGGAAGTCCGCCTTGCGCCCGTTATTGTCGGTCAGCGTCCCATGATCCATGACCTGCAGCAGTAGGTTGAAGACTTCCGGGTGAGCCTTTTCGATTTCATCGAGCAGCAGTACACAATGTGGCGTTTTAGTAATGGCCTCGGTGAGCAACCCCCCCTGATCAAAACCGACATAGCCAGGTGGAGCGCCGATTAGTCGCGACACGGTATGCCGCTCCATATATTCGGACATATCGAAGCGAATCAGCTCGACCCCTAGCGCTTTGGCCAACTGCCGCGCGGCTTCGGTTTTACCGACACCCGTCGGGCCGGCAAACAGGAAGGAGCCCACCGGTTTGTCCGGTGCTTTGAGACCTGCACGCGACAGTTTGATTGCGGTAGACAGCGAGTCAATCGCAGCATCCTGGCCAAACACCGTGAGCTTGAGATCGCGTTCTAGGTTACGCAGCAATTCTTTATCCGAGCTGCTGACGTGTTTTGGCGGGATACGTGCAATCTTCGCTACGATATCCTCGACCTGCGCCACATCGATGCGAGTCAGGCGCTTGTCTGCCGGCTGCAGGCGCTGGTACGCACCGGCCTCATCGATGACATCAATGGCCTTGTCCGGCATATGCCGGTCATTGATGTAGCGCGACGCCAGTTCGGCCGCTGCGCGTAGGGCCTCATCGCTGTATTCAATACTGTGGTGCTGCTCAAAACGACCTTTCAGGCCGCGCAGAATGCCAATGGTGTCTTCCACCGAGGGCTCAACCACATCGACTTTCTGGAAGCGCCGCGCCAAAGCCCGATCTTTCTCGAAGATGCCGCGAAACTCCTGGAACGTGGTTGAACCGATGCAGCGGATTTCTCCTGAAGACAGCATTGGCTTGAGCAGGTTGGACGCATCCATAACCCCACCAGAGGCGGCACCGGCCCCGATAATGGTGTGAATTTCATCGATAAACAGAATCGCATGAGGGCGTTTACGTAGCTCGTTAAGCAGCGCTTTTAGGCGTTTCTCGAAGTCCCCCCGGTATTTGGTGCCTGCCAGCAGTGCACCGAGATCCAGCGAGTAGACCACGCTATCCGCCAGCAAATCGGGCACCTGACCGTCGACAATGCGCTTGGCCAGCCCCTCGGCGATTGCGGTTTTACCCACGCCGGCCTCGCCCACCAGCAAGGGATTGTTCTTACGCCGACGCGCCAGAATCTGCGCAACGCGCTCGACCTCCTGCTCGCGACCAACCAGAGGATCAATTCGTCCCTGGCGCGCTAACTCATTCAGGTTGCTGGCATAGGCATCCAGCGGATTACTGGAGCTGGAAGACTCACCGCCTTCCTCATCCTGCATTTCCTGTTCGGTTTCTGAATGACCACTATGGCCTGGCACCTTGGAGATACCGTGGGCAATAAAATTGACCACATCAATGCGCGCCACGCTCTGCTGTTTAAGCAGGAACACTGCCTGACTTTCCTGCTCGCTGAAAATTGCCACCAGCACATTGGCGCCAGTCACTTCACGCTTGCCGGAACTCTGCACATGGAACACCGCGCGCTGCAAAACTCGCTGGAACCCCAACGTAGGTTGAGTTTCGCGCTCTTCATCGTGCTGCGGAATGAGCGGCGTGGTGGAGTCGATAAACTCCTGCAGATCATGCCGCAACTTGTCCAAGTTGGCCCCGCACGCGCGCAATACGCTGGCGGCAGCCTCGTTATCCAGGAGGGCCAGCAGCAAGTGCTCAACCGTCATAAACTCATGACGCTTGGTACGAGCCTCCTTGAAAGCCAGATTGAGGGTGACTTCGAGCTCTCGATTTAACATAGCTTCACCTCATGCCCAAGTGTCCGGCGTTAACCGTCCTTCTCTATTTCACAGAGTAGCGGATGCTGGCTCTCTCTCGCATATTGATTCACCTGCGTCGCTTTGGTTTCAGCAATATCGCGGGTAAATACTCCACACACTGCCCGCCCCTCTGTATGGACGGTCAGCATGATCTTGGTTGCCAGCTCTCGATTCAGATTGAAAAACACCTCGAGCACCTCGACCACGAAATCCATGGGCGTGTAGTCATCGTTAAATAACACCACTTTATACATGGGGGGAGCCTGCAAGGCGGGCTTGGATTCCTGAACGGCCAGGCCGAAGGAATCGTCCTCATGCTCTGCGGGGCGATCCTGATTGAATGTTAGTCGAATCTGGCTACGTGCATGCATGCTGAATAGCTTCGTTTAATGGGCGAATAGTCTGTGCTAGACAGAGTTTGACCGGCTTCTCAGCCAATTACAGCATTGCCTTGACTATCGGCAAAACGGTGTTACAAACAATGAATACCCAGCGTGGGTATTAGGGGTTTCACACGCGGCCCGTCTTGGAAAACCGGGTGTGGAATTGAAGTGGATGATACTCCAGTGATGGAGTCCTTTGCAGAGGGATATCAGCATGGTTAGCGGTAAGGTCAAGTGGTTCAACAACGCCAAAGGCTATGGATTTATCCTGGCCGATGGTCGAGATGAGGACCTGTTCGCCCACTACTCGGCTATCCAGATGGACGGCTATAAAACGCTGAAGGCTGGCCAGCCGGTAAGCTTCGATATTATTCAAGGTCCAAAAGGACTCCACGCCGTAAACATCAGTGCGGCTAATGCCGTCAGTGAAGTGCCCGCCGCAGTCAAGCAACATCAGGGCTCAACGGTTGAAGTCTGAATAGAGTCACTCGGGCAGTTAATCGCCCATAAAAAAGGCCGGTCACTTGACCGGCCTTTCTTTATTGCTGCTTTGCTTACATGTGCGAAATCAGCGCATCACCGAATGCCGAGCAGGACAGCAACTTGGCACCGTCCATCAGGCGTTCGAAGTCATAGGTCACAGTCTTGGCACCAATGGCGCCATTGGTGCCCTTGATAATCAGATCGGCCGCTTCTGTCCAGCCCATGTGGCGCAACATCATTTCAGCGGAGAGAATCAGCGAACCTGGGTTCACCTGGTCCTTGCCAGCGTACTTCGGTGCAGTACCGTGGGTGGCTTCGAACATCGCGACGGTGTCGGACAGGTTAGCGCCCGGAGCGATACCAATACCGCCTACTTCAGCCGCCAGAGCGTCCGACAGGTAGTCGCCATTGAGGTTCAGGGTGGCGATTACATCGTACTCAGCCGGGCGCAGGAGAATCTGCTGCAGCATGGCATCAGCGATGGCGTCTTTGACGATGACATTCTTGCCGGTTTTCGGGTTCTTGAACTGCATCCAAGGACCACCATCAAGAAGGGTCGCGCCGAACTCTTCGGCTGCAATTTCGTAGGCCCACTCTTTGAAGGCACCTTCGGTGAACTTCATGATGTTGCCTTTGTGCACGATGGTCAGCGAGTCGCGGTCGTTATCGACCACGTACTGCAGGGCTTTACGCGCCAGACGCTTGGTGCCTTCTTTGGAAACCGGCTTAACGCCGATACCGCAGTCCTGGTCGAAGCGAATCTTGGTAACACCCATTTCCTCTTTTAGGAACTTGATGACTTTGGTTGCTTCCGGCGAGCCGGCTTTCCACTCGATACCGGCATAGATGTCTTCCGAGTTCTCGCGGAAGATGGTCATGTCGACATCGCCTGGCTTTTTCACCGGGCTTGGCACGCCTTCGAACCAGCGCACTGGACGCAGGCAAACGTACAGGTCGAGCTGCTGACGCAGGGCTACGTTCAGAGAGCGGATGCCGCCACCGACAGGAGTGGTCAGTGGGCCCTTGATGGAAACAACATAATCTTTGACCGCATCCAGGGTTTCCTGAGGCAGCCAAGTATCCTGATCATAAACCTGAGTGGCTTTCTCGCCAGCGTAAACTTCCATCCAGGAGATCTTGCGCTCACCGCCGTAGGCTTTCTGTACGGCAGCATCAACGACTTTGATCATGACCGGGCTGATATCGACACCGATGCCATCGCCCTCGATAAAGGGGATGATTGGATTGTTCGGTACGTTCAGGGATGTATCGGCATTGACGGTGATTTTGTCACCGGTGGCAGGCACCTGGATCTTTTGGTATCCCATGCTGGACTCCGTTGTTTTCGTGGTCTGGCATTCAGTCACGCAGATGACGCGCTGAATAGATCTTTTTGGGTCTCGGAAAGGCAAGTTATTTTTGTAGTTTTTCTACAGAAAGTCACGCACTTTATCCATTGAAAACATTGCACATGCGCGTTCTTGCGGGCATCAGGCTAATCAGCAAAACGGCTTTGTAGTCAAACTACAAGCACGCTACACAGCGTTTGCGCCAAGACGTTTTTATCCTAGCAGCTCATTGTCCAATTGCTTCGATCATCACCACGGGCGGTGACTGCGGCTATGATCACGCGCCCGCTCAAGGAGTTCCCTATGCGCTTTACCCCACACGTTACAGTCGCCACCGTAGTTGAAGATCAGGGACAATTTCTGCTGGTTGAGGAGATGGCCGATAACCGTGCCGTATTTAATCAGCCTGCCGGCCACTTGGAAGCCGACGAAAGTCTGATACAGGCAGCGCTGCGCGAAACCCTCGAAGAAACCGGCTGGGATATCGAGTTGACAGGTGTGGTGGGCATTTACCTGTACACCGCCCCCAGCAATGGCATCACCTATCAGCGCGTGTGTTTTGCCGGTAAAGCACTGCACCAACGGCCTCACCATCCTTTGGATGACGGCATCATCGGCCCACGCTGGCTCAGTCGTGATGAGTTGGCGGCGCAACCAGAACGCTGGCGCAGCGAGCTAGTGTTGCGCTGCATCGATGATTACCTCAGCGGCCAGCACTTTGCCCTGAGCCTGATTCGCGATTAACGGCCAGGCCGCGCGGCCTGATAGAATCGCCACCTTTATTCAAGCCCGTGCCCAGTATTCTCATGTCAGATCCAACTTCCCAGCGCGTTATTGTCGGCATGTCCGGCGGTGTAGATTCGTCCGTTTCCGCCCTTTTGCTGCTTGAGCAGGGCTATCAGGTCGAAGGCCTGTTCATGAAGAACTGGGACGAAGACGATGGCACAGAATATTGCACCGCCATGGACGATTTGGCCGATGCCCAGGCCGTGTGCGACAAGATTGGCATCAAGCTGCACACCGCCAATTTTGCCGCCGAATACTGGGACAACGTGTTCGAGCACTTCCTCGCCGAATACAAGGCTGGACGCACACCGAACCCAGACATCCTGTGTAACCGCGAAATCAAGTTCAAAGCCTTCCTCGACTACGCACTTATGCTCGGTGCTGACCTGATTGCCACCGGTCACTACGTGCGCCGCCGGGACATCGACGGGCGCACCGAACTGCTTAAGGGCCTTGACCCCAACAAGGACCAGAGTTACTTCCTGCATGCGGTGGGCGGTGAGCAGATCGCCAAGACCCTGTTCCCAGTCGGCGAGCTGGAAAAACCAGCGGTACGCGCGATTGCCGAGAAGTACCAGTTGGCCACGGCAAAAAAGAAGGATTCCACTGGTATCTGCTTTATCGGCGAACGGCGTTTCAGCGATTTCCTCAAGCAGTACCTACCAGCCCAGCCCGGCAATATCGAAACCACTGAAGGCGAAATCATCGGCCGCCATCACGGCCTGATGTACCACACCATTGGTCAGCGCCAGGGGTTAGGCATCGGCGGACTGAAAGACGCCAGTGATGAGCCTTGGTACGTCCTGCACAAGGACCTGACTCGCAATGTGCTGGTGGTTGGCCAGGGCAATGAACACCCCTGGCTGTTCAGCCGCGCCCTGCTCGCCTCGGAAATTTACTGGGTCAACCCAATTGACCTGAGCACACCACGCGAGCTGACGGCCAAAGTGCGCTATCGCCAGAGCGATCAGGCCTGCAGGCTGGAGAAAACGGCCAATGGCTACCGCGCCGTGTTCAATGAACCGCAGCGCGCCGTGACCCCGGGGCAATCCGTGGTGTTTTACGACGGTGAAATCTGTCTCGGTGGCGGTGTGATTGAAACCGCCGCCCCCTGGACTACGCGGGAGCAGCAGGCGTGAATCCGATTCAAGAACAATTGATCGCCCTCGGCGCGGTATTCGAATCGGCCGTATTGGTCGACAAGTTGGCGCGTACCGGCCAGGTCGGCGAGCCCGCCGTAGCCTGCATGATCAACAGCCTGTTGGTGCGCGATCCGAAGAACACGCTGGACGTTTACGGCGGCGATGACCTCAATCTGCGCGACGGCTACCGTGCGCTGGTCAGCGCCCTGGAACGCGATCCGGCCAGTTTGCAGCGTGATCCGCTGCGTTATGCCCTGGCGTTGTTGGCCCTGGAGCGCCAACTGGATAAGCGTGGCGATATGCTGCAAGTCATGGGCAGCCGCCTCGACCAGGTGCAGCAGCAAGTCGAGCACTTCGGGCCGACCCATGAAAACGTGATATCCAACTGCGCCAGCCTGTATCAGGACACCATCAGCACCTTCCGTCAGCGCATTCAGGTGCAAGGCGATATGCGCCACCTGCAGCAGACCAACAATGCCGCGAAGATCCGTGCACTGCTGCTCGCCGGCATTCGTTCTGCGCGCCTGTGGCGCCAACTGGGGGGGCATCGCTGGCAGATGGTGTTCAGCCGCAGCAAGCTGCTCAAGGAACTCTACCCGCTGCTGCGGTCCTGAGCGCATGAGCACGCGGGCGGTTAAGCCGTTGCAGGGCGCAGCCTTGCTGGCACTTTCCGCCTTACTGTTTTCCCTGATGGGCGTTGGCATTCGCGAGGTATCGGTCAGCGTCAACAACGAATCGGTGGTGTTCTTTCGCAACCTGATCGGTGTGCTGTTCTTTATGCCCCTGGTCTTGCTCAAGGGAGTTGGCCCGTTCAAGACCACACGCCTGAAGTCTCATCTGTGGCGCACCACCTATGGCCTGGCGGCGATGTACTGCTTCTTCTACGCCATTGCCCACCTGCCACTGGCCGACGCGATGCTGTTCACCTACTCGGCACCGGTGTTCACCCCGCTGATCGCCTGGTGGTGGCTTAAGGAGCCGCTCAGTAAGCGCATGCTGCTGACCACTGGCATCGGTCTGGTTGGCGTACTGCTGGTGGCTAAACCCTCGGCTGCCCTGCTCGACAGCCAGGCCCTGATCGGCCTCGCGGCCAGTGTGCTGGCCGCGTTCGCCTTTGTCTCGATCCGCGAAATGAGCGATACCGAACCGGCCTTCCGCATCGTCTTCTACTTTTCCCTGTTCAGCGCCCTGATTTCAGCCATCCCGTTGACCTGGGCCTGGCAACCCATGACTCAGCATGAGCTAGGCCTGTTGCTGGTGATCGGCCTGCTCGCCACCGCCAGTCAGATCATCATGTCCAAGGCTTACAGCCTGGCGCCGCCCGGACTGATCGGCCCCTTTGCCTACCTGGCGATTGTGTTCGCCGGACTGATTGCCTGGCTGCGCTGGGGTGAAATGCCCGATCTGACCTCTTTACTGGGCGCCGCACTGATTTTCAGTGCCAGCCTGCTGTCGATCAGCCGTCGCAAAGGCCGCTGAAGCAATCGCGGCCAAGCGTTGATTTCATGTATGATACGCGCCCTTTTCAATGCCCGATTGTCCGAGAACGCCTCCCATGCAGCTTTCCTCGCTCACCGCGGTTTCCCCCGTTGATGGCCGCTACGCCGGCAAAACCAGCGCACTGCGCCCGATTTTCAGCGAATACGGCCTGATCCGTTTCCGCGTTCTGGTTGAGGTGCGCTGGCTGCAGCGCCTGGCCGCCCACGAAGGCGTCGCCGAAGTGGCGCCCTTCTCCGCCGACGCCAATGCCGTGCTCAATGAGCTGGCGGACAACTTCGCCGTCGAGCATGCCGAGCGTGTGAAAGAAATCGAGCGCACCACCAACCACGACGTGAAAGCCGTGGAATACCTGCTCAAAGAACAAGCGGCCAAGCTGCCTGAGCTGGACAAGGTCAGCGAGTTCATCCACTTCGCCTGCACCAGTGAGGACATCAACAACCTGTCCCACGCCCTGATGCTGCGCGCCGGCCGTGACGACGTGCTGCTGCCACTGATGCGTCAGACTGCTGAAGCGATTCGCGAACTGGCAATCAAATTCGCCGAGGTGCCAATGCTCTCGCGCACCCACGGTCAGCCGGCATCACCGACCACCCTGGGCAAGGAATTGGCCAACGTGGTCTACCGTCTGGAGCGCCAGATCGCTCAGGTTGCTGCGGTGCCCCTGCTGGGCAAAATCAACGGCGCTGTGGGGAACTACAACGCCCACCTGTCGGCCTACCCGCAGATCGACTGGGAAGCCAATGCGCGGCAATTCATCGAAGGTGACCTGGGCCTGCAGTTCAACCCCTACACCACGCAGATCGAGCCGCACGACTACATTGCCGAGCTGTTCGACGCCATTGCCCGCTTCAACACCATCCTGATTGACTTCGATCGCGATATCTGGGGCTACATCTCCCTGGGTTATTTCAAACAGCGCACCATTGCTGGCGAAATCGGCTCCTCCACCATGCCGCACAAGGTCAACCCGATCGACTTCGAAAACTCCGAAGGCAACCTGGGGATTGCCAACGCACTGTTCCAGCACCTGGCCAGCAAGTTGCCAATCTCACGCTGGCAGCGCGACCTGACTGACTCCACCGTGCTGCGCAACCTCGGCGTCGGCTTCGCTCACAGCGTCATCGCTTACGAAGCCAGTCTCAAGGGAATCAGCAAGTTGGAGCTCAATGCTCAACGTATTGCTGAAGATCTGGATGCCTGCTGGGAAGTGCTTGCCGAGCCAATCCAGACCGTAATGCGCCGTTACGCCATCGAGAACCCGTACGAGAAGCTCAAGGAGCTGACCCGCGGCAAGGGCATCAGCCCGGAAGCACTACTGAGCTTTATCGATGGCCTGGACATGCCAGACGCCGCCAAGGCTGAACTCAAGCGCCTGACCCCAGCCAGCTACATCGGCAACGCGGTTGCCCAGGCCAAGCGTATCTAACCGGCAACAGCCTCCCAGACGCCCGGCTGCGCCGGGCGTTTTTATTTATGGGTATTTACTGACTTCAAGGGCTTAGCGATGAATCCTGATACTCCGCTGCAACTATTGGGTGGCCTTACTGCTCGCGAGTTCATGCGTGACTACTGGCAGAAGAAACCGCTGCTGGTGCGCCAGGCAATTCCTGGTTTCGAAAGCCCAATTTCCCCCGACGAGCTCGCCGGTCTGGCGCTGGAAGAAGAAATCGAATCGCGCCTGGTCATCGAGCACGGCGAGCACCCGTGGGAGTTGCGCCGCGGCCCGTTTGCCGAAGACGCCTTTGCCGACCTGCCTGAGCGCGACTGGACCCTGCTGGTTCAGGCGGTCGATCAGTTTGTTCCGGAAGTGGCTGAGTTGCTGGAAGCGTTCAAGTTCCTGCCCAAATGGCGCATCGATGACGTAATGATCAGTTTCGCCGTGCCAGGTGGCGGCGTGGGCCCACATTACGACAATTACGACGTTTTTCTCCTGCAGGGCTATGGCAAACGCCGCTGGCAGATCGGCCAGCAGTGCAATACCGATAGCCCAATGCTGCAACACGCGGATCTGAGGATCCTTGCCGAATTCGTTAAAACTGAAGAATGGGTTCTGGAGCCCGGCGACATGCTTTATCTGCCGCCACTTCTGGCCCACTGTGGTACCGCTGAGGATGACTGTATGACGTATTCCGTAGGCTTCCGTGCGCCAAGCGCCGCTGAAGTCCTGACCCATTTCACCGACTTTCTCGGCCAGTTCCTGCCTGACGAAGAGCGCTACAGCGATGCTGATGCGCAACCTACCGATGACCCGACACAGATACAGCGCGACGCCCTTGATCGCCTCAAGGCATTGCTCAATGAACACATGAGTGATGAGCGCCTACTGATGACCTGGTTCGGCCAGTTCATGACCGAGCCCAAATACCCGGAGCTGATTGCCGGTATCGAGATCGACGAAGAAACCTTCCTCGCCGGCCTCGAAGATGGCGCCATTCTGATCCGCAACCCCAGTGCGCGCATGGCCTGGTCGGAAGTCGGTGAAGACCTTGTGCTGTTCGCCAGCGGCCAGAGCCGCCTGCTGTCTGCCAACCTCCGTGAACTGCTGAAGCTGGTCTGTTCCGCCGACGCCCTGCACATCGAAAACCTCGGCGCATGGCTTGCCGATGACGAAGGGCGTAACCTGCTGGTTGAACTGGTCAAACAAGGCAGCCTGGAGTTTGCTGATGAGTGAGATACAGGTTCGCCTGGCCGACTGGCAGAAGGACAATGCTGACCTGCGGCGTATTCGCGAAACCGTGTTTATCGCAGAACAAGCTGTACCGCCGGAACTGGAATGGGATGCGGAGGATGCCGATGCTGTGCATTTTCTCGCCTTGGAAGGTGATTACCCGATCGGTACCGCTCGCCTACTGCCCGATGGCCATATCGGCCGGGTTTCCGTGCTCAAGGACTGGCGCGGCCTGAACGTGGGTGTTGCGCTGATTCAGGCGGTGATCGCGGAAGCGGAAAAACGTGGCCTGACGCAGCAAATGCTCAGTGCCCAGGTGCACGCCACCGCCTTCTATGAAAAGCTCGGGTTTGCCATCGTCAGTGGTGAATACCTCGACGCCGGCATTCCTCACGTAGACATGGTGCGACATAGCGCCTAGAGGCCAGGATGAACGACGAAAACGCCCCGAATGACCTGCCCGAGCAACCGAAGCCCATTGAGCTTCCCGTCATCGAGTTCGAGTCACCGGGGCGTTTTGCTGTGCACAACCCGCAAAGCCTGACACCCGACAGTCCGCAGGCTGAACCGGCACCGTTTGTCCTGGGTGCCCATGCCGCACTGGAACGCTTCAGTCAACCGGAACAGGCCCGCGCCCATGCATTAGCACTGTTGCAACAGGCCCAGCGCAGCCTATGCATCTACAGCCACGACCTGGAACCCTGGCTTTATCATCACAGCAGCGTTCAGGACGCCTGCACCCGTTTTCTGCTGGCCAATCCCCGTAACCAGCTGCGTATCCTGCTGCGCGACCCCAGCCGTGCAGTCAAGGAAGGCCACCGCCTGCTCGGTTTGTCGCGCCGTCTGTCGAGCAATATGCAGATTCGCAAGCTGCACCCGGACTACCCTAATGAAGAGCTGGCGTTTCTGCTGGCCGATGACCGTGGCTTGCTGTTGCTGCCCGAGCTTGGCCAAGCCAGTGGTTATGCCCTGTACCAGGCCCCCGGCCGCAACCGCCAGCGCCGCGCACAATTCGACCAGGCCTGGGATACCAGCATCACGGATGCTGACTTACGGAGTTTTCTGCTATGAAGGTTCGCGCCCTGTTCGCTGCCGCCCTGTTTAGCTGCAGCCTGTCGCTCAGCGCAGCCACTGAGGTGATCCCCCTCAATTACCGCACTGCGGATGAGGTGTTGTCGGTGGTGCAATCAGTACTGGGTCATGAGGGCCGCGTGAATGCCTATGGCAATCAGCTGATCGTCAATGCTGATCCGGCCAAAATCCAGGAAGTACGCACTCTGCTGCAACAGCTGGACACCGTGCCACGCCGCCTGCTGATCAGCGTCGACACCAACGAGTCGGGCTATCAGACCGATCGGGGCTATCGCGCCGATGGCAGCATCAGCGCAGGCAATGGTGAAATCCAGATCGGCCAGGGCGAGATTAATGGGCGCGATCAGGTGCGGATCATCCGTCGCAGCACCGATAGCCGCAGCGGCGGCACCCAGCAAGTACAGGCCACCGAAGGCTATCCGGCATTGATTCAAGTGGGCCAGAGCGTACCGCTGACCACCCGTGGCCGGGATGCCTACGGGCAGCCCTACAGCAACACCCAGTACCGCAATGTCACGCGCGGGTTTTATGTCACCGCCAGCCTCAGCGGTGAAATGGTGCACATCAACATCAGCAGCAACCGCGACCGCCTCAGCCAGACCCAACCTGGCGCTATTGACGTGCAGAGTACCGACACCCGGGTCAGCGGCCGGGTTGGTGAATGGATCAGCATCGGTGGCATCAGCGAGCAAAGCCAGGGCGAGCAAGGCGACTTTCTGCAACACCGCTCGACCCAGGGCCGCGAAGACATGAGCATGCGCGTCAAAGTCGACGTGGTGAACTAAACCCTGCTGCCCCTCTTGCACTGGGCCACCCCAGCCCAGTACCGATAACCGCTCATCGGCTGCTCTTCGCCGCCGCCACAAAGCAAATACCTCGCAACCATTGCCCAACCCCGCAGACCGCCGAATAGAGCGGCAAAAGCTGACTTGTCAGTCGCCTCTGAATTTATGTAGTAGTAATGGAAAAAGCACTACAAAATAATTGACGAACACTTTTGGCAAAGGCATGATGGCCCCGCTCCCGCTAATCAGAGGTGCTGAAAGGCCCTCCGAATCGCGCTCCAACTTACCGTCCGAGCCGATTTGCGTTGTAAAGCCCACAAGGCCGTTCGATGAGATTGCGACTGGAACGAAGTTGTCCTGAGGGACGGGGAAGCGTTTAGCAACAGCGCGCATCGAGCACAGCAAGTTGAGTCGTACAACGGCATCTTTGATCCGGTGAACGCCAAATGACCCCGTCATTTGCAGCAGCTGAAGCCCGCGAACTGTTTAGCTCGTCACCCTCCTACCGGATCAATTCCGTCTCAAGTCGATGTCTCGGCGTTCTGCAGTTGGCTACAACAACCTCCAGCAACACAGGTGTTCAGTGGGGAAGTCGGTGCTCAACCAAACACATACTTTGAAGGATTGACCATGTCAGCTTATCAAAACGACATCAAAGCCGTTGCCGCCCTTAAAGCCGCCGCAGGCAGCAGCTGGAGCGCTATCGACCCTGAGTCCGTGGCCCGTATGCGCGCCCAGAACCGCTTCAAAACCGGTCTGGAAATCGCTCAGTACACTGCCGACATCATGCGCAAAGACATGGCTGAGTACGATGCTGACTCCTCCGTCTACACCCAATCCCTGGGTTGCTGGCATGGTTTCATCGGTCAGCAGAAGCTGATTTCGATCAAGAAGCACCTGAAGACCACTAACAAGCGTTACCTCTACCTGTCGGGCTGGATGGTTGCTGCGCTGCGTTCGGACTTCGGCCCGCTGCCAGATCAGTCCATGCACGAGAAAACCTCGGTTTCCGGCCTGATCGAAGAGCTGTACACCTTCCTGCGCCAGGCTGATGCCCGTGAGCTGGACCTGCTGTTCACCGCGCTGGACGCTGCTCGCGCTGCTGGCGACAAAGTCAAAGCAGACGAAATCCAAGCTCAGATCGACGGCTACGAAACTCACGTCGTACCGATCATCGCCGACATCGACGCTGGTTTCGGTAACCCGGAAGCCACCTACCTGCTGGCCAAGAAAATGATCGAAGCGGGTGCTTGCTGCATCCAGATCGAAAACCAGGTTTCCGACGAGAAGCAGTGCGGCCACCAGGACGGTAAAGTGACCGTTCCTCACGCCGACTTCCTGGCCAAGATCAACGCTGTGCGTTACGCATTCCTGGAACTGGGCATCGACAACGGCGTGATCGTTGCACGTACCGACTCCCTGGGTGCTGGCCTGACCAAGCAAATCGCTGTGACCAGCCAGCCGGGCGACCTGGGCGACCAGTACAACTCCTTCCTGGATTGCGAAGAAGTCTCCCCTGCCGACCTGAAGAACGGCGACGTCGTTCTGAACCGTGAAGGCAAGCTGCTGCGTCCGAAGCGTCTGCCGTCCAACCTGTTCCAATTCCGCGCTGGCACCGGCGAAGCACGCTGCGTACTGGACAGCATCACTTCGCTGCAGAACGGCGCTGACATGCTGTGGATCGAAACCGAGAAGCCACACGTCGGTCAGATCAAGGGCATGGTTGATGAAATCCGTAAGGTCATCCCGAACGCTAAGCTGGTTTACAACAACAGCCCATCGTTCAACTGGACCCTGAACTTCCGTCAGCAGGCTTACGATGCATTCGTTGCTGAAGGCAAAGACGTTTCTGCTTACGACCGCGCCAAACTGATGAGCGTTGAGTACGACGAAACCGAACTGGCTCAAGTGGCCGACGAGCGTATCCGTACCTTCCAGCGTGATGGTTCGGCCCAGGCCGGTATCTTCCACCACCTGATCACCCTGCCGACCTACCACACCGCCGCGCTGTCCACCGACAACCTGGCCAAAGGTTACTTCGCAGACCAAGGCATGCTGGCTTACGTGAAAGGCGTTCAGCGTCAGGAGATCCGTCAAGGTATCGCCTGCGTTAAGCACCAGAACATGTCCGGTTCCGACATCGGCGATGCTCACAAAGAGTACTTCGCAGGTGAAGCAGCCCTGAAAGCCGGCGGTAAAGACAACACCATGAACCAGTTCAGCTAAGAACCGGTTCACTCAACCGAGGCCACGATCAAGGTTGAGGGTGTGACGAAAATCCCAGCAGAAATGCTGGGATTTTTTATGGCCGGCCCTCCATGACAACCGCCCTTTTGGCCGTCGTCGTGCGACGTTAAAAATGCGTCGCCCTCTCTTTTCTGCCTGAAAATCAGCCTTTTCTGGTTTTGTGCGCTTTCGCACAGCTGCTGTCATGTTTACGTCAATTTCCTTGGATAGCGTCAGACACCCGTCGATTAATCCAAGGAGCCTGCATGAACCACGATAATGAAAACTCAGTGCTGTTCGGCAATGGCGATGAATTGCCCAGCAATGCGTCCGCTAACCCACATATCAGCCAGCTGATCGACGACGTTGGCCGTAGGCAGGTACTGGCCGCCGGTGCGGCGTTCGGCACGCTGGCGTTTCTCGGCAGTGTTATGCCAGGCGCCGCAGTTGCGGCAGAGCCAGCCGCCAAAGGCGTGGAAAACCTGCACTTTAGAGCGCGCAGCAAGCTGCCCTTTACGGCTATCGCGACCAACCGGTTGGACAGCATCAGCGTACCGGCGGGTTACCGGGCCACCACCTTTATCCCTTGGGGTACGCCGATCACTGGCAATTACCCGGCTTACCTGAGCGATGGCAGCAACAGCGCCCAGGATCAGGCCGAGCAACTGGGCATGCACCATGACGGCATGCATTTCTTCCCGATTGATGCACAACGCGGCGGCAAGAAAAGCGACCACGGCCTGCTGGTGCTCAATCACGAATACATCGATGCCCCTCTGCTGCACCGCAATGGCCCGACACTGGTCGCCGGCAAACGCAGCAGCGCCGAAGAAGTGCGCAAGGAAATCAATGCCCACGGCGTTTCCGTGGTGGAAGTACGTCGTGGCCTGAATGGCGAGTGGGCCGTGTTGCCAAGCGCCAGAAACCGCCGAATCACCGGCGCCACGCCTATGCGGATCAGTGGCCCGGCGCGCGGTCATGTACTCCTGAAAACCCGCTACAGCCCCAAAGGCACATCAACGCGCGGCACCTTGAACAACTGCTCCCATGGCTTCACACCATGGGGTACTTACCTGACCTGCGAAGAAAACTGGGCGGGCTATTTTGCCACCCGCGATACCGACCTCCCCCGCGAACTGAGCCGCTATGGCCTGCGTAGCAGCAGTCGCTATGGCTGGGATCATCTGGCTGGCGATGAATTCGAGCGTTTCGATGCCACTCGCAAAACCACAACTGCCAGTGCGGATTATCGCAACGAGCCCAATCACTTCGGCTGGATTGTGGAAATCGATCCGTTCGCACCGGAATCGGTGCCGGTCAAACGCACAGCCCTTGGTCGTTTCGCCCATGAAGGCTTGGTATTTGCGCCCGTGAAGTCCGGACGTCCATTGGTGTGCTATTCCGGCGACGACTCGCAAAACGAATACATCTACAAGTACGTGAGCCGCGACAAATATCGCCCAGGACGAAGTAATGGTTGCCTGCTGGATGAAGGCACGCTTTATGTTGCGCGTTTCGATGACAGCGGCAAGGGGGAATGGCTCGCACTGGATATCAACGACAAGAAGTTCCAGCAAGCCTGCAAAACCGCCGGTGTGAGTTTTGCCGACCAGGGTGAAGTGTTGATCAATACCCGTCTGGCAGCTGACGTGGTTGGCGCCACCAAGATGGATCGCCCGGAATGGGGTGCGGTCAACCCGGACAACGGCGAGGTGTATTTCACCCTCACCAATAACAGTGCGCGAACCACTCCAGATGCGGCAAATCCAAGGCCTGCCAATGCATACGGTCATATCATCCGCTGGCGTGAACTGAGTAAGGATTACGCCGGCCGGCAATTTGCCTGGAGTCTGTTCATGCTCGCGGGGCCGGAAGCCGACAGCATCGGCCCGAACGGCAAACCGCTGACTGCTGATAATCGCCTGGCCAGCCCTGATGGGCTGTGGTTCGACGAGGAAGGCCGGCTGTGGATTCAAACGGATATGAGCGGTAGCCAACTGAACAGTGGCCCGTTCGGCAACAACCAGATGCTGGTGGCCGAACCACGCACCGGTGAGCTGAAACGTTTTCTGGTCGGGCCTGTGGGCGCCGAGGTGACCGGTATTACCGCGACTCCGGACTTCCGCACCCTGTTCGTCAATATCCAGCATCCGGGCGAAGGTTCAACTGCAACCAATCTGCTCAGCACCTGGCCTGATGGCCCGGGTCAGCGGCCGCGCTCGGCCACTGTGATCATCACCCGCGAAGACGGTCGCAGACTGCTCTGATCGACTAACAGAGATGTGACCGGTCAGCCCTGGCCGGTCACATTTCACTGTGACAGACTCATGCCCTTTCCTTTGCGCAAAGAGCATCAGCATGTCCAGCAACCGCTTGAGCCGTATCGTCGATAGAGTTCACCGCTTACCCATTACGCTACAAGGCCCAGCGCTGTCGCTGTTGTTTGGTTCCCAGGTGAAGTTCGCCGGCACCGCCAAGGTACGCGTGCATACGCTGACCCAACAACAGGCAGTGATGAGCATCGCCAACAAGCGCAAGGTGCAGAATCACATCAAAGGCGTACATGCCGCTGCCATGGCACTGCTGGCGGAGTCCGCTACGGGCTTCCTGGTCGGCATGAATGTGCCCGATGACAAACTGCCATTGATCAAAAGCCTCAAGGTCGACTACCTCAAGCGCGCAACCGGTAGCCTAATCGCAGATGCACGACTGACACCTGAACAAGTTCATGCGATTCAGACCCAGGACAAAGGTGAAGTACTGGTGGCCGTCACGGTGACCGATGAAGCCGGCATCCAGCCCATCCAGTGTGAAATGCTCTGGGCCTGGGTCAGCAAGAAGCGCTGAGATCGGCCTGAAATTAAATCGAAACATCAACACCTTATGGTGCACGCTCACATTTCGGAGGCATCGCTTGTGAGCCGCACAACCCGGGAAATCTGTAAAACCCTCGATCAGGTAGCCTCACACAATGAGGCCGCGGCAGTGGCCGTAATGCGAGCGGCTGAAAGGATCGGTGATGAGATGCTCAGGCAGCAGCTACTCAATGTGATCCATCGCATGAACCTGGACGCCGCCCAACTACGCTTCACCCGTGAAAACCTTGCAGGTCAAAGCCTGAAACGCGCGTAAGGGGGTCTACCAGCCCCCCCCCGCATTGTGCACCGAGAGGTCCAAGTAGGACTATCCACGCGTACTCGTGCGGTCTTTCAGGTAACCGAGAACTTCGTCCTGGTCTCCAACAAACTCGATCCGCGCAGCTTTGTTCTCTCGCTGGTAGGCATACATCGGATCGTAGTACTCACGTAACAACCCCTCGATCCAGGCCCGTTGTAACGCCACAGTGCCCGTGCGCTGCTGTTCATCCAGCGCCGCTTGCATGATGGCCAGCAGGCGCTGGTAGCGCTCGCCGCCCAGGCGCTTCTGGATATTGCTCAGGCTTTGCAACAGGCGCTCGGCATAGAGCTGAAAGCCCTCTTCCTCACCGTGCCGGGCGATAAATTCGGCGCACAGGTTGACCACATAATCACGCAGGATGCGCTCGACACGGTCCTCGAAGGCATCTTCCAACCACACCAGCGGGTACTGCTGCATGCCCTGGTACAGCGCCAGCGGCACGGTGCAGCTGCCGACCATGCGGCCTTCGTCTTCCAGCACAAACTGTTCGGTGCCACGGGCGCGCTGCTTGAGCAGATCAATGGCCAGGCGGTTTTCGAAGTCGATCTGCGCCGGCTGGCCGCTGGCGCGTTTTCCGAAACTGGAGCCACGGTGATTGGCATGGCCTTCCAGATCCAGGCTGTTATTGAGCTGCACCAGCACGTCGGTTTTACCGGTGCCGGTAAGCCCGCCGAGGATGACGAAATCGCACTCGGCCACCGCCTGCTGGGTGGTTTCCAGCAGGAAGCTGCGCATCCCCTTGTAGCCACCGATTATCCGCGGGTAATCGATACCGACTTCAGCGAGCCACTGCTGAGTGATCTGTGAGCGCAGACCACCGCGAAAGCAGTACAGATAGCCTTGGGGATTGGCCTTTGCAAACGCCGCCCAGGCCGCAACCCGCTCGGCCTTGACCTGACCGCTGACCAGTTGATGGCCGAGCGCGATGGCCGCGTCCTGGCCATGCTGCTTGTAGCAGGTGCCGACACGCTGACGCTCGCTGTCATCCATCAGCGGCAGGTTGAGCACACCGGGAAAGGCACCCTTGCTGAACTCGACTGGGGCACGGGCATCCATCATCGGCACATCATTGAGGAAGATGTCGCGGTAGTTGCTGCTGTTGTCGCGCATCACAGCACCTCGACCGCGTAGCGCTGTCGTTCAACCAGACGACCGATAGACGCCAGATTCAGGCCAAGCTCAGCAGCTACGGCGAGAAACTCTGCTTCGCCTTCAGGCGTCACCGCAATCAACAGACCACCGCTGGTCTGCGGATCGCACAGCAGATTCTGCTGCGCCTGGCTAATCGGTGCGATCTTCTCACCGTAGCTGTCGAAGTTGCGCAGGGTGCCGCCCGGCACGCAGCCCTCGGAGAGGTAGTAGTCGACCCCTGACAGGCGTGGCACAGCGGCGTAGTCGAGTTGGGCGGTGAGTTTGGCACCCTCGGCCATTTCTACCAGATGGCCGAGCAAACCAAAGCCCGTAACATCCGTCATCGCAGTGACCCCGGCCAGCTTGCCAAAACGCGAACCGGGCTTGTTCAGGGTACACATCCAGTCACGCGCCAGGCCGACATCCTCGGAACGCAGCTTGGCCTTCTTCTCGGCGGTGGTCAGGATGCCGATACCCAGTGGTTTGGAGAGGTACAGCTGGCAACCGGCCGTGGCGGTGTCGTTGCGTTTCATGTGCTTTTTCTCGACCACACCGGTCACTGCCAGACCAAAGATCGGCTCCGGCGCGTCGATGGAATGCCCACCGGCCAGCGGAATGCCTGCCTCATCACACACTGCGCGGCCGCCGCGAATCACTTCGCGGGCCACTTCCGGCGGCAGCAGATTGACCGGCCAGCCAAGGATGGCGATGGCCATCAGCGGATCGCCGCCCATGGCGTAGATGTCGCTGATCGCATTGGTGGCGGCGATGCGGCCGAAGTCGTACGGGTCATCAACGATCGGCATAAAGAAGTCGGTGGTCGACACCACACCGCGCTCGTCATCCAGGGCATACACCGCCGCATCGTCACGCGAGGCGTTGCCGACCCACAGCTTGGGATCAAGGTTCTGCGCGCCGCTGCCGGCGAGAATCACCTCCAGGACTTTCGGCGAAATCTTGCAGCCGCAACCGGCCCCGTGGCTGTACTGGGTCAAACGGATCGGATCGCTCATTGGCCAGGCTCTCAGCAAATCGGAAACAGGCGCGGATTCTAGCAGGCAGTCAGAAAATGCAGGCAAGACAAGCCGCCAGGCCTGTAAGCGGCGGTGCTGATATGTCCTTTGCATCAGTCGTATTGGTTCGCGCGTGATTTAAGCCGTGAGACGCCCCTTGCTGTTGATCAATCCGAGCTTAGCGTCGACAATCCTGTACAAGAATACAGTGATCATCGTTATGCAAGCCGCCCCCCTCCCCACAGAACTCTACTACCTCAGTAATTTTCGAGCCGCGCTAGCCTGGATCGAAGCACGCTATGCCGACCTGCTGACGGCCGAAGAGTACGGGTTTATCCGGAATTTTCAGGCCATGGCCTGGCCTTCCCAGGCATTACTGGTGCGCATGATCATGCGCAAAGGCTGCCACTTTCGGCTGAGCAAACTCGACTACCCGGAAATTGGTGACAGCCATAGAGCCTCTGGCGAATTGCTGGATTCTGGCTGGATTACCGAACAAGCGCTCTTGAGCCGCCATGAGATTGTCGAGTTGCTGCGCAAGGATGAAGTGCTGACTCACCTGCCGCTCACAGACCGGCGTGCAACCCAGAAAAAATCGGCCTTGCTCGAACAACTCAACGACCAGAACCAGCCCGCGCAAAAGTTCAGCGATTGGTGCCCAGCGTTGGCTGATCGGCTGTTAAGCCTGACCGTGGGCGAGCTGTGCGACCGCCTGCGCCTGATGTTTTTCGGCAATCTGGCACAAGACTGGTCTGAATACGTGCTCGCGGATCTAGGAATCTATCGCTACGAGACGGTAGACATCAGCCCGGACTCACGGGGCTTTCAACATCGTCAGGATCTAGAGGACTACCTCTACCTGCGAACGCTGCGTACGGCTGTGGAAGAAGGTGCGGACCTTGAAACGGTTTGGCCTCCGCTGCTGGCCTTCAGCTCAGCGAATGCTCACTTGTGTGCGCGTCAATCGCGCTTGCTGTTCCAGGTTGCCCAGATGCTGGAAAAAAATGGCGAACTGCAGCAAGCCCTGGCTTTATATCAACGCAGTATTCACGCCGAAGCGCGCTGGCGTCAGGTCCGCGTACTGGAGCACCTGGGCAGAGACAATGAAGCCTATGAGCATGCCCTGGCTTTCAGCGCTGCGCCTGGCAGTGATGAGGAGCGTCAGCGCCTTGAGCGTGCGCTCTCGCGGCTACGTCGAAAACTCGACCTGCCGCCGCAAATAGCGGCAGTAAGCGTTGCTGAAACACGTATTAATCTGCAGCTACCTAGACCGTTACATGGCAGCGTGGAAATCGCCGTGCGCGACCATTTCCATTGCGCGAACGCCCCGGTTCATTATCTGGAAAATACCCTGATCTGCAGCCTATTCGGCCTGCTGTGCTGGGATGCAATTTTTGCCCCGTTACCGGGCGCTTTTTTCCATCCGTTTCACAGCGGCCCGGTGGATCTGTACAGCCCTGATTTTTATACCCGCCGTCAGCAACTGTTTGAGCAGTGTCTACTGCATCTTGAACAGCCGGACTACATGCCGCATTTCAGGTCGCGGTATCAGGAAAAATTCGGCCTGCAATCGCCCTTTGTGTTCTGGGACATGTTCACAGAAGAGCGTCTTGAATTGGCCTTGCTGTGTATTCCGGCGGCGCACCTGAGTGCCTGCTTCCGCCGCTTGTTACGTGATCTGAAGGCCAACCGGGCCGGTATGCCTGATCTGATTCAGTTCTACCCGGATGCGCGTCGCTATCGCATGATCGAAGTAAAAGGCCCTGGTGATCGCTTGCAGGATAATCAGAAGCGCTGGCTCAGCTTTGCGGCTGAACAGGGCATTCCCGTTGAGGTCTGTTACGTGAGTTGGCTGAGCACGTGAACTATCGCATTGCAGTCAGAGCGCTGTGTGAGTTCACAGCCAAGGTGGGTGATCTCGATCTGCGTTTCACCCCATCTCCCACGGCACAGGAGGGTATGGCTGGGCATCAGACCGTCGTCAGCCGGCGTGGTGAGGGCTACATCGCCGAATTGCCCTTGAGCGGCGTTTATCCGGGTTTGCAGGTGACCGGCCGTGCCGATGGCTATGACCCTGAGCAGCAGCGGCTCGAAGAGATCAAGACACACCGCGGTGATATCAGCCGTATCCCGACCAACCATCGTCAATTGCACTGGGCGCAGGTGAAAATTTATGGCTGGCTGCTGTGTCAGCAGCTTGAGCTGACAGAGCTTGAGCTGGCCGTGATCTATTTCGATGTTATGAGCCACGCCGAACACGCCTTCAGCGAGCGGGTCCAGGCCAGCGAGTTACAGGCCTTTTTTGCCCAGCAATGCCAACAGTTTTTGCGCTGGGCAGAGCGCGAGCAGGCCCATCGTCACGAGCGCGACATTTACCTGGAAAACCTGCAGTTTCCCTACCCGAGCTTTCGTCATGGCCAGCGGCAACTGGCTGAGGCGGTGTACCGCTCTGCGCGTGATGGTCACACGCTGATGGTTCAGGCCACCACCGGCATCGGCAAAACCCTGGGCACGCTATTCCCGCAATTGAAGTCAATCCCTGGCCAGCATCTGGACAGGCTGTTCTTTCTAACGGCCAAAACACCCGGCCGCCGCCTGGCGCTCGATGCGCTACAAAGCCTGCGCGAGCCGGCTGAGTGCATTCCGCTACGCGTCCTGGAACATGTTGCTCGTGATAAGTCCTGCGAGCACCCGGACAAAAGCTGCCATGGCCAATCCTGCCCGCTGGCGAAGGGTTTTTATGATCGCTTGCCCGCTGCGCGTCTTGCTGCATTAGCACAGGCCTGGCTGCCCCAAGTTCACGTACGCCGCATCGCGCTCGAACATCAGGTCTGTCCGTACTACCTGAGTCAGGAGCTTTGCCGCTGGGCTGATGTGGTCGTGTGCGACTACAACTATTACTTCGACATGAACGCTTTGCTTTACGGCCTGACGCTGCTCAATGAGTGGCGTATCGCGGTGCTGGTGGATGAGGCGCACAACCTGGTGGATCGCGCTCGCAGTATGTACAGCGCCGAGCTGCAACAAACCCAGCTGCACCAGCTGAGTCATTCGGCACCGGGGAGTATTCGCAGTGCCTTGCAACGTGTGGGCCGACACTGGGAACAACTCAACCGCGTACAGCAACAGGACTACCAAATCTATCCGGCCGTGCCAGATCTGTTCGTGGCCGCGCTGCAGAAAGCCGTTACGGCCATCACCGATCACCTCAGTGAGCAGCCCGACGGGCATCAACGCGAACTGCTTGAGTTCTATCTGGATGCCATGTTGTTCTGCCGCTTGAGCGAGGCGTATGGACCCCATTCACTGTTTGATATCACCCGCCAGCACGACAATGCACTCAGCCTCGACACCACGCTCTGCCTGCGTAACGTAGTACCTGCGCCATTTCTGGGTAGTCGTTTCGCTGATGCACACACCACCACACTGTTTTCCGCCACCCTGCGCCCTGCCAATTATTACCGCGACCTGCTGGGGCTGCCCGAAGAAGCCCAATGGCTTGATGTGGCCTCCCCCTTTGCCGCCGAACAGCTGCAAGTCCGTATCGTGCGCAACCTGTCCACTCGCTATCAGCATCGCGACTCGAGCCTCGCGCCGATCACCCGCATCATGGCGGAACAGTACCGCCGAGAACCCGGCAACTACCTGGCGTTTTTCAGCAGCTATGCCTACCTGGAGCAAGTGCGCCAGCACTTCATGGCCATGCATCCCGCCATTCCGGTCAGCGTGCAGACGCGCAGCATGAATGAAAGCCAGCGCCAGGCTTTTCTCGATAATTTCACGCTGCACTCAGAAGGAATCGGCTTTGTCGTGTTGGGCGGTGCCTTTGGTGAGGGTATCGATTTACCTGGTAAGCGCCTGATCGGGGCCTTCATTGCCACGCTGGGGCTACCGCAGGTCAACGAGGTGAACGAAGAAATCAAGGATCGCATGCAACAGATGTTCGGCACGGATCATGGCTACGACTACGCCTACCTCTACCCGGGTATGCAAAAAGTCATTCAGGCTGCTGGTCGGGTGATTCGCACAACGGCCGACCGAGGCGTGGTCTACCTGATGGATGACCGCTTTGCGCAAAGCAAACTCAAAGACTTATTGCCGGCATGGTGGCATGTCGAGCCTTACCGCGTATAAAGCCCGAGCCATATCGATCGATATCTATAATCGTATTTAAATTCAATCACTTACATATCGCCCAATACGTGTAGAATCCCGCGCCCGAAAATCCAGGAGACAACACATTGGCAATCCATTACTCCGTTTCCCAGGGCAATGTTGCATGCGGGCGCACAGGACTGAATCTGGACATGACCCAAGATGCCAAGCAGGCTTCCTGCAAACTGTGCCTGCGTACCCTTGAGAAGGAAGCGAGCGAGCCCGTGCGTAAGACCCCTACACTGGCGGAACTCCGAGCAGCGGCCAAGGCCGCGAAACAAGCTGTCGCAGCAAGTGCTTCCGCCACTCCATCCGCAACCTTGTCGCCTCGCGCCGAATGGCAGCAGCGCCTCACACAACTACCGGGCAAGCATCGCATGCCGCGCGGCCTGGCCCGTCAGGTATTCGTATAGCCTGTCCTTTCCAGCGGGTTAGCGTGATTGCCCGCTGGCCCTCCTGCGCGATGAGCAGCCAACACATGCCGCAAGCGTAACGGCAACGCCTTTCAGGGCGATACTTGATCTGGTTCAGCCCAGGCAATACCGATGCAGCAAGCGCGCAGTGCTGATTTGCCCACTGCGTGCCCGGTATCCAGGAGCGCGACCCCGGCGGACGTCCCCGCCCTCAGACCGTCACTCGAGCAATCGGCAGGCCTGGAACCGCCTCGCGTGCTCGACGAATCGGCTCGCAAACACCAGACAATGGCGGCGTCAGCATGCCGGCAAGCACGGAAGCGGCCGCTCATGAACGCCCCCGCCGGGATGGATACTAGGACCTTTGTTGGCTCGGGGCCTGGCATAAACCTCTCGATCACTTCTGGACGCCAGGCCCAGGTTGATACCCAATTATGAATGTTGCAAGGGCTCGGGCTCTGACCGACTGCGCCGCCCCGTATCCCATTGCAGCAGGAGGGAAATGGCGCAAGGGAGCACAGTGAGAGTCACCACTGTCGCAATGAAGAGCCCGCCGATCACCGCGAAGGCCATGGGCCCCCAGAATATCTGCGACGCGATGGGAATCATGCCAAGGATCGCTGCGCAGGCCGTTAGCACGATAGGCCGTGCCCGGTGCGTCGCGGCCTGTACGATGGCCTCGCGCGGCGACTGGCCCGCGCCGACATTGATGTCTACTTCCTCAATGAGGATGATGGCGTTGCGGACGATCATGCCGACCAGGGCGATGACCCCGAGCTGCGCCACAAAACCCATGGGCGTTCCGGTCGGCAGCATGGCCAGGACCACTCCGATCAGGCCGAACGGTGCCATCGCCAGGGCGAGGAACATCCGCAAGAAACTGCGGAGCTGCAGCATCAGCAGCACGCACATCACGAGGGCAGTCAACGGCAGTACGGCGGCCAGCGAAGCGCTTCCCTTCGCGGCTTCTTCGACGGCACCGCCGGTTTCGACCTTGTAGCCCTTGGGCAGGCCGGCGGCGAAATGCGCGACGGCGGGCTCGAGCGCCTGTACGACAGTCGCCGCCTCGACGCCCTCACGAACGTCGCCCTGAACGGTGACCAGCGGGAGACGCTGCCTCCGCCAGATGATCGGATCCTCGACGCCGTAGCTGAGCCTGGCGATCTGCGACAGCGGGACGGCAACCCCATGGGCCGAGCGGATCTGCAGGTTAGCCAGAGTCGCGAGGTTGGTGCGCTCACCGATCTGCGCGCGGACGACCACGTCAACGAGACGATCCTGGTCGCGCACAGTGGTCACGGTCATGCCAGAGAAGATCAACGCCATGGCACTGGCGATCTCCTCGGAGGAAAGCCCCAGCGCCCGTGCCTGCGTCTGATCGATGGCGACGATGATGCTCCGTTGCGGTTCACCCGACAGCAGATGCACCTCGCGGGTATCCGTGTTTGTCGAGAGCAGGTTGGCAAGCTCTCCGGCCAGGTCACGCACCTTGCTCTGGTCGGGTCCCGTGACGCGGTATTTGAGGGGCCAGCCGACCGGCGGGCCGAGCTCGAGTGGCGTCGCCCGCGCGATGAGTCCCGGGAATTCCGTCTTGAACAGCCCGGCGAGCTTGGCCTGCAGTGCGTCACGTTCCTCAATGCCCTTGGTCACCACCACCGCCTGGGTCACATTGTCGTTCTGCAGCAGCACCTCCATAGGGAGGTAGAAGCGTATGGCACCGGAACCGACATAGGTCGAGAACAGCTCGACACCGGCGTCCTCCTTGAGCAGTTTCTCGAGTTTCAGTGCCTCCCGCTCCGTCGCCTCCAGCGACGCGTTCTGCGGCAGCGTCAGGCTGACCAGGAGCTCCGGCCGGTCGGAGGGCGGGAAGAACTGCTGTTCGAGCTGGCCCGAGGCGAAAAGCGACAGCGCGAAGGCCACACCAGCCGAGGCAAGCGTGATCGCGCGATGCTGCAGAGCCCATGACAAGGCGCGCCGGTAGAGCCCCATGATCCGGCCATGGCCATGGCCATGATTCGGTAGGGATTTCGGCAGAAGCAAGGTGCCGAGCAAGGGCGAGAAAAGGACTGCGACCACCCAGGATGCGGACAGCGAAATCAATACCACCATAAACATCGAATAACAGTATTCACCCGCGCTCGAAGCGGCGAATCCGACCGGGATGAAGCCAGCGATCATCACCAGCGTGCCCGTCAACATTGGGAAGGCAGTCGAGTCGTAGGCGAAGCTCGCCGCTCGCTTGAGGCTCCAGCCCTCCTCCAGCTTTCCAATCATCGCCTCGACAGTGATCATCGCGTCGTCGACGAGCAGGCCAAGGGCGATGATCAACGCACCTAGCGAGATGCGCTGCAGGCCAATGCCGGTGAGTTCCATACCGATGAAGGTCAATGCCAGGACAAACGGGATCGAGATGCTGACGACGAGGCCGGCGCGGACGCCGAGCGAAAGGAACGAGACGGCGAGCACGATCGCAATCGCTTCGGCCAGCACCTTCAGGAAACCGCTCACGGCCTGCTTAACAACGGTCGATTGGTCTGCAACCAGACGCATCTCGATGCCGTGGGGCAACGCCAGCCCTACCTCGTCCATGCGCTCTCGCACCGCTTCCCCGAATTCAAGCAGGTTGCCGTCGGAAGCCATGGAGATGGCGACGCCGAGGGCCTTCTCGCCGTTGACGCGGAACTGCGGCGATGGCGGGTCGGCCGGGATACGTCGGATAGTGGCCAGCTCAGTCAGCGGCACGAACCGGTCGTTCGCCCGCAGCGTCATGGCCCGCAGACTCTCCTCGGATTCGAAGCTACCGCTGACGCGCAGGGCGATCTTGTCGTCTGCCAGGCGCATCGTTCCAGCGGGGCTGACAGCGTTCTGAGCACTCAGAGCCCTCAGCACCGCCTGCTCGTCCAGGCCGTAGGCCGCCAGTAGACTGATGGAGAATTCGACGGCAATTTGTTCCTCCTGCACGCCCAGGAGCTGCACCTTGCCGATGTTCGGGATGCGCAGCAATTCCGCACGCACGCCCTCGAGGTAGTCGCGCAACTCCCGATCCGAGAATCCCTCGGCCGTAAACCCATAGATTTGGCCATAGGTGTCGCCGAATTCGTCGTCGAAGAACGGACCCTGGACCCCGCTGGGGAGGGTCACGGCGATATCGGCCATCTTCTTGCGCACCTGGTACCAGGCGTCGGGAACAATGTCTGCCGGCGCATCGTCGCGCAGGTTCACCATGATCACCGTCTCGCCCGGGCGCGTGTAGCTGTCGAGCCGGTCGAGCCAGGGGGTCTCTTCGAGCTTTTTCTCCAGGCGATCGGTCAGCAGCTTCGTCGTGTCATCGATGTTCGCGCCGGGCCAGCGTGCGGCCACCACCATGGTCTTGATGGTGAAGGCAGGGTCTTCGTTGCGGCTCAGTTTCGAATAACTCATCGCGCCGCCGAGCAGCGTGATCAGCATGAGGAAGAAGATCAGCGGCTTTTGAGCGATCGCCCAGGCCGAGAGATTGAAGCCGCTCTGCCCTTGCGGACCTGTCTTGCTCGAACTCATTTGGCCACCTCGCGGGCATCATAGGTGACTTTCTGGCCATGCCTGAGCTTGCTCACACCTGCGGTGACCACAGCATCGCCTTCGCTGAGCCCGGACTCGACCAACGCTTGCGTTGCCGTGTAGCGCGCCACCACCACCGGTTTACGGACAAGCTCCTGGCGAGCGGGATGGACCACGAACACCGCAGGATTGCCAGCCTCGCTCGTCAAGGCCGAGGACGGCAGGATGATGAGCGACTTGCCGGGCAGGATCAGACGCCCTGTTACCGTGGCGCCCAGTGCCATGGTATCGGGAGCATCGGGCAGCGCGATACGGACACGATAAGTGCGGGTCGCCGGGTCCGCAGTCGGACTGGCATCGCGGAGCCGGCCGATCACCTTGACTGAGGGATCGGATAGGAGCGCCACTTCGACTTGCACGTCGGAGGGCACGCTGGTGTAGATCCGCTCGGACACGTTGAAGACGGCATCGCGTTCATGGGTGGAAGACAGCTTGATCGCCGGCTGACCGACATCGACGACCTGACCGGCATTGACCAGGACCGCGCTGACGATGGCGTCGTCGGGCGCACGGAGCTCGGTGTAGGTCAGCTTGTTGCGGGCGGTCTGCAGTCCCGTTCTGGCGACATTGAGCTTGGCGTTGGAGGCACGCCAGTTGGCCTCGGCTTCCTCGACCCGCGCCCGCGCGACGAACTGCTTGGCGAAGAGGGTGCGCTGTCGATCAAGCTCCGACTTCGCTAATCCTTCCACTGCCTCGGCACTCTTCACCTCGGCCTCGGCGGTCAGCACTTCGTTCTGAACGTCGCTCGGATCGAGTGTCGCCAGAACCTGCCCCTTGACGACACTCATGCCGATCTCCGCGATACGGGTCGCGACGCGGCCGTCGATGCGGAAGCCGAGGTTAGTTTCGACATTCGCCTGGATTTCGCCCGTTTGGGCGACCTCATCGCCGATGGAGACAGCCTTCGCAATGACCGCGCGCACGGGACGCGGCGCCTCCGTCGTTTGTATTTCCTCCTGACACCCCGTCACTACCATGACCAGGCTGCAGGCATAACCGCAGAACAGGAATGTCTTAATTAGCTTCATCTCGGGTTTCCTTACTCAAGCACGAGCAAAAATGAGCGACGCACACACTCCCGGAGTTCTGTGCGTGCGGCGCTGAAAATCGGTAGAGCCTTTCATAGCACGAACCTATGAAGCATGCATTGCTGTGCTGATGCTCTGAGCAGTGAAATAAAGTGGACAGATTTTTTTGTCTCTAAATCGCCCCTAGGCGATGCCGAGGAATACGCAGAGCGCCGGAGAAAAAGTGCGGGAAAAGTCACCGGTACTCCGTTTATCTTCCCGCCATCAAAGAACAACGAGCTCGCAAAGCAGACGTCTGATTTGCATCACCAGTGGCGTCCAGCCCTGAACGCGTTGGGTATCGGCTACAGGCCGCCATACAACTGCCGTCACACCTATGCGACAATGTGCCTAATGTCCGGAATGAACCCCGCCTTTATCGCTCAGCAACTTGGCCATAGCGTTCAGATGCTGCTGTCTACGTATGCGCGCTGGCTTAACTCTCGGAACGATTGGGACGAGCTGAATAAGCTTAAAACTGCCCCAAGCGTGGCCCAAGGACAAAATCAGCCGCCGCTAAGCCCTTGATAGGTAAGTATTTTGATTTCAACCGCAAATATCACCATGCAATTCGGCGCCAAGCCGCTCTTTGAAAACGTGTCTGTGAAGTTCAATAACGGCAACCGCTATGGCCTGATCGGTGCCAACGGCTGCGGTAAATCGACCTTCATGAAAATTCTCGGTGGTGATCTGGAACCCTCCGCAGGTCAGGTGATGCTGGAGCCGAATGTGCGCCTGGGCAAATTGCGCCAGGACCAGTTCGCTTACGAAGAATTCAACGTAATCGACACCGTGATCATGGGCCATGCCGAGCTGTGGAAGGTCAAGGCCGAGCGTGACCGCATCTATTCGCTGACTGAAATGAGCGAAGAAGACGGTATGAAAGTCGGTGAACTCGAAGGCGAGTTCGCCGAAATGGATGGCTACACCGCCGAGTCACGGGCTGGCGAGTTGCTGCTGGGCCTGGGTATTCCGCTGGAACAGCATTTCGGCCCGATGAGCGAAGTGGCCCCTGGTTGGAAACTGCGCGTATTGCTGGCCCAAGCGCTGTTTTCCGACCCGGATGTGCTGCTACTCGACGAGCCAACCAACCACCTGGACATCAACACCATCCGCTGGCTGGAAAACATCCTCACGGCGCGCAACAGCACCATGATCATCATTTCCCACGACCGCCACTTCCTTAACTCGGTCTGCACCCACATGGCCGACCTGGATTACGGCGAGCTGCGCCTGTTCCCAGGCAACTATGACGAGTACATGACCGCTGCGACCCAATCGCGCGAGCAACTGCTGGCCGACAATGCCAAGAAGAAGGCACAGATCGCCGAGCTGCAGACCTTCGTCAGCCGCTTCTCGGCAAACGCCTCGAAAGCCAAGCAGGCCACCAGCCGCGCCAAGCAGATCGACAAGATCCAGCTGGCCGAGGTCAAACCATCCAGCCGCGTCAGCCCGTTTATCCGCTTCGATCAGAATAAGAAACTGCATCGCCAGGCGGTAACCCTCGACAAGCTGTCGAAGGCATTCGACGACAAGGTGTTGTTCAAGAATTTCAGCTTCACCATCGAAGCCGGCGAGCGCGTGGCGATCATCGGCCCTAACGGCATCGGTAAGACCACCCTGCTGCGCACCCTGGTCGGTGAAATGACCCCGGACGCCGGCACGGTAAAATGGACCGACAGTGCCGAACTGGGCTACTACGCCCAGGACCACGCCCACGATTTCGAAGCCGATGACACCCTCTTTGAGTGGATGGGCCAGTGGACCCAGGGCGAGCAGAACATTCGCGCTGCACTGGGCCGCATGCTGTTCTCCTCCGATGAAATCCAGAAGTCGGTCAAGGTGTTGTCCGGTGGTGAGCAAGGCCGCATGCTGTTCGGCAAACTGGCCTGCCAGAAGCCCAACGTGCTGCTGATGGACGAACCGACCAACCACCTCGACATGGAATCCATCGAGGCGCTCAACCTGGCACTGGAAAACTACCCGGGCACGCTGATCTTCGTCAGTCACGACCGCGAGTTCGTCAGCTCCCTGGCCACGCGCATCATCGAGCTGTCGGACAACGGCGTGACCGACTTCAGCGGCAGCTATGACGACTACCTGCGCAGCCAGGGTGTGATCGTCTGACCCTTGCGCTATCGGCAAACAAAAAGCCCGCTCATTGAGCGGGCTTTTTGTTTGCCTCAGGAAGGCTCAGCGACTCAATCAGCCAGGCGCCAGGTAGTACCGCCCTTGCCGTCTTCCAGTACTACGCCCATGGCGGTGAGCTGATCGCGAATACGATCGGACTCGCCCCAGTTCTTCTCGGTGCGGGCCTGCAGACGCGCAGCGATCAATGCCTCCACCTCGGCCGCATCGACCTTACCGGTAGCACCGGCCTGCAGAAAGGCTTCAGGCTCCAGCTGCAACACACCCAGCACTCCAGCCAGCTCCTTCAAGCGCGCGGCCAGACCAGCAGCAGCCTGCACATCGCTTTCACGCAGACGGTTGATCTCGCGGGCCAGCTCGAACAACACCGCGCAGGCTTCCGGCGAGTTGAAGTCATCATCCATCGCTGCCGCAAAGCGCTCGACAAAAGCTTCGCCACCCGCCGGTGTAGCATCAGGCAGGCCCTTGAGTGCGTTATAGAAGCGCTCCAGCGCACCTTTGGCTTCGCGCAGGCTGTCTTCGGAATAGTTGATCGGGCTGCGGTAGTGGCTGGACACCAGCAGGTAGCGCACCACTTCCGGGTGATACTTCTCCAGCACCTCACGAATGGTGAAGAAGTTGCCCAGGCTCTTGGACATCTTCTCGCCGTCCACGCGCACCGCGCCGGCATGCATCCAGGCATTGGCGTAGAGCTTGCCAGTAGCCGCCTCGCTCTGAGCGATCTCGTTTTCGTGGTGCGGGAATACCAGATCCGGTCCGCCACCGTGAATATCGAAAGTCTCGCCCAGGCAGCAGGTCGACATCACCGAGCACTCGATATGCCAGCCCGGACGGCCGGCACCCCAAGGCGATTCCCAGCTTGGTTCGCCGGGTTTGACGCCTTTCCACAGGACGAAATCCAGCGGGTCCTGCTTGGCTTCGTCGACTTCAATGCGCGCACCGATCTTCAGGTCTTCAATCTTCTTGCGCGACAGCTTGCCGTATCCGACAAACTTGCCCACCCGGTAGTACACATCACCATTGCCAGGCGCATAGGCATACCCCTTGTCGATCAGCGTCTGAATCATTGCGTGCATACCGGCGATATGCCCGGTGGCACGCGGCTCCTGATCGGGACGCAGCACATTCAGCCGCGCCTCGTCTTCGTGCATGGCCGCGATCATACGTTCAACCAGCGCTTCAAACGGTTCGCCGTTCTCATTGGCGCGCTTGATGATCTTGTCGTCAATGTCGGTGATATTGCGCACGTAGGTCACTTCATAGCCACGGTGGCGCAGCCAGCGAGTCACCACATCAAACGCCACCATCACCCGCGCGTGACCGATATGACAGAAGTCGTAAACCGTCATGCCGCACACATACATGCGCACCTGGTTACCCACCAGCGGTTTAAAGACGTCTTTGCTTTTGGTCAGCGTGTTGTAGATCGAGAGCATCGGGGTTCCTTGGAAAACCACGGGCCAGTGCGCTGGCCCGGTCTATGACGCGTCCGGCTTGATTAAGCCCAGGAATCGCGCAGCGTTACGGTACGGTTGAAGACGGGTGCACCTGGCTTGCTGTCCTTAATGTCGGCACAGAAGTAGCCTTCGCGCTCAAACTGGAAGCGCTCTTCCGGTGCAGCCTCAGCCAGGGATGGCTCGGCACGACAACCCTTGAGCACCACCAGTGAATCCGGGTTGATGTTGTCGAGGAAGCTGCCGCCCTCTTCGTCCTTCTCCGGATTGGCGGAGCGGAACAGGCGGTCGTACAGGCGCACTTCGCACTCAACGCTTTCAGCCGCTGGCACCCAGTGAATCACGCCTTTGACCTTGCGGCCTTCCGGGTTTTTGCCCAGGGTGTTTTCGTCGTAGCTGCAGCGCAGTTCGACAATATTGCCGTCGGCATCCTTGATCGCCTCATCGGCGCGAATCACGTAGCTGCCGCGCAGTCGCACTTCGCCGCCCGGAATCAGGCGTTTGAAGCCGGCCGGCGGGACTTCTTCGAAGTCGCTGGCATCGATATAGATTTCGCGGCTGAACGGCAATACACGCACGCCCATGTCCTGCTTGGGGTGGCGCGCCAGCTCTAAGTTCTCGACCTGGCCTTCCGGGTAGTTGGTGATCACTACTTTTAGCGGTTTCAGCACGCACATGGCGCGTGCTGCATTGGCGTCCAGGTCATCACGAATGGTGAACTCCAGCATGCCAATATCGACCACGCCGCCAGCGCGGTTGACACCAATCATGTCGCAGAAGGCGCGGATCGACGCCGGGGTGTAGCCGCGACGGCGGAAGCCCGACAGGGTCGACATGCGCGGGTCGTCCCAACCATTGACGTGCTTCTCGTCAACCAACTGCTTGAGCTTGCGCTTGCTGGTGATGGTGTAATTGAGGTTCAAGCGCGCAAATTCGTACTGACGCGGCTGCGCCGGCACCGGCAATTGCGCCAGGAACCACTCATACAGCGGACGGTGATCCTCAAACTCCAGGGTGCAGATCGAGTGAGTGATGCCTTCGATGGCGTCCGATTGACCGTGGGTGAAGTCATAGCTCGGGTAGATGCACCATTGGTCACCGGTCTGGTGGTGGTGAGCATGACGAATGCGATAGAGGATCGGGTCACGCAGGTTGATGTTCGGCGAGGCCATGTCGATTTTCGCGCGCAGCGAACGAGCGCCATCGGCGAACTCGCCCGCTTTCATACGGGCGAACAGATCAAGGTTTTCCTCGACGCTGCGCTCTCGGAACGGGCTGTTCTTGCCCGGCTCGGTGAGGTTACCGCGGTAAGCGCGCATTTCTTCTGCGTTCAGGTCGCAGACAAAGGCCTTACCCGCCTTGATCAGTTGGATGGCCCAGGCATGCAGCTGGTCGAAATAGTTGGAGGCATAACGCTCCTCGCCCGCCCACTGAAAGCCCAGCCACTGCACGTCGCTCTTGATCGCGTCGATGTATTCCTGGTCTTCCTTGGCCGGGTTGGTGTCGTCAAAGCGCAGGTTGCACTCGCCACCAAACTCTTTGGCCAGGCCGAAGTTCAGGCAGATCGACTTGGCGTGACCAATATGCAGGTAGCCATTGGGCTCCGGCGGAAAACGGGTGATGATTTTCGCGTGTTTGCCGGAATCCAGGTCGGCCTGGACGATGGGGCGAAGGAAATTAGCGGCGGCGACGGTTTCTGGCTTGCTCATGGGGTCCTTGGCGAGTGCGGGGCACGATTCAGAGCCTGTTCACAACCTTGCGAGCTAGAGCTAAACGGTGGCGAAAATAGCCGAGGAAGCGGAGTTTACGACTGTAAATGAGCATTCCGAGGCGGCTTTCAACGCCATTTAGCCAACGCGCAGTAGGTTGTGGACAGGCTCTCAGGGTAGGCCGGCTTATACAAAGCGCTTATCATAGCCGAAGCTGTCAACCCCCTGACAGGCCCAAGAGCCGCCGCAATGCCCTTTGCTGGAAATTCGGCGTCTCACGGATTTATCGACAGAGCGATTACCTCCATGATCAAGCTGCACACCAACCACGGCGTTATCACCCTCAACCTGTTCGAAGACAAAGCCCCGGAAACCGTGGCCAACTTCAAGCAATACGTTAAAGAAGGTCACTACGACAACACCGTTTTCCACCGCGTGATCAGCAACTTCATGATCCAAGGCGGCGGTTTTGAGCCGGGCATGAAGCAGAAAACCACCCGTGCCCCGATCAAGAACGAAGCCAACAACGGCGTCGCCAACAAGATCGGCACCGTGGCCATGGCCCGTACCATGGAGCCGCATTCGGCCTCCGCGCAGTTCTTTATCAACGTTTCCGACAACAGCTTCCTCAATCACAGCGCGCCGACCGTTCAGGGCTGGGGCTATGCGGTGTTCGGTGAAGTGGTGGAAGGCATGGACGTGGTCAACGCCATCAAGGCTGTTGCCACCACCAGCAAATCCGGTCACCAGGATGTACCGGTTGATGATGTAGTCATCGAGCGTGCCGAGATCGTTGAGTGATTCTACTGATCTCCGATCTGCATCTTGAACAGGAGCGCCCGGATATCAGCCGGGCGTTTCTGCATTTTCTTGAAACCCGCGCGATCCAGGCTCAGGCGCTGTACATCCTGGGTGACTTCTTTGAAGTGTGGATTGGCGACGATGCCATCACCCCTTTCCAGCGCACGATTGCCCAGGCCTTGCGCCAACTCAGCGAGTGCGGCACACGCATCTACCTGATGCATGGCAATCGCGACTTCATGATCGGCAAAGCGTTCTGCCGCGAAGCAGGCTGCACTCTGCTACCCGACCCCAGTGTGATCGAACTGAATGGCCAGCGCGTGATGCTGATGCACGGCGACAGCCTGTGCACCCAGGACGTGGGCTACATGAAGCTGCGCCGTTGGCTGCGCAACCCGCTCTCGCTGTTTATTCTGCGCAATCTGCCCCTGCGCACCCGACAGAAGCTGGCGCGTAAACTGCGCAATGAAAGCCGCACCCAGACGCGGATGAAAGCCAGCGAAATTGTCGACGTCACCCCGAACGAAGTACCGCGCATCATGGCCGAGCACGGTGTGCGCACACTGATTCACGGCCACACCCATCGCCCGGCCACCCATGACCTGCAGGTGAACGGCCAGGCGGCGCAACGCATTGTGCTTGGCGACTGGGACAAGCAGGGGTGGGCACTGCAGGTCGACAGCCAAGGCTTGCGGCAAAGCGCCTTCGATCTTGAACCTGCGTGAAACTTTGACGGTGCGCACAAAGCGCTGAGCGCCCCCTCTTGACGGACGATTCGCCGATCATCAGCATCGACGCCCTCAAAACGCCATCAGGGACCGATCATGTTGATCAGCAAGGAACACATCCTCAAATATGCCATTGCCCCCGCCGCGCTGGTTGCCGTGGGCTTTGTCAGCTTCAACAGCGTGTTCTTCTATAACGAAGCCGGTTTCGCCACCCACGTACGCACCATTTTTGGTGAGGAAAAGGTCGTCGATGATGTGGGCTACGCGACCAAATGGTTCGGCCGTGCCACCGCCTGGAAAAAAGCCCTCAGCGTGCAATCGGTACTGACCGAAGCCCTGGCCATCGACGACAGCAGTGACAACGACTCGCTCGGCGCGACCATTGAAGCCTTCCCTATCGTGTTTCTCGGCAACGTTGACGCCAAAGTCGAGTCTTCTGCGCGCTTCCGCCTGCCTGCGGGTGAGCAATTCCTGAAAATCGCCCAGGAATATCGCAACCCGGAGAACTTCATCAAAACAGCCCTGGTTCCGGCCATTAAAGAAACACTGCAGGCCACAGCGTCGCTGATGAGCGCTGACGACTTCTATGCCGGCGCACGCAGCGAGTTCGCCGCTGAGTTTGAAAACCAGCTGAATGACGGCCTGTACCTGATCAAACGCAAGGAAGTGCGTGGTCCGCGTGGCCACCAGCCTACTCAAACCGCAATCCTGCAGGCCGGTACCGAACAGGGCGTGTTCGGCGACAACAACGCCAGTCAGTTCGTCACCGAGAAGGTCATGGACAGCAAAGGCATCCCAGTCCGCAAGCAGCAGCAGTTCCGCAAATACGGTGTGGAAGTGGTGGAGGCGCGCATCACCAACGTTGACCCCAACCCGCAGTACAAGCAGCGCATGGTAAAGGTGCAGCAAGCCCTGGCTGAGCTGGCCGTGGCGCGGCAGAACCGCCTGAAGGAAGAAGAAGAGAAGCTGCTGGTAACTGCCCGCGGTGAAAAGGAAGTGGAAGCGCGCCGCCAGGAAACCCTGCGCGACCAGATTGAACGCACCACCCAGGCAGAAACCGAGAAGCAACTGGCGATCATCAACGCCGAGCGGGAAAAAGGCCGCGCCGAAATCGAGAAACAAACCGCCGAACTGCTGCGCGACAAGGCCGCCATCACCGCCGACGCCACCAAGATCACCGCCGACGCTGAAGCCCATGCCCGCGAAGCGGTGATCAAGGCGGACGGCGCGCTGCAACCCAAACTGGATGCATTGATCGCGATCAACAAGGTCTGGGCCGAAGCGGCTGCTCAAGCACCGGTTCCGAGCGTGATGATGGGCGGCGGTAGCGATGGCGCCAGCAGCCGCCAGGATGAAATCAGCCAGCTGATGGGAGTGCTGGCGACCAAGGCCGCGCGCGACCTGTCGCTGGATCTGAAAGTACAGCAGTAAACAACACACCCTCGCCCACCCAAAAAGCGCCCGATTGGGCGCTTTTTGCTTTAGCGCGGCGGCACACCGCTGTGAAAGCGAAACTCGGTGTCCGGCGACTCGATCAGTTCACGCTCCACCGCCCTCACCCGTTCAATCGCCTGATCAACATCACGGGCATCGCCGTATTGGTAAGCCAGCTTCAGATAATTTTGAAAATGCCGCGCTTCGCTTTTCAGCAAACCGAAGTAGAACTTACCCAACTCTTCATCCAGATGCGGCACCAGAGCCTCGAAACGCTCGCAGCTACGCGCCTCGATAAACGCACCGACCACCAGGGTATCCACCAGCTTATGCGGCTCGTGGGTGCGCACCACTTTGCGCAGCCCCGAGGCGTAACGGGCCGCCGACACCGGGCGCAGGCCGATCTTGCGGCGCTTCATGATGCGCAACACCTGCTCGTGATGCACCAGCTCCTCACGGGCCAGGCGCGACATGGCGTTGAGCAGGTCAACATAGGTGCTGTACTTGGCCATTAAACTCAACGCCGTGCTGGCGGCCTTGAACTCGCAGTTCTTGTGGTCAATCAGCAGCGTCTGCTGATCAGCCAAGGCGGCGGTGATCCAGGCATCCGGCGTGCGGCAACCGAGAAATTCGTGAATCTCCGGTAAGTTCATGACGGGACACCCACTACCGGACAAAGCGCGGCCTGAAGTGCAAAACAGCGTAGCAATTCGTCGATTTCGGCTAACAGATACATAAATTCACAAAAATGGGCGGGCTTGAGTGGTGCGGCTAATAGGCGAGCATTATACGAATGAGCGCGCCAACAGCCACTGGATTGACATTGGTCAAGCACAGGGCAACTGACGGCGATCTATAGTGATAAGCAGTTCAACTGATTGCACATGGAGATGATCATGCAAGCTATACGCAGCATCCTGGTGGTAATGGAGCCCAATCACGCCGAAGACTTGGCGCTCAAACGCGCCAAGCTAATTGCCGGGGTGACGCAGTCGCACCTGCACTTACTGGTGTGCGACAAAAAGAGTGATCACAGCGGCTACCTGCGCGATCTCACTGGCCTGCTCAATAGCGAAGGGTTCAGCGCCTCCGGTCAACAGGCCTGGCATGAAAACCCGCACCAGACCATCGTCAACGTGCAGCAAGCTGAGGGCTGCGGCCTGGTGATCAAGCAGCACTTCCCCGACAACCCGCTGAAAAAGGCCCTACTGACGCCGGATGACTGGAAACTGCTGCGCTACTGCCCAGCTCCGGTGCTGATGGTGAAAACCGATAAACCCTGGGCCGGTAGCGTGATTCTGGCGGCGGTCGATGTTGGCAATGCCGATGGCGAACACCGCACCTTGCACACCAGCATTGTCAGCCATGGTTTCGACATCGCTGCCCTGGCCAAAGCCGAACTGCATGTGATCAGCGCACACCCGGCGCCCATGCTCTCGGCAGCCGACCCAACCTTCCAGCTGCGGGAGACCATCGAAGCGCGCTACCGCGAGCAATGCAAGGCCTTCCAGGCCGAATACGAGATCAGCGATGAGCGCCTGCATGTCGCCGAAGGCCCGGCCGATGTACTGATCCCGCACACCGCTCGCGAACTCAATGCGGGGGTCACCGTGATTGGCACCGTGGCACGAACCGGGCTGTCCGGTGCACTGATCGGCAACACGGCCGAGGTGATTCTCGATTCACTGGAGAGTGACATCCTGGTGCTCAAGCCAGACGACATCATTGCTCATCTGGAAGACCTGGTCGCCCAACGCTAAGGCCGCCCAGCAACGGAAAAGCCGCCCATTGGCGGCTTTTCCGTATTACCAGCGGTTCATATCCGGGCTTGCAGGCCCTCACTGAGAAAACGCGGCGCGATGTAGCGCTCGTAATGCGCCTCGGAAAGCAGAAAGAATTCGCGGTCAATGGCATCACGCAACTCTGGTAAGGCCCAGTCACGAAACTCCGGTAGCAGCACCATGCCGTAGGCTTCCAGCTGACTGATCACCCGTGCGCCGCGGGCAATCAACTGATAGGCCCAGCAATAAGGCGATTGTTGCGCTACAAAGCGAATCTGCCGCTGCTCCAACTGAGCGCGCAAGCGCAGCGGGTCAAAAACCTCGACTTTGGCGGTCATAACCTGCACCAGCAACACTTCCAAACGCATCCAGACTGCGTGCTTTTCTTCGTCGTTATAACCGTTCCAGTGCGTTACCTCATGGTGAAAGCGCTTGCAGCCACGGCAGACCAGATCACCGTACACAGTGGAACACAGGCCTACACAAGGGGTTTTGATACGCTGATTGGACATAACGGCAGGTACGGTGGCTGGCAAAACAGGCTGGCATCTTAGCCCTTTGTCTAAAGCAGATCACCCCCAGATAAGCGGGGGCTTTGGCTTAACTTTATGAAAGCTTTCCAGTAGAATCGGCCGGCCTTTTAGAGGCAGCAACGTCCGTTGGAAGCTGTTTTCAAAGCGTCACGAGCACAGTCAATCCTGCAGGTTCGATGTTGGTGCCGACCCTTGAGCCACCCTTCAAGCGTCTGCACCAGCCCTCATCAAGCCCGTCCTGCCGGCGTAAAACTTTGAAAACAGCTTCTGCAAGAAAACAGCGCAACCTCGGCTGAGCGGCCCATAAAGCCACAAAGCGCCTGGTTCGATGTTTTCTGGATCGCGTCCCGGACAACCCTTTGGGACCACTGATGAGGGTAATAACTGTGCTTGAAGCCTATCGCAAACATGTAGCAGAGCGTGCCGCTCAGGGTATCGTGCCCCAGCCGCTGAACGCCGAACAAACCGCAGGCCTGATCGAGCTGCTGAAAAACCCGCCGACTGGCGAAGAAGCCTTTCTGCTCGACCTGATCACCAACCGCGTGCCGCCAGGCGTCGACGAAGCCGCCTACGTCAAGGCCGGTTTCCTCTCTGCCATTGCCAAAGGCGAAGCCACTTCCCCACTGATCAGCAAGCAACACGCTGTTGAATTGCTGGGCACCATGCAAGGCGGTTACAACATCGCCACATTGGTCAGCCTGCTGGATGACAGCGAACTGGCTGCCGTGACTGCCGAACAACTTAAGCACACCCTGCTGATGTTCGACGCCTTCCACGACGTTGCGGAAAAAGCCAAGAACGGCAACGTTCACGCCAAAGGCGTTCTGCAATCCTGGGCTGACGGCGAGTGGTTCAAAAACCGCCCGACCCTGGCCGACAAGATCAGCCTGCGCGTGTTCAAGGTTACTGGCGAAACCAACACCGACGACCTGTCGCCGGCTCCAGACGCCTGGTCGCGTCCGGACATCCCGCTGCACGCCCTGGCCATGCTGAAAATGGCTCGTGACGGCATCGTGCCTGATGCGCAAGGCGCCATCGGTCCGATGAAACAGATCGAAGAAATGCGCGGCCAAGGCTTCCCGATCGCCTACGTCGGTGACGTGGTCGGTACCGGTTCCTCGCGTAAATCCGCCACCAACTCGGTGCTGTGGTTCTTCGGCGACGACATCCCCTACGTGCCAAACAAGCGCGCGGGCGGTTTCTGCTTCGGCAGCAAGATCGCGCCGATCTTCTACAACACCATGGAAGACGCCGGCGCTCTGCCAATCGAGTTTGACGTTTCCAACATGCACATGGGCGACGTCATCGACCTCTATCCGCATGCGGGCAAAGTCTGCAAACACGGCACCGACGAAGTACTGACCACCTTCGAAATGAAGACCCCAGTACTGCTCGACGAAGTCCGCGCTGGCGGCCGTATTCCGCTGATCATCGGTCGCGGTCTGACCGAGAAAGCCCGTGCCGAGCTGGGCCTGGGCCCAACCGACCTGTTCAAGCTGCCTGAGCCACCGGCTGCCAGCACCAAGGGTTTCACCCTGGCGCAGAAGATGGTCGGCAAGGCCTGCGGTCTGCCGGAAGGCAAAGGCGTACGTCCGGGCACCTACTGCGAACCGAAGATGACCACCGTCGGCTCCCAGGACACCACTGGCCCGATGACCCGCGACGAGCTGAAAGACCTGGCCTGCCTGGGCTTCTCCGCTGACCTGGTGATGCAGTCCTTCTGCCACACTGCGGCCTATCCGAAGCCAATCGACGTGACCACCCACCACACCCTGCCGGATTTCATCCGCACCCGTGGCGGCGTGTCCCTGCGTCCTGGCGACGGCATCATCCACAGCTGGCTGAACCGCATGCTGCTGCCGGATACCGTCGGTACCGGTGGTGACTCGCACACCCGTTTCCCGATCGGCATCTCCTTCCCGGCCGGTTCCGGTCTGGTTGCCTTCGCCGCAGCTACTGGCGTAATGCCGCTGGACATGCCGGAGTCGGTACTGGTGCGTTTCAAGGGCAAACTGCAACCGGGCATCACCCTGCGTGACCTGGTGCATGCCATCCCTTACGTGGCCATCCAGAAAGGCCTGCTGACCGTCGAGAAGAAAGGCAAGAAGAACATCTTCTCCGGCCGCATCCTCGAGATCGAAGGCCTGGACGAGCTGACCGTTGAGCAAGCGTTCGAGCTGTCCGACGCCTCTGCCGAACGTTCCGCTGCCGGTTGCACCATCAAACTGCCGGAAAAGGCGATTGCCGAGTACCTGCGTTCGAACATCACCCTGCTGCGCTGGATGATCAGCGAAGGCTACGGCGATGCGCGCACCATGGAACGTCGCGCCCAAGCGATGGAAGCCTGGTTGGCCGATCCGAAGCTGATGGAAGCCGACAAGGACGCCGAGTACGCCGAAGTCATCGAAATCGACCTGGCCGACATCAACGAGCCGGTGCTCTGCGCACCGAACGACCCGGATGACGCCCGCCTGCTCTCGACCGTTCAGGGCGAGAAGATCGACGAAGTGTTTATCGGTTCGTGCATGACCAACATCGGTCACTTCCGCGCTGCCGGCAAGCTGCTGGATCAGGTCAAAGGGCAGCTGCCAACGCGTCTGTGGCTGTCGCCGCCGACCAAGATGGACGCTCATCAGTTAACCGAGGAAGGCTACTACGGCATTTACGGCAAGGCTGGCGCGCGCATGGAAATGCCGGGCTGCTCGCTGTGCATGGGTAACCAGGCACGCGTTGAGCCGAACTCGACCGTCGTCTCGACCTCGACCCGTAACTTCCCGAACCGCCTGGGTGACGGCGCCAACGTGTACCTGGCTTCTGCCGAACTGGCAGCAGTCGCCTCGATTCTCGGCAAACTGCCGACGGTCGAGGAGTACATGGCGTACGCGAAGAACATCGACAGCATGGCTGCCGACGTTTACCGCTACCTGAGCTTCGATCAGATCGCTGAGTTCCGCGAAGCAGCGGCAAACGCCAAGATCCCTGCTGTTCAGGTCTAAGCGTTAGCTGAAATGAAAAAGCCCCGCCTTGTGCGGGGCTTTTTCTTTATGCCTGCCTTGCGCAACAAAAGCCAGCAGCTACTTTCTGACATGGGGGTGTAATAACGCACCACAGACCATAAGGAGTTATTTATGAAGCACTGGATCATTGTTGCACTCTGCATGTCCTGTCTTGCCGGCTGCAGCAGCGAATACATCATCAGCACCACCGACGGCCAGATGCTCACCAGTGACGGTAAACCGCGCCTGGATAAAGGGACCGGGATGCTCGAGTTTACTGACAGTGAAGGCCGCAAACAGCAGATTCCGCAAAGCTCGGTCAAGCAGATGCTGGAACGCTGAGTTACTTCGCATACAACAAACCCCGCCACGGCGGGGTTTGTTGTATCTAGGGCTAAGTGGCATATGCATTGCTAAGCATCAACCAGCCTTTCCAACGGCGGAAACGCTTCAACAAGACAACGGTGTCGTATCACTCGTAAGCGAGGGCCGCGAGTGGCACGGCACCTTTCTGTGTGGGCCCAGGAAAGCACCATGAATGAGCGCCTGATCAGCTGCAGCGATACACCGGAAAAGCCCGTGTTGAATATTGGCTTCATGGCCCTGAGCGATTCGGCATCGGTGATTGTCGCCGCAACGCAGGGCTTTGCCGAAAAATATGGCCTGACCCTAAACCTGAAGCGGCAGCGTTCATGGGCAGGCTTGCGCGATAAACTGCTGAGCGGTGAACTGGACGCTGCCCACAGTCTCTACGGCTTGATCTATGGCGTACAACTGGGTCTGGGCGGCGCCCCTGCCACCGACATGGCTGTACTCATGGGGCTGAACCAGAACGGCCAGAGCATCAACCTGTCGCAGCCCCTGCAGGCCACCGGCGTGACCAGCGGTGAGGCACTGAACCAGTATGTGCACCAGCATGCCGCACGCCTGACCTTCGCCCAGACCTTCCCTACCGGCACCCATGCTATGTGGCTGTATTTCTGGCTCGCTAGCCAGGGCATTCATCCATTGCGCGATGTCGACAGCGTGGTCGTGCCGCCGCCGCAGATGATCGAACACCTCAAGGCCCAACGCATCGACGGTTTCTGTGTTGGCGAACCCTGGACTGCCAAAGCAGTGGAAGAAAACCTCGGCTGCACCCTGACCACTATCCAGGCGATCTGGCCCAATCACCCGGAGAAAGTGCTGGGCTGTACCCGTGCCTTTGTCCGCCAGCACCCCAACAGCGCCCGCGCCCTGATCATGGCCGTGCTGGAAGCCAGTCGGTTTATCGATGAGAGCGAGGAAAACCAGTGCAGCACCGCCCAGTTACTCAGCGGTCAGGATTATGTAGACGCACCGCTGTCGGCCATTCAACCGCGTTTTCTCGGCCACTATCAGGACGGTCTCGGCCATGCCTGGTTGGACGCTCATCCACTGCGCTTCCATGGTCAGGGCGCGGTGAACATGCCTTATCTATCAGACGCCATGTGGTTTATGACCCAGTTCCGCCGCTGGGGTCTGCTGCGTAATGACCCGGACTACCTGGCTATCGCCCGTCAGGTGCAACAACTCGATCTCTACCAGCAGGCCGCCAGCACCCTCGGCATCGCCGTACCGGCGCCCATGCGCAGCAGCCAGTTGCTGGATGGCCCGATCTGGGACGGCACTGACCCGGTCGGCTATGCCCGCAGCTTTGCACTGCATGCACGGGTTGATGTGCCCACTGACGCGCTGCAGGAGAGCTGCTGAGATGCTGCGTATCATGCTGATTAACGACACGGCGAAGAAAGTTGGCCGTCTGAAAACAGCATTGACCGAAGCAGGCTTCGAGGTCATCGATGAATCTGGTCTGACCATCGATCTGCCGGAGCGGGTCGAGGCAGCACGCCCTGACGTGATCCTGATCGATACCGAATCACCGAGCCGCGATGTCATGGAGCAGGTGGTGCTGGTCAGCCGCGACCAGCCGCGCACCATTGTCATGTTCACCGACGAGCATGACCCCGGCGTGATGCGCCAGGCGATTCAGAGCGGCGTCAGCGCCTATATCGTCGAGGGCATCCATGCCCAGCGCCTGCAGCCGATTCTCGACGTGGCCATGGCCCGTTTCGAGAGCGACCAGGCGTTGCGTGCACAACTGCAGGCACGCGATGCCCAGCTGGCCGAACGCAAGCGCATTGAAGTGGCCAAGGGCCTGTTGATGAAGATGAAAAGCTGCGACGAGGAACAGGCCTACACACTGATGCGTCGCCAGGCCATGAGCCGCCAGCAGAAGCTGGTGCAGGTGGCTGAACAGATCATCGCCATGCACGACATGCTCGGCAGCTGAGTTCGACCACTGTTATGCCGTGCTGACGCCTGGCTGTGCTGGACATAAAAGCAGCGCGGCGCTTATCTTCGCGCCTGGCCAGCACACTGGCCAACGTCGCTCGGACGGTTCCGGGCGCTTACGTCTCCGAGGAAAGCATGGCTGACCAAGCTTCGCGCCGCTTTGCGCGCATCGATCGACTCCCCCTACGTTTTCAACATCACCGCTGAACTGAAGATGGCCGCGCGCCGCCGTGGCGAAGACATCATCGACTTCAGCATGGGTAACCCGGACGGTGCCACGCCGCCGCATATCGTCGAAAAACTGGTGCAGGTCGCCCAGCGTGAAGACACCCACGGCTACTCCACCTCACGCGGCATTCCGCGCCTGCGCCGCGCCATCTCTCGCTGGTACAAGGATCGCTACGACGTGGAGATCGACCCTGAAAGCGAGGCCATCGTTACCATTGGCTCCAAGGAAGGCCTGGCGCACCTGATGCTGGCGACCCTGGACCATGGCGACACCGTTCTGGTGCCCAACCCCAGCTACCCGATTCATATCTACGGCGCGGTCATCGCCGGTGCCCAGGTGCGTTCAGTGCCACTGATTCCCGGCGTGGATTTCTTCGCCGAGCTGGAGCGGGCAATTCGCGAGTCGATTCCCAAGCCGAAGATGATGATCCTCGGCTTCCCGTCCAATCCCACTGCACAGTGTGTGGAGCTGGATTTCTTCGAGCGTGTGGTGGCCCTGGCCAAGCAATATGACGTGCTGGTGATTCACGATCTGGCCTACGCCGATATCGTCTACGACGGCTGGAAAGCCCCGTCGATCATGCAGGTGCCGGGTGCCAAGGACATTGCCGTGGAGTTCTTCACCTTGTCGAAGAGCTACAACATGGCCGGCTGGCGCATCGGCTTTATGGTCGGTAACCAGGAGCTGGTCAGCGCCCTGGCGCGGATTAAGAGCTACCACGACTACGGCACCTTCACCCCGCTGCAGGTGGCGGCGATTGCCGCGCTGGAAGGTGATCAGCAATGCGTGCGCGATATCGCCGAGCAATACCGCCAGCGCCGCAACCTGCTGGTCAAAGGCTTGCACGAGCTGGACTGGATGGTCGAAAACCCGAAAGCCTCGATGTATGTCTGGGCGAAAATTCCTGAGCAGTACGCCCAGCTCGGTTCACTGGAATTCGCCAAGAAGCTGCTGCTGGAGGCCAAGGTCTGCGTCTCCCCGGGCATCGGCTTTGGCGATTACGGCGATGACCATGTGCGCTTTGCCTTGATCGAAAATCAGGACCGCATCCGTCAGGCGATTCGCGGGATCAAGGCGATGTTCCGCGCCGATGGCCTGATACCCGGCAAGAAGGCCAAGGCCGACGAGTAAGCAGAAGATAGAGGGCACCTTAGGGGGCCCTCTTTCGTTTCAACCGGAGTAATCCAGCACCGTCCAAACCTTGCTCAGACCACTGGTAATGACGCAGCCGCTCTGCCCCAGTTGATTGTTGCTGTGCAGCGACATCAGATTGGTCATGCCATCTGCCGCATCCGAGCGTTCGCTCAGCCACTGCACGCGGCCGCAATTGGCCGTTTCGATCACATAACTGGCCGCCACGGCAGAGTCCTCGCTCGGCAGCCTGATCACATCCACCACCGTGCCCTGCTCTTCTACACGCTTGCCGTCGGATACCAGCACCGCCCAGGCCTGGCCATTCTCAATCACCAGGTAGGTGCCATTGGCCCTCGGTTGATCAAGCTGGGGTTGCGCACAACCGGCCAAAAGACCCAACAGCACAATTGTCATCAGCATCTGTTGCATTGTTAGTGACTCCTCTGCAGTGCCTGTGGCCATTGGCTTTGCGGGCAGATGGCGCGAGTGATCGAGTAGGTGCCGGTTATGGCCTTGGGCTTACTATTATCGAATACTGTTTATTTGTACAGTATTTTTCGATTACCCTTGGTCATGCCATCCAGCCAACCATGCCGCCCGGCAGATCGGGCCCATACAAGGCGTTAACAGGAGTACCCAGATGCTCGACGTACTGCAGCTGAAACACAGCGTAAACCGCATGCCCTTGGAAAAAGTCCGGGCCACCGTCAATGAATTGCAGCTTGAAGGCATCGTCACCGAGGGCAAAACGCCGTTTTCCCGGGTGCACTTCAACACCTGTTTTGCCGAGATCGAAGCCTTGCTGCAGCGTGCCGGCTATCACCGTCAGCTGGATGTGGTCGGCTACCAGGGCCTGACCTACGCCATGTTCGACCCCTCGCGCTGGGAGGCGGTGGAAGTGCTGCGCTGGCTCAAGGAGTTTGTCGAGGAAACTCAGGGCAAATCGCTGTCCCGCTAAGGCTGTGGTGCGTGATCCACACCTAGGCTGGCGGCACCAAGGCGAAGCAAAAGCGCTTGGCAGCGGCTTAGCCATGCACAACATTGGCTCAATAAGATGACTAAAAGCGCTGCTGGTCTGCGGCATGGCACGGCATTACGGCAAGAAAACTTTTTTCTAACCAACATTTAATACTGTGCTTAACCCTATGATTTATAGCGTTTAAGCCTACCAACCTAAGGCTCGTTCGAGCCCGCTTCAGAGGGTTCTGGCGGTTGTCAGCCGCCGTACCCCAGTAAAGCTGGCAAGCCCTTTGCTATCGTCCTCACAAGATTCCTGCGCAGCCCACCAACGGCGGTGAGCCGCGGATCACGGACAACGGCGTCCGTCAGGTCACCTCATTAGAGGTGGCCTGGCGGACGCCGTTTTTTGTTTCAGCCGTTTTATCGGCCAGAGAGGACAGACCTATGACTGATCGTGATTCGAAGGCCCTAAGCCTGCACAGCCGCCGTAACTTTCTGAGAACCTCGATAGCTGTCGCCGGCACCTTAGGTGGTGTCGCCGCCCTTGGCCTGAGCGCACCCGCTTCGCTGCGCAGCGTGGCCTGGGCCGCCGGCTCCGATGCACCGGAAAAGGCTGCGCTGAAAGTTGGTTTTATTCCGCTGACCGACTGCGCCTCGGTCGTAGTCGCAGCTACTCAGGGCTTTGGCGAGAAATACGGCCTGACCATCACCCCGAGTAAAGAAGCCTCCTGGGCCGGTGTGCGCGACAAACTGAATACCGGCGAGCTGGATGCCGCCCACGTGCTGTACGGCATGATGTATGGCGCGCAGCTGGGCATCGCCGGGCCGCAGAAGGATATGGCGGTACTGATGGGCCTGAACCAGAACGGCCAGGCCATCACCCTCTCCAAACAGCTCAAAGAGGCCGGCGTCACCAACGGTGCACAACTGGCCGAGCATGTGAAAAAAGGCGGAAACCCGCTGACTTTCGCCCAGACTTTCCCCACCGGTACCCACGCCATGTGGCTGTATTACTGGCTGGCGAGCCTGGGCATCAACCCGATGAGCGATGTGAAAACCATCGTCGTGCCACCACCGCAGATGGTCGCCAATATGCGCGTCGGCAATATGGACGGCTTCTGCGTCGGTGAGCCCTGGGGCGCGCGGGCGATTGCCGACAAGATTGGTTTCACCGCCGTCACGACTCAGCAGATCTGGCCGGATCACCCGGAAAAGGTCCTCGGTGCCACCCGCACTTTTATCGAGCAATACCCCAACGCGGCCCGCGCGCTGATCATGGCGGTGCTGGACGCCAGCCAGTTTATCGAAGCCAGCGAGGAAAACCGTAAGAGCACGGCCAAGTTGATTTCCGGCAAGGCCTACGTCAATGCACCGGTCAAGGTGATCGAGCCGCGCTTCCTCAGCCAGTATGAGGACGGCCTGGGCAACAGCTGGAAAGACGATCACGCCATGGCCTTCTGCAAGAACGGCACGGTGAACTTCCCGTATCACTCCGACGGCATGTGGTTTATGACCCAATTCAAGCGTTGGGGCCTGATCAAGGAAGACCCGAATTACCCCGTCGTCGCCGCCGGGGTCAACCAGGTTGCGCTGTACAAAGAAGCCGCCAGTGCGTTGAACATCCCTGTGCCGGCCAGCTCGCTGCGTAGCAGCATGCTGATCGACGGCAACGTATGGAATGGCTCCGAGCCAGCTGCCTATGCCAACTCTTTTGCGATTAAAGCCTGATTGGGAGGTTCGTGATGAACGCACCACTGAAAACCCCATTGCCCTTGCCTGCGCCAACAAGCAAAGCGTCACGCCTGGTGCTGCCAGGCGTGACGGCGCTGAGCAGCCTGCTCAAGGCGGTTGTGCCGCCATTACTCGGCATCGCACTGTTTATTGGCGTGTGGGCGCTGATTGCGAGCAAAAGCGAGGGTCTGCCAGGCCCAGTCAGTACCTGGGCGGCGGCACTGGAGCTGTTTGCCAACCCCTTCTATGACAACGGCCCGAATGACATGGGCATCGGCTGGAATATCCTGCATTCGCTGGGCCGCGTCAGTATCGGCTTTGGTTTGGCGGCGTTGGTGGGCATTCCGCTGGGCTTTGCCATCGGCCGCTTTGCTTTCTTGGCCAGCATGCTCTCGCCGATCATCAGCCTGCTGCGTCCGGTTTCGCCGCTGGCTTGGCTACCGATTGGTCTGCTGGTGTTCGAAGCGGCTGGCCCGGCGTCGATCTGGGTGATTTTCATCAGCTCAATCTGGCCGATCATCCTCAACACCGCCGCCGGTGTGTCCAGCGTGCCGCAGGATTATCTGAACGTGGCGCGGGTGCTCAAGCTCTCGGAGTTCAAGGTGCTCACACGCATCCTGTTTCCCGCCGTGTTGCCACACCTGATGACCGGCATTCGCCTGGCCATTGGCGTGGCCTGGCTGGTAATTGTCGCCGCCGAGATGCTCACCGGCGGCACGGGCCTGGGTTTCTGGGTGTGGGATGAGTGGAACAACCTCAACGTCGAACACATCCTGATCGCCATCATCATCGTCGGCCTGGTCGGCCTGGCTTTGGAGCAACTGCTGTTGCTGCTGGCCAAACGTTTCGACTACGCCAGCTAAAGCAGGCCAGCTTGAGCAGACACGCTAAGGAGCCGCAACATGGATAAATTCGTAGAGCTGACTCAGGTCGGCAAGCATTTCGGCACCAAGAAAGGCCGCTTCCAGGCCCTCACCGACGTCAACCTGAGCATTGTCAAGGGTGAGTTCGTCACCCTGATCGGCCATTCGGGTTGCGGTAAATCCACCGTGCTCAACCTGATCGCCGGCCTGCTCGAGGCCAGCGAAGGCGGTCTGATCTGCAACGGCCGCGAGATCGACGGTCCTGGCCCGGAGCGTGGCGTGGTGTTCCAGAACCACAGCCTGCTGCCCTGGATGACCTGCTACGGCAACGTCTACCTGGCGGTGGAAAAGGTCTTCGCCGGCAAGGAGAGCAAGGCCCAGCTCAAGGAGCGCACCGAAGCGGCGCTGGCCATGGTGGGCCTGAGCCACGCCACCTACAAGCACCCGAATGAAATCTCTGGCGGCATGAAGCAGCGCGTTGGCATCGCCCGCGCCCTGGCCATGCAGCCCAAGGTGCTGTTGATGGACGAACCCTTCGGCGCGCTGGACGCCCTGACCCGCGCGCACCTGCAGGACGAACTGCTGCGCATCGTCGGCGAAACCCACAGCACGGTGGTGATGGTCACCCACGATGTCGATGAGGCGGTGCTGCTCTCCGATCGCATCGTGATGATGACCAACGGCCCGGCTGCGACCGTGGGCGATATCGTCAAGGTCGAGCTGGCGCGCCCACGGGATCGCCTGACCCTGGCCAATGACCCGCACTACCACGCCTACCGCACCGCCGTGCTGGAGTTTCTCTACCAGCGCCAGCAACGCCCGGCAGCCTAGGGCGCAGGCGTCGCACCGATGCGCTGGAAGAAGGTTTCCACTGCATCGGTGTAGGCGCCCGGCATGCCTAATTGCGCATTGATCTCGCCGTGCGACAACGCCAGTGGCAATACCGTGACCTGCATACCCAACTCACTGCCTCGCTTGGCAAAGCCCTGCGCCTGACGGCATGCTTCTTCGCGTTTGCTGGAGCAGACGGCCAGCATTGGTGCGCCTGCTTGCTGCAAACGCCGCACGGGCGATGCAGCACGCCAATAGGCCGGGTCCTGGCCAAACGCCTTGTCATACAGGCGGTAGTGCCTGTCGCGCATAATGCGTTCAACATCAAACGCCGCACTGTCGAGTGCCACAGTGCCCAACCAGGGTTTTACAGCATAAGCCTGGCCAATCTCAGGAGCAGCACTGAGCAGGCTGACCAAATGCGCACCTGCCGAATGCCCCAACAGCACCACGCGCTGCGGGTCCCCACCCCAGCCTGTTGCATGTTGCTGGACGTAGCTCAGCGCCTGGGCTATGTCCTCGGCCTGTTGCACGGGCATCGCATCCGGAATCAGGCGATAGTTCACCGAGACAAACAGATACCCCTGGGGTAACCAGCGCGCCAGTTTGTTCTCAACCACCCGGTCCATGCGTTTGTCGCCCTTGTCCCAGGCGCCGCCGTGCACCATCAGCAGAATCGGTGCCGACTTGGCCTTTAGTGGGCGGTACACATCCAGACGCTGACGCGCATGCGTGCCATAAGGCAGATCGGCCAACAGCTCTGCGCCAAGCTGCGCGGCGCTCTTGGCACTGCGTCGATCACTCAGGGCATCGCGCAGCCCCTGTGCCTGCACATCCACTAAGCACAACAGCATCAGCAGCGCGCCGATGCTCAATCGTCCGAGTTTCATGCTTAACCTGCCCCATGCCATCAGGATGATCGGCAGATCATCACTGTTTTACCCGCCGCCTGCATCAGCGGCTGCCCGGCAAAGACGAACGGGGTTAACATTCGCCACCTTTCGCTGACGACCGGATGCTGGCATGGCCCGCCTGAAACTTGAGTTCCCCGAAGACCAGTTCTGCTACAGCACCCACCTGACGGTGCGGGTGACCGACATTAACGCGGCCAATCACCTGGGCAACGACTCGATGATTTCGATGATTTCCGAAGCCCGGGCACGTTTTCTGTTCGAGTTCGGCATCGTCGAAACCCAGGAAGATGGCACTGGCATCATCGTCACCGACCTGGCCACTACCTACCGCGCCGAAGCCCATGCCCGCGACCAGTTGCTATTCGAGGTCGGGGTGATGGATTTCAACAAATATGGTGGCGATATCACCTTTCGCATTACCCGCCCAGCCGATGGCAACCTGGTGGCCATGGCCAAGTCCGGCTTTGTCTTTTTCAACTACAAATTGGGTAAAGTGGTGCCGATGCCAGCGTCCTTCAGCACGACCTTCAGCAAGGTCAACTGGCTGGACCAGCCATAGACACTGGTCAATTTTTAGTCAGCCATCACGTGACAGCCTGCACATCCTCTGCTAGGCCTAAAGCAGAACAACAAAAAAGCAGGGAATCACGATGCCAACCACGCGCAGCCATGTCCGCCACGCCGGGCTGTTGAGCAGCCTACTCGCTCTGGCCCTTCTGACCCTTCCGCTTCCCACCCAGGCGTTAAGCACTGCGGTAGAGGATGCCATCTACACAACCGACGTCCGTGGCAGCCGCTGAACCTCTGCTGCGCATATGGGGCCGTCACATGCGACCGATCTGGCATCGCAGTGACGGTCACGGTTTTTCAGGGCAGCACCTTGCCGCCAAGACGCACCACGCCAGCGCACGGCGCACCATGAGAGTGCCAGAGTCACCCCTTCAACCAGGCAAACGCTCTTAAAGCCCTGCAAAACAGCACGCGCTATGTGTTGGCACACGACCTGCATTGTCACTGACACAATTTAATAAAGCGCGACCTTCAACGAAGAGGGTCGCACTTCCCGAGAGAACGGGACTTGGACAAAGGCGTCCTCGCTAGGTGACTAGCGGGACGCCTTTTTTGTTTTGCGCGTGTTTAATCAGGAGATGGCCGGCATGCAGAAGCTCAAGCTGGTGATGATCGGTAACGGCATGGCAGGTGTACGCACCCTCGAAGAGCTGCTCAAGCTCGCCCCCGATCTCTATGACATTACGGTGTTCGGCGCCGAACCCCATCCGAACTACAACCGCATCCTGCTCTCGCCGGTACTGGCCGGCGAACAGACCTTCGAGGAGATCATCCTCAACGACCTCAACTGGTATGCCGAAAACAACATCCAGCTGATGCTCAACCGCAAAGTGGTCAGCGTCGACCGTAAGAAACGCGTGGTTACAGCCTCCGACGGCAGCAGCGCCGAATACGACCGCCTGCTCATTGCCACCGGCTCCACCCCCTTTATCCTGCCGATCCCTGGCAACAAGTTGGCCGGGGTAATCGGCTACCGCGACGTGGCCGACACCCAGGCCATGATCAACACCGCCAAAACCCACAACCATGCCGTGGTCATCGGCGGCGGCCTGCTCGGCCTGGAAGCGGCTAACGGCCTGAAAATGCGCGGCATGGACGTAACCGTGGTGCACCTTTCCGATTGGCTGCTGGAGCGCCAACTCGACCGCACGGCCGGTAAGCTGCTGCAAAGCGCCTTGGAAGCACGCGGCATTCACTTCCGCCTGAATGAGCAAACCGAAGAGCTGATGGACAACGGTGAAGGCCGGGTCTGCGCCGTGCAGTTCAAGAGCGGTGACGTGATCCCCGCCGACCTGGTGGTAATGGCCGCCGGCATCCGTCCCAACACCGAACTGGCGGAAAAGGCCGGCATCCCGTGCAACCGCGGCATCCTGGTCAACGACACCCTGCAGACCTACGACCCGCGCATCTACTCGATCGGCGAGTGCGCTAACCACCGTGGCATCGCCTACGGCCTGGTCGCGCCGCTGTTCGAACAAGCAAAAGTCTGCGCCAACCACCTGGCCCAACTCGGCTTCGCCCGCTATCAGGGCTCGGTCACCTCGACCAAGCTCAAGGTCACCGGCATCGACCTGTTCTCTGCCGGCGACTTTATGGGCGGCGAAGGCACCGAGACCATCATCCTCTCCGACCCCATCGGCGGCGTGTACAAGAAGCTGGTGATCAAGAACGACATCCTGGTCGGTGGCTGCCTGTATGGCGACACCGCCGATGGCGGCTGGTATTTCCGCCAGATCAAGGAAAACGCCAACATCAGCCAGATCCGTGACCACCTGATGTTCGGTGAAAGTGCCCTTGGCGACGTCGGCCACCAGGGCCAGAGCAGCGCGGCGAACATGCCCGACAGCATGGAAGTGTGCGGTTGCAACGGCGTGTGCAAGGGCACCATCGTCAAGGCGATCCAGGAGAACGGCCTGTTCAGCGTCGATGACGTGAAGAAGCACACCAAGGCAGCCAGCTCCTGCGGCTCCTGCGCCGGTTTGGTCGAACAGATTCTGATCAGCACGGTCGGCGGCGCTGCCGAGGTGAAACCGAAAAGCGAGAAAGCCATCTGCGGTTGCAGCGACCTGAACCATGGGCAGATCCGCCAGGCGATTCGCGAGCAGCACCTGGTCAACATGGCCGACACCATGACCGCGCTACGCTGGAGCACGCCCAACGGCTGCGCCACCTGCCGCCCGGCGCTGAACTACTACCTGATTTCTACCTGGTCGGGCGAAGCCAAGGACGACCCGCAGTCGCGCCTGATCAACGAACGCGCCCACGCCAACATCCAGAAGGATGGCACCTATTCGGTGGTGCCACGCATGTGGGGCGGCGTGACCAACCCGTCCGAGCTGCGCCGCATCGCCGACGTGGCCGACAAATACAACGTGCCGATGGTCAAGGTCACCGGTGGCCAGCGTATCGACCTGCTGGGCATCAAGAAGGAAGACCTACCGGGCGTGTGGAAGGATCTGGACATGCCCTCCGGCCACGCCTACGGCAAGTCCATCCGTACCGTGAAGACCTGCGTGGGCAGCGAGTTCTGCCGCTTCGGCACGCAGAACTCCACCCAGCTGGGCATCGACCTGGAGCACGACCTGTTCAACATGTGGTCGCCGCACAAGGTCAAGCTGGCCGTCTCCGGCTGCCCGCGCAACTGCGCCGAGGCCGGCATCAAGGACGTCGGCATCATCGGCGTGGATTCGGGCTTCGAGATGTACATCGGCGGTAACGGCGGGATCAAGACCGAGGTGGCCGAGTTTTTCGTCAAGCTGAAAACCGCCGAAGAAGTGCGCGAATACAACGGCGCCTTCCTGCAGCTGTACCGCGAAGAGGCCTTCTACCTGGAGCGCACGGTGCACTACCTGCAGCGCGTCGGCATGGCGCACATCAAGCAGGCCGTGGTGGACAACGCCGAGAACCGCAAAGCCCTGAATACGCGCCTGCAGTTCGCCCTGTCGTTCGAACAGGACCCGTGGAAGGCACGCATCGAAACCCCGCAACTGAAGAAAGAGTTCGACCGCATCAGCGTCGTGAACCTCGAGGAGGCCTCTGTATGAACTGGCTGGATATCTGCGCGCTGGAAGACATCAACGTGCTCGGTTCGCGCATCATCAGCGGCCCGAAAGGCCATATCGCGCTGTTTAGGACTTCCGCAGATGAGGTGTTTGCCCTCGACGACCGTTGTCCGCACAAAGGCGGCCCGCTGTCCCAGGGGCTGATCTACGGCAAACGCGTGGCCTGCCCGCTGCACAATTGGCAGATCGAGTTGGAGAGCGGCAGCGCTGTGGCACCGGACGTGGGCTGCGCGCACCGACATGACGCCAAGGTGGAAAACGGTCGGGTGTTGCTGGCATCCGCGCAACGCAACTAGCCCGCTTCGTGGGAGGCGCTTCAGCGGCGACGGTCGCGGCTGAAGCCCCTCGCACCAGAACGTCCCCTCGCCCCAGGAGCTCCGAACATGGCCAGCCCCACTCAAGTCACCGCCTCCACCTGCTGCTACTGCGGTGTCGGATGCGGCGTGCTGATCGAACACGACGGCGAGAAGATTCTTGGCGTCGCAGGCGACCCCAGCCACCCGGCCAACTTCGGCAAACTCTGCAGCAAGGGCGCGAGCCTGCACCTGACCGGCGACCTCGACGCCCGCGGCCTCTACCCTGAACTGCGCCTGGGTAAGGGCCTGGCGCGCAGTCGCACGGACTGGGACAACGCCCTTGATCACGCCGCCACTGTGTTCGCCGAAACCCTCCGCGAACACGGCCCGGACAGCGTGGCTTTCTACATCTCCGGCCAACTGCTGACCGAGGATTACTACGCCTTCAACAAGCTGGCGAGAGCGTTGGTGGGAACCAACAACATCGACAGCAACTCACGCTTATGCATGAGTTCAGCCGTGGTCGGCTACAAACGCAGCCTGGGTGCGGATGCGCCGCCCTGCAACTACGAAGACATCGAGCAGAGCAATTGCGTGCTGATCGTCGGTTCCAATATGGCTTTCGCCCATCCGGTGCTGTTCCGCCGCTTGGAAGAAGCCAAGGCCCAGCGCCCTCACATGCAAATCATCGTGGTCGATCCTCGGCGCACTGATACCTGTGAATTGGCCGATCTGCACCTGGCGATTTTGCCTGGCAGCGACGTGGCCCTGTTTCACGGCATCCTGCATATCCTGATGTGGGAAGGCTGGATCGACCGCCGCTACATTGATGCCCACACCGAAGGCTTCGACGCGCTCAAGAATCTGGTTCGCGACTACACCCCAGCCGCCGTAGCCGACATCTGCGGTATCAGCCAGACCGACCTGCTACAAGCCGCCAGCCTCATCGGCCAGGCGCCGAGCTTTCTCTCGCTGTGGTGCATGGGCCTGAATCAGTCCAGCTCAGGTAGCGCCAAGAACAGCGCCCTGATCAACCTGCACCTGGCCACCGGACAGATCGGCAAAGTGGGCAGCGGCCCCTTCTCCCTCACCGGCCAGCCGAATGCCATGGGCGGCCGTGAAACCGGCAGCCTGAGTAATCTGCTGCCCGGTCACCGCGACGCCGCCAACGCCGAGCACCGCGACGAAGTGGCCGATTATTGGGGCGTCGACAGCCTGCCGCACACCACAGGCCTTACGGCCATTGAGCTGTTTGAAGCCGTGCGCAGCGGACACATCAAAGCCCTGTGGATCGCCTGCACCAACCCGGCGCAATCGCTGCCAGACCAAAACAAGGTGCATGAAGCCCTGGCCACCTGCCCCTTTGTCGTCGTGCAGGAAGCCTTTTTCACCACCGAAACCTGCCACTACGCCGATCTTCTGCTTCCGGCTGCCAGCTGGGGCGAGAAAGAAGGCACGGTGACCAATTCCGAGCGGCGCATCAGCCATGTGCGCCGCGCCGTGCCCGCACCGGCTGACGCGCGAGAGGATTGGGCCATCACCGCCGATTTCGCCCGTCGTTTAGAACGTCTGCTCCGCCCCGGCCTGCCCAGCCTGTTCACCTTCGACAGCCCTAACGCGCTATTCGAGGAATACAAACACCTGACGGCCAAACGCGATCTCGACCTTTCGGGGCTGAGCTACGCGATTCTGGATCACCAAGGTCCCCAGCAATGGCCGTTCCCGGCCGGCGCGACTCAGGGCACGCCGCGCCTGTATGGCGATGGCCAGTTCCCGACGACAAACGGCCGCGCACAGTTTCAGGCCGAGCCGTTCCGCGCCGCCAAGGAAACGCGCGAGACACGCTATTCCCTGACCCTCAACACGGGTCGCCTGCGCGACCAGTGGCACGGCATGAGTCGTACTGGCTCGGCCGCGCAACTGTTCGGCCATGCCCCGGAAGCGCTGCTCAACCTGCACCCGGACGAGCTGCGCCGGCGCCGCCTGCAGAGCGGCGACTTAATCAAGGTACGCAGCCGCCGTGGCAGTCTGATCGTGCCGGTGGTGGCCGATGAGTCGGTGCGCAGTGGCCAGGCGTATATGCCCATGCACTGGGGCAATCGCTTTCTCAACGGCCTGGGCACCAACGTGCTGACCCAACCGGCGTTCGATCCGCTGTCCAAGCAGCCGGAACTGAAGCATGCCGGCATCGAGGTGGAAAAGGTCGAGCTGCCCTGGAGCTTCTTTGCCCTGGTCGAAGGTGATGTGCAGTCGCGCTTCGAGGCACTGCGCCCGTTGTTCGAAGCCCTTGCCTACGCCAACCTGACCCTCAGCGGTCGCGAGCGCCCAGCGCTGCTGATCCGAGCGGCCAGCGCAGTGGCACCCGATGCCGAATGGCTGGAACAGATCGACCACCTGCTCGGCCTCAACAAGGGCCCGGTGTTGGCCTATGACGACCCGCGCAAAGCCGTCGGCAAGCGCGTACGTATCGAAGACGGTCGCATCACGGCGATCCGCCTGGCCGGTGAAACCGCCGCTCGCGACTGGCTCAAGGGTCTTTGGGAAACCGGCGGCGCGGATGCCGAACTGCGCCGTTGGCTGCTCGCACCACTGCCCACGCCACCCGGAACCAGTACGGCCAAGGCCTCCGGCAAGACCCTGTGCAACTGCCTGAATGTCAGCCAGGACGCCGTCTGCGCAGGTATCGCCCGTGGCCTCGACCTCAATAGCCTTAAGCAGGAACTGAAATGCGGCACTCAATGCGGCTCCTGCGTACCCGAAATCAAACGACTGCTGGCGACACAAACCATGTCCGTCGTGGCGAATGCCTGAGGAGAGCAGCATGAGCACCAAAGTCTGGCTGGTTGGCGCAGGCCCGGGCGATCCGGAGTTGCTGACCCTCAAAGCGGTAAAGGCTCTGAATCAAGCCGAGATCGTGATGATCGACGATCTGGTCAACCCCGCTGTGCTGGAACACTGCCCTAACGCGCGCATCATGTCGGTGGGCAAGCGCGGCGGTTGCCGTTCCACGCCACAGGCGTTTATCCATCGGTTGATGCTGCGTTATGCCCGTCAGGACAAATGCGTGGTGCGCCTTAAAGGTGGCGATCCCTGCATATTTGGCCGAGGCAGCGAGGAAGCTGACTGGCTCGGTGCGCATGGCATTGCGGTGGAGATGGTCAACGGCATCACCGCGGGCCTGGCGGGCGCCACCAACTGCGGTATTCCCCTGACCTTACGCGGAGTCGCCCGTGGCGTAACCCTGATTACTGCCCACAACCAGGACGACAGCAGCCTGAACTGGAGCGCCCTGGCGCAAAGCGGCACAACGCTGGTGGTCTATATGGGTGTGGCCAAATTGGCGGAAATCCGTCAAAACCTGCTGGCCAGCGGTATGCGCGCCGACATGCCCGTGGCCCTGATCGAAAACGCCTCGCTGCCCGAGCAACGCGAATGCCGTAGCCATCTGAACCTTATGCAGCAGGCAGCGGACGACTTTGGCCTGAAAAGTCCGGCCATTCTGGTGATTGGTGAGGTGGCCGGACAACCCGGGATGCAACTCGCGGCTATCAGCGCCTGAGCGCTTTACCTACCTACACATCGGCAGATCGGCACATCACCTATTAACGATAGGGTCGAGCGGATATAAACCGAGCAGACAAAGAAAAGGCCACCCGAAGGTGGCCTTTTCATGAGCAGTCAGCAACGCTTAGGCGTTTTTGACTTCCCAACCGGTCAGCTCGGCCAGGGCCTTGCCGATGTCAGCCAGGGAACGCACGGTTTTCACACCCGCGTCTTGCAGGGCTGCGAACTTCTCGTCTGCAGTACCTTTGCCGCCGGAGATGATCGCGCCGGCGTGGCCCATACGCTTGCCCGCCGGAGCGGTTACACCCGCGATGTAGGATACGACTGGCTTGGTCACGTTGGCCTTGATATAGGCAGCCGCTTCTTCTTCAGCCGAACCGCCGATCTCACCGATCATCACAATCGCTTCGGTCTTCGGGTCTTCCTGGAACAACTTCAGGATGTCGATGAAGTTGGAGCCCGGAATCGGGTCACCGCCGATGCCGACGCAGGTGGACTGACCGAAACCGGCGTCAGTGGTCTGCTTAACAGCTTCGTAAGTCAGGGTGCCGGAACGCGACACGATGCCTACTTTGCCTGGCAGGTGGATGTGACCTGGCATGATGCCGATCTTGCACTCGCCCGGAGTGATCACGCCTGGGCAGTTCGGGCCGATCAGGACTACGCCCAGCTCGTCGCACTTGACCTTGGCTTCCAGCATGTCGATGGTCGCGATGCCTTCAGTGATGCAAACGATCAGCTTGATGCCACCGAAGGCTGCTTCCAGGATCGAGTCTTTGCAGAACGGAGCCGGAACGTAGATCACCGAAGCAGTGGCGCCAGTGGCTTCCACAGCTTCCTTGACGGTGTTGAACACCGGCAGATTCAGGTGGGTAGTGCCGCCTTTACCTGGGGTCACGCCGCCAACCATCTTGGTACCGTAGGCGATGGCTTGTTCGGAGTGGAAAGTACCCTGCGAGCCGGTGAAGCCTTGGCAGATAACTTTGGTGTCTTTATTGATCAGGACGCTCATTATTTGCCCTCCGCAGCTTTGACGACTTGCTGAGCAGCGTCGGTCAGGCTGGTTGCCGCGATGATGTTCAGGCCGCTTTCTGCCAGGACTTTAGCGCCCAGTTCAGCGTTGTTGCCTTCCAGACGGACAACAACCGGGATTTTCACGCCGACTTCTTTCACTGCACCGATGATGCCTTCGGCAATCATGTCGCAGCGAACGATACCGCCGAAGATGTTCACCAGAACGGCAGCGACGTTGCTGTCGGACAGGATGATCTTGAAGGCTTCGGTCACGCGCTCTTTGGTTGCGCCGCCACCTACGTCGAGGAAGTTGGCTGGCTTGCCGCCGTGCAGGTTGACGATGTCCATGGTACCCATGGCCAGGCCAGCACCGTTGACCATGCAACCGATGTTGCCTTCCAGCGCGACGTAGTTCAGTTCGAACTTGGCAGCGTGAGCTTCACGCGGATCGTCCTGGGACGGATCGTGCATGGCGCGCAGCTTCGGCTGACGGTACATGGCGTTGCTGTCGATGTTGATCTTGGCGTCCAGGCAGTGCAGGTTGCCATCAGCCTTGATTACCAGCGGGTTCACTTCCAGCAGGGCCAGGTCGTAGTCCTGGAACAGCTTGGCCAGACCGACGAAGATCTGAGTGAATTGCTTGATCTGATCGCCTTGCAGGCCCAGCTGGAAAGCCAGCTCGCGGCCCTGGAACGGCTGAGCGCCAACCAGCGGATCAATGGTCGCCTTGAGGATTTTCTCAGGGGTGTCGTGTGCCACTTTCTCGATGTCCACGCCACCTTCGGTGGACGCCATGAACACGATGCGACGGCTGGAACGGTCAACTACCGCGCCCAGGTACAGCTCCTTGGCGATGTCGGTGCACGATTCAACCAGGATCTTGCTGACCGGCTGACCATTGGCATCGGTCTGGTAAGTCACCAGACGCTTGCCCAGCCAGTTGGCGGCGAAAGCCTTGGCGTCTTCTTTGCTCTTGACCAGCTTCACGCCGCCCGCTTTACCGCGGCCACCGGCGTGGACCTGAGCCTTGACGACCCACTCGGTGCCACCGATTTTTTCGCAGGCTGCTGCGGCTTCTTCCGGGGTGTCTACCGCGAAACCCTTGGATACGGGCAGGCCGTATTCAGCGAACAGCTGCTTACCCTGATACTCGTGGAGATTCATGCTTGTCTACCGTCTTCGTTTAGGTATTGCGCATACGGTGCTGCACTTATGATGCCGCACCACCTGTGACTGCTTCTGGAGCAATCCGGCTGATATTCCGCGCAGCAACCTGAGCTGTACGCGGGCCATCTGCCGTGGTTCTTTCAGCCGGAGCTACACCTGCGTCGGTACACAACGCCGACGCAGGTGTAGCTCAGGCCAACAACGTGTTAACGCTTCTTGCGGTTGGCAATGTGGATGGCATGGCCATTCACTGCCAGAGCTGCTTCGTGCAGCGCTTCAGACAGCGTCGGGTGAGAGAACACCATCATCCCCAGATCTTCAGCGCTGGTGCCAAACTCCATGCCGATTGCCCCTTGCTGCACCAATTCGGCAGCGCTAGGGCCAATCACGTGTACACCCAGAACGCGGTCAGTGTTGGCATCGGCGATCACCTTGACCAGACCACCGGTGTCGTTGGCCGCCATGGCACGGCCGCTGGCAGCGAACGGGAAGGTGCCGACATTCACGGCAACGCCCTCAGCCTTCAGTTGCTGCTCGGTCTTGCCGACCCATGCGATTTCCGGATGGGTGTAGATAACCGAAGGGATCAGGTCGTAGTTCATCTGCGCTTTGTGGCCGGCGATACGCTCGGCAACCATCACGCCCTCTTCCGAGGCCTTGTGTGCCAGCATGGCGCCACGCACTACGTCCCCGATGGCGTAGACGCCCGGCACACTGGTCGCGCACTGGTCGTCAACGTAAATAAAGCCGCGCTCATCCAGGGTCACGCCGCTGTCAGCCGCCAGCAGATCGGTGGTCACTGGGCGACGGCCCACAGCTACGATCAGCTTGTCGAAGACGATCTTCTGCTCGCCTTCGGCGTCGGTGAAGTTGACGGTAACCTGCTTCTTCTTCACTTCCGAGCCGGTCACACGGGCACCCAGACAGATTTTCAGACCCTGCTTGGTGAAGGTTTTCAGCGCTTCCTTGGCGATCTGCTCGTCAGCAGCCGGGAGGAATTTGTCCAGAGCTTCCAGCACGGTCACTTCAGCGCCCAGACGTGCCCACACCGAACCCAACTCCAGACCGATTACGCCAGCGCCGATCACGCCCAGCTTCTTCGGCACGCTCTGGAATTCCAGGGCGCCAGTGGAATCAACGATCACGTCCTGATCAACCGGAGCCGGCGGAATGTCGATTGGCTTGGAGCCGGAGGCCAGAATCACGTTCTCGGCTTCGACGATCTGCGTCTTACCGTCGGAGCCGGTGACTTCAACCTGCTTGTTGGCCAGCAACTTGCCATGACCTTCGAGCAGGGTCACACCATTGGCCTTGAACAGCGTGGCAACGCCGCCGGTGAGGTTCTTCACGATGTTGGCCTTACGACCGATCATCGCTGGCACGTCGATGGTCACGCCTTTGGCTTCGATACCGTGAATCGCGAAGTGATCCTTCGCCTCATAGTATTTCCAGGAGCTGTCCAGCAGCGCCTTGGAGGGAATGCAACCGACGTTCAGGCACGTACCACCCAGGGCGATTTTGCCCTCTTTATCCTGGTACTTCTCGATGCAGGCAGTCTTCAGACCGAGCTGCGCTGCTTTGATGGCCGCTACATAGCCACCAGGGCCGGCACCGATGACTACCACGTCGAATTTCTGGGTCATAACGTATTCCTTCTCGAATAAACCGGACGGCCCTGTAGACAGGGCCGCCGTGGGAGAAACTGGCTTTTAGATGTCCAGCAGCAGACGCGCCGGGTCTTCCAGCAAGTTCTTGATGGTCACCAGGAAGGTCACGGCTTCCTTACCATCAATCAGGCGGTGATCGTAAGACAGCGCCAGGTACATCATCGGGCGGATAACCACCTGACCGTTCACGGCCATCGGACGCTGGATGATGTTGTGCATCCCCAGGATCGCGGCTTGCGGCGGGTTGACGATCGGCGTCGACATCATCGAACCGAAGGTGCCGCCGTTAGTGATGGTAAAGGTTCCGCCGGTCATTTCTTCGATCGACAGTTTGCCGTCTTTGGCTTTCTTGCCAAAGGTGGCGATGCCGCTTTCGATTTCAGCCAGACTCATCAGCTCGGCATTACGCAGCACCGGGACCACCAGGCCACGGTCGCTGGACACCGCAACACCAATGTCGGCGTAGCCGTGGTAAACGATGTCGTTGCCGTCGATTGAGGCGTTGACCGCCGGGAAACGCTTCAGCGCCTCGGTGGCCGCCTTGACGAAGAACGACATAAAGCCCAGGCGCACGCCGTTGTGGCTCTTCTCGAACAGGTCCTTGTACTTCGAACGCAGTGCCATGACTTCGGTCATGTCGACTTCGTTGAAGGTGGTCAGCATGGCCATGGAAGACTGAGCCTCGACCAGACGCTCGGCGATCTTGGCGCGCAGACGGGTCATCGGTACACGCTTCTCGGTGCGGTCACCAGTGGCGAACACCGGTGCAGCGGCAGCTGGCGCAGCAGGCTTGGTAGCCGGTGCGCTCTTCTTCGCTTCAACGGCAGCCACCACGTCTTCCTTGGTGACACGCCCGCCTTTGCCGGTGCCGGCGATGCTGTTCGGGTCGATGCCGTTTTCTTCAGCAATCTTACGTGCAGCTGGGGACAGGATTTGGTCATCGCCCGCAGCAGCGGCTGGTGCAGCGGCCTGGGCCGGTGCGGCAGCCGCCTGAGCAGCCGGTGCAGGCGCAGCAGCGCCGCCTTCACCCAGGGTACCGAGCAGTTCGTTGGACAGAACGGTATCGCCTTCATTCTTGATGATTTGCGCGAGGACGCCGTCGGCCTCGGCCAGCACTTCGATCACTACCTTGTCGGTTTCGATGTCAACGATCAGCTCGTCGCGCTTGACCGCATCGCCCGGTTTCTTGTGCCAAGTGGCCACGGTGCCGTCGGCAACCGATTCCGGGAAAGTAGGGGCTTTGATCTCGATAGCCATTGTGTGTGGTTCCTTAAATTCGGTTTCTTCTAGCAGGCGGCCCAGATAGCCGCCTGTTGCGCGAAGGCGTTAAACAGTAAAGGCGTCTTGCAGGAGTTTTTCCTGCTGTTCGGCGTGCATCGATGCATAACCACAGGCTGGTGCAGCAGAGGCATCACGACCGGCGTACTCGAGGAACAGCGCTTTCTTGTGCGCTGTCGCCACGCGACGCATGTGATGCTGGCTGCAGTACCAAGCGCCCTGGTTCATCGGCTCTTCCTGACACCAGACGATGTGCTTGAGGTTCTTGTACGGGGCAATTGCCTCGGCCAGATCATCTTCCGGGAACGGATAGAGCTGCTCGATACGCACGATGGCGATGTCTTCGCGGCCTTCATTGCGGCGCTTCTCCAGCAGGTCGTAGTAGACCTTGCCGCTGCACAGCACCAGGCGCTCGACTTTCTTCGGATCGATTGCATCCAGTTCCGGAATCACGGTCTGGAACGAGCCTTCGGCCAGATCTTCCAGGGTCGAGATGGCCAATTTGTGGCGCAGCAGCGACTTCGGCGTCAATACGACCAATGGCTTGCGCAGCGGGCGAATCACCTGGCGACGCAGCAAGTGGTAGATCTGTGCTGGAGTGGTCGGCACAGCAACCTGCATGTTGTGCTCGGCGCACAGCTGCAGATAACGCTCCAGACGCGCCGAGCTGTGCTCAGGCCCCTGCCCTTCATAACCGTGCGGCAGCAGCATGGTCAGACCGCACAGACGGCCCCATTTGTGCTCACCACTGGAAATGAACTGGTCGAACACCACCTGGGCACCGTTGGCGAAGTCACCGAACTGCGCTTCCCAGATCACCAGCGCATTTGGCTGGGTGGTGGCGTAACCGTATTCGAAAGCCAGTACAGCCTCTTCCGAAAGGAAGGAGTCATACAGCTCAAATTGAGGCTGCCCTTCGTACAGGGTCTTGAGCGGGACGAACGCGCTGGCATCCTTCTGGTTATGCAGCACCGCATGACGGTGCGAGAAGGTGCCACGACCTATGTCCTGGCCGGTCATACGGATCGGGTGGCCTTCAAACAGCAGGGTGGCGTACGCCATGGTTTCGGCGTAGCCCCAGTTGATCGGCAGCGCACCAGCACCCATCTTTTGACGGTCTTCAAGGATCTTCGCCACCTGGCGCTGAACCACGAAGCCTTCCGGGATTTCCAATAACTTGTTGGAGAGTTCCTGCAGGGTTTTCAGCTCAAAGCGCGTATCGTGACGCGCCGTCCAGGCGTGGCCCAGGTACGGACGCCAGTCAACGAACAGTTCCTTGTTCGGCTCTTTGACCAGACTCTTGACCACGTGCTGGCCGTTATCCAGCGCCGTGCGGTATTCGTCGATCTTGGCCTGAACCTCTTCAACCGATTGACGCGCGGCAGCAGTCAGAGCATCGGCATACAGCTCACGGGTGGTGCGCTGTTTGGTGATCTGCTGATACATGATCGGCTGAGTGCCGCTCGGCTCGTCGGCCTCGTTGTGGCCACGACGGCGGTAGCAGACCAGGTCAATGACCACGTCACGCTTGTACTGCATGCGGTAATCGACGGCCAACTGAGTAACAAACAGCACGGCTTCTGGGTCATCCCCGTTCACGTGCAGGATCGGCGCCTGAATCATCTTGGCAACATCCGTGCAGTACTCGGTGGAACGAGAGTCCAGCGGGTTGCTGATGGTGAAACCGACCTGGTTGTTGATCACAATGTGGATGGTGCCGCCCGTCTTGAAGCCACGGGTCTGGGACATCTGGAAGGTTTCCATGACCACACCCTGACCGGCAAATGCCGCATCACCGTGCAGGGAAACTGGCAGTACTTTCTCGCCGATCGCGTCATTACGACGGTCCTGACGGGCGCGTACCGAACCTTCGACCACCGGAGAAACGATCTCCAGGTGCGACGGGTTGAACGCCATCGCCAGGTGCACTTCGCCACCGGCAGTCATCACGTTGGACGAGAAACCCTGGTGGTATTTCACGTCACCGGAGGACAGGCCTTCGGTTTTCTTGCCTTCGAATTCGTCGAACAGGTCGCGTGGGTTCTTGCCGAAGGTGTTGACCAGCACGTTGAGACGACCACGGTGGGCCATGCCAATGACGATTTCCTTGGTACCGTAGGAACCGGAACGTTGGATCACTTCATCGAGCAGCGGAATCAGGCTCTCGCCGCCCTCCAGACCAAAGCGCTTGGTGCCTGGGTATTTGGTGCCCAGGTACTTTTCCAAGCCTTCGGCAGCCGTCAGACGTTCAAGCAGGTGGCTCTGCACGTCGACGGAGAATTGCGGACGACCGCGTACGCTTTCAAGACGCTGCTGGAACCAGCTGCGCTGCTCGGAATCGACGATGTGGGTGAATTCGGCGCCGATGGTGCGGCAATATGTCTGCTGCAATGCATCGCGAATTTCGCGCAGAGTAGCTTCTTCCTTGCCAATGAACAGACCACCGGTACGGAAAGTGGTGTCCAGATCGGCATCGGTCAGGCCGTAGTGATTGATCGCCAGATCAGCCGGAACAGGACGCTGCCAGAGGCCAAGCGGATCGAGTTGGGCAGCCTGATGGCCACGCATGCGATAGGCCTGAATCAGGCGCAGCACTTCGACTTGCTTCTTCTCGTGTTCACTGCTCACGCTGCCAGCAGACACTGGTTGCGCGCGGCGCTGGTTTTTTGCGAGCAGAACGAAATGATCGCGAATCGTAGAATGCGATACGTCTGTGGCGGCGCTGCCGTCAGTCGGCAACTTCTGGAAGTAAGTGCGCCACTCTTCTGGCACAGCGTTGGGATCGTGCAGGTAAAGCTCATAGAGCTCTTCCACATAGGCAGCGTTACCACCGGATAGGTGGGCACTGTCCCACATGCGCTGCATCACGCTTTCTTGCATGCTTGGTCACCCTCGGTAAGGGGACACCACCGGCGTAGAAACCGCATGGTTTGCCAGTCCTGAAGCAGCGACTGGTAAGCCACTACGGATCCCGCAGATAGTCCGGGCACCAGCCCGGATGCCCCTGCTGGTCGTCATATTTTTCAAAATCAGGATCCACCGCTTTGTGAGCAGCAGTCCTGGCTATAAGTGCGGCGCTGGGGTTGAAGCCAGCGCCGCAGGTGTTACAGGTCTAGCAAACAACTGTGAATCAGGTACCGCTCTGCAGCAGCATGTTGCGTACGTGGCCGATCGCCTTGGTCGGGTTCAGGCCTTTCGGGCAAACGTTCACGCAGTTCATGATGCCTCGGCAGCGGAACACGCTGAACGGGTCATCCAGCGACGCCAGACGCTCTTCGGTCTTGGTGTCACGGCTGTCCGCCAGGAAGCGATAAGCCTGCAGCAGCGCAGCTGGGCCAAGGAACTTGTCAGGGTTCCACCAGAACGACGGGCAGCTGGTGGAGCAGCACGCGCACAGAATGCACTCGTACAAACCGTCCAGTTTCTCGCGCTCTTCCGGTGTCTGCAGACGTTCGATGGCCGGAGCCGGCGTATCGTTCTGCAGAAATGGCTGCACCTTCTCGTATTGCTTGTAAAAGATGCTCATATCGACAGCCAGGTCACGAATGACCGGCAGGCCAGGCAGCGGGCGAATCACCAGCTTGCCGCCTTTGAGCCCCGCTGCGGACAGCGGAGTGATGCAGGCCAGGCCATTCTTGCCGTTGATGTTCATTCCGTCGGAACCGCAAACGCCTTCACGGCAGGAGCGACGGTAGGAGAAACCCTCGTCCTGTTCCTTGATCAGCGCCAGCACGTCAAGAACCATGATGTCCTTGCCACCGGTGTCGACCTGGAAATCCTGCATGAACGGAGCAGCATCTTTCTCCGGGTTGTAACGATATACACTGACTTGCAACATATCAGGCACCCTTAATAAGTCCGGACCTTGGGTTCAAACGCTGGAACTGTCTTCGGCGAGAAGTTGACCGAACGCTTGCTCACGCGCTTCTCACCTGGGAAGTACAGGGAGTGGCACAGCCAGTTTTCGTCGTCACGTTCTTCGAAGTCTTCACGAGCGTGAGCACCACGGGATTCTTTACGAACCTCGGCGGCGATCGCAGTGGCTTCTGCCACTTCGAGAAGGTTTTGCAGTTCCAATGCTTCGATACGCGCAGTGTTGAATGCCTGGCTCTTGTCCGCGATCTTGACGCTCGCGATCCGCTCACGCAGGTCGGCCAGTTGGGTAATACCTTTTTGCATGTACTCGCCGGTACGGAATACACCGAAGTAGTTTTGCATGCACTGTTGCAGTTCCTTACGCAGCGGGGCGACATCTTCGCCGCTGGTGCGCTCGTTGACGCCGGCCAGACGCTTGAGCGACAGCTCAATGTCGGTTTCGCTGGCACCACGCACTTCCACGCCTTCTTTCAGCGCTTTTTCCAAGTGCAGGCCAGCAGCGCGACCAAATACCACTAGGTCCAGCAGCGAGTTGCCGCCCAGACGGTTGGCACCGTGTACCGATACGCACGCCACTTCGCCTACAGCGAACAAGCCTTCGATGATTTTGTCGTTACCGTTGGCATCCTGAGTGATGGCCTGGCCATGAATGTTGGTCGGCACACCGCCCATCATGTAGTGGCAGGTCGGAATCACTGGCACCGGAGCAACAACCGGGTCAACGTGGGCGAAGGTCTTCGACAGTTCGCAGATACCTGGCAGACGGCTGTGCAAGACGTCTTCGCCGAGGTGATCAAGCTTCAGCAGTACGTGGTCTTTGTCAGGGCCACAGCCATTGCCGGCAATAACTTCCTTGACCATCGAACGGGCAACCACATCACGGCCCGCCAAGTCTTTGGCGTTCGGCGCGTAGCGCTCCATGAAACGCTCGCCATGGGCGTTGATGAGATAACCACCTTCACCACGGCAACCTTCAGTAACCAGTACACCTGCACCGGCAATACCGGTCGGGTGGAACTGCCACATCTCGATATCCTGCACGGGCACACCAGCGCGCAGGGCCATGCCCACGCCGTCACCGGTGTTGATCAGAGCGTTGGTGGTGGAAGCGTAAATGCGACCGGCACCGCCAGTGGCCAGAACCACAGCCTTGGAACGGATGTAGACGGTTTCACCCGTTTCGATGCAGATGGCGATCACACCGACGATGGCGCCATCCTGGTTCTTCACCAGATCCACTGCGTACCACTCGTTGAGGAACGAGGTGCCGGCCTTCAGGTTGGCCTGGTACAGGGTGTGCAGCAGTGCGTGCCCAGTACGGTCGGCCGCCGCGCAGGTACGCGCAGCCTGAGTTGGGTTGTTCGGACCCTTGGACTGGCCACCGAACGGACGCTGATAGATGCGCCCCTGTTCGGTACGGGAGAACGGCAGGCCCATGTGTTCGAGTTCGAATACGGCTTCTGGCCCCACAGAACACATGTATTCGATAGCGTCCTGGTCACCGATATAGTCCGAGCCCTTAACGGTGTCGTACATGTGCCAGCGCCAATCATCATTCGGATCGGCCGAAGCGATGGCGCAAGTGATGCCACCCTGAGCAGATACAGTGTGCGAACGGGTCGGAAAGACCTTGGTCACCACTGCGGTTTTATGCCCCCCCTGAGCCAACTGCAGTGCAGCGCGCATACCCGCGCCGCCGCCACCCACGATGATGGCGTCATAAGAAAGAGTGCGAATGCTTGTCATGGATCAGTTACCCCAAAAAATCTGCACGCCCCAGGCAAAGAACGCGAACATGACAACGCCACACGCGGCCTGGAACAGAAAACGCACTACAGTCGCCCACTTACCCAGCGCCATCGGCGTCAGGTAGTCGGTGGAAATGGTCCACATGCCAACCCAGGCGTGAACGCTGAGCGCCACCAGGGACAGTAGACTGAAGATGCGCATTGCGTTATTGGAGAACAGTGCATGCCACTCGGCATAACCCAGACCAGGGTTTGCCACTACAAAACCGAGCAGAAAAAGCACATAAACCGCGAGGACGACAGCCGACACACGCTGTGCCATCCAGTCATACAGACCGGAGCGCGAGAAGTTAGTGACGTTGGTTACCATATCCACACCCCCCAGCAGCACGATCACGATCGTCGAAACGACCAGAACGATTTTCGAGCCCAGCTTGCCGCCTTCCAGCGTCTCACCGATGCCCAGGTCCATGATCAAGTGGCGTACACCAGCCACCAGGTGGTACAGCAGAGCGGACAACAAACCCCAAATCACGAACTTGGCCAGCGGGCTGGTCAGACACTCTTTCACCTCGGCAAAACCTTCTGCTGATGCCAGCGACTTGTCGAGCCCATACAGCAGCACGGCAATGCCGAAGAACAGAATGATTCCAGAAACGCGGTGAAGGAATGACGTAACGCCAGTGATAGGAAGTTTGATCGTCCTAAGGTCTAGGTTTACAGGTCTTTGGCTATTCACGGCTTTTTTATCACACTGAGAGCCCCTAACTATCAGGGCAAAGTTGTCGGGAGGTGCACTGGTCAGGTACCCATCACCCAAGGAGTGACAACCACCAAAATACGGGCTAAAGCCCTTGGTAGCTGGGCGCAGAGTATAGACAGTTAGGTTACTAATGACAACGCAAAGCCCCCTACCTAAAAGCGCATTGCACCGCGTTAATAAATGGCGTAATAGAAGCCCTTAACGCACCCTAAAATCGCCCGCAAACCCTTCTGCCATCTGGGTTTTCGCAAATTGACATTCGAATTTATCCCACTATAGTGGTGCGGGCCCTGCGTGGGGGGCAGTCAGATGATTTCAAGCATAACTAGGAGGCCACACATGGCTGACAAAAAAGCGCAGTTGATCATCGAGGGCGCAGCCCCCGTCGAGCTGCCCATTTTAACTGGCACCGTTGGTCCCGATGTAATTGACGTACGGGGCTTAACTGCCACGGGCCGTTTCACTTTTGATCCTGGCTTTATGTCCACCGCTTCGTGCGAATCGAAGATCACCTATATTGATGGTGACCAGGGCATCCTGCTGCACCGTGGCTACCCCATTGAACAGCTGGCTGAGCAATCCGATTACCTGGAAACCTGCTACCTGCTGCTAAACGGTGAACTGCCGAATGCAGAAGAAAAAGCTAAGTTTGTCAGCACCATCAAGAACCACACCATGGTTCATGAGCAGCTGAAGTCCTTCTTTAACGGTTTCCGCCGTGACGCTCACCCGATGGCCATCATGTGCGGTGTAGTCGGCGCACTTTCGGCCTTCTACCACGATTCGCTGGACATCAATAATCCGCATCACCGCGAAGTATCGGCCATGCGCCTGGTGGCCAAGATGCCAACCATCGCCGCCATGACCTATAAGTACTCCATGGGTCAGCCGATGATGTACCCGCGTAACGACCTGAACTACGCGGAAAACTTCCTGCACATGATGTTCAACACCCCGTGCGAGATCAAACCGATCAGCCCGGTACTGGCCAAAGCCATGGATAAGATCTTTATCCTGCACGCGGACCATGAGCAGAACGCCTCCACTTCTACCGTACGTCTTGCTGGCTCCTCGGGCGCCAACCCGTTCGCCTGTATCGCTGCTGGTATCGCCGCCCTCTGGGGTCCGGCCCACGGCGGCGCTAACGAGGCCGTACTGAGCATGCTGGATGAGATTGGCGATGTTTCGAACATCGACAAATTCATCGCCAAGGCCAAGGACAAGAACGATCCGTTCAAACTCATGGGCTTCGGTCATCGCGTTTACAAAAACCGCGACCCGCGCGCCACTGTGATGAAGCAGACCTGCGACGAAGTATTGAAGGAACTGGGCATCACTAACGACCCGCAGCTGCAGCTGGCGATGCGCCTCGAAGAGATCGCACTTACCGACCCTTACTTCAAGGAACGCAACCTGTACCCGAACGTTGACTTCTACTCGGGCATCATCCTCAAGGCCATCGGTATCCCGACCAGCATGTTCACCGTAATCTTCGCTCTGGCGCGGACCGTCGGCTGGATCTCGCACTGGAAGGAAATGCTCTCCAGCCCTTACAAGATTGGCCGTCCGCGCCAGCTGTACACCGGCTACAAGCAGCGTGATATGAAAAAGTAATTTTCCACGCTGAAGAAAAAGGCTGCCTTGGGCAGCCTTTTTCATTTCCATGCCATGGTTATTCGGCTAACTGTCGGAGCTTGTATAACGTGTTATACGGCGCATCCACCACAAAGCTATTAGCCAACCAGGCAGGGACACTACCGCCGGGATCTGAACTCACCTGATAGATTACCTCGACGCTCTCCCCTTGCGCGGTAAACTGCCAGAAACCGTCCACTTTACTGACACGAACAACCCCCTCTGAACGCGGTAAATACTCAGTGTCGCCCTGCAAAATACGTAGTACTCGACCACCCGCCTCAACCTCAGTCGTCACCCGCACAATCGAATCGCGCGGTTTTATAGGCCAAGGTGCACTGAACTGGCTGTAAACCCAACTCACGTTACCTTCTTGAGCCAGCAATCGCTGTTGGTTACATGCATGCATCCAAGCGCATGCTTGAACGACGTCATTTTGAAGCGCAATCAACCGATCGAGTGTTGAGCGCATGCGTGTAACAGCTCGGAAAACATGAAAATCTGAACCGTTATCAGGTTTTAGATACACCTGAATACCGGCTTCGTCCTTAACTAATTTCCAGGGTTCAGCCTGCAAGCTCCCACTCAGAAACAAAAGACCAAGGCTTAATACCAGCGCTCTCAAATGATCTCTCCGACTCTGCGACCAACACCTACTAGACAATTCATGCCTAGAAAGCCGTACTCTGTTCCCACCAGCCAATCAAAAGAATCGCTTCTTCACGCGAGTGACCACATACTTCTTCATCCGCGAGAAAGGAAGAACACACCTTGGGGCGCTCTGGCTGACCGAATATCAAGCACATGTTATGGCTGTCTAATTGAGCACAGCGGACACCAGCAGGTTTGCCGTCAGGCATCCCGGGTATCTGAGAACTGATAGAAGGTGCAATGCAGCAAGCACCACAACCAGCGCGACAATTCATGACAACCAACCTCAACAGCGCAAAGCACTGGATTTTACGAGGCTACCTCATGACTTGATAGTAGGTTAGCAACCTAGGCCAACGGCGAATGCTGCTCAAAAACGCTGATAAAGGATCACAAACCTGGATTTAGGATCTATTGGCCGGGTTCTTCCCCAGCCATACCAATAACGCGGCACAGTCCATGGGCTTAGCAAACAAATAGCCCTGCGCCTGCGGGCAGCCATGCTTAAGCATCCAGTCAGCCTGTTCCGGGGTCTCGACGCCCTCAGCTATCACTTGCATGCCCACCCTCGAAGCAATCTGGATAACGGCTTCAGCGATCATTTGCTGGTCACTAACAGAACCAATTTGCATAACAAAGCTGCGATCAATTTTTAATCGATCCGCAGGCAATAACTGCAAATAGCTCAGCGATGAAAATCCTGTCCCAAAATCATCAATAGCCACCTCTACACCCATGGCCCGCAAGGCACTCAGCCTCTCGCAGACAACATCGAACGAGCCCATCGCCACAGACTCAGTAATTTCGACTTCTAATTGCGCTGGCAATACGCCCGTCATTTTCAAATGGGCACTAAACCGCTCAATAAAGTCGTGCTGCAGCAGCTGAGGGGCAGAGACGTTAACGGCGACACGGATGTGCGCATACCCCGCATCCGCTAACTGCTTGGCGGCCCGCAAGGACAAACGCATCAGCAAATCGCCCAGTGGCAAGATATAACCTGTCGTTTCAGCCAAAGGGATAAAACTCAGAGGCGGCACCATGCTGCCATCTGTTTTGTACCAGCGCGCCAGCGCTTCTACCCCCGTCACACGCTGGGTCAACAGGTCAACCTGCGGCTGCAGCACCACACTGATATGCCCCGCGTCGACAGCATCACGTAACGCCAACAGTAAGCGGTAGGATTCGGCGTGCGCGCTTTGCAGACCAGGGTCATAAATACTGTGCTGGTCATGCCCTAGGCGTTTAGCCTGTTTGAGGGTCAATAGCGCATCCTGCAGAGCCACTCTGGCCGAGCCACTGAAATCGCTTAAATGCATGGTGACACTGCTTAGGCTATTAACCTGCCCCAACTCATAGGGCCGCTTGTGCTTGCCGAACAAGGCCACTATCTCAGCAGCAGATATGAGCTTTTGCGGCCCCAAAATGGCAAATACATCGTCACGCACGCGCGCAACAAACACTTCACTGCTAAATGCATCGCGCAATTTTTTGGCGACAACCCCCAAGATGTAATCACCGTACCCGGTACCAAATGCTGTGTTGGCCCCCGAGAAATTATCGATATCAATCAGCACCAGCACCTGCTTGGCTATACCCGAAGAATGCAGTGTCGTATCCAAGGTACGGATCAACGCATTTCGGTTGGGAATATTGAGCAAATCGTCCTGATAGGCCATGTTTTCCAGGCGGCTGAATAACGCTACATTGGAAAAACAGCGACTAATACTGGCACTGAAAACAGTCAGTAATTCCAGCTCAGTATCGTCAAGATCATGCTCACCGCGCAGATAACACACATAGTCAGTACCGGCTTGTAAACGAGGTAGGAAGATCACCGCCCCGCCATGCACACGCTGAGTTTGTTGTGTGCAGAAGCACTGCTGCAGTGTGGTCAACACCTCAGGCTCCGTTAAGCCAGAAAGTTTTACGTTCAAAGAGCGTGCATAACAGCCGCTGGCCCCCACAATCAGCGCATCGATAGGAAGCCTAATGGCTGATCCATCAAGTCGCATGCACACCAACGCATCGATTGTTTGATTTAACAGTTGGCTGATTTCAACGATGACCCGTCCAGCCAACTCAACCTGACTTTTACAAGAGAACAACGTATTGCTTGACTCAACAATCATCTGCAGACCGCGACGGGCTTTGGCCACTGTGCGTAATTGCGCATAAGCACGCACGGCTGCGGTCAAAATGTTCAGTAGTCGCTCTGCATCAAGCTCATTTTTGTTCCAGCAATCATTTATGTCGTAATCACGCATCAGCGCTGGCGCTGGCGCTCTGCCGGGCTCACCGGCCAAAAGGACGACTCGTGTATGGCTGTTATCGATTTCTTCGCGCAGGTATTTGATCAACCGAAGGCCGACTGCTTCGCTTTCCATCACCACATCAAACATCACCAGCGCAATGTCTTTATGGTGGGCCAAAATCTGTTCGGCCTCATGGCAACTGGCGGCCTGAATCAGCTCAACGCGGCTGCCGAGCAATTCAATGTCACGGAAGACAAAGGCCATTGCACGCTGGAAGTCATCATCACGATCGACCGCCAATACGCGCCAAACTGTTTCGTCTGGGGTGACAAAGGAGGCTTCTTCACTGAACGCAAATTGTCCATCCATGGCATTGACCGAATGTCTGAGAAAGCAAAAAAACCGACTCTTGACGGGCCTCGTGCTGAGTATAGTCCGCGATCGCTGAATACCAGACAATGCGCCATCGAACAGACAGATGGCGCATTGTCTCAGTCATTTACGGCCGCTTAGCCGCGCCAATAGGCTTGATGTATCCCACCGACCGCCGCCCATGTTCTGCACATCGGCATAGAACTGGTCGACCAACGCCGTTACAGGCAGTTGTGCGCCATTGCTGCGCGCCTCCGCCAACAGAATCCCCAGATCCTTGCGCATCCAATCGACGGCAAAACCATGTTCAAATTCACCGGCAAGCATGGTTTTATGACGATTATCCAATTGCCAGGATTGTGCCGCCCCCTTGCTGATCACTTCCATGGCACCCTGCGCATCCAAGCCTGCGCACTGAGCAAAATGCAGCGCTTCGGATAAGCCCTGCACCAGGCCAGCGATACAGATCTGGTTGACCATTTTGGTCAGCTGGCCGCTACCGGCTTCACCCATCAAACGGGTCATGCGCGCATAGGCCTGAATGATTGGCTCAACCTTGGCGTAGGCCACAGCCTTGCCGCCAACCATGATGGTCAGCACGCCATTCTGCGCGCCGGCCTGACCACCAGATACCGGCGCATCGAGAAAACCCAGCTGGCGGACAGCGGCCTGCTCGGCCAGTTCGCGAGCGACTTGGGCCGAGGCGGTGGTGTGATCGACCAGTACCGCACCGGCTTGCATGCCGGCAAAAGCGCCCTGCTCGCCCAGTACCACACTGCGCAGATCATCATCATTACCCACGCAGACCATCACACACTCAGCCCCCGCGGCCGCTTCACGCGGGGTGGGCGCGTGGCTGCCGGCGTATTCGGCGGCCCACTGCGCAGCCTTGGCGGCGGTGCGGTTGTACACACACACCTGATGCCCGGCACGCGCCAGATGCCCAGCCATCGGGTAACCCATCACGCCCAGCCCGATAAACGCCAGCTTTGCCATATCCACCTCTACCTTCATACGCAATCGACAGCGCACGTTTCTGCTTAACCCCATATCCCCACTTCGCGGCAGATACGAACCCGGCAGCAAGCATGCCCGTCACATGGGACCAGCGCCAGTACAGCCATCGGGCAAAACTGTATGAGTCACCCCACCAAGAGGCTTTACCCAAGGTTAAAACTGCTTCCATACTCGCGGCACGCTAAGGAGGGCTTATGCAGCATTGGCTGGTAATCGACCTGGAAGCGACCACCGAAGAAGGCGGTTGGCCGGTCACAGAAATGGAAATCATCGAAATCGGCGCCTGCCTGGTCACCCGTGATGGCCATGAGGTCGAGCACTTTCAGCGTTTTGTCCGCCCGACTCGACGCCCGCATTTGACACACTTTTGCCGTCAGCTCACGCAGATCAGCCAGGCCGATGTCGATGCCGCCGCGCCACTGAGTACGGTCTGTGCACAATTCGAACGCTGGCTGCTGGCCCATCAAGCGCAACTAGCGGGCTGGGTCAGCTGGGGCGATTACGACCGCCGTCAGTTTGAACAGGAATGGCGCGCCCATGGGCTGGAGAGTTACCTGAGCCAGATTTCACACATCAACCTGAAAAAGCGCTTCGCCGAAGCCCGCCAGCTGCCCAGCCCGATTGGCTTGAAAATGGCATTGAATCTGGCTGGTCTGCAGTTTCAGGGCCAGCAACACCGCGCCCTGACCGATGCACGCAATACCGCCCGGCTATTACCACTGGTTTTGCCTGTGCAAAGCAGATGACGAAGAAAAACCGCTTGGGCATACTGGCGGGCCTTTTTCTATGGCCTGTCGCTACTGGCGGCCAGCCTTTTAAATCCCCTTATCGAGGAACTGCAGATGTTCAAGGTCAATGAATACTTCGATGGCACCGTCAAATCCATCGCCTTCGGCATGGCTGAAGGCCCGGCCACCATTGGCGTGATGGCTGCAGGCGAGTACGAGTTCGGTACCAACCAGCTGGAAGTGATGCACGTGATCGCCGGCGCCCTGACCGTCAAACTGCCGGGAAGCGAAAACTGGGAAACCTTCGCGGGCGGCAGCCAGTTCACCGTACCGGCCAACAGCAAGTTCCAGCTCAAAGTCGCCGTAGACACCGCCTACCTGTGCGAATACCGCTAAGCCCCAGCCAAGTGCCTGAAAGCCGGCCTCAGTGGCCGGCTTTTTATTAACGGATAAAAACCCAAGGAACAGTCATGCCGCGTTCAACGCAATTCTCTATGGTGATCCTGCCAATCCTGTTGCTGTTGATCGCCATGACCTCGATCCAGAGCGGTGCCTCCTTGGCCAAAGGGCTGTTTCCGGAAATTGGCGCCAGCGGCACCACCGCCCTGCGCCTGAGCCTTGGCGCGCTGATCCTGTGCCTCCTGATGCGTCCGTGGCAGGCCAAGCTGACCCTCAAGTCCTGCCGCTCGCTGTTGGCTTATGGACTGTCACTGGGCGGCATGAACCTGCTGTTCTACCTCTCGCTGAAAACCATCCCTCTGGGCATCGCCGTTGCCCTGGAGTTCACCGGCCCACTGGGCCTGGCACTGTTGTCGTCACGCCGGCTGGTGGATTTCGTCTGGATTGCCCTCGCGGTTTTCGGCCTCTGGCTGCTGTTGCCGACCGGGCAACGCGATGTACCGTTGGACCCGGTCGGCATGGCCCTGGCCCTGGCCGCCGGTCTGTGTTGGGCGCTGTATATCGTTTTCGGGCAAAAAGCCGGCGCAGAGCACGGCAAGCATACCGTCGCCCTGGGCACCATCGTCGCAGCCCTGTTGGTGTTCCCGGTCGGTTTGTGGCAAGCCGGTAGCGGCCTGTTCTCAATGGATCTACTGCCCATTGCTTTGGCCGTGGCCGTGCTGTCCTCGGCCCTGCCCTACAGCTTGGAAATGGTCGCCCTGACGCGCCTCCCCGCACGCACTTTCAGCATTCTGATGAGCATGGAACCGGCGATTGCCGCCCTCTCCGGCCTGCTGTTCCTCAGCGAGCGCCTGACCCTCAGTCAATGGCTGGCCATCAGTGCAATCATCCTCGCTTCGGCCGGTGCGGCAGCGACGATCAAACCGAAAGCTAAACCGCTTTAAGCGCCAGAGCGTGCTTGCTCTGGTTTAGTCACGACGGATCTAGACCGCTACACCCTGATTGCGGTTAATGCCCCTCCCGGATTACCCGACCTGGCGGTTAACCAACGACTTCCGCCTCGTTACTGAACTGCAACTCAGCCAGACGCGCATACAGTGGGCTGCTGCTGACCAGCTCGCTGTGGCTGCCAATAGCGGCCAGTTTGCCGTGCTCGATTACTGCGATGCGGTCAGCGCTTTTTACCGTGGCCAGGCGATGGGCGATCACCAGGGTGGTGCGCCCTTCCATCAGCGGTGGCAAGGCTTGCTGAATCAGATGCTCGCTCTCGGCGTCCAGTGCACTGGTCGCCTCATCCAGCAGCAGAATCGGCGCATCAACCAGCAATGCCCGAGCAATCGCCAGGCGCTGACGCTGACCACCGGACAAGCCCAGCCCGGCATCACCCAGGTGGGTCTGGTAGCCATCCGGCAACTTCATGATGAATTCGTGGGCATGGGCGGCCTTGGCTGCCGCTTCGACCTCAGCCAGGCTGGCATCGATTCGCCCATAGCGAATGTTGTCCTCTACCGAACCGAAGAACAACGCCGGGTTCTGCGACACCAGGGCAAAGCTACTGCGCAGCTCACGAGGATCGAGTTGCTGAATCGGCACGCCATCAATCAGGATGCGGCCCTGTTGCGGGTCGAAAAAGCGCAGCAGCAGATCGAACAGCGTCGATTTACCCGCACCGGACGGCCCGACCAGCGCCAGGGTTTGCCCCGCTGCAACCTGTAGATTAATGCCGTCCACCGCAAAGCTGCCGGGTCGCGACGGGTAGGCGAAACGCAGCCCTTGCAGTTCGATGCGGCCCTCCACCGGCTGCGGCAGATGCAACGCATCGGACGCCGGCGGGGTGATTTCATTGCGCGCCTGCAACAGCTCTGCGATGCGCTCGGCGGCACCAGCAGCCCGTTGCAGCTCACCAATAACCTCGCTCAGCGTACCAAAGGCCGAGCCGACAATCAGGCTGTAGAACACAAAGGCCGCCAGTTCACCGCCGGAGATCCGCCCGGCGATCACGTCCATACCACCGACCCAGAGCATCACGCCCACCGCACCGAGTACCAACACGATCACCACGGTAATCAGCCAGGCACGCTGGGCGATGCGCTGCCGCGCCGTGTCGAAGGCCGCCTCGGCGGACAGGCCGAAACGGCGCTTGTCTTCATTCTGGTGGTTGTAGGCCTGTACGGTCTTGATCTGCCCTAGCACCTCACCGACGTAGCTGCCGACATCCGCCACCCGATCCTGGCTCTGCCGCGACAAGGCCCGCACGCGGCGGCCGAAAATCAGTATCGGCGCGACTACCAGCGGCAGCGCCATCAGCACGATGCCGCTGAGCTTGGCGTTGGTCACCACCAGCAGCACGCTGCCGCCGACCAGCATGATCAGGTTGCGCAGCGCCATCGACAGTGATGAGCCGATCACCGATTGCAGCAGCGTGGTATCAGCGGTCAGCCGTGACTGAATCTCCGAACTGCGGTTGCTCTCATAAAAACCCGGGTGCAGTTCAATCAGGTGATTGAACACCCGCTTGCGGATATCGGCGACAAAGCGCTCGCCAATCCACGACACCAGATAAAAACGGGTAAAGGTGCCGATGGCCAGCGCCAGCACCAGCACGAAGAACAGCCCGATCGATTGCTGCAGCGCCTCTGGCGACTGAGTGGCCAGGCCCTGATCGACCAACAGCTTGATGCCCTGCCCCATGGACAGCGTGATGGCCGCAGTAAACATCAGCGCCAGCAAGGCCCCGAACACACGACCGCGATACGGCGCGATAAAGCGCCAGGCCATACGCAGGGCATTGCGCTGACGGGAAGACAGGATCGAAAGCATGGAGGCTCGCTGGGGCGCTGACGCCCGTTAATGAGGAGGCGATTGCGGCGTTTCCGTCCGCCAAGCCACCCAGCACAGCGCCAAGGCGGCGAGATTGGTCGACAGCGGATTGAACGCCTGTAGCAGTAGATGGGGACTCAATAGCGCCACATCAAGCAGCAAGCCAATTAACAACACACCCGCCAGCAACAATGGCCAGCGCTGACGCCGCCAAAGCAGCAAAACACCCAGAATGATTTCCGCCAGACCGGCGATGCGCGCCACCCACTCGGGGTCTGGCAGATTGTGGGCCTGGATCATCGCTAGCTCATCCGGGCTTAGCCAGAGAATCTTCGGCACCAAGCCGTGCCAGATAAACACCAAAGCCAAGCTAATGCGCGCAATCCAGGCGATCTGCAGCAGGCGCGGATCAGTCATGCAAAAAGCGCCGAGCATGGTCGGCGTTTGGTATGAGGCAACTGTCGTAACGGCCGAATAACCGATAGCGATTTAACGCAATACGCTCATAGCACCTGTCACGTATAGGCCTCGGAATCAGCCGCAGCCAGGCCAGCCAGCGCCATGGCTTAGGCAATTGCGCGACGATGCGCAGCACCGCCTCCGAACGCAGCAGCATTTGGCCATCCTCGATTAACGCCATGGTCTCGAAGCGCTCGGTGGGCAAACCGCCCCAAGCCAGAAGCGACTGGCCCTCGGCCGACTGCACCGAGGCCAAACGAAAGCGCTGCTCAACATCATGGCGAATCAGAAACTTCGCCCAGCCGTTACACAGCTTGCACACCCCGTCGAACAGCACCACGTGTTCGCCTGGCTGGATAAAGGGTGGCGGTATTTGTGTTTGCGCCTGCATGCCCAACTCCTTTTGCCTGGCCTTTATGCGGCCGGGATACGGTAGTGGCCCGTAATCTTGAAGCTGAAGAGAATGTCCTCTTCCTGGGTGCCGCGGCCGATATTGTGCAGCACCAGGGGTACACCGCCGCGTGTCTGTCGGTCACTGATAATGCCGATATGGGTCAGGCCGCCGCCCAGATCCCAGGTGACGATATCGCCAGGGCGGTAGCCGGCCTCCTGGCCAAGCGCCAGCGCCCAGCCCTGTCGCTTGAACCAGGTCATTAAGTTCGGCACACGGCGATGATCAATATTGCTGTCGGGGCGGCTTAGCCCCCAGTTCTTGGGATACAGGCGAAAATTCGCACGCATGTCCTGATGCACGACCTGCTGCAAGTCGAGCCCCTGCTCGCGCAGCGCGCGAATCACCACATCGGTGCACACGCCGGTATTCAGCGGTACATCGCCATTGGGGTAACTGAGGGGGCGATAGGCCGGGTCATAGCCCAAGGTCATGCCAACCTGCTCGCGGGCGGCCGTGACCAGAGCATCGGCTTGCAACGCCCAGGCCTGGGCACTCAGCAGAATGCTCAATGCAACCAGCAGAATCGCCCGCATAATGCCTCCTTAAGTAGTTCAGCCGCTACTTAGCCACGGGATAGAGCAGCTCTTCCTTATAACCGGCCCACACGCGCACGACATCGGGGAAAGCATCGTCCAGCGCTACATCGCCGCTGTCCACCAGCAGCGGCCGGCCTTCCAGCGTGCCGAGCTTGCGCTTGGTGGCGACCACACGCAGATGCTCAAGGCCGATGGCGCGCAGTACCCGCGGGCTGATCTGCTGATTACCGCGCCCGATGATATGACCCTGACCACCAATGGCAGTGACCAGCAGACGCGCTGGATGGCCATCAATCAGTTCGAACAGCTGCGCCTCGGTGACATCACTGGCCAGCAGCTGACCATTCTCGATCACATCGACGCCGAGCAAGGTGGTCTCGATACCGAGACTCTGTGCCAAGCCATGCAGGGTTGATCCAGGGCCGAACACGTAGCGCACATCCTGCTCCCAGCTGTCATTGAGCCAGTCGGCCAGATCGCCCAACACCAACTCTTCCGACTCAACGCCGCCCTGTTTGACCTGCTGCACGTAGCCGCCCTCTTGCGGCACCGTCAGTTCGCCGTACCAGCGCGCCGTCACACGCCCCTCACGCAGGGCGCTTTCATCGATATCGCGCACTTCACCGCAGCTCAGGCGCACCAGGCCACCCTCGATCAGCCGCGCGGTCAACTCTCCGGCTGCGCGCGGACTGATGGCATACACCCCGGACTGGATCTTAACCCCAGCCGGAATGCCCAATACCGGCTGGCCTTCGCGCACGGCCGCGCAGATATCCCGCGCGGTTCCATCGCCACCGGCAAACAAAATCAGCGCCACACCAGCCCCCTGCAGCAGCTCAACCGCTTGCCGGGTATCGGCGGCGCAGCTCGGCCCGTCATCCAGCGCACCGACCACGCGGTGGGCAAAACCCATCTCACTCAGCAGGTCAGCACCCATCGCGCCAGGAAAAGTGACGAACTCCAGGCGTTCACGTAGCGGCCGCAGTACCTCAAGAGCCGTTTGCGTCCGCTGCGCCGCGTTGGCCACAACCCCCAAAGCCAAGGCCTGCTCGGCCATGCCATCACTGCCCTTGAAACCCGCAGGGCCGCCCAGGCCGGCCAATGGGTTAATGATCAAGCCAATATGGAAAAGCCCCATAACACCCTCTGATTCAATACCTGCCGGCCCTGGCACAGTGCCTGCAATGGCTATCTTGCCCTGTGTCTTGCGGCGGTTTTCTGCCGTCGCAGTTGTCATAGCGCCTTCATCTAACACTCATAAAATCGCGCTAACCGATGAGGAGACAAGCCATGCACAGCCAACAACAGAATTCGCAAAAAAACACGAAAATGCCGATTGGTGGCTTTGTCATCGACGCCCAGGGCCGTGAAATTCCGATCACCGAAGAGATGATCCAACAGGCCTGCAACGCGCTGGAAAAAGCCCAGCAGCAAGCCACTAAGCGTAAGTAAGCTCGTCACTTTGTAGGGTGGGTGACGTCTTTTCATCCACCATTAAGACCGCCAACGGTGGGTGGGTGCAGTACCCTCCACCCTACTCCTTCAGCTTCGCACCCAACGCCTGCACCAGGCTTACCAACGCCGGCGCATCACCCTTTACGCAAACCTTGAGCCCGTCGATTTCCCGGCGCATCGGGTAGTGCTTGCGCAGCCCGTCAAACGCCACCCGCCGCGTTGCCGCATCGCCGCCCTGCAGACTCCGGCGAAAGTCCGCATCATCGCGGCGCGGGTCATACACCGCACGGCAGACACTGGCCAAGGCCCAGGCCGGATCGGCGCTGGCATCGATAGTCAGATCACTCAGCCACGGCGCGGGCATCAGCTGCGCCAGTTCGGTACTCGACTCAACACCCAGGTGCCGACACAGGGCCTGATAGATCTGCGCCGTACCGCGCAGCTTGCCGTCGAGGCTGTAGCCGGCAATATGCGGCGTGGCAATGCGGCACAACGCGGCCAGTTCGACATCGGCCTGTGGCTCGCCTTCCCAGACATCCAGCACCACCTGCAGATCGCTGCGCTGCGTCAACAACTGGCGCAATGCCTTGTTATCCACCACCGCGCCACGGCTGGCGTTGATCAGCCAGCTACCGGATTTAAGTGAGTCCAGGCGAGCGGCATCGAACAGATGATGGGTGGGGTGCTCGCCTAGACGTTCCAACGGTGTATGCAGGCTGATCACATCACATTCATCCAGCACCTGCTGCAAGCTGACGAAATCACCGCCCTCCACCGCCTGACGTGGCGGATCGCAGACCAGCACATGCCAACCCAGGCCGCGCAGCACCTTGAGCAGACGACTGCCGACCTGCCCCGCGCCGACTACGCCATAGGTACGCGTTGCCAGATCAACGCCCTGCTGCTCGGCCAATACCAGCAGGCTGCCCAGCACATAATCGACCACGCCACGGGCATTACAGCCCGGCGCGCTAGCCCAGGCGATATCAACCTGCTGGAGGTAATCGAGATCAAGGTGGTCGGTGCCGATGGTGCAGGTGCCGACAAACCTTACTGGCGAGCCTTCGAGCAGCGCACGGTTAACCTGTGTCACCGAGCGCACCAGCAACAGGTCAGCATCGGCGACAGCTGCCGCATCGATGCTGCGGCCGGGCAGGCAACGAATTTCACCAAAACCGGCAAAGAATTCGTCAAGCAGGGGGATATTTTCGTCGGCAACGATGCGCATAGGGGTCTGTTCCCGTGCTCCAAAAATCAGGCCGGCATTCTAACCTGCCAGCACGGCTTGGCTACGCTGAGTCATGTAATGCGTTCATCGCACTGAAACATCACGCGACAAGGTTTCCTGACCAAGCCGTCAAGGCGTAGACTGCACGGTTTCCTGATATAAGCCGGATACACTTCAATGCTTGCCCAAACCCGCTTGCAGCGCGTCAGCACCGAGTTCTACAGCCTGCTGAAGCTCGCAACGCCGATCATCATTGCCCAATTGGCCAACACCGCCATGGGCTTCGTCGATACCGTGATGGCCGGCCGGGTCAGCCCGCAGGACCTGGCCGCCGTGGCACTGGGCAACTCAATCTGGGTGCCGGTGTTTCTGCTGATGACCGGCATTCTGCTGGCCACCACGCCCAAGGTCGCACAGCGCTTCGGTGCAGGCGCGCAAAACGAAATTGGCCCTCTGGTGCGGCAGGCACTGTGGCTGGCGCTGGCGGTGGGTATCGCGGCGGCGGTGATTCTGTGGAACGCAGAAATCATTCTCAGCCTGATGAACGTCGACCCGGCACTGATCGAGCCCGCCATGGGCTACCTGCGTGCTGTGGCCTGCGGTTTTCCAGCCGTAGCCCTGTACCACGTGCTGCGCTGCTTCAGTGATGGCCTCGGGCATACCCGGCCGAGCATGGTCATCGGCCTGAGTGGCCTGGCGCTGAACATCCCGCTCAATTACATCTTTATCTATGGCAAGTTCGGGTTACCGGCCATGGGCGGCGTCGGCTGCGGCTGGGCCACTGGCCTGGTAATGGGTTTTATGTTCCTGAGCATGCTCTGGTGGGTGAAGTGGGCGCCGTTCTATCAGCCGAGCAAAATCTTCAGCCACTTCGAATGGCCACAGTGGCCGGTGCTCAAGCGCCTGCTCTCGGTCGGTTTGCCGATTGGCATTGCGGTGTTTGCCGAGTCGAGTATCTTCGCGGTGATCGCGCTATTGATAGGCGGCCTGGGCGCCACCGTGGTGGCCGGGCACCAGATCGCCCTGAACTTCAGCTCCATGGTGTTTATGATCCCCTACTCCCTGGGCATGGCCGCTACCGTGCGCGTCGGCCAGGCGCTGGGCCGTGGCGAGCCGCGTGAGGCGCGTTTTGCGGCTGGGGTGAGCATGGCGGCGGCGCTAGGTTACGCCTGCCTGTCGGCCAGCCTGATGCTGCTATTGCGCGAACAGATTGCGCAGATCTACACCCCAGACCGCGCAGTAATTGCGGTGGCCACCACGCTGCTGGTGTATTCGGCGCTCTTCCAGTTCTCCGACGCCATTCAGGTGACGGCTGCCGGCGCACTGCGCGGCTATCAGGACACCCGCGTCACCATGATCCTGACCCTGTTCGCCTATTGGGGCATCGGCTTACCGGTGGGTTATGTGCTCGGCCTGACCGACTGGTTCGGCGAACCCAGCGGCCCCAGCGGGCTCTGGCAGGGTCTGGTGGTTGGCCTGACCTGCGCTGGCGGCATGCTCGCTGTACGCCTGGCCGGCAGCGCGCGCAAACGCATCCGAGCCGCTAAGATGGCCTGATGAACGCCCGCTCGCTGCACTGTGCCTGCACGCCTACCGATGATGGCCTGGCGCTGCAGGCAGATTACCTGCAGCGATTAAGCAATGCTCTGGACGTGAAACCGGCTAGGTCTTTCGACGCCAGCGAACTGACCCGCTATCGCCTACCCGCTCGGCGCGAACGACTGCTAGAAATTGCCGAGCTGCGCATCAGCCTGCTGGACCTGCTGGTCGACGCGCGTCGCTGCCCTGCAACAGCAGATAAGCCCGCGCAACAACAGCCTCGGTAAACAGCTCACGCCCAGCAGCCAACTGGCCTGTAAAGGCGATCTGCTGCGCACTCTGGATGCCCTGGCGCAGCTGGCAGGCATCGGTAGCACACTGCCAGCCGCGTTACCGCCGAGTGCCGAGCAGCTGGATCCGCTGTGCTTCGCCCTGCATGCCAGCGACCAGGGCGGCCAACTGATCAGCAGCCTGCGCAGCCTCAGCGGCGTTGCGCAGATACCCCCAGCGACGCGGGAATACCTGCAGCAATTGAGCGGTGACGAGGCGTCGTTATGGGCGGACTTTCAACAGGCCACCGCACGGCATGTGCGCAGTTGGCAGGACGTGCTGAACAGCTGCGGCCTGGCGCCCGGTCAATCGGGATGGACGGGCCAAGCTGCCAGCGTCGACCAGTAGGCTTCGGACAACAATTCACGCCCCGCCAGCAGGTGGGCCAGGTAATCAGCGCTGGGCAACAGCCCTTCTTCACGAAAGACCGGGTTGGCGATATACACCCAGGCCGGCTGCACGCCGTGGGCCGCGACAATCGGCAGGCATTCGCGGCTGTAATAGATCGGCGTACCTTCGAAGTGATCCAGCTTGGCGATCTCACCAGCGTCGGCCAGGCGATACAGCACACCTTCCACCCGCCCCTGGCGCTGATGACGGATATTGGCGTAGGCCCGCCCCGGCGCCCGATCCGCCGCCCGCTTGTTAAAGCACAGGCTGTAACCGGGAAGATGACCCGGCAGTGCCTCCAGCACCGTCATGCCACGGGCCTGCATGCGTGCCAGGTTCATATTCGAGCCGTAGGCGAAGTACCAGTTCATTAGTCGAGCTTCTTGCGGATCAGGTATAGGTAGGTCGCGCCCTCTTCGGCCTGCTCCACCAATTCATGGCCAAGAAACACGCAGAACTTTGGAATATCGCGACGGGTCGAAGGGTCGGTGGCAATCACCTTGAGCAGGCCGCCGGCCTGCAGGTCGCGCACCTTATTGTGCAGCATCATCACCGGCTCGGGGCAATTGAGCCCGCTGGCGTCGAGGGTGGCATCGGGAATGGCGGTGGTTTGCAAAGACATCGGCAGGCTCCAGTAGCAGGCCGCTATTCTCGCGCAAAGCTGACCCAAAGGTCATCTAGCGCCTGATGGAAAACGCCTGTGTAGCGAGATTGGCTCGACAACAGGTCAACACAACCTTGGATGGGCAGGCAGCCACGCCCTGATCAGGCAGGCTGCGCAGCGTCCACCATTCCAATAAGAGCCATCTATGCGCCCTGCCTTGCTACTCGCCGCGTTGCTGCTCAGCGGCTGCGCCGCCCGTGATCAACTGCCGGACTTCAGCGCCAGCGCGCAGCAGGACCTGCCTGCCACCTATTTCGATGCAGTGATCCATGGTCGCGATGGCACGCGGCTATCGGCCACGGTATTCCAGCCAGCGCTGAAGGCCGGCGAGCAGGCCCCGGTGATCGTGCACACCCACGGCTGGGGCGGTTGGCGCGTCACTCGACCGAACGGCTTCTACGGCACACAGATGATGTCTGGTCGCGCCGCGTTGAAGGCCTGGCAGGCCGGTTATTGGGTAATCAGCTACGACCAACGCGGCTGGGGCGGCAGCGAGGGCGATATCGAGATGATGGACCCCGACTATGAAGTGCAGGATGCCCTGGCCGTGATCGACTGGGCCGCCGCCAACCTGCCACGCCTGAACATGGACGCGCCGAATGACCCGAAGGTCGGCATGCTCGGCGAAAGCTACGGCGGTGCGGTGCAGCTGCTTGCGTCAGCTACGGACCCGCGCATCGACGCGATTGTGCCGATTGCTACCTGGTACGACCTGAGCGAAGCCCTGGCCCCGGACAGCCACCTGAAAATCGGCTGGACAAGCGTGCTGCTCAGCTTGGGCCTGTCCACCGGCTATGACCTGGGCAAGTTCGTCCAAGCACCCTACCTGAAAAGCGCTGATGGCCGTATGCGCGAACCGGTGCGCGACGAACTCAAAGCCCACAGCTTGACCAGCTACTGCGCACGAGGCCAGCGTCCGCAGGCTGATGCCCTGCTGATCCAGGGCATGCGTGACACTCTGTTCCCACTCAACCAGGGGCTGGCGATTCGTGATTGCCTGCAACAGGGTGAGCGTGATGTGCGTCTGCTCGGCATGCAGGGTGGGCATATTTTGCCGCCGCCGATGCAGCGCTGGAGCGGCCTGCCGCCGTTCAACAACGAAGCGGTGCTGAACTGCGACGGTCGGGCAATCAACCTCTACCAGAGCATCATCAGCTGGTACGAAGACAAGCTGCGCGGGCGCAAGGGCGTGGCGGCGAGCATTCCCGACTTCTGCGTCAGCCTCGATCTGGATCAGGGCGTGACCCTGCAGCAACTACCGACGAATCAACGTATCGCGCTGCCGACCACGGCGATTCGGCCGTTTAGCAGCGGGCTGCTGCAAGCGTCGCGGTTTATCCCGCTGCAACAGGTGCAGACGAGCAGCGCCCTGGTGGGCGTGCCACGCGTGCATCTGGAAAACGCCGAGGGACTGCCGACGCTGTTTGCCGCCCTGGTGGTCAAGCGCGCCGATGGCAGCAGTGAGGTACTCAGTGAGCAGGTCACCCCGCTCAACGGGCAAGTCAGCACGGAACTGGCTGCCGTCAGCGCACAGCTGCAACCGGGCGATACTCTGGGACTGCGTATCAGCGGCTTTAGTGGCCAATACCTGTTCAACGGTTCCTGGCAGCTCTCCAGCAGCACGCTGCAAGGCAGCGTCGAGTGGCCGCAGCTGCTGCCGCTACAGCCGCAACTGGCCAGACATTGAGGCGTTATTTACCTAAGCGGCGCAGGTGACAGGTGACTTCTTCACGGTCGTGATAGAGCTGCTTGCAGGCTATCGACACCTTGATCTTGCGCTCGGAAAAGCCGTCTTGCAGGCGCTGCAGCAGGCGACGCACTTCGGCGTAGCGCTGTTTCATCGGCAGCTTTAGGTTCACCACCGCCTCCCGGCAATGGCCGTCGCCAATCCAGGTTTCCACCATCGCCGCCGTCCGCGCCGGTTTTTCGACGATATCGCAGACCATCCAGTCCACCGGCTGCTTGGGCGTCCAGGTGAAGCCATCGACCATCAGGTGATTGACCAGACCGGTGTCCATCAGGCTTTCGGCCATCGGCCCGTTATCGATGGCGGTGACCAGCATGCCGCGTTTGACCAGCTGATAAGTCCAGCCGCCCGGCGCAGCACCGAGGTCAACCCCGGTCATCTCATCGGACAGGCGCTCATCCCACTGCTCGCGGGGGATAAAGGTATGCCAGGCCTCTTCCAGCTTGAGGGTCGAGCGGCTCGGCGCTTCGCGGGGGAACTTCAGTCGAGGAATACCCATAGGCCACAGCGCCGAGTTATTCGCCTCGGCCATGCCAACAAACACCTCACGACCACTTTTAAAGGTTAGCAACAGGCGTGGCTTGTGTGCATCGTCGACCAGCTTGCCGGCTTTGCTGAGGGCATTGCGCAGCGGCGCCTCGAACTTCTTGCAGAAATTCGACAGTTCTTTGCCGTCGTTGGTGTCCAGCACTTCCAGCCAGAGGCTGCCAAACACCGGTGAGTCGGCCAGGTGAGCCAGCAGCACACTGATACGGTCCAGTTCAGGCAGGCCGATAAATGTGCCGCGTGACCATTGCCGGGGAAAGATCAGCTGAGTGAAGCGCACCCCACGCATCAGGCGCTCGGCCCCCTCGGCCTCGGTGCAGATAAATTCTGCGCAGGCCATGTTCGGCTTGGCTTTGGCATACCCGGCCACATTTAGCAACGCTGCCTGTTCGGCAATCTCAGCGCAGACTTCGTTTTCGAATCCGGGGCGGCAGTGCAACAGCAACGTGTTCATCAGTCTCTCCTCAAGGCGCGCATCATAGCCGACTCACCGCTGTATGCTTAAAGTCAACGTGACTATTCCTGCGCAGATAGCAAGAATGCGCGCCCAAAGCCTCAAGCCTGAGCCCTGGAGCATTTCCAGCCCAGATGCGGTTCCGCAGCTAAACTTCCGGCGGCTGCGGCCGAAGTACCGATAACGACAAAAGGAATAGAACTCACCATGCGCAATAATCAGCCCATTACACAACGTGAGCGCACATTCCCGGCGCAGCAACGACTCATTTCCACCACGGATCTCAAAGGTCAGATCACTTATTGCAACGACGCCTTTGTGGACATTAGTGGTTTCACTCGCGAGGAGTTGATCAGGGCGCCGCACAACCTCGTACGCCACCCGGATGTGCCTCCTGCTGTGTTTCAACACATGTGGGATACCCTGAAGAAAGGCCGCCCTTGGATGGGCATCGTCAAAAACCGTTGCAAGAGCGGTGACCACTATTGGGTCAATGCTTATGTCACACCGGTGACTGAACACAATCAGGTCATTGGCTATGAATCTGTTCGAGTCAAACCCACTGCCGAGCAGGTTCGCCGCGCGGAAGCCCTTTATCAACGGATCAATAGCGGCAAGTCAGCGATCCCCAGCACTGATCGCTGGCTACCAATCGTGCAGGATTGGCTGCCATTTATTCTGGTCAGCCAGATCGGCTTCCTGATCGGCGCCTGGCTGGACTCCAGTTGGGGCTTTGCACTCGCTGCAGGGTTATCTATACCGCTTGGCCTGGCAGGGCTTAACTGGCAGCAACGTGGCCTCGCACGCCTGCTACGCCTGGCTGATCAGACCACTTCCGACCCACTGATTGCGCAGATGTATACCGACAGCCGTGGCGATCAGGGGCGTCTGGAAATGTCCATTCTGAGCCAGGAGGCGCGCCTGAAAACCTGCCTGACACGCCTGCAGGACACCGCTGAGCAACTCGCTCAGCAAGCCAAACGAGCCGATACACTTGCTCACAGCAGTTCCGCCGGGCTTGAACGCCAGCGCAATGAAACCGATCAAGTCGCAACAGCCATCAATGAGATGGCCGCCACCACGCTGGAAGTTGCCAGCAATGTGGCACGCACGGCCATCGCCACTCAGGATGCCAATCGCTTGACCAGTGCCGGCCGCAGCATCGCCAGCGAAACCCGTCAGGCTATCCAGCGCCTCTCGCAGTCTGTTGGCGATACCGGTGAGACCGTGACTCGCCTGGCCCATGACAGCAATCAGATCGGAGGTGTGGTCGATGTGATCAAGGGCATTGCTGATCAGACCAATCTGCTCGCGCTCAATGCCGCTATCGAAGCGGCGCGCGCCGGTGACATGGGACGTGGTTTTGCCGTGGTAGCCGATGAAGTCCGTTCGCTTGCGCAACGCACGGCCGAATCCACCGGACAGATCCATCAGTTGATCGCCAAGCTGCAACGCACCGCCGAAGAAGCGGTGATGACCATGGAAATCGGCCGCAAACAGGCTGATGAAGGGGTTGAACGCGTGCAGCAGGCCGATGAGGCCCTGGCCGGTATCAGCGAAGCGGTAGCCAATATCACCGATATGGCCAACCAGATTTCCGCAGCCGCCGAAGAGCAGAGCGCCGTTGCCGATGAGGTCAACCGCAGCATCACCACCATTGCCCAGTTAGCCGATCAGACCTCAGGCGAGGCCCATGACACGGCCCTGCTCAGTGCGGCGCTGATGGCCACAGCCAACGGCCAGTATGCTCTGGTTGAACGCTTCAACCGCTAACCATATCGGCGCACTGCCGCGCAGTGCGCCACCTGCCCGCGCCCTATAAATTCTCATATCGATTCATATCCAGCACGCCGGCTTCCACTGGCTCGATCTGCTGGATATAGGCCGACATATCGTGGAAGTAATGCCAAAACTGCGGATGTGTACGGCGAATCCCCCAGCGCTCGACCACCTTATCGAAGGCTGATTGATCACGCGCCTGTTCCAGCGCAGTGACAAACGCCGCTACCTGCTCTGCCGGGATGTTGAAGATGAAGTTCGGGTAACTGCTGAACACCCCCGGGTACACCGTCAGGGTATCCAGAGTGGGCTGGTAGCGCAGTTCCTCGCCCAGCATAAAGGCCACATTGCTGTGCGCACGGTTGCGCAACAGGCTGTAAACCTCGCGCTGCCCTCCAGCCAGTTCTACGCGTAAAAGTGTGGTTTCCGGCAACTGGTTGATCACCTTGAGCGTGCCACCCGGTTTACCGGTCAGGCGGCTCAGGGATTGCTCGGCACGCTGTAACTCGGAGGCTATACCGGACCGATGACAATGCGCACCCGTGCAGCGGTTGATCGGGTCAGGCCGGGCGTTCAGGCTGCCGTAACGTTCCAGCAGCGCCCCGGCAAAGCTGCGTTTCGGGTCACCCGCTGCCAAGCGCAGTGCGCTTGGGCTGTCACTGTCGATGGCCTGATAGTCCAGCCAGACCTTCAGCTTGCCACTGCTCTGGTACCAATCACTCAGATAGCCCTGGCGCGACTCAGCCGGCATGAGGCGCAGGAAGTTGACCTCGGCACCATTGCGAATCAGGTCAAAATACAAGCGGGTCTGCGCCTGGTGCGAAACGTTGCCAAACACATCGAAGTTCACTACCAGTTGGTAGTACGTACGCTCCAGCAGTGGGTAGTCCATCCACCAGAGGGTTTGCGGCACTTCGCCAATCAGCCCTTTGCTCACTGACGCGCTGTCGTGATGGCGGAAGATCGACAGCAGTGCGTTGTCGTTGCCGGCCCAGATATGCGACCAACTCGCCGCTGGCGCATCAGCGTAGCGCTGCATGCGCAGCGCTTCATAGGCATTGCGCTTGTCCCGGTAGCTGCGCCACAGGCCCGGTAAATCGGTGATGCCATCAAGCTGTCCCGGCATGGCCAATAACCCGGTGGCCTCCTCACGGTATTGCGCATCAGTGATGTAAAGGTCGTGCTGTGGGTCCTGGAACATCGCCCAGAAGTTATCGCGAATCACATCCGTGGCGATCTGCCCACGGCAAACTGGCCCGCGAATAAACGTGCGCACAAAGTATTCGGCGTTATCCAGCATGAACTGATAACGCGCCTGGGGCGGAATCGCGGCAAAGGTCTCGAATGGATTGGCGCGGCGCTGCAGGCCATATCCGGGCACAGCGTCGGCCTGCCAGTCACTGGCAAAGAACAATGCTTTGACCCGCGCCAGCTTCGCTGCACTCAACCCGTAGGTGATATGGGTCTTGTGCACGATCACCCCCTGCACGGGGATCAACCGGTAGTAGAACTCGGTGCCGGGATCATCATTGGGTCGCCGCGTAGCGATGATGTCCACCGGCTGGCCGCTGGGCGTGCGCGAACGCACCATCTGGAAGAAGTGCCCCGGCTCACCATCGGTAAAATACAGGTGGGCGAGAAACAGATGCTCGTAGAGCCAGCGCGAAACCAGCGACTCGCGGGCACCGGGAGCATTCATAAAAGCGTCCCAATTGGCGATCTGCTGCGCCTCAGCCGCACTGGCCTGCAGCGTTTGCTGATCGACCGGCGCGCCCTCGGCCAGCCAACGCTGGAGCGTCTGGTAGTCCGCCTCGCTCAAGCCGGTAACGGCAAACGGCATGCCTGCCTGCGGATTTTTACGGGCAAACGCCTCAAACTCCTGCGGAAGCGGACATTGGTTGACCCGGTTGATGCCGATAGCCAACCCGGCCGGCAGTTTGCTATTGGCCGCAAACGGCTGCTGATGACCCAGTTCCAGCATACGGGCCATTAAAGCGGCCTGACTGCCCTGCTGATCCAGCACAGACACAAAGTCCTTACGCCGCCACGCGGCCTCACCGTGGGCATCAACAAACAGCCGTGTAGTGGCCTGCGCCTGGGTGCGCGTGCCGTTATACACCGTGGCCTTACTGGCGCCGCGCAGCACACCTTCACCACTGCCCAGATTAAGCTGGCAGGCCGCGTCGTAGCAGGCATGGCAGGCCACGCAGTTCTTGGTAAAAATTGGTTGGATATCGCGGCTGTAGGAGATGGGTTCGGCCGCCTGTAATGAGCCGATGAACAATAAACACACGCCAAGTAGTAAACGGCAGACCATGGAAACATCTCTAAAAAGGCTCAAGTGCCGATTCTAGCTGGCGTCGGTTAGCAAAGGCCAACCCGCAAACATGAGTAAGATTCATGTAAAAGCGCAGCCCACTGCAAAAGCGTGCAGCTTTGTTATCATCGCGCATCTTTTTTTCACGCGTCCCAGGTAGTTCTCTCCATGTCTCTGTCCGATCGCAGCGCCCGCCTCCACGCACTTCAGCAAGCCCTGAAGGAACGCATCCTGATCCTCGACGGCGGCATGGGCACCATGATCCAGAGCTACAAGCTGGAAGAAGCCGATTACCGTGGCGAACGCTTCGCCGACTGGCCGCAGGACGTCAAAGGCAACAACGACCTGCTGATCCTGAGCCGTCCCGACGTGATCGGCGCAATCGAGAAAGCCTACCTGGATGCCGGCGCAGACATCCTTGAAACCAACACCTTCAACGCCACCCAGGTGTCCCAGGCCGACTACGGCATGGAAAGCCTGGTGTATGAGTTGAACATCGAAGGCGCGCGCCTGGCCCGCCGCGTGGCCGATGCCAAGACCCTGGAAACCCCGGATCGCCCGCGCTTCGTTGCCGGCGTACTGGGCCCAACCAGCCGCACCTGCTCGATCTCCCCGGACGTCAACAACCCCGGCTACCGCAACGTCACCTTCGACGAGTTGGTGGAAAACTACGTGGAAGCCACCCGCGGCCTGATTGAAGGCGGCGCGGACATGATCCTCATCGAAACCATCTTCGATACTTTGAACGCCAAAGCGGCGATCTTCGCCGTGCAGGAAGTCTTCGAGCAGCAAGGCTTCGAGCTGCCGATCATGATTTCCGGGACCATCACCGACGCTTCCGGCCGCACCCTCTCCGGGCAGACCACCGAAGCCTTCTGGAACTCCGTGCGCCACGCCAAGCCGATTTCCGTGGGCCTGAACTGCGCCCTCGGTGCCAGTGACCTGCGCCCGTATCTGGAAGAGTTGGCCAACAAAGCCGACACCTTTGTCTCTGCGCACCCCAACGCCGGCTTGCCGAATGCCTTTGGTGAATACGACGAAACCCCGGCGGAAATGGCAGTGGTGGTCGAAGAGTTTGCCGCCTCGGGCTTTTTGAACATCGTCGGCGGCTGCTGTGGCACCACGCCGGCGCACATTCAGGCGATTGCCGAAGCGGTGAGCAAATACCCGCCGCGGGTCATCCCGGATATTCCCAAAGCCTGCCGCTTGTCGGGTCTTGAGCCCTTCACCATCGACCGCAACTCGCTGTTTATCAACGTCGGCGAGCGCACCAACATCACCGGTTCGGCCAAATTCGCCCGGCTGATCCGCGAGGACAACTACACCGAAGCCCTGGAAGTCGCCCTGCAGCAGGTGGAAGCCGGCGCGCAGGTGATCGACATCAACATGGACGAGGGCATGTTGGATTCGCAGAAGGCCATGGTCACCTTCTTGAATCTGATTGCCGGTGAGCCGGACATTTCCCGCGTGCCGATCATGATCGACTCCTCCAAGTGGGAGGTGATCGAAGCCGGCCTCAAGTGCATCCAGGGCAAAGGCATCGTCAACTCGATTTCCATGAAGGAAGGCGTGGAGCAGTTCAAGCACCACGCCCGCCTCTGCAAGCGCTACGGCGCGGCTGTGGTGGTGATGGCCTTCGACGAAGTGGGGCAGGCCGACACCGCCGCACGCAAGAAAGAAATCTGCCAGCGCAGCTACGACATTCTGGTTAACGAAGTGGGCTTCCCGCCGGAAGACATCATCTTCGACCCGAACATCTTCGCCGTGGCCACCGGCATCGAGGAGCACAACAACTACGCGGTCGACTTTATCGAGGCCTGCGCCTACATCCGTGACGAACTGCCCTATGCCCTGAGCTCGGGCGGCGTGTCCAACGTGTCGTTCTCGTTCCGCGGCAACAACCCGGTGCGTGAAGCCATTCACTCGGTGTTCCTGTACTACGCGATCCAGAACGGCCTGACCATGGGCATCGTCAACGCCGGCCAGTTGGAAATCTACGACGAGATTCCCAAAGAGCTGCGCGACGCTGTAGAAGACGTAGTGCTCAACCGTAACGACGGCGCGACCGAAGCGCTGCTGGCCATTGCCGACAAATACAAGGGCGATGGCAGCGTTAAAGAAGCCGAAACCGAAGAATGGCGCAACCTGAGCGTTGAAGAACGGCTCAAGCACGCGCTGGTCAAAGGCGTGACCACGCACATCGTCGAAGACACCGAAGAATTCCGCCAGCAGTGCGCGCGCCCCATCGAGGTGATCGAAGGCCCGCTGATGGCAGGCATGAACGTGGTCGGTGACCTGTTCGGCGCGGGCAAAATGTTCCTGCCGCAGGTGGTGAAATCCGCCCGCGTGATGAAGCAAGCGGTGGCGCACCTGATCCCCTTTATCGAAGCCGAAAAAGGCGAAAAGCCGGAAGCCAAGGGCAAAATTCTCATGGCCACGGTCAAGGGCGACGTGCACGACATCGGCAAAAACATCGTTGGCGTGGTGCTCGGCTGTAACGGTTACGATATCGTCGATTTGGGTGTGATGGTGCCCGCCGAGAAAATCCTGCAGGTGGCCAAGGATGAGAAGTGCGACATCATCGGCCTGTCCGGCCTGATCACCCCGTCACTGGATGAAATGGTGCATGTCGCCCGCGAAATGCAGCGTCAGGGCTTTCACCTGCCGTTGATGATCGGTGGCGCCACCACCTCCAAAGCTCACACAGCGGTGAAGATCGAGCCCAAGTACCAGAACGACGCTGTGGTTTACGTCACCGACGCCTCGCGCGCGGTCGGCGTGGCCACGCAGTTGCTGTCCAAAGAGCTGAAAGCCGACTTCGTTGAGCGCACCCGCCTCGACTACATCGAGGTGCGCGAGCGCACCGCTAACCGCAGCGCCCGCACCGAGCGTTTGAGCTACGCCGCCTCGGTTGCCAACAAGCCGCAGTTTGACTGGGCCCATTACCAGCCCAGCGTGCCGAGCTTTACCGGCGTCAAGGTGCTGGACAATATCGACCTGGCCACTCTGGCCGAGTACATCGACTGGACGCCGTTCTTTATCTCCTGGGATTTGGCCGGCAAATTCCCGCGCATCCTCACCGATGAAGTGGTCGGCGAAGCCGCGACGGCCTTGTACGCCGATGCCCAGGCCATGCTGAAAAAACTGATCGACGAAAAACTCATCAGTGCCCGTGCCGTGTTCGGCTTTTGGCCCGCCAACCAGGTGAATGATGACGACCTGGATGTCTACGCCGATAACGGTGACAAGCTGGCCACCCTGCACCACCTGCGCCAGCAGACCATCAAACCGGACGGCAAGCCAAACTACTCGCTGGCCGACTTTGTTGCGCCGAAAGACAGCGGCATCACCGACTACGTCGGCGGTTTTATCACCACCGCCGGTATCGGTGCTGAGGAAGTGGCCAAGGCCTATCAGGACGCTGGCGACGACTACAACTCGATCATGGTCAAAGCCCTGGCCGACCGCCTGGCCGAAGCCTGCGCCGAGTGGCTGCACAAAGAGGTGCGCACCACCTATTGGGGCTATGAGCCGGACGAACAGTTGAGCAATGACGAGCTGATCAAGGAAGCCTACAAAGGTATCCGCCCCGCTCCCGGCTACCCAGCCTGCCCGGATCACACCGAGAAAAAGACCCTGTTCACCCTGCTCGACCCAGCGGCCGCATTCAACAAAGCGGGCGACAGCGGCGTGTTCCTCACCGAGCACTACGCCATGTTCCCGGCGGCGGCCGTGTCCGGCTGGTACTTCGCCCACCCGCAAGCGCAGTACTTCGCCGTCGGCAAAATCGACAAGGATCAGGTGGAAAGCTACACCGCCCGGAAAAAGCAGGACCTCAACGTCAGCGAGCGTTGGTTGGCACCGAACCTGGGCTACGATAATTAAGGTATGTAGCAATCAAGCCCGCAGCTGCGGGCTTTTTTGTGACCATCGTCAGCATTGATAAACAAGGATCGTATGTCGCCCATTGCCTATGTAACCCGCCACCCTTCTGCCGGCCTGCTGTTCGTGCAACTGCTTGGCGTATTGCTTTACCCCTGGATGGAAAGCACCGCGCTTGGCCGCGCACTCTTCGGTTCATTCGGTCTGGTGGTGCTGGGCCTCGCCTTGCATGTGGTCAAACGCAGTCCAACCCAAAGCTGGATCGCCGTGATGCTGGCAGTGCTGGTGCTGGCACTGTCGGTACTCGACATACTGCTTCCTTCTGCAACCCTGAAATGGCTGGTCGCCCTGGTTGAGGCAGTCTTTTACTTTTATGCCGCCGCCAGCCTCATCGCCTACATGACCGCTGACCAGCACGCGACAACCGATGAGCTTTACGCAGTGGGTGCGACGTTCACCTTGCTCGCCTGGGCTTTCGCCTACCTATTCAATGTTTGTCAGCTGCTGCTACCCGGCAGTTTTGTGGCAATGGTTGATCCACAGAATGCCCGCAGCTGGATGGAGCTGTTGTTTCTCAGCTTTACCACTCTTTCAGGCGTTGGCCTGGGCGATATTCTGCCAGTCACACCCATGGCACGGGCGCTGGTGATGATTGAAGAGTTTGCCGGCGTCATGTACCTGGCGCTCGTTGTCTCGCGGTTGATCGCATTGCCGATCAACAGGCGTTAAACCCTCATGCTAGAGCCCCCTGTAATGAGCACAAAGAGCGGCATAATGCCATTATGCAACCATTACCCAGCCAACCTCCCACAGTGCGAAACCTAAGCCAATGCCTGCCATAGTCTTTGTCGCCGGCGGCCTGCTGCTTTTGTCGCTGCTGCTCTGGTCACTTAACACTCGACGCACCATGCACGTTCAGCTAGGCGTCTACGAACAGCTGCTGAATACGCTCTCGGATGCCGTGTTACAACTCGATCGCAACGGCAAAATCGATCAATACAACCCTGCTGCCGCTCAACTGTTGGGCAAGAGAGCTGACGAACTTCTGGGTGCATGCGTCTCGGACTATCTACCAACGCTGCAGCTCAATCTGGAAACTGCAGCCACCCAATGCCTGGAGATTGTCGCAAACTCCGGACATCGTCTGAAAATCGAAGCCAGATGCCTGCGCCTTGGCCATGCTAAAACCCTTGTACTGCTTCAACCGAGTCATGAACCCTGTCGTTCACAGGAAGATATCGAGCGATTCAAACGCAGCCAGTATTTTGCTCGTATCGGCACCTGGGACTGGGAGATCAACACCAACCGTTTGTACTGGTCAGACGCGATCTACACCATGTTCGGCCATAAGATAGGCAGTGTGACACCGAGCTACGATCTGTTCTGCGCAAGCGTGCACCCAGACGATCGCGAGCGTGTGCGCGCTGGGGAACTGCGCTGCATCGAAACCGGTGAAAATCATGACGAGGAATACCGCGTAATCTGGGCCGATGGCAGCATGCGCTGGCTGCGAGAAACCGGCAATGTGGTCAAAGATGCTCAGGGTAGCGCGGTGAAAATGATGGGGGTGGTGCGCGATATCACCGAGGAGAAAGCCTGGGCTCAGCAGCTGCATCAATTGGCGCATCACGATGTTTTAACCGGTCTGCCTAACCGTCTGGTATTCGAGGATCGCCTGGGCAATGCCCTGAAACGCGCCCAACGCAACAGCACTCGCGTAGCCCTGGTGTTTATCGACCTTAACGGGTTCAAGGCCATCAACGATGCATATGGCCATGCCGCAGGAGATGAAGTGCTGATCACCACCGCGCAACGGCTCAAAGGCGCATTGCGCGCCTCCGATAGCGTGGCACGCATCGGTGGAGATGAATTTGTCGTGATTGTCGAAGGTCTGGCACTCAACAGCAGCCTGGAGCAGGAAGCTCAGACAATCAGCGAAAAACTCTTCGCAACACTGCTGGCACCCTTGGCTATCGCCGGTAAATCGCAGTGTATCGGTGCCAGCCTGGGCGTTGCTGCTTACCCGGATCACGCATCAAGCATGGATCGACTGATTCACATCGCGGATCTGGCCATGTACGAGGCCAAGCGCGGCGGCGAAAATCAGTACCGCCTGGGCAGCAAACGCTCACACGACTGACTCGTCCCGCATAAGTTGTATACGAAAGCAGCCCGCGCTAGGCGGGCTGTGGGTAATCCGTCATCACGGCCAGCGGCATGCGACCCAAGGCCTGGACGTTTACTGCTGCAATTCCTGCTCGGTGAACATGTCACTGAACAGCATGCTCGACAGGTAGCGTTCGCCGGAATCCGGCAGGATCACCACGATGGTTTTGCCTTGCATGCCCGGCTCATTGGCCAGGCGCAGGGCCACGGCCATGGCGGCGCCGCAGGAGATACCGCAGAGGATGCCTTCTTCGCGCATCAGGCGCAGGGCAACCGCTTTGGCGTCGTCATCGCTGACCTGTTCAACGCGGTCCACCATGCTCAAATCCAGGTTACCGGGGACGAAGCCTGCGCCAATGCCCTGAATTTTGTGTGGGCTGGGTTTGACCTCTTCACCGGCCAAGGTTTGGCTGATGACCGGCGAGCTGATCGGCTCCACCGCTACGGAAAGAATGGCCTTGCCCTGGGTCTGTTTGATGTAACGGGACACACCGGTAATGGTACCGCCGGTGCCGACGCCCGAGACCAGCACATCAATCGCGCCGTCGGTGTCGTTCCAGATTTCCGGGCCGGTGGTCTTTTCATGAATCGCCGGGTTGGCCGGGTTGTTGAACTGCTGCGGCATAAAATAAGTGTTGGCATCGGAGGCGGCGATTTCTGCGGCTTTTTCAATAGCACCCTTCATGCCCTTGGCCGGCTCGGTCAGCACCAACTCAGCGCCCAGCGCCTTGAGTACCTTGCGGCGTTCCAAACTCATGGACGCAGGCATGGTCAGCAGCAGCTTGTAGCCACGCGCCGCCGCGACAAACGCCAGGCCGATGCCGGTGTTGCCGGAGGTAGGCTCGACAATGGTCATGCCGGGTTTGAGTACGCCGCGCTCTTCGGCGTCCCAAATCATGCTCGCGCCGATCCGACACTTCACCGAATACGCCGGGTTACGCCCTTCGATCTTGGCCAGGATGGTTACACCAGCAGGCCCCAGCCGGTTGATTCTGACCAGCGGAGTGTTGCCAATGGCCTGGGCGTTGTCAGTAAAGATGCGGCTCATGACGATGTCCTTGTGCGGTAGTTGCCGAAAGTCCGCCAGACTAAAACGCCCGCGCGCTTGCGTCTAGCACGGTAACAGACGCTCGGTGACCCGCCATTCAGTGACTGAATGCCCCGTCTGCGTTCACAGTCGCCGGGGCTGCGCGTTATAGTCTGGTTTTCACCTACCGAACCCGCGGGTATGGCCCTGCGCGTTACCGTTCGAGGATTTACCGATGAAGTTCGAAGGCACCCAGTCCTACGTCGCCACCGACGACCTCAAGCTCGCGGTCAATGCCGCCATCACCCTGCAGCGCCCGCTGCTGGTCAAGGGCGAGCCGGGCACTGGTAAAACCATGCTGGCTGAGCAACTGGCTGAATCATTCGGCGCACGCTTGATCACCTGGCACATCAAATCCACCACCAAGGCTCATCAGGGCCTGTACGAGTACGACGCGGTCAGCCGCCTGCGTGACTCGCAACTGGATTCGGACAAAGTTCACGATGTGCGCAACTACATCAAGAAAGGCAAACTCTGGGAGGCTTTTGAGTCCGAAGAGCGCGTCATTCTGCTGATCGACGAAATCGACAAGGCCGACATCGAGTTCCCTAACGACCTGCTGCAAGAACTCGACAAGATGGAGTTCTACGTTTACGAGACCAACGAGACGATCAAGGCCAAGCAACGCCCGATCATCATCATCACCTCGAACAACGAAAAAGAACTGCCGGACGCCTTCCTGCGCCGCTGCTTCTTCCACTACATCGCCTTCCCGGATCGCGCGACCCTGCAGAAGATCGTCGATGTGCACTACCCCAACATCAAAAAAGACCTGGTCGCTGAAGCGCTGGACGTGTTCTTCGACGTGCGCAAAGTACCGGGCCTGAAGAAAAAGCCGTCCACCAGCGAGCTGGTTGATTGGCTGAAACTGCTGATGGCCGACAACATCGGCGAAGCCGTGCTGCGCGAACGCGACCCCACCAAGGCCATCCCGCCGCTGGCCGGTGCGCTGGTCAAGAACGAGCAGGATGTGCAGTTGCTTGAGCGCCTGGCCTTTATGAGCCGCCGCGCTTCGCGTTAAGAGACACGAGTCTCGACCTGTAGGAGCCAGCTTGCTGGCGATCCAGCACACTGCTGATGCACCTGATCGCCAGCAAGCTGGCTCCTACACAGAGCGCCCCAACCGGGAATGATTCTGCAAGTGAGGACGCAGCCATGCTGCTCAACCTATTCAATGAAATGCGCGCCGCCAAGGTACCGGTGTCGGTGCGCGAGCTGCTCGACCTGATCAACGCGTTGAAGCACAACGTGGTGTTCGCCGATATGGACGAGTTCTATTTCCTCTCGCGCACCATTCTGGTCAAGGACGAGCGGCATTTCGACAAGTTCGACCGCGCGTTCGGGGCCTACTTCAAGGGCCTGGAAAACCTCAACCAGCACATCGAGGCGCTGATCCCCGATGAGTGGCTGCGCAAGGAGTTCGAGCGTTCGCTGACCGATGAGGAACGCGCCAAGATCGAATCCCTCGGCGGCCTGGACAAGTTGATCGAGGAATTCAAAAAGCGCCTCGAAGAGCAAAAAGAACGCCACGAAGGCGGCAACAAGTGGATCGGCACCGGCGGCACCAGCCCGTTCGGCTCTGGCGGCTATAACCCGGAAGGCATCCGCGTGGGTGACGCCGGCAAGCGTCAGGGCAAGGCGGTCAAGGTCTGGGATCAGCGCGAGTACAAAAACCTCGACGATCAGGTCGAGCTGGGGACGCGCAATATCAAGGTGGCCCTGCGCCGCCTGCGCAAGTTTGCGCGCCAAGGTGCACAAGACGAGCTGGACCTGGACGGCACCATCGACCACACCGCCAAAGACGGCGGTCTGCTGAACATTCAAATGCGTCCAGAGCGGCGCAACGCGGTGAAGCTGCTGATCCTCTTCGACATCGGCGGCTCGATGGACGCCCACGTCAAGGTGTGCGAAGAGCTGTTTTCCGCCTGCAAAACCGAGTTCAAGCACATGGAGTATTTCTACTTCCATAACTGTGTGTACGAGTCGGTGTGGAAGAACAACCTGCGCCGCACGTCTGAGCGTTTCTCCACGCAAGACCTGCTGCACAAGTATGGCGCGGACTACAAAGTGGTGTTCGTCGGCGATGCGGCCATGGCCCCTTACGAAATCACCCAGGCCGGCGGCAGCGTCGAGCACTGGAACGAGGAGCCGGGTTACGTCTGGATCAAGCGTTTTATGGAGAAGTACAAAAAGCTTATCTGGATCAACCCGTACCCCAAAGACAGTTGGAGCTACACCGCCTCGACCAACATCATGCGTGAGTTGCTCGAAGACCAGATGTACCCGCTGACGCTGCAAGGCCTGGAAGAAGGCATGCGCTTTCTCTCCAAGTAAACAACGGGCCTTCGGGCCCGTTTTACTTAGTCAGCCTCGGCCGTCAGGCAATCGACCAACTCGGCGGCAAAGCCCGACAACAGCGCCCGCTTACGCACACAGACTTTCAAATCGCGCTGCGCCCAGGGTTCTTCCAACTCAATGATTGGCAACCCGCGCTCGCTCACCGCACTGCGCGGCACCAAACCAATGCCCACACCCGCCGCGACCATACGGCACACAGCCTCAAAGCTGCGCACCTGAATACGCACCTCCAAGTGCCGACCCAAGGCTGCGGCTGCATTCATGGTGAAGGTGTGGATGGCCGAACCGGCGTGCAGCATCACAAAGGGATACTCCAGCACCTGCACAAACGGGCAGTGCTTGCGCGCAGCCAGCGGGTGCTCAGCAGGCGCGATCAGCACCAGACGATCGGCCTTGTAAGGAATCAGTTCGACATCGGCCCCCTCCATGGCCCCCGCCACCACGCCCACTTCCACTTCACCGCGCGCCACCGCCATCAACACATCCGGGCTGGTGTGTTCTTCGAGGGAGATACTCACTTGCGGATGACGCTGCAGGAATGTCGCCAAGCTGTCGGGCAAAAAGGTGTGCGTGGCGTGGGTGTTGGCCCACAGGCTGACATGCCCGCGCACGCCTTTGGCGTAGGGCGTGAGGTCGGCATGCATTTGTTCAAGCTGAGCAAAGACCTGCCGCGCATGGCGTAACAAGGCCTCGCCGGCGCGGGTCAGGCTGACGCCACGCGGCTCACGCAGCAGCAACGGCGTGCCAATCGACGCTTCCAACTGGCGCAAGCGATGGCTGGCAGAAGAAGCCGCCAGATGCACCCGTTCGGCACCACGGGTGAGGTTTTTCGCTTCGGCAATGGCGACAAACAAGCGCAGATCAACCAAGTCGTAGTGCATAGCGTTAGTTAATTCCGAACGATCAGTTAAGTAAAAGCCAATTCCAAAGCGATTCTAGCCCTCGCATCATTCGGATCAGAACAACTCTTTAGGGATTTATTCGCAATGCCATGGAAATCCTGGTCAGCCGATCGCATCGGCATCGCGCTGGCGATCCTTGCCGCCTTCGGCTTCTCGTTCAAAGCCATCTTCGTCAAGTTGGCCTACGCGGCCGCACCGGTGGATGCCGTCACCCTGCTCGCACTGCGCATGAGTTTTGCCTTACCCATCGCCCTGTGGGCCACGCTGTGGCTGTGCCGCGCCGCGCCGCCGCTCACCCGCAAGGACTGGGGCATGCTGCTGGTCCTGGGCCTGCTCGGTTATTACGGCGCGAGCATTCTCGATTTCATCGGCCTGCAGTACATCTCGGCGGCGCTGGAGCGGCTGATTCTGTTTATCTACCCGACCATGACCGTGTTGATCGGCGTGTTGTTTATGGGCAAGCGCCTAGAGAAACGCCAGATCGCCGCCCTGCTACTGTCTTACGCCGGGATTGCCCTGGCCTTTGCCCACGACTTGCACGTGGCCGAAGACCTGCACAGCGTATTGATCGGTGCCGCCTTTGTGTTCGGCTCGGCGCTGTCTTATGCGCTGTACAGCGCCGGGGCTGAAGTGGCGATTCACCGGCTGGGCACTATTCGCTTTGCTGCGCTGGCGATCATCGTGTCGACCTTTGCCACGCAGCTGCATTTTCTCGCCACCCAGCCGTTCAGCGCGTTGCAGTTACCGGTTGAGGTGTACGCCTACAGCGCAGCCATGGCGATTTTCTCGACGGTGCTGCCAATCTTCTGGCAATCGGCTGCGCTTCGCTTGATAGGCTCGGCGCGCACGGTGCTGATCGGTACGCTGGGGCCGGTGCTGACGATTGTGTTTGCCTGGATGCTGCTGGCGGAGCCGGTTTCACTGGCCCAGTTGGCGGGTGCGGCGTTGGTCGTGGCGGGCGTGTTGTTGGTGTCGCGGCGTAAAAAATTGCCGACTCTGCCGGCTGTTAACGAGGCTGCTTGTATTCAAGGCAGCAAGCAAGCATAAGAAAGTCCATGTACCCATTGCGTGTTGCGTGGCGATAAGGCGTAGGTTGGCGTTGAGCGCAGCGAAGCCCAACAGATTGCAGCATGTCTCGTTGGGCTTCGTCGCGCTGTTCCTCAACCCAACCTACACACGCAACCCAGCGCTGATGCGTATGACACGCTCTACCCAATGCATGCAACAGGGTATTGAGACATCGCCTCAATAAACGGATCAACTGAAACATCAAGGGCTCTTGCGAGCCCTTGAGGGTGATGCAACTCAGCGCCAATGGCGCTGCTGCACCTTCTGGCTGCGGCCCACACCCAGCAGCATGCCGAACAGCACCAGCAGGCTTTCGACCAGCCAGGCCAGTAGCAGCGCGCAGACGATGCCCCAGGTGATGGCCTCGGGCGCGAGCAGCACTTGGTAGCGATAAGCCGCAAACGTCTGCTCCAGCAGTTCGTGATCAGCCGTTGTGGCCAGATGCCAGAGCTGCGCATACCAAGGGCCTTGCATGGCCTTGGATTCACGCTCAAGAAAGGCCGAACGCTCGACCAGCGTACCCAGACTCTGCGCATCGCTGCGCATCACTGGGTCGGCGCTGGCCTGGTAATGGCTAACCAAGGCCACCAGATCGCCTTTGAAAAAGCGCCGAGCCGTTTCACGGAAGCCCTTGAGGCCCAAATCCGACTCAATGCGATGGGCTTCGACGCGCTTGCTGTAGTCGTCGATAAACCCGGGCACCTGAACCCCAACCAGCAAGCCCAGGGCAAACAAGGCCAACCGCAGATAGCTTCTAAACATTGCTTCCCTCCCCCTAATAATCAGCCTTCCATGCCTTGTGCCACACACTCACCGCCGCGCCACAGACGCCACTCGCCTGGCTGGTACAGTGTCCAGCTCTCGTTATCGGTCAACGGCTCGGTCGCCAAAACAGTGACCACATCATTGGGCGTGGTTTCTGCCTGAAAATCTACCTGCATGTCGGCATCTTTCAGATGCGCCGGGCCAAACGGCGCGCGCCGGGTGATATGCGCCAGCTTGCTGCTGCAAAAGCTGAACAGCCAGTCGCCATCACTGAGCAGGCAATTGAATACACCGTGCTGACGATAGCCGGCACAGGCACTGACCAAGGTGGGCAGCAACTGCTCCACCACAACCGGCTCGGGAAAGGCCTGACGCAAGCGATTGAGCAAATCGCAGAAGGCCGCTTCGCTGTCGGTGTCGCCAATTGGCCGGTAGTTATCCAATTGCGGGGCGAAATCGGCCAATTGGCCGTTGTGCGCAAAACACCAGTTACGCCCCCACATCTCGCGCACAAACGGATGGGTATTGGCCAGGCAGACGCGGCCAACATTGGCCTGGCGGATATGCCCGATTACCACTTCGCTCTTGATCGGGTAGCGCTGCACCAGCTGCGCCACCTCTGATTCGCTGCTGGCGCGCGGGTCCTGAAACAGCCGCAGACCACGCCCTTCGTAAAAGCCGATGCCCCAGCCATCGCGGTGCGGGCCAGTACGCCCGCCGCGCTGCATCAGGCCGGTAAAGCTGAAGATGATATCGGTCGGCACATTGGCGCTCATGCCCAGCAATTCACACATGGCGCAACGCCTCGCGCAGCTGCTGCGCCTCAATCGCCAGACGTGCCTCGATACGTTTACGCGCCAACGGCAGAAAACGCGTCAGGGCGCGCCACAGTAATTGCGTGACATCGCCGCTGCGTCGTGGAATCAGGTGCAGATGCAGGTGCGGCACATGCTGGTTGGCGGTCGGTCCGTCGTTGACCAGAAAGTTGATGCCCTGCTCGCCATACCCGGCCGCGCGCAAGGCCGCGGTCATGCGCTGCGCCAACGGCAGCAACCGCTCACCGGCAGCAGAGGAAAGGTCTTTGAGAAAGGGCGCATGTTCGCGGCTGACAATCAGCACATGGGCCGGGCGCAGGGGAAAGATATCCAGCAGGACGATAAAGTGCTCATCCTCATAAATACGTTCGGCAGGCAACTGCCCAGCAGCGATTGCACAGAACACACACTCCATAGCCCCTCCTTATAAATGACAGGCCATGCTGAACGGCTGTGTGCTGCGGCGCAAGTTTGAGTTACAGACGTGGCTCGACTCTTAGCCTGCGGTCACCACGGGAATCGTAACGGGTGTCGCCGAAATCCTGCTCATCGCGCGCCACCATATTGCGCAAGGTCGGCTCATTATCGGCAATCGGCGCAGGCCCCTTGCGCGCCTGACGCCACCTTTCCACGGGCCAGCGCACCGCGACAAACAGCAGGTACAAGGTAAAGACGATTAACGCGTACATGCTCAAATCGGCTACCGCGCGCCAGGCGTTGTTGCCCACGCCAAGCAGCATGTCCATGGCAGTAATCGCCACCGCAGGGGCGAACTGCTCTTTACCGGGGTCGACAATGGTCGGGCTGAACAGCAGCACCAGCACCAGCACACGCAGCGGCTCTCGCAGGTAACGCCACATCCAGCTGGTCAGGCGAAACCACACCAACAGACAACCAAGAGCCGCCACCAGATAGGCGCCCCAGGCAAGCAGGTAGTCGTTTTCAGTCATAAAACGCAAATTCTCTGGCATTGAAGACCGGGCGGCCTAGGCGCATAAACGCGTAGATTTCAGCAGCCGACGGGCGAAGTGGCGCTTATGATAACGGCTTTTGCCTGCTTCCGCGTCCCCGCTGTCGGCCGCCTGCTAACGGAGTTACCTCATGCAACACGCCCCTATTGCCCGCGTCGACAACGCGGCCGACCCATATCGCTGGCTGGAAAACCGCGACAGCGTTGAAGTGCTTGATTACCTCAAGGCGGAAAATACCTACCTGGAACAGCAGCTCAGCGAGCAACTGCAACTGCGTGAAACGTTGTTTCAGGAGATCAAGGGGCGCATCCGCGAAACCGACCTCAGCCTACCGTCACCCTGGGGGCCGTATCTGTATTACCAGCGCACCACAGCGGGCGATGAATACCCGCGGCATTACCGCTGCCGCAAACCCGCCGATGGCTCGCTGACGGTCGATGAGGCCCGCGAGCAATTGCTGCTCGACCCCAACATCCTGGCCGATGGCGGCTTTATTTCGCTCGGTGCCTTTAGCATCAGCCCTGACCACCAGCGCCTGGCCTATAGCCTGGACACCAGTGGCGAGGAAACCTACCAGCTGTTCGTCAAGGAACTGGCCGACGACCGTCTGATCGAACTGCCGTTCGAGGAATGCGACGGCAGCATGACCTGGGCCAATGACAGCCAGACGCTGTTCTTCGGAGAACTGGACGACACCCACCGGCCGCACAAACTCTACCGCCACCGCCTCGGCACTGACACCGCTGAACTGGTTTTCCACGAGCCGGACGGACGTTTCTTCCTCAGCTGCTACCGCAGCAGCTCCGAGCGCCAGCTGATCCTGCAGTTAGGCAGCAAAACCACCAGCGAAGCCTGGATACTGGACGCCGCAACACCGCAAGCCGCGTTCAGTTGCGTGGCCCCGCGCGAAGAAGGCCACGAATATGACGTCGACCACGGCGCCCTAGATGGCCAGTGGCGCTGGTTTATCCGCAGCAATCAGCACGGCATCAACTTCGCGCTGTTTACTGCCTGCGACGCAACGCTGAACCGCAGCGCTTGGCAATTGCTGCGCGCCCATGACCCCGACGTGATGCTCGAAGGCGTTAGCCTCAATCAGCAAGCGCTGGTGCTTAGCCTGCGTGAAGGCGGTTTGCCGATGATCGACGTGCAGCCGCAGGGGCAAGCGGCCTACCGCGTGCAGCTACCGGACGCCGCCTACAGCCTGTATGTACAGGACAGCCTGGAATTCGACAGCCCGGCGATTCGCCTGCGTTATGAAGCGCTCAATCGCCCGGCACAGGTGCGTCAACTGGAGCTGGCCACAGGCGCACAATTGGTGCTCAAGCAAACCCCGGTACTTGGGCCGTTCGATGCCGATAGCTATGTCAGCCAACGCCTATGGGCGACGGCCGCCGATGGTAGCCAGGTGCCGATCAGCCTGGTGGCCAAGCGCGAAGTCCTCGGCACCCCTGCTCCGCTCTACTTGTATGGTTACGGTGCTTACGGCGAAAGCCTCGACCCTTGGTTCTCCCATGCGCGCCTTAGCCTGCTGGAGCGCGGCTTTATCTTCGCCATCGCCCATGTCCGTGGCGGCGGTGAACTCGGCGAAGCCTGGTACCGTGCGGGCAAGCTGGAACACAAGCAGAACTCGTTCAGCGACTTTATCGCCTGCGCCGAACACCTGATCACCGCCGGTTATACCCGCGCGCAGCAGCTGGTGATCAGCGGCGGCAGCGCCGGCGGCCTGCTGATGGGCGCGGTGCTCAATCAGCGCCCCGAGCTGTTCGCCGCCGCCATCGCCGAGGTGCCATTTGTCGATGTGCTCAACACCATGCAGAACCCCGACCTGCCGCTGACCGTCACCGAATACGACGAATGGGGCGACCCAAACCAGCCCGAGGTATTCGAGCGGATCAAGGCTTACGCGCCGTACGAGAACGTGCAGGCCCAGGACTACCCGGCGATTCTTGCGGTGGCGGGCTACAACGACAGCCGCGTGCAGTACTGGGAAGCTGCCAAATGGGTGGCCAAGCTGCGCGCCCATAAAACCGACAACAACCTGCTGCTGCTGAAAACTGAACTGGAGGCTGGGCATGGCGGTATGAGCGGCCGCTATCAGGCACTAAAGGATGCCGCCTTGGAATACGCCTTCATCCTCAGGGTGGTGGGACTCACTTGAATCCACCTCGCTGCTCCGCCGCCTGCAGCAGCACAAGCTCATAGCAATTCGCGCTAAACAACGGACGTTTAGTGCGAAACTCACTTGACCATCCGTACAAACATAGCCGGTTGACCTTCCAGACTCTGCTACGCTGATTTCAAGCTGGCTCAATTCCACCTCCCTGAATTGGCTGCCTGTTCAGCCAGGAAGGTCCGTGATGAAGAACTGGAAGATACGCACCCATTTACTACTTCTTTCTGGCTGTCTGTTGCTCGGTTTGCTCTGCGTAGGCGGCTTGGGCCTGCATGCATTGCAAGCGACGGTGAAAGGCCTGCAGACGGTGTATCTGGACCGCGTTGTGCCACTACGTGATCTCAAGCTGATAGCTGACCTCTATGCCGTGAACATCGTCGATGCCACACACAAGGCTCGCAGTGGTGAACTCAGCAGTAAAGCCGCACAGCAACTGATCGGAGAGGCTCAGACGCGTATCGAGAAAACCTGGGCAGCCTACCTGGCAACCACACTGATTGCCGAAGAACACGCCTTGATCGAGCAAATCGAACCGATGATGGATCAGACCCGGGGGCCCCTGAACGAGCTAAAGAATTTACTTAATCACGAAGATAAAGCCGGTATTGACGCATTTGCCACTCGCCAGCTTTACCCATTGATCGACCCGCTGTCAGGCAAGTTCGCCGAATTGATTGAAGTGCAGCTGGTTGAAGCCAAACGGCAATATGAATTGGGCGAGGCGGCATACGCCAACAAACTCCAGCTGAGTCTCAGCGTACTGCTGATTGCCCTGACTGTGGGACTGGCGCAAGTCATCTACTTCCTACGCCTGATGAGCGACAAACTGGGCGCCGAACCCGGCGAACTGGAAGAAATCAGTGCTCGCATTGCTGAAGGCCGCCTCGATAGCGGAAAGACTCTCAGCAACCAGGTCATGACAGGGGTTATGAAGTCCGTACAAGCCATGCGCCGCGGGCTACAAGACACGATTGGCAGTATCGGTGAAGCGTCAGAACAGATTGAATGCGCCGCCTTGCAGCTTGCTTCGTCATCTGAGCAGGTGCTGACCAGTGCCAACGTTCAAAGTGATACCGCTGCAGCCATGGCCGCGACGGTTGAAGAGCTGGCGGTAAGCATCAATCACATCGCCGAGAACGCACAACAAACCTATGACATGGCCAAAAAAGCCGGCGATATGACCGATACCGGAATCCAGGTGATGGCGCGCGCCTCAGAGGAGATGCACCAAATTGCCTTAATGGTGCAACAGAGTTCCAGAGATGTGGAAACTCTGGCCGATCAGTCACGCAACATCAGCGCCATCGTTGATGTAATCCGTGGCATCGCCGAGCAGACCAACCTGCTTGCCCTTAATGCCGCGATTGAAGCCGCGCGCGCCGGTGAGCAAGGGCGTGGATTTGCCGTTGTGGCAGACGAAGTACGCAGCCTGGCGGGTCGTACGGCCCACTCGACAACTGAAATTGTGGCCCTGGTTGATGCCATTCAAAGTGGCATGCATAAGGCACAGAGCAGCATGGCAGCCGGCTGTGAAAGGCTCAGCAGCGGTACACAACTGGTGGATCAGGCTGGCAGCTCCATGGGTGGCATCCGAGAGGCACTTAATCAGTCGCTACAAGCCGTTAGCGTCATTGCCTCATCATTGCAAGAGCAGCGTGCCGCGAGTGAGCAAGTGGCCATGAACGTTGAGAAGGTTGCACAAATCGTCGAAGAAAACTCCGCGGCTCAAAATGACATCGTCCAGGCAACTCAGGCGCTGCAAGCCATGTCAGGACGCCTGCAGGTGGTTATGCGCCGCTTCAGTTTCTAGCGACTAATGGCCCAACAGCCATGAGCCGTCACCACAAGGCTTAATCGACCTTCACTGTGCCCTTAGGCTTAAGAGTTCGCGCCCGCTGTTCCTCCAGCAACAGTAAATCCTGGTCACGTTTGCTTCGCGCAGACTCAGGCTGGACAGGATTCCTTAGCAAAGGCGGATTGTCATTGGTCTGATCTGGTACAGGCTGTAGTACGACAGGAGCATAAGGCTGTGGTGTGCTGGTGCCGGGCGAACCGGCAGCTGGCGCTTTGATTGATAGCGCTGGCAACGGCTGAGCTGACGCCAGTGTGGCGATCAACACGGGCAATACACACAGTATTGTGATCAGGCGCATGGCAATATCTCCAGAGCAGGTATCGTGTTGGGCCATAACCTTTGCGTTTAGTGCCGCATAGGCGGTTCTCACTGACAGCCGGCAAGGCTAGACTCCGCCTCAAGTACCAGATCACGAGATTCCAGATGAGCAGCGATAAATCCCCAGCCTTCACCAGCAAGCTTGACCGCATTCTCGCCGAAGCCCAACGCACGCGCGAAGAAGGCTACCGCGACAAGGCGCTGAAGATGTACCCGCATGTCTGCGGCCGCTGCGCACGGGAATTCTCCGGCAAACGCCTAAGCGAGCTGACTGTTCACCACCGCGACCATAATCACGACAATAACCCGCAAGACGGTTCCAACTGGGAGTTGTTGTGCCTGTATTGCCATGACAACGAGCATGCGCGCTATACCGACCAGCAGTATTTCAGCGATGCCTCGCTGAGCACACCAAAGACCGCCCAGGCGACCCACAACCCATTCGCGGACCTTGCCGCCCTACTGAAAAAGAACTAGCAGGCGCCATCACGCCCCAGCCGAAAGGTGTACAGCGTTATACTTGCCCGCCTTTTCTGCTCAGCCGCCCTTGGCGACCCACTTCGATCACCCTGGGGCGGCGCTCTACCTCCCGAATCTTTGCGAGTACCGCGTGGCCAATAAAAGATACGCCTGCATCGGCCTGTTCAACCCGAAATCCCCGGAAAACGTTGGCGCAGTGATGCGTGCGGCTGGCTGCTATGGCGTCAGCTCAGTGTTCTACACCGGCAAGCGCTACGAACGCGCCCGAGACTTTGTAACCGACACAAAGCGTATCTACATGGATATTCCGCTGATTGGCGTGCCGGATCTGCAGCAGATTATCCCCCTGGGCTGCACGCCGGTGGCCGTAGAGCTGGTCGAAGGGGCGCGGCCATTGCCGGAATACACCCACCCTGACCGCGCCATCTATATCTTCGGCCCCGAAGACGGCTCATTGAGCAAGGAAGTGCGCGACTGGTGCGAAGATGTGATTTACATCCCCACCGAAGGCTGCATGAACCTTGCCGCGACGGTCAACGTGGTGCTCTATGACCGCATGGCCAAGGGCAACAACACCAAGTCCGGTCCCAAGTTCAAATAGGCGGCTTATACCGCTAGTGATACCAGGGCGAGCAGCACCAAACCGGTACTGCTCATCCTTCACGCGCCGAGGCTTTAGAAGAACTGCGAGGCGCTGACTTTGATATTACGCCCCACACCCGAGACCGCTTCACCCAGGTAAGGGTAATACTCACGGTTGAACAGGTTATCGACCGTGATGCGTGCTTCAAACCCTTTGACTTGAGTGGGCTGCCAGCTCGCAAATACACCGTGTAAGGCGTATCCCTGACTTTCAGGAAGACTCCAACCGCTCGCCAGGGGGTCATTATCTTCAGGTGAGCGGTCCTGCTTGCGCACGAAATTGCCAGTCCAACCCACTGCCATGTCGACCTCCGGTACTTTCACACCCAAGGTGGCAACTGCTTTGCGCGGAGGAATTTCAGCAATCCAGGTTTTCTCTCCCCATGGATTGCGCGGGGATGCATCACGCTGGCCACGAATGTAGGAAAACGAAAGGCTGCCGAACAGACGCGAACTGTCATAAAAGGACTCAACTTCAACCCCTTCAATCGTGTAACCAGGCAGGTTGCGGTTGTTGCTCAGCGGTTGGGCACACACGCTGTTGCCCGCCCCTGTGCTGATCTGTTCTACGCAGGAGATACCGGTGCGTTTGAAAATCTCATCCTTGCCGCGATTACGAAATAACGTGGTGCGCACCTGCAGGCTGTCGCCATCGCGTAACAGCCGATCGAAATTGGCAATGCTGCCGAGCCTTACACCACGAATCCGCTCTCGCTCCAGATGGCGGCTAGAAGCAGGCACGCTGCTTGCCGCACTCTGCACTTCATAAAGTTCATCAATCAGCGGAGCACGCCAGGTTTTGCTGTAGTCCGCGAAAAACGCCAGGTTGTCGGTGGCCGTCCAGAAGATACCCAAACGTGGCGACCAACCGCTGTAAGTCACGCTGCTGTAATCATGTCCTACAGCTGGATTTGTGCTGCTGTAGCGTGCTGCCAGGTTAGGCTCACCTTGGCTGTATACCTCGTCATATCGCAGCGCCGGGGTGATGGTCAGTGAACCAAAGGTGATTGCATCCTGAATGTAACCACTGCGGGTTTCCTGTTCGCCCGACGGCATGTAATAAGGCTGCATGAGACCGTAGTTGTAGGTCTTATCCTTGATTTTGCTGAGATCCAGCATCAGCGAATCACGCTGATGCCCGTGCCACTGCATACCCACTGTCACTGCGTGATCGAGAACGCCTGTGGTAAAGCGGCTCTCGTTGTTCAACTCGGCAAGTCTGTCGGTGTAGTCCACCCAGCTTTCATTACCCAGCGAGGAAGCAAAGCCAGCGCTGGCATTGGCTGGGCGCTTATCGTGCTGGTCAGTTTTTGAATAGGCGTAGCTGGCCGTAACATTGATCATGGAATTATCCAGCGGCGCGTAATTCCATTTCAGGGAGTAGTTTTCATCGTCCTGATCGCGATAGACCAGCTTACGTTTCCATGCACCATCCAGCCCATATTTGGCGATCTCAGCAGCTGTCGGCGCGGCCATTTCGTCACGTTTGGCCGCAAAAGGCTCCCAGGCATTACTGCCAGACTGCATGGCCGAAAGCGTAAACAGATGTTCGTCATTCAGGCGCAAGTTGCTCTTGAAGAGAAAGGCGTCAAGGCTATTGGACGAATAATCAAAGCGCGTACCGTTGGGTCGCTTGATGTTGTCGCCTTCGCGTCCGTTGAGAAAGAGCAATGCATCCAGCATGCGCTCTTCGGTCTGGCCATAAACGGCACCACTGTAGATATTCTGATGGTCATTGCTGTGATAACCATATTTGAGGAACGCACCGACTGGCTTGCCATCACGCAACAGGTCTTCCGGGTCTTTGGTATCAACCTTGATCACCCCACCAAAACCGCCGTTGCCATACATCATGCTGTGGGGGCCTTTATCCACGTCCACATGCTTGATCAGTTCCGGCTCGATAAATACCGAACCCTGGCGATACTTCTCAAAGCCTTTAGGGGCGCCATCCAGAATGACTTTGACATCTTCAACATCGCCCATGCCCCAGATGTTGAGTGTTTGCCCACCTGGCCTTGGTGAACCGCTGGAACTAACACCTGGCAGCACATCGAGCAGAGACGCGATGTTGTCCGCCTGCTGTCGGTTGATGTCTTCCTCCGTGAGCGTTGAGCGACCAACGCTCTCGCTGGTGATGCGGCTGCCCATCACGGTGGTACTGCCTAGCTCGAGCGTATTGCTTACCTGAGCAGCCTGCTTGCGCTGACGCACTACAAAGCCATCCCCGGTTGGCACCAGTTCGAGCCCACTATTACGCAACAGGTGTTCCAGCGCCTCACGGGGGGTCAATTTGCCACTTAACGCAGGGGCTTGCAGATCACGCATCTGCGCTTCATCGAAGAGAATTTGCAACTGGCTCTGTTGTGCCAATGCATTGATGGCGCTGGCCAAGGGTTGCACGGGTAGGTTGAAGTTGTACGCCTGTGCCTGCGCACTGCTGCTCAGCAGACAACTGGCCAAGGCGCTGCTGACACACAGCTGACGCAAGGTAAAACAGGTGAGGCGGGTTTTCATGCAAGTCTCCCAGATACTGCCAAACCGCCTTCGCAGCCGGCGGACACGAGGAAGACGCAACACAGAACAAAACCCACACCCTCAAATGCAAAATATTTTCATTTACACTGATGAAAGACCACCAAGCGCCTAGCTATTGCGCATGGATCAACACACCATCATCACCCTGATGCTCCACCCGAACCGGCAAGAGGTGAGGCAGCGCCGCAAGAAAGGCATCCGGATCATTGATATTCAGGCTGCCGGAGATACGCTTCTCGGCCAGGTTGGTGTTGACCAGACGCACGGGGGCTGCGCGGTAATGAGACAGTTCGTCAAGTAACAGCCCCAATGGACGATCACGAAAAACCAGCAGTCCACGACGCCAACTGGCGATTTCCTCATGCCCCAGGCGCAGCTGTTGTAGGTGCTTGCTGCGGTGGTCGAACGCAAGTCCCTCGCCCGCCCCTAGCATGACCTGCTGCGCTGAGCCGAGCTGCGGCTGCACCATGACCCGACCGCTTTCTACCGCCACGGCCAGGTGCTCGCGACTGCGGCGCACACTGAAACGCGTACCCACCACACGTACACGGCTCTGACCCGCGATCACTTCGAAGGGCCGCGCCACATCCGGGGCGACCGCAAAGAAGGCCTCGCCGTCCAGCAGCTCAGCTTCGCGATGATCGGGATACAGACGCACCTGTAACCGGCTACCGACGTTCAGATCAATCCGCGTGCCATCCGCGAGTTCAACCTGCCGCTGTTCATTCGCTTCGCTGGACAGGCTTAGTTCTTGAACAGGCAATGCGCCGAACCAGTTTTGGGGTGTGGCCAACACGCTGCACAACAGCACCACTGAAGCGGCCAGGGCACGCCCTGGCGTCCAGCGCCGCACTCTGCGCATCGGCAGTACGGCCCCAGGTAGCAAGACTGGACGCGGCATCAGATCAAAGTCTGCCCAGACGCGCTGCATATCGGCCAGTGCACACACATGGGAAATATCGGCCGTCAACCAGGCATCCAATTGCGCCTGTTCATCGCTCGACAGGCCACGGCAGCAGCGGCTGAACCAAACGGCAGCCTGTTCATCAATCACGGTCTGATTCAGTGAATGCACATTCATGGCACCACCTCGGCACCGCAGCCTTCGACGCGCCGCTTGCAGTGCAACAAGGCGCTGGCGATGTGCTTCTCCACCATGCTCAGAGAAATGCCCATGCGCTCAGCTACTTCGGCCTGGGACAAGCCCTCGAAGCGATGCAGCACAAAGGCCTCCCGACGCCTCGGCGACAACTCATCCAACGCCAGGGCCAACATCTGCAAGCGCTGACGTTGCTCGATTGTCTCCAGGGGACTGACGCCCTGCTGATCAACCAGGGTATCCAGACTTTGTCCTGTGGCGGCATCGTCATTGAACGGTGCTTGGGCCTGCTGTCGACGCCAATGATCGCGCAGCAGGTTGCGGGCAATCTGAAACAGAAATGCCCGTGGCTGCTGCACTGTGCTGCGCTCACGCCAGCACAGCCAGTGGGTGAAGGCATCCTGGGCCAGGTCAGCAGCATCGGCTGCGCTGCCCAGGCGCTTGCCGAGAAACTTCAGCAACTCGGCATGCAAGGTGCGGTAAGCCAGAGAAATCGAGCCATGAAATTGCTCATCCATGGCGATACGGTTGATACAGCTGACAACTGATGAACACCCTAACTCCTGACCTGCGGCGACCGTACAACGCAGCGCGGTACGTTGATCGGCAAGACTTAAATGATAATGCTTATCATTAGATAATTTTCAGATTGAAGTGGTCAAGCACCACTTAACACATGCGGCGCAAACAACAACGCCACCTATGGGTGGCGCTGCTTGCAGGTGTTACAGCGGGGATCAAAGCCCGGACTTGAGCCGACTGAATGCACGTGTCAGGGCGCGGTTGAACGCCGGATTATTGTCGTTCTTGGTGTACAGTTGAGCGCGTATCGCAGCGGGTGGATAGGTGCCTGGGTCAGCAAGAATCGCTGGCTCGACCGTGGCATTCGCCGCCGGCACTGCATTGGCGTAGTAGATAGTGTTAGTGATGGCGCCGATGACATCAGGCGTCATCAGATGATCCATCAACGCCAGGCCCGCCTCAGGATGCGGCGCATCCTTGGGGATGACCATCGCATCGAACCAGATCAGCGTGCCTTCGCGCGGAATGCTGTAGTGCAGGCTGTAGGCCTTGCCCGCCTGCTCAGCCTGGCCGGCCGCCATCGACACGTTGCCGTTCCATGACATCGCCAGGCAGGTATCGCCGTTGGCCAGGTCGCTGATGTTACGGTCGTTGTCGAAGTAGCGGATCGATGGCCGTACCTTGGCCAAGTGCGCCTCGGCCAGTTTCAGATCGTCCAGGCGCTGCTGGTTGATATCCAGCCCCAGGTAGCGGAACGCAGCGGCAAACACCTCATTGGGGTCGTTGAGGAAACTCACCCCACAGTCGGCGAATTTCGCCACGACGGCTGGATCCATCAGCATGGCCCAGCTGTCGGTTGGCGCATTGGCCATGCGCGTGTTGATGGCCTGCTGCTGGTAGCCAAAGCCGGTGGTGCCCCACACATACAACCCGGCATAGCGGTTACCCGGATCAAAGGTCGCCATATGCCCGGTGAACTCCGGATCAAGCTCACGAAGATGCGGCACTGCGGCCTTGTCCAGCGGCTGTACAGCCCCACTTTTGATGGCCCGCTGCAGATGCTGCCCAGCGGTGAGCACCAAGTCATATCCGCTGCGCCCGGTGAGCAGCTTGGTTTCCACGGTTTCCAGCGAGTCGAAATGATCGACCACCACCTTAATCCCGGTCTTCTGCTCGAAGCTACTGAGAGTGTCCGGGGCCAGGTACTCGCCCCAGATAAATAAATTGACCTGCTTCGGCGCTTCGGCCGCCAGCGCCTGAACGCTGGCGGCCAAACCAAGGGCTAAGAGACTGATATGCAGCTTCATAAGAGCCTCCTAGGCGCGCGTGGGCGCGGCGTATTGCGGCATGGTGATGCAGGCGACATTGCCGCCGCCGAGGAGAATTTCCCGCGAATTGTCGATGCCGAGGATGCGGTGTTTGGGGAACAACTCGGCCAAGGTGGCCTGGGCCACGCGGTCGCACGGGTCGTTGAACAGCGGCACAACGATGGCCGAGTTGCCGGCGTAATAGTTGATGTAGGAGGCGCAGATCTGTGTGCCGGCCTGACGGGTGTGGGTCGAATCATCCTGATCCAGCCCTTCGGCCTCCTCCGCGGTCCACTCCAAAACCCGTGGTTGCGGCAATTTGTGAATTTCCAGCTCGCGACCCTGGGCGTCGCGGGTGCTGCGCAGGATATCGTAGGCCTCCTGGTAGATTTCCCACTGCGGATCATTGCGGTCGTCGGTCCACTGCATCACCACCACACCGGGACGGACGAAACAGGCCAGGTCGTCGATATGGCCGTCGGTCTCATCGAACTTGCAGCCGCGTGGCAACCAGATCACCTGCTCGGCACCGAGGTAATCCTGCAGGCGGCGGGTCATCTCGTCCTTGCCCAGGTGGGCGTTGCGGTTGCGGTTTAGCAGGCACTGTTCGGTGGTCAGCAGGGTGCGCTGGCCATCAGTCTGGATACCGCCCATTTCGGCGATAAAGGGCGCGCGATAGCGGTCATAACCTTCGATTTCGAGGATCTTCTGCGCGATCTGATCATCTTTGTCCCAAGGGTAGTACAAACCGCCATCGAGGCCGCCGTAGGCGTTGAATTCGAAGTCCACGCCGCGCACTTCGCCGGTTGCATCATTGACCAGAAAGGCCGGGCCGCTGTCGCGAAACCAGGTGTCGTTGCAAGTCATCTCCACCACCCGCACATGGGCCGGCAACTGGCGACGGGCGTTGGCGTACTGGCTGGCCGAGGCGCACACGGTCACCGGCTCGCTGCTGGCAATCGCCGTGACGATATCCACCCAGACCTTCTGCGCCGGCTTGGCACCGTTGCGCCAGACATCGGTGCGCTCCGGCCAGCCAAGCCAGCAACCGGCCTTGGGTTCGAATTCGCCAGGCAGGCGGAAACCATCGATTTTAGGGAGAGAGGTCAGGGAGCGGGCCATTGCAAGGTACTCGTCGGTGGCTGAGGAATAGCTCGACAGTACCTGCGCTCAAGCGCCCGCGACCAATGACCATTTTCGCGGATTCGATGAATTAAATTCAGATATCAACCAGCTGATCAGTGAACCATTCAACGAACTGCGCAACCGCCGGCTTCTCCAGGCGCAGACGTTCGCAGACCAGCGCGTACTGCCCGAGCGAGGCCACACTGGCGGCGAATGGCCGCACCAGACGGCCGCTGGCGAGGTCTTCGGCACTGGTCAGGTTATCGCCAATCGCCACACCCTGACCGCGCGCAGCCGCTTCCATGGTCAGCCCGGCATGGCCGAGATACAGGTGGCGCTGCGGCTGGATATCGCCGGCGTGAGTGGTCAGCCAGGCCGTCCAGGTCTTACCGTCCTGGTCGTCATGCAGCAGGCAGTGGCGCGCCAGATCACGTGGGTGCTTGAGCGGCAGTTGGTTGAACAAGCCTGGGCTGCACACCGGGAAGAACAACAGAGTCGGCAATGGCCGCACGAAGTAGGCGCTGCCATCGACCGGGCCGGTGCCATAGGTGATCGCCAGGTCGATCGGATCAAAGGGCTGGGTTGATTCCAGCGGCTGCTCGTAGAGGTGCAGGGTGATCTGCGGATAACGTTCGCTGAAATCCGCCAGGCGGCCAATCAGCCACTTCTGCGCCAGCTCGGCGGTTACCGCGATGCGCAGCTGCGCCTGGGAGCCGGGATCGCGCAATTCATCACAGGCCTCGCCGATCAGCTCGAAGGCCTGCTGCAGGCTGCGCAACAGGCGCTTGGCCTGCGGCGTGGGGCGCACCTGACGGCCGTCACGCTGAAACAGCGGAGTTCCGAGTTGTTCTTCAAGCTGGCGAATCTGGTGGCTGACGGCACTGTCGGTGACACACAGCTCGGCCGCCGCCCGGCCGAAGTGGGCGTGCCGGGCGGCGCATTCAAAGGTGCGCAAGGCGGTAAGAGACGGTAGGCGGCGCATGCGGTGCTCCAGAGCGACAACTGCGCCGCATGCTTACTCAGGGCGCGTGCTAGCGCAACAGCTTGTTGTCCAGCACCTCGGAGGCTCCGCCCATGACGTTTTCGCTGATCTCGATAAAGTCTTTGGTGCTGGCTTTGTCGAGGCGCATCAGGCCGCGGGTCACGTCATCCAGCGAACGTGGCTGGGTGGTGCCCTTGGTGGCCTGACGGATTTCCCGATCCAGTTCCTGCAACAGCAGCACCGCACGGGCGGTGACAGGACCGTTGGAGTTGTTGGTGCGCAGGCTGTCCACCGGCTTGCTCCAGCGAATCAGCTGCTCGCGAATCTTCTGGTAACGCTCCTCACTGAGGCCGCCGGCGCGGCGCATCAACTCGATGGCGTAGAACTCGGCCAGGCCTTCGGTGATCCAGTCACTGCGATCACGGGCACGAATCCGGCTAAATACATGAACCAGCTCATGCACCAGAGAACTGGTGCCATTTTCGCTGACCAGCGGGCGATCCGTGTGCATGTAGTAGGAGTTGGCCGCCGACAGGCCGCCGCGCCACATCGGGTCACCGGCACCGACGATCAGCAGCTTGGCCGGATCGCGCGGGAACACATCCTGGGCATGCGGCCAGACAAAGGTCAGCAGGGTCATCACATCCATGCGGCGCATGCCCTCGCCAACCGGGGCCGCGATTGCTACATCGGTTTCACCGAGTTTGGCGCGGCGCGTGCCAACCTTGCCGGCCACCATCCAGCCAGTCGGGCGATCGAACTTGCGCTGTGGGTTGTCGATGCGGAACCTGTTTTTGCCGATACGCGGCCAACCGGTTTCGACGCTTTTCCAGCCCTTGGGCAGGTCAAATTGCACGCGCGAGATCAGCTCGGTTTTATCTTTCTGGCGCAGTTTGACCGCCGGTACCAGATCGTCGCCACGCAGCAGTGCCCAGTCCTTGGTAATCAACGCATCAAAGCGCCCAGCGCTGCGTTCATTATTGATACGCACGCGGTAAGTCAGGGTCGACTCGCCTTTGCTTGGCTGCCAGATGCCCAGTTCCGGGCTGTCCTGTGTCCACTGGCCGTCAGCCTTGAAGTCGCTGTAGGCACCCTGCTCGCCCAGGTTGAAGGCAAGGCTGATCACCTGCCCACCGTCTTCCAGGGTCAAGCTGACTTCAGCCTGTTCTGTGTCTGGCAGAAAACGCACGCGGTAATCCAGGTCGACCTTTTTTGCCCACAGCGGCGTGCTCAGGCTCAGCAGAACAACAGACAGCAGCAAACGACGCATCAACATGGCAAAGCTCCACAGTGCAAAACATTGATTCAAGCGAGTTTAGGCTGGCATTTATTGACGAGGTTCAGCCCGCGCGGAAAATCATGTGCTCTTCCCACTCATCCTCGGCCACGCTGTTTTCGCTGAGCATGCGCCCGGCCTGGGAAATCCGCTGTTTGTGCACCTGCTCTGGGTCGCCGCACACCAGGTGATGCCACAGCAACAGATCCTTGCCTTCGCTGACCAGGCGATAGGCGCAGGTCGGTGGCAACCACTGAAACTGATCGGCCTGGGCCGGGGTGAGCTGAATGCAGTCCGGCACAAACCTGCGTCGATTGCTGTAGTCGGTGCAGCGGCAGGTCTTCAGGTCCAGCAGTTTGCAGGCGATGCGCGTGTAATACACGCTGCCATCGTCCTCATCCTCGAGCTTTTGCAGGCAGCACAGGCCGCAGCCATCACACAGCGACTCCCACTCGTCCTGATCCAGCTGTTCGAGGGTTTTGCGTTTCCAGAAGGGTTCGACTTTGGCGGCCATGGCGAGGGTACGGTGAGCGGCGAAAAGGCCGGCAGTCTAGCCGCTCGGCCTGGCGCGGCCAAGGGCGGCAAGCCGAATGGCTGCAGCGTGTTCAATAACCCCGGGTGAAATCCACTTGGCCCAGTACGGTTTCACCGGCTTGCCAACGCTGCAGGTTATCGACAAACAGCTGCACCAACAGACGCGGGTCCGTCGGCGCCGCGCTGTGCCCGGTCAACAGCAGGCGCGGCGCATCCCAGAATGGATGACCCGCAGGCAGCGGTTCTGCACGGCAGACATCAATCACTGCACCGGCCAGTTGCCCTTGTTGCAACGCGCTGACCAATGCCTGGTCGACCACGGCCACACCGCGCCCGGCATTGATGAACAGCGCGCTGGACTTGCAGGCAGCAAACAGCGCGGAATCATAAATATCACGGGTGGCTGGCGTATCGGGCAGCAGGTTGATCAGGTAATCGGCCTCAGCCGCTAGGCTTGGCAGTTCGTCGAGCCCAGCCACCTGACGGAACGGCGGCAGATTGCGCGGGCTGCTGGCGATACCCAGCAACTGAATGCCGAACGGGGCCAGAAACCGCGCCACGCTCAAGCCGATATCACCGGTGCCGACAATCAACGCCGTGCGCCCGGCCAGGCTTTGCGGTGCGCGGTTGTCCCAGCGCTGCTCGACCTGTGCCGCCAGGCGGGCAAACAACTGACGCTCATGGGCCAGCAAATGGCCCAGCACATATTCGGCCATCACCTGGCCGAAGATGCCCACGGCGCGGCTCAGGCGGTAGTCAGCCGGTAAACCAGTGGCCAGCAACGGCGTGATGCCTGCCCATGTCGATTGCATCCACTGCGGCCGAACACCCTGACGCAGCAAGGCGGCCAACAGATCAGGCTGCCCCAGCCAAACCGGGCAGGTTGGGGCCTGCTGCAGCTCGACGAGCTGGTCGCTGCCGTACACTTCCAGCTCAGGAGCCTGCTCATGCAGCAGCGCGGCATAGCGGCGATATTCGCCCTCACCGATCAGCACGCGCAGAGGGTTGTCAGCTGGCGGGCTCATCAGACCGGATCGTTACGGCGCAGCAGCTCATCGGGCAGGTGCTCGATGTATTCATCTTCCGGTGGCGGCATTTGCAGGTGGTAGCCCTGCTCGTCGAGGTTGGCCAGCACCTTGTGGATGTCCTCGCGGGCCAGCTCGCGCTCGGGGGTGAGGACCAGCTCAAAGGCCAGAGCTGGCAGGCCGAAGGCGCTCAACAGTGCTTCAGGCACACGCTTGAGGCCATCACTGCGCAACACATAGAGGTACATCTCGTTTTTGCGCGGGCTTTTGTAGATTGAGCAGATACGTTTCACACGGAGTCTCCGGTTGCAGCCAGGCAATCGAGCAGCGCCTGACCCATCAATTCACGTCGCCAGCCACGCAGGGAATCCGGCAGCTGGTAGGGGCCATTGGGGTAGCCGGTTTTCAACAGGGCTTCGAGGGTTTTCTTGCGTAGCATCAGCTCCGGGGCGATGCTCAGGCGCTCACCCTCACGCTGGCCGATCGCACGCAGCGTTTTCAGCAGCGCCGAGGCTTCCAGCGGTAAAGGTTCGGGTAAAGCTTCGGGCCAGTCCGCCGGCACAGTATTGGCCGCTTGCTTGATCAGTTGCAGGATGAACTCACCGTCCTGACGCACGGTTTTCGGGTGCATGTCCTCGATCCGCGCCAGGGCCACCAGGTTGTCCGGCTGGGTGCGCGCCAGTGGCCACAACGAATGCTCGCGGATAATCCGGTTGCGCGGCTGGTTGCGCTTGCGCGCCTGGCCTTCACGCCAGGTGCACAGCGCCTTCAGCACCGCCAATTGCTGACGGGAGAGTTTCCAGGCCAGCTTGGCTTCGCGGTAGGCCAGTTCAGGATCGACTTCACGACCAAGGTTACTGACCAGCTCGGCGCCGTCTTCCAGCACCCAGGCGTACTTCTCAGCTGACAGTTGCGCCTTGAGCTGCGCGTATACCTCAGCCAGGTGCAACACATCCTCTGCCGCATAGCTGACCTGAGTTTCCGACAAGGGTCGTTGCAGCCAGTCGGAGCGGGTCTCGCCCTTGGGCAGTTCGATATTCAGCACCGCCTGCACCAGGCGCGAATAGCCCATGGAGAAACCCAGGTTGAGGTAGCCGGCAGCCAACTGGGTATCAAACAACGGCATGGGCAGACTGCCGGTCAGACGCAGAAAGACTTCCAGGTCTTCGCTGCAAGCATGCAGCACCTTGACCACGGCGGGGTCCTGCAGCAGCTTGGCAAAGGGCGTCCAGTCGCTGATCAGCAGTGGATCAATCAGGTACGCCCGTTCGCCCTCGCTGACCTGCAGCAGGCCGGCAATCGGGTAAAAGGTGTCGACCCGCATAAACTCGGTATCAAGCGCCACAAACGGCAGGCTGCGCCAGGTTGCACAATGCTGCGCCAGGCTGGCGTCATCGCCAACCCACTGAATATCAATCGCCACGCGGCTCTCCCCCTGAAGAATGCCGCGCAGTATATATGCCCAGGCACGGTGCCGGGCATTTGCCGGCCATTTACCCCCTGGGCATCACAGACGCGAATGAACCCTGTAATCTGACCGGCGCTTGCATCTGCTTACCTTCATCACAGGGAATAAAAACAATGAAGAAACTGCTTGGCCTGCTTGTGGCCTTGATTGCTGCGGCGGCGATCTACCTCGCTGTCACACCCAGCCCGATTGATCCGCTAGCCTGGGACGCGCCTAAGATCCCGCCGATGACCGGCACTCTGGAGCCCAATGACACACTGATGAAGGCCGAACTGCTCGGCCGCGGCCAGGTGCATGGCCCGGAAGACACGGCCGTGGATGCCCAGGGTCTGGTATATGCCGGCCTGCATGACGGCAAGATCGTGCGCATCAAAGCCGATGGCAGCGTGGAAACCTTTGTCGACACCAAAGGCCGCCCGTTGGGCATGGACTTTGACGCTGCCGGCAACCTGATTGTTGCCGACGCCTACAAGGGCTTGCTCAGCATCGACGCCCAGGGCCAGATCAAGGTACTGACCACTGAAGCCGAAGGCGTGCCGTTCAAATTCACCGATGATCTGGACATCGCCCGCGACGGCATCATCTACTTCAGCGATGCCAGCCAGCGTTTTGAACAACCCGACTACCTGCTCGACCTGCTCGAAGCACGCCCCCACGGCCGTCTGCTCAGCTACAACCCGGCCAACGGCGAAACCAAGGTGCTGCTCAAAGACCTGTATTTCGCCAACGGCGTAGCACTATCGGCAGCTGAAGACTTCGTGCTGGTCAACGAGACCTACCGCTACCGCATTACCCGTTACTGGCTGAGCGGCGACAAGGCCGGCACCCACGATATCTTTATCGACAACCTCCCGGGCCTGCCGGACAACCTGCAAGGTGACCGCAACGGCACCTTCTGGGTCGCCCTGCCAACCCCGCGTAAGGCCGACGCCGACATGCTGCATCGCTCGCCCTGGGCCAAGGCGCAGCTGGCCAAACTGCCCCGCGCCCTGTGGCCCAAGGCTGTGCCTTATGGCTTTGCTATCGCCCTCAATGAGCAAGGTAAGATCACCCAGAGCCTGCACGACACCAGCGGCACCCACCTGCGCATGATCACCTCAGTCAAGCCGGTGGGCGATTATCTGTACTTCGGTAGCCTGGACAACGACCGCATTGGCAAGCTGAAGATCCGCTAAATCCTGATCGACCCGCAATCAGACCGCTTAGCGGCAGATTGCGGGCTGCGCGTGCGCAAAAAATCTGCCAGCTCATCTGTTCATCGCTGCCCGACGGCAGTTTTTCCTGATGCAAATCAGCGCAAGCCCTAAACCGCACTTTTGCCCTGCTGAATCGCTGCTATCTTGATAATTCCCACCTTCTCTGCAGGCTTTTGTCATGGATATAAGCGCCCTGTTCTCCCAAGTTCACAGCTTGCCCTGTATTCCCAAAGTCGCTCAGGATCTGATTCAGCAATTTGACAACCCCCACACCAGCCTCGACAGCATTGCTCGCAATATCTCCCTCGACCCGGTCATTGCCGCCAAGGTGCTGCGCCTGGCCAACTCCGCCCGCTTTCGTGGTTCACGTGAGTCAGCCAGCGTCGAAGATGCGGCCATGCGCTTGGGGTTCAACACCTTACGCACCCTGGTGCTGGCATCGGCGGTAACGGGTGCTTTCCAGGCACCACCGGGTTTTGACCTCAAGGCGTTCTGGGCGCACAGCTTTCAGGTGGCCAGTATCAGCCGATTACTGGCCAAAACCCGAGGTGTGGCCGTTGAGACCGCCTTTACCTGCGGAATGATGCACAACATCGGTGAACTGCTGATCCAGACGGGTGTGCCTGAGCTTGCCGAACGACTCAACCAGAATGGCAAGGATGTCGGGGCTGCGCAGCGTGTGGCGTTGGAAACCCTGCAACTGGGTTTTGGCTTTCCCGAGGTGGGTGCAGAGCTGGCGCGGCGCTGGCAGCTTCCGGAGCTAATCCAGCATGCCATCGCCTACCAGAGCCGACCCTTCCAGGCACCGGTCGACATGCCTTTGCCACGCGTACTGGCTCAGGCGGTATCGATTGCCGAAGCGCTGCGCGAACACCCGGGCGCCATGTCCAAAGCGGTGGACACACTGCAAGGCCCGCTATTCGAAGGACTGGATGTACCGAGCCTGCTGGATGAACTGCCCGCCGTTCTGGATGCCGACAAAGGCTTTGCCGAACTGCTGAGCTGACCCGAGCACCACTGAGCGCTTTGCCGCGCTCAGTGGTGACTACTGCTACTTGCTGGCAATCCAGATGGTATGCCGGGTGCCCTTGTTGCCATGGGCATAAACCTGAACCTCTTCCACCTTGAAACCCGCCTTGCGCACCTTGTCGCTGAAAACCCGATCGGCACTGGCCGACCACACCGCCAGCACGCCTTTGGGGCGCAATGCCTGGTAACAGCGCTGCAGGCCCTGGGCCGAATACAGCCAGGTGTTGCGTTTCTGGGTCAGCCCTTCCGGGCCGTTGTCGACATCCAGCATGATCGCGTCATAACGCTGCTCGGCGTTTTTCAGGCAGTTAGCGACATCGTCCTGAATCACTCGAGTACGCGGGTCGAGGATTGGGTAACCGGCCTTGGCCCCCAGCGGGCCGCGGTTCCACTCCACCACCCCCGGCACCAGTTCGGCCACTTCCACCTCGGCTGTCTTGCCCAGGTTCTGCAACGCCGCCGCCAGGGTAAAGCCCATGCCCAGCCCCCCGATCAGTACCCGTGAGTCAGGACGCCCCGCAACCTTCTTGCAGGGAATCGCCGCCAGGGCATCTTCGGAGCCGTGCATGCGCGTATTCATCAACTGACCGCCATCGCCGCCGGCAATCTTGATAACAAAGTCCTCGCCGTACTCGAACAGGCACAGGGCGCCTGAGCCATCGGGAATCGGGGCGGTATCGAGCAGTACAAAACGCTTCATGGGTCGCGGCAACCTGGATCAGAGAAAACGGGCAGGCAGCATGCACACAATCAGCCCAAGATGCAGCGCCCAGCAGGTAGAAATCTTCCAGAACGAAGCTGCGACGGCTCAACAGCAGGGTTTATGATGCTGACTGACTTTTTGCCCACAGGATGACTGGCATGCCCCTCGCCCAACTGATCAGCGCTGCCCAGCTACAGCGTCGCCTTGATGCGCCCAACCTGCTGATTCTTGATTGCCGCTTCGCCCTGGACGATCTGACCTATGGACAGCGCAGCTACGCCGACGGGCATATCCCCGGTGCACAGTTCGCCGATCTGGAGCGCGACCTGTCCGGGCCGATCCACAGAGGCATCACAGGCCGTCATCCCCTGCCAGAACCTACACAACTGCTAAGTCGCCTGCGTGATTGGGGCCTGCACAATCACAACGACGTGGTGCTGTACGACGACGGCCCCGGCGCCTTTGCAGCACGCGCCTGGTGGCTGCTGGCCTGGCTGGGTAAAAGTGAGGGCGTGTACCTGCTCGATGGCGGCCTCAAGGCCTGGCGCGAAGCAGGCGGCGCCTTGACCCAGGACCTGCCCACGCCCCCACCAGGCATGTTCAGCGGCAGCGCCGACGCCCGCCTGCTGGTCAGCGCCGCCCAGCTGCAGCAGCGCCTGGGTGATCAGCAGATGACCCTGCTCGATGCGCGTGGTCTGCCGCGTTTCAGGGGCGAAGTCGAACCGATTGACCCGGTCGCAGGCCATATTCCCGGCGCGCAGTGCGCGGCGTTCACGGACAACCTCGACAGCGACGGCCACTTCCTCAGCCCAAAGCAGCTGCGCCAGCGCTTTGATGCACAACTCGGCGGGCGCCCGGCCAGTGAGCTGGTGGCCTACTGTGGTTCGGGTGTGACGGCCTGCCATAACCTGTTTGCCCTGTGCCTGGCCGGCTACCCGTTGGCACCGTTGTATGCCGGTTCCTGGAGCGAATGGATCACCGACCCCGCTCGACCCGTGGCCACCGGCGACTGACGGCCGCCGACCACGCAGCCACAAGCTGTGTTAAGCACCAACTGGAATATAGGCAATAACCGAAAGCCGAAAACAATTTAAAAACAGCCCTTTACAGCAGAAAGGTCGCACTACACTTCAACATGAGCGGCTAACCACCGCTCCCGGTGGGGCCTTTTATCAGAACAAGTCGAAGCTGCCAGCGCCCCAGCCCCATCGGTCACCTTTCGCCGAGGGCTATATGGGAATTGCCGCCTGCGAGTTAAGCCAGTACGTCATCCGCCCTACCCTGGTCTATCTGGGCCGCCACTCCACCGCCGCCGAAGCCTTGTTGCTCGGAGCCGCCGCCAGCCAATCCGGGCTTGGCTCTGCCCTCGATGACAAGCACGGTCACGGCCTATACCGAATCGCCGCACTGCGCCACCAGCAGCTCTGGGATCAGCACCTGGCGCTGGATCCGGACCTTGCCAGTCAAGTACGAGGCCTCGCCAGCCAACATGCCTTCCTTGCTGCGCCGCACTTGGAGCTGACCGTCAACCTGCGCTATGCCACGGCGATTGCCTGGATGCTGATTGAGGCCGAACACCGCGAACTGCCGGCCGCTGATGACCTGCTGGGTATGGCGCACGTTTGGCGCCGAGTGTTCAAACCGCACGGGCGCACTAAAGACTTTATCGCTGCTTGGCAACGCTGCATCGGCAACCTCAGCCAGGTGGCCTGAAACCTGCGATAACGGCTTGTATTGCCAGTAAAAACCGCTCTATCCGAGGAACTTCGTGGGCTTGGCAGAGGTCAGGAAAAGTTGTTAGTTTCCGCCCCCCGCTAAAACCTAGGAGTCCTCCGTGACTAGAAGAGTCGTCAAGACCTGCCTGTCCCTTGCCCTTGCTTCTGCCGCCAGCCATGGCTTTGCCAGTGGTTTTGCCATCAACGAACAAAGCGTCAGCAGCATGGGTACTGCCTTTGCCGGGCGCTCCTCATCCGCCGATGACGCCAGCACTGTCTTCGGTAACCCGGCCGGTATGGCGCGCATCAAGCGCGAACAAGTCAGCAGTGGCATTGCCCTGATCCACGCCAAAACCGATATCGACAACGCCAGCGGCTCTGCCCGCGGCAGCAATGACGGCGACATGGTGCCGTTTATCGGCGCGCCCATGGGCTATTACGTCAAACCGCTGGACGACAACTGGAGCTTCGGCCTGGGCCTGTACGTGCCGTTTGGCCTGGTGACCGACTATGAGCGCAGCTTCCAGGGCCGCTACCACGGTGACCGCAGCGAAGTGCGGGTGATCACCCTGCAACCGACCCTGAGCTATCGCTTCAACGAGCAGCTGTCGATCGGCTTCGGCCCAACCATCAACCGTATCGACGGCGAGCTGACTTCAGCCATCAACAACCCGATTCCCGGTGCGGGTGACGGCAAGGTCGAAATCAAGGGCGATGACACGGCGCTGGGCTACAACGTCGGCGTGTTGTTTGAAGTCACCCCGCAAACGCGTTTCGGCCTGACCTACCACTCCAAGGTGGATTACCGCCTTAAGGGTGACACCACGGTGTCCGGCCCTGGCTTCGTCATTGGCTCTTCCGCCGGCACCTACGATGCGTCACTGGAGCTGACCACCCCAGAATCTGTGGACTTCTCGGTAACCCACGAACTGAATGCCGACTGGACCCTCTATGCCGGCAGCACCTGGACCCGCTGGAGCCGTCTGGAAGAAATCCGCGCCGACAACAAAGGCGTAGGTGGCCTCCTTGGAGGAGCCCTGAGCAGCATCAGCGAACCGCAGAACTGGCACGACACCTGGGCTCACGCTGTGGGCGCCGCCTACAAACTGAACCCGCAGTGGACCCTGCGCGCCGGCTTGGCCGTCGACCAGTCGCCGACCAACAATGTCGACCGCTCGCCGCGCATCCCCACCGGCGACCGCACGATCTTTAGCCTAGGCACAGCCTGGAGCCCGAATGATGATGTGACCATCGACCTGGCCTACTCCTACCTGATGGAAGACGACGCCCACATCGAGCGGGACGACTACCGCGCCACCTACAAGAACACGGCCCACGGCCTGGGCGCACAAGTGACGTACCGCTTCTAAATCAACCAGCGGTTTGGGTTACACTCGCGCGGCGCACACAAAAACAATAATGCCGCCTGAGACAGCCCTTATGACTGCACTCTGCACAGCCTTGCCCGAACAGCTCAGCCTGTTACTGGTGGATGACCACCGGATCTTTCTCGATGGCCTCAGCCTGGCCCTCGCCCCGCTCTGCGCCGACCTGCAGATTCACACCGCCGAATCCGCGGCCGCCGCCGAAGCCTGCCTGCAACACGCCACCTTCGACCTGATTCTGCTCGACCTGCGCCTGCCCGATATGCCAGGCCTGGAGTTGCTGCAACGCTGGCAACAGCAAGGCCGCATGACCCCAGTGGCAATCCTTAGCGCCAGCGACTCCAATCTGGACGCCCAGGCCGCACTGGCAGCCGGCGCACTGGGCTTTATCCCGAAAAGTGCCAATAGCGCTGAACTGCGCCAGGCAGTAACCCGCGTGCTGCTGGGAGAAACCCTGCCCGTGCCACAGACGGGCGATAAACCGCAGCTCACAGCCCGGCAGATGGAAATTCTCCAGTTGCTGGCCGAAGGCTTGCCGAACAAGTCCATCAGCCGTCAGCTGGGCGTCTCCGAGGACACGGTGAAAACCCATCTGAAATCACTGTTTCAGGAGTTTTCCGTACATACCCGAACGGCCTGCGTCAGTGCGGCGCGACAACGGGGCTGGATCTGAGTTCTGCCGGCAACAGCACCGCCAAGGCCTGCCGCAAACGGGCTGGCAACAGTGGTTTGCCGAGCAAGGTGACATGGGCGCGGGTGCAGCGCTCCTGCAGGTCGGCGCTGACATCGGCGGTAATCAGCAAGGCCGGCAGCATGCGTCCGGCCTCCTCACGCAAGCGCTCGATAACACGCAAACCGTCCTCAGTGGCGGCCAGGCGATAGTCGCTAATCAGCACCTGCGGCTGCGCATCGGGCAAACACTGCAAAGCCTCAGCTGGGTCGGCGCAAGCCCAGACCTCGCAACCCCAACGCTGCAATAAACCGATCAATGCCTCCCGGCCAGCTGCATCGTCCTCCAGCAATAGCACCCGCCCGCTCAATGCTGCAGCAACGACTGCGGGGGCTTGCCAATCGCCTGCTTCCGCCTGCGGCAGTTGCAGGATAAAACGCGCGCCCGCGCCAGGGCTGGAATCCAGCCGCAGCGGATGCCCCAGCAACTGCGCCAGTTGCTGAACGATGGCCAAACCCAGCCCCAAACCGCGCTCGACATTGCGTCCAGGGTTATCCAATTGGCGGAACTCTTCAAAGACCTGACTCTGCTCTTGCTCACTCAGCCCCTGGCCATCATCTCCGACCTCCAGTTGCACCATGTCTTCTTGTTCGACACGGGCATGCAGCCAGACATGCCGCGCCTGGGCATGGCGCAAGGCGTTGCTCAGCAGGTTGCGCAGCACGCGCTCCAGCAGCAGCGGATCACTGCGCACCCAGAGTTCCGCGCATTGCAGCTGCAGCTCGACACCCTGGGCGTCGGCCTCGGCGCGGCTTTCACCGCTCAGGCGCGCCAACAAGGGGCGCAAGGCAAATACCTGCGGCTTGGCCTGTACCCCACCGGGCAAGGTCAGGCGGGTGTAATCGAACAACGACTGCAACAACCGGCTGAGCTGCTCCACGGCAATCGCCAGACGGCTGCTGATGCGGTGCACGCCGGGTGCCTGGTTCTGCTCCAGCAAGTGCTGGGCATACAGGCCCATGGCGTTGAGCGGTTGGCGCAGATCATGGCTGGCGGCTGCGAGCAGGCGCAGCTTGCGCGCATCATCGGCTTCGGCGCGCTGCCGCGCCAGGTCCAGCAAGCGCAGATTGAGCCAGGCGCCGCGCTGGCCGTGCTCCTGCAGGTAGGCGCCGACACTGCCAATCAGATTGGCGCAAAACAGAAACAGGCCCTGATAACCCAGCGCCACACTGCCCCCCGTGGCGACAAGCCCCAACCAGAGAAACAGTCCGCACACGCCCCAGGATGCCAGGCTGACGGCGCGAAACGACACGCCCAGCAGCACGTAACCAAACAGCAGCACCAGAAACAGCCCGTCATAGGGCATGGCCACACCCAGGCTCCAGCACAGGTGAATAATCACGGCAACGCAAACGCCGTTAAGGCCGTAAGCGCCCACATAGACCAGTAGTGCGCGGCGCGGCGGGCTCTGGGGCCGGCGGCAGTAGAAAAAGGACAACAGCGCACCGACTATGCCCAATAGCCGCACTGGCAGGGTCGCCAGGCTGGCATTGAGGGGCAGCAACAACAGATCGAGGGCGGCGTAGACCAGTTGAAAGATCACCGCCGTGCTGATGATCAGCAGCAGGCGACGACGGATACGCTGTACCCGGTGTTCGACAAATTCGTCTTCCAGCACGCCGGTAAAGCGCAGCCGGCGATAGCCGCGGCGCTGCTGGGCCAATAGCAGTGCTTCCTGACGTTCCAGGCTCACGGCCTACAACTCGGGCGGTTGATTGTCCTGCAGCTTGGTGGCAATGGCGTCATAGGTTTCCACCCGGTGCTGATCTTCGGCGCTGAATAAACGCTGGCGCAAACGCTGCTGCTCCTGCTGCCGATCCGCCGCACTGAGGCCATTGCCCTGCAACGCGGCCAGTTCCTGCTGATAGGTGGCATAGCGCTGTTGCCAGGCGCGTTCATTGCGCTGCTCGCTGAGCAGACGTTGGACCGTGGGCGGATCATAGGTCAAGGCCAGCAGCTGGCGCACCTGCTCTTCGCTGGCGCCTTCCTGCCAAAGCTTGTCAGTCTGAGCCTGCAAGGCCTGCGCGTGGACCTGGCGCTCTTCGCTGGCGCGCATGGCTTCGGGGAGTTGAGCGCGCAAACGCTCCTGTGCCAGGGCCTTACCGTGCTCGCTGAGGTCATCGCGGGCCATCAGCGCCAGATTGTCCAGTGTGTAACGGCCGTAAGCCTCCTCGGCGCCGAACAGGGCCTCGGTCGCGGCGCTGGAAAAATGCGCGCGACGCAACTGCGCCAGTTGATCAAAAGCACGCTGCAAGGCAACCAGCTGGCCATCGGGGGTGCTTTGCTGGGCACTGCTCAAGGGTTGCTGCAACAGCGCCAGACTGGCGCGTTTGTAATCCATATAGTCGCCGAGCAGGCCGATAAACTGCCCAAGGGCAGGCTCTGGCAGGCGTGCACGTGCATCGGCCAACATCACTTCGACCACGGTTTCCAGGCCGGCCTGATCGGCGGCGCTGAGGAAGTAATCCAGATAATCGCGCAGTGCCAGATTCAGCTGCAGATTGCCGGCGCTATCTGCCTTCAGTTCGCCATCCACGTCGGTGCCCTGCAAACCCGGCAGGCTTGCCGGCGCTCTGGCAGTTGATATGACAGGTTTGGCGGTTTGCAGCAAAGGACTGGGGACGACGGGAAGAGGCGCCGTGACGATAGCAGAAGCAGTTGGCGCAACGGGTACAGCGGCGGCAAGCCATTGCCAGTAAAGCGTAAGGCCGGCAACGCCGCCGGCCAGTACCAGAAGAGGAACCATTGAGCGTAACGACAGGGCCATATGACCTCCAGAATGCGGGCTGCATGGCGCAGCCCGCCGGGGTGACGGTCAGACGCCTTTATTTTTCAGGCGGTTGGCATGCTGGCGATACAGCGACACCGGCTCGGTCCAGCCGCGAACACCGAACAGATGGTTGATCGCATCCACGTGGTTCATGTTGTAGTCATCACCGATCACCTGACCCAGGTAGGTGGAACAGACACCGACCAGGCCATCGTTTTTCTCGCTGCCAAAGGCCAGTCCGGTGATCGCCAGGAACGGATCGACCGCATCGAAGACGTTGGTGTAGGAGGTGTTGCCGGTCCAGGAGAAGTAACGGATGTTGTGCCCGCGCACGTTGTGCACTTCGGTGGACTTGGCGCAGTAGCTGCTGCTGTTTACGCCCCACGGATGGCGACCGTTCAATGCAGTGGTGCCCGCCGTGGTCAGGGTTTTCAGCGCGGCCAGGCCGTTCTGCGGGTTGTTATTGCCCGACAACAGATTGATCAACGCGCCAAGTGCGTTGGCCAAACCGTTGGCACCGCCTTCAATGGCACTGTTGGGCGGGATCACACCGCGCAATACATCGGCAACTTTCGAGCCTTTGTTCACCCCGTTGACCGAGGTTACCGAGGCCACCAGATCCGGACGCAGCGAGGCCGCGACGCGCGAAGTTGGCGACCCCTGACTGTGGCCGATCAGGTTGACCTTGCCGCCATTGGCACTGGCCCACGGCACGATCTGCTGGGCGAGAGAGGCACCGCGCTGCTCGCTGTCATTCAGAGCCGAAACACTGGCGACATAGACCTTGGCGCCATCACGCTCAAGGTTCCAGGGGATGGTGTGGAAGTAGTTGATCAGACCGCCGATGGTGTCGAAACCGGTCACCCCGTGTACCAGTACGATTGGGTATTTGGTCTTGGTGTAGTTGGCCTGAGCCTCAACCGCGCCGACCAGGGCACATACAGCTAGAGCAGAAGTCATAACGCGACGCATGGGTGCCTCCTTATTTTTCTTGTTGGCACGCCGGGAAACTGCGTCCGGCGTACTCACAACTCTAAGGAGGTACTGGGTGCTGGGCTATCGCCCAGATGGGTGATGCTTCAGCGCTGCGAGGCGATAGCCTGCTCGACGGCGGCCAGCAATGCAGGGTCATCCGGGGCAGTGCTGCTGGGAAAGCTGGCAATCACCTTGCCCTGGGCGTCGATCACGTATTTGGAGAAATTCCAACGCGGCGCCTGACTTTGCGCGGCCAGCTCCTTGAACAGCGGCAACGCATCGCTGCCAGTAACCTGCTGGGTTTCGCTCATGGGGAAGGTTACGCCGTAATTGACATAGCAGACCTTGGCGGTTTCTTCGCTGCTATCGGCCTCCTGACGGAAGTCATCGGAAGGCACCCCGAGGATTTGCAGGCCCTGCTCCTTGTAACGCTGGTAGAGCGCTTCAAGGCCTTTGAACTGCGGGGTAAAACCGCAGAAGCTGGCGGTATTGACCACCACCAGCGGCTTGCCGGCGAACTGGGTGCACAGATTGATGCGCTCCTCACTGCGCAGCTTCTGCACCTCGCCCTGCAGCAGAGTCGGGCATTCGACCGCCTGAACGACGCCACCCCATACACACGACATGACAGCAATCAGCAGAACAGTACGCCACATAACGGATCACCTTGATCAGCAGACACCCAGCCCCAGTTGTAAAAAAGCCAGACCGCCCTGCAACCATCCCCACCACGCCAATCCCAAGGTCAGCATGCCGCCCATGGCCAGCGCAGTATTCCATCCATATTCAGCATTCATCCTCTCGCCTCCTGTTGTTGCAAGCGCGGCACAGGCAGCTCGCGTACCGGCCAGTTCAGTGCCGCAGCCAGCAAGCTGAGCAGCACAGCAATCTGCCAGACCAGATCATAACTGCCCGTGTGGTCATACAGATAGCCGCCCATCCAGCCGCCGAGAAATGCCCCCAACTGATGGAATAGAAAGACAATGCCGCCGAGCATCGACAGGTTTCGCACGCCGAACAGGGTTGCCACCGTGCCATTGGTCAACGGCACTGTAGACAGCCACAGCAACCCCATCGCCACACCGAAGGCATAAGCACTCCACACCGACAGCGGCGCCAGGATGAACGCCATAATCACCACCGCACGCGCCAGGTACAGTGCGCTGAGCAAGCGCGGCTTGGACATCCGCCCGCCCAGCCACCCGGCAATGTAAGTGCCAAAAATGTTGAACAACCCCACCAGTGCCAGCACTGTAGTGCCCACCAAAGCGGGTAAATGTTGATCAACCAGGTAGGCCGGCAAATGCACACCGATAAACACCACCTGAAAGCCACAAACGAAAAAGCCCAATGCCAACAGCCAGAAGCCTGAGTGGCTGCAGGCTTCGCGCAACGCTTCACCAAGGCTCTGTTCCACGCCCGTCAGCGGCAGCGGCGTATCTTTGAGCATCGCTGCCAGAGGCACGATCATGGCAACCAGTAACCCCAGCGCCATCAACGCCACCGACCAGCCCAGCCAACTGAGCAAGCCCAAGGTGCCTGGCAGCATGGCGAACTGCCCGAAAGAGCCTGCTGCCGCCGCGATGCCCATGGCCATACTGCGTTTTTCCATAGGCACCGCACGCCCCACGGCACCGAGGATTACCGAGAACGAGGTGCCGGACAAACCAATACCGATCAGCAGCCCGGCGCTCAGCGACAGGCTTAGAGGCGAGTCGGCCAGGCCCATGCAGCCGAGCCCAATGGCATACAAAATGCCGCCAACAATCACTGTGCGCTTGGCGCCGAAGCGATCGGCCAGAGCGCCGGTAAACGGCTGGGTCAGACCCCAGATCAGATTCTGCAAGGCAATGGCGAAGGCGAACACCTCACGCCCCCAGCCGAATTCGGCGCTCATCGGCGGCAGGAACAGACCAAAGCCATGGCGAATGCCCAGCGACAGTGCCAGCACCAGAGATGCGCCCAGCAATATCCAGCCACTGGTGCGCCAAAGCGAAGTCATAGGTTGTCCTTTACGGGTAGCGACCCGCTTATCGAGAGATCAGCAATAGGGCGCAGGTATATACCGCAACCCGCTCAGGTAACAGCTACAGCTGTTCGGCAATGCAGTGCTACAGATTGCATCCTGAGTTGGGCGTATCGACAAGCCGGCCATCGACCAGCAGGTCGCTGGAAAAACTATCTGCGTGGGCAATCCGGCGTTGAAAACCGCCGGCTAGTCAAACAGCAGCGGTGCAGCGCTGGCGCGTTGGGCGAAGAATGCCAGCAACTGCTCGTGGTAATGGCTATACACCTCAGGCGGCAGCCAACGCTGGTAGATCGCCAAGGTGCTGGCGGGTGCGGCGGAAACCTCGCGAATCGCCTGATCGAGACGCCCGGCCATGCGCGCACCCCATGGTGTGCGCGAGCAATAGATGCCCACCGTCACCAGTTCAGCATTCTCGCGTAGCGGTACGCTGACCAGCGCATCACTGAGACTGAAATGGCGCATTACCTCGGTGTAGATCACGGGGTAATCGAAGACATAATCCAGACGGTGATGGCTGACCATCAGCAGCAGATTCTCCCCCGCCAAGCTCCCCCCCAACTCGGGGATGCGACCTTCGGCGTGAGCCTGGAGCAGGCGTTCGCGAATCGGCGCGGGATAGACCCGACTCTTGGCCAGAGCGCCGCGCAGGTAAGGATTATCGAACAACCAGTCGAGGCTGACCTGACCGTCTTCGATCAGCAGTTGGTCCAGGGTCTGCCTGCGTACCAGCACATGGATCGGTGTGCTCGCCACATAGGGTACGAAATAACCCAACTGATCGCGCTCAGGGCTCTGCAGCTGGCCACTGCTGCACAGCTCACCCTGCTCGCTCATGCGTTGTTCAACCCGGGCCATGGGTAAAACCTCATAACGCATTTGCAACTCGGGTAGACGGGCCGCCAGCAGTTGCATGACCTCGTACAGCACACCATCAACCACCTCACCGTCACGCACATTGAAGGCCCCCGGAATCGGCACAATGCCCCACACCAGCTCCTCGGCCTGAATGGCATCCCTACAGGGCACGATTCCAAGCAGTGCCGTCACCAGCGTTGAGTAAAGCCACCTACGCCCCATGTCCATCCCTGCTGTGTCTTGCTGTCCTTACACGCTAGCAGGCCAACGCCACCAGCACCGCGCACTCGGCAATTTCCAGCAGTGCTCCGGCGGTATCACCCGTGGTGCCATCCAGACGTTTGAGCATCAGGCTGCGCAGCCAGATAAACACGCCTCCGGCCACCAACAAGGCGAGCAGCGCCGGCCAGCCAAACAGCAACATGACCAGCGCATTGGCGGCCAATACCCAGGGCAGTTGCCGGCGCGGCAGATGCTCGGCCAACGCGTGACCCAAGCCGCCGGCCCGCACATAGGGTGTCGTAAGAAACAACAAGGGCAACAAGCCACGGGCCAACCAGGGCACCAGTATCAGCAGCCAGGCCGACTGATGTTCCAGCAGCGCCACCAGCGCGGCAAACTTGAGCAGCAACAGCAGCACCAGCACCACCACTGCGATCGGCCCGCTGCGTGGGTCTTTCATGATCGCCAGGGTGCGTTGTTTATCGCCAAAGCCGCCGACCCAGGCATCGGCACTGTCGGCCAGGCCATCCAGATGCAGGCCGCCGCTGATGCCGACCCACAGCGTCAGCAACAACGCCGCCTGTAGCAACACCGTGCTGTCGCCCAGCAGGTGCTGCACAGCGAGCAGCAGCAGGCCGATCAACAACCCCACCAGCGGGTAGAACAGCAGCGAGCGGCCGATTTGCTCAGGCGTTGGCATGCCGGCCAGGGTCACCGGTAAACGGGTAAGAAACTGCAGGGCAATCCACCAGGGCGTCATGCGCGCTCCCACAGCTCGCCTTGTTCATCCAGACACAGCTGATAGCGCTCGGCATGCCCCACAGCAACCTGCAGCAGATCATTGCGCGGCAAGCCACGGGCACGCGCCAACAGCAGGCGGATCACCCCGCCGTGGGTGACCAGCAGCAAGCGCTCGCCGGCATGCCGGGCCTGCAAACGTTGCAAGGCGCCCAGTATCCGCGCCTCAAAAGCCAGCAAGGTCTCGCCTTCGGGCGGGGTAAAGCCATAAGGATCGCTCCAGAAACGGCCAAGTTCTGCCGCGCTGGTCTGCATCAGCTCGGCGGTACTGCGGCCTTCCCACGCGCCGAAATGCAGCTCCTGCAGATCAGACTCCAGGCTCAGTGGCACGCCGTGCTGCGCGGCCAACTCTTCGGCAAAACGCGCACAGCGCTGCAAGGGCGAGCTGATCAAGCGATCCCAGCGCGTGCCATCGGCCACCGCCGCGCGCAATTGCGCCCAACCGGTGTCGGTCAGGGCATCATCCAGGCTGCCGCGCAGACCGCCGCCCAATTCGGTTTCCCCGTGGCGCAGCAATTCCAGATACACCGTCATGCCGAGACCTCTGCCACTGCGGCCTCGGCAAAGGTGGCCATGTCGTTGTGCAGGCTGCAGGCCAACTGCAGCAGCGGCACGGCCAGCGCTGCGCCACTGCCCTCGCCCAGGCGCAAGCCCAAGTCCAGCAACGGCTGCGCCTGCAAGGCTTGCAGCACGTGTTGATGGCCGGGTTCTGCGCCGCAATGGGCAAATAGCAGCCACTCGCGGCAAGCCGGATTAACGCGCACCGCGAGTAACGCGGCCACGCTACAGATAAAGCCATCCACCAAGGCCACACAGCCCTGCTGCGCACAAGCCAGGTAAGCGCCCACCAATGCAGCGATCTCAAAGCCGCCCAAAGCGCGCAAGGCGTCTAGCGGCTCGTCGAGCACAGGACGGTGCAAGGCCAAACCGGCCTCAATAACCTCCGCTTTGCGTGCCACGCCCTGAACATTTAAACCTGTGCCTGGACCAACCAGTTCACGGGCCGGACGCTGCAGCAACCAACAGGCCAACGCAGTGGCCGCCGTGGTGTTACCAATGCCCATCTCGCCGCCGATAAACAGCTCGCAGCCACTCAATTGCGCGCGCTGTAGGCTGTTGCGCCCGGTCTGCAGGGCATGCCCAAGCTGCGTATTGTTCATGGCCGGGCCGTGCAGAAAGTTCTGCGTGCCTGCGCCCAGCTGCAACCGCATCACGCCCGGCAAGGCCTCTGCCGGCGAGACAGTACCGAGGTCGATCACCTCAAGGCGCGCGCTCAGCTGCTTGGCCAGCACGCTGATAGCCGCGCCGCCGTTGACGAAATTGCGCAGCATTTGCCCGGTGACGGCTTGTGGGAATGCGGAAATCCCTTCAGCGACGATGCCGTGATCGCCGGCAAAAATGCTGATGGCCACCTGCTCAAGACGCGGCCGCTCACGCCCCTGCAACGCCGCCAGTTGAATGACCACCGCCTCCAACTGGCCCAGCGAGCCGGCAGGTTTGGTCAATTGTTGCTGGCGCGCGATAGCTTTGCTGCGCGCCACATAATCGAGTGGCTGACAGGGTGCCTGCCACCAGTTAAGGCTCATACTGCATCCCCCTTAAGCACCATGGGTAAACCCGCCACACAAAACACCACACGCTGACAACGCTCGGCCAGCGCCTGATGCAACCAGCCGGCCTCATCGACAAAGCGCCGGCTCAACTCGCCCATGGGCACCACGCCTAAGCCGGTTTCATTGCTGACCAGCAGAATCCGCCCCGGCAAGCCGCTTAGACAATCCAGCAACGCATCGCGCTCGGCGCTCAGGCGTGCCAGGTTATCCAGCATTAATAGATTGGTCAGCCACAGGGTCAGGCAATCAACCAGCAGGCATTTATCCGCGCTGGCTTGCTCGCGCAGCACGCGGGCCAATGCAAGCGGCTCTTCCACCAGCCCCCAATGCGCCGGCCGCCGATCCTGATGATGACGAATACGCGCGCTCATCTCACCATCCAGCGCCTGACTGGTGGCGATATAGGTCACAGCCAGCGCCGACTCAGTGGCCAGACGCTCAGCCAGTCGGCTTTTGCCGGAACGGGCACCGCCAAGAATCAGTTCAAGCATGGTTCACCTTTGTTCGAATAAAGCATCACAGACCGTGGGAGGCGCTTTAGCCGCGACTGTGCGGGGCTGACTCGTCGCGGCTAAAGCCCCTCCCACACAAACGCATCACCGGCCATAAAACGGGCTACAGATTACAGAGCGTACGTAATTGACTCGTATCGAGATGCGCCTCTACGAGATCGGCCAAGCGTTCGATATCACGCTCGCGCAGGGCGTGGTAATCCACCGCCTGTACCTCACCCAAGCCGGCCCAACGCAGCAAGGCACTGCAGGCCTCGGGTGTTTCAAACAGGCCGTGCAGATAGGTGCCCAGCACCTGACCGTCCGCGCTCAGGCCACCATCGGCGCGGCCATCGTCGAGTCGCACGGCCGCATTCAAACCGATGCCCGTGCTGACGCCGGCATGAATTTCATAACCGCTGACCGGGGCATTTTCCAGGCACAGTTGACCGCGCACAGTGCGCAATTGCTTCTGCGGCTCCAGCACCGTGCAAAAATCCAGCAACCCCAACCCAGGGCTGGAACCCGCCGCGCCTTCCAGACCATGCGGGTCGTCAATCTGCGTGCCGAGCATCTGCAGCCCGCCGCAGATACCCAGCAACTTGCCGCCATAGCGCAAGTGTTTGTTAAGGGCTGCCGACCAGCCCTGCTCACGCAGAAAGGCCAGATCACTGCGCACACTTTTGGAGCCGGGCAGGATGATCAGATCCGCCGCAGGGATCGGCTGACCGGGGCCAATAAAGGTCAGCTCAACCTGCGGGTGCAGGCGCAGCGGGTCGAAGTCGGTGTGGTTACTGATGCGCGGCAACACCGGTACCACCACCTTGATCACCTCGACGGCCTTGGCGCTCTGACGCGTGTCAATGGCGTCTTCGGCTTCCAGATGAAAATCCATCAGGTACGGCAATACACCCAATACCGGTTTGCCCGTGCGCTGCTCCAGCCAGTCCAGCCCCGGTTGCAATAACGCAATGTCGCCGCGAAAACGGTTGATGACAAAGCCTTTGACTCGCGCCTGTTCGCTCTCCGAGAGCAGCGCCAGGGTGCCGACCAAATGGGCAAACACCCCGCCCTTGTCGATATCGGCAATCAGAATCACCGGGCAATCCACCGCTTCGGCGAAGCCCATATTGGCGATATCGCCGGCGCGCAGGTTGATCTCGGCGGGCGACCCCGCCCCTTCAACCATCACCACCGGGTAAGCGGCACTCAGGCGCTGATGCGACTGCAGCACCGCCTGCATCGCCACCTTTTTGTAATCGTGATACGCCACGGCATCCATGCTGCTCAGGGCGCGACCGTGGATGATCACCTGCGCACCGATGTCGCTGTTGGGCTTGAGCAGCACCGGGTTCATGTCGGTGTGGGGCGCAAGCCCGGCGGCCTGCGCCTGCACCGCCTGGGCGCGGCCGATTTCGCCGCCATCGGCGGTTACGGCGCTGTTGAGCGCCATGTTTTGCGGTTTGAACGGCACCACACTGACGCCCTGACGCTTGAGCCAACGGCACAGCGCGGTGACCAGGGTGCTCTTGCCGGCATCGGAGGTGGTGCCCTGCACCATCAGTGTGCTCATGCCAGCTCTCCAGCGAAGACCGCCAGTGCCTGCTGCAAACGCTGCCAGCCGGTTTCATCCGGTGGCAAACCAAAACGCAGGCTCAGCGGCTTTTCAAACAGGCGGGTAAGAATGCCTTGCAGGGCGAGAAACTCATGCAGCAAGGCGGCCTGCGGTGTGCAACAGAACTGAAACAGCGCGCAACCGCCTGTGGGGCTGAGCCCATGCGCAACCAACAGCGCAGACAGGCGTTCAGCATCGGCGAGCAACCGCTCACGTTGTGCCTGCTGGCCGGCCATGTCCTGCAACAACGCCGTGGCCACCACGCGGCTCGGCCCGCTGATTGCCCAAGGCCCTAGCAACTCGGCCAGTTGCGCCAGCAGCTGCGGCGGCGCCAGGACAAAGCCCAGGCGAATACCCGCCAAACCGAAAAACTTGCCAAACGAGCGCAGCACGATCAGCCCGGGCAACTCACTGAACGCCGCCAGGCTGAACGCCGGCGTGCAATCGATAAAGGCCTCGTCCACCACCAGCCAGCCGCCTCGCTCGGCCAAACGCCGATGCCACTCCAGCAAACGCGCAGGTTCAATACAGCGCCCGGTGGGGTTGTTCGGATTGACCAGCAACAGCACATCGATGCGCTCCAGCGCGCGCTCAATCGCGCCTTCACTGATTTCCAGCAGACGATGCCCTTCACGCTGCCAGGCCGCCGCATGCTCGGCATAAGCGGGTGAAACAATGCCCACGGTGACGTGTCGCAGCAGACGCGGCAGCGCCTGAATGGCGGCTTGCGAACCCGCTACCGGCAGCAGGTTGGCGACGCCGTAGTAATCGCGCGCAGCGATTTCCAGGCCGTCCTGCTGCTCGGGCAAGCGCGTCCAGGCAATTGCCGGAATAGCGGGCAAGGGCCAGCCGTAAGGCGCAATGCCGGTGGACAAATCCAGCCACTCCGCCAGGGCAATGCCATAACGCAGCGAGGCCGCGCGCAGGCGACCACCATGTTCAAGCATAAGCAAGCCCCCATAGCATTAGCAGTGCCAGCCACAGCAGCACGCCGCCGTAAACCAGATTGACTGCCCGCTCGATATCCCGTGCGCGGGGCGGTGGACCGTCGCCCAAATCAGGCCGCACATGCAGCTCGCCGTGGTACTCCGCCGCACCACCCAGGCTGACGCCCAGTGCCCCTGCACCCGCTGCCATCACAGGGCCAGCATTGGGACTGTCCCACAGCGGCGCCTGGGTGCGCCAACAACGCAACGCCAACAGGGTTTTACCCAGCAACGCATAGGTCAATGCGACCAGCCGTGCAGGCAGGTAATTGAGTGCATCGTCAATCTTTGCAGCGGCCCAGCCGAAGCGTTCAAAGCGTTCATTGCGATAGCCCCACATGGCGTCCAGGGTATTGCTCAGGCGATACAGCACCACCCCCGGTGCGCCAGCCAGCACAAACCAGAACAGCGCGGCGAACACCGCGTCGCTGCCGTTTTCCAGCACCGATTCGCTGCCAGCGCGGGCCACACCCGTGGCATCCAGCTGCGCAGTATTACGGCTGACCATATAGCCAACCCGCTCGCGGGCCAGGCGCAAATCCCCCAGACGCAGCGCCTGCGCCACTGGCATGGCATGCTCGCCCAGGCTTTTCAGGCCCAGGGCGGCGTACAAGGCAATGATTTCCACCGCCCACCCCAGCCCGCTGATCTCACTCAACAGCCAGGCCAGCAGGGTCAGCGGCAACACCGCCAGGCACCAGGCGCTGACGCCATGGCTGCGCCACCCGCCACCCGCCGGATTGAAGCGCTGCTCGATGCGCTCGGCCATACGACCAAAGGCCACCAGCGGGTGCCAGCCCTTGGGTTCGCCCAAAATCGCATCCAGAACGACCCCGGCGCAGGTACTCAGCACCAGGCTCATGGCGTGCTCCACTGATTCTCGAACAGCAACTCGCTGAGCGGCCGAGGCTCGGCCCAGCCCTGCTGAACCAGCATCGGTGCCTCATAAAATTCCGTCACGGGTCCCAGGCACAGCACCGCCAATGGCTTGCTGCCGGTCGGCATGCCGAGCAGATCCGCCAGGGCCTGGGGCTCGAACAGCGACACCCAGCCCATGCCCAAACCCTCTGCACGGGCCGCCAGCCAGAGGTTCTGAATCGCGCAGGCCAGGGATGCCAGGTCCATCTCCGGCAAGGTGCGGCGGCCAAACACATGAGCCTCACGGCCCTCCATCAGGGCCACCACCAACAGTTCGGCGCAGTCGCGAATACCCTCGACTTTCAGCCGCATAAACTCGTCGCTGCGCTCGCCCAACGCCTCGGCGGTGCGCGTGCGTTCCTCCTCTACCAGGCCGTGGATCGCTTCGCGCAAGGCCGGACGGGTGATGCGAATAAACCGCCAGGGCTGCATCAAGCCCACGCTGGGCGCCTGATGCGCAGCTTCGAGCAAGCGCGCGAGCAACTCGGGAGCCACCTCGCCACCGCTGAAATGGCGCATATCGCGGCGCTCAGCGATGGCGCGGTACACCGCCGCGCGCTCTTCGGCACTGAAGGCCTGCTCACTCATGCCGGCGCACCGGGACAAAACAGCGCGGCAGCGGCAACCGGGTCGGACGGCAGATAGAAGTGAATATAGGAGGCGGTCATCCGCCCCTGACGATAGACCGCCTCACTGGTGCGCTTATAGTTCGGGCACTCGCCACGGGTCAGTGGTTGTAGTTCGCTGCTGAGCGCCGAGTAGTGAAAACTGTGGCCGCGCAGCAGCCCTTCCGGCAGCTCAGCCTGTTGCAAGGCCATGGCGGTCATGCGTGGTTGCAGGGTCGCCTCGCCGTTTAGCAAACCGAGCATCTGCCCGCTGGCGCCCTGTTTGTCGGTCAGTTTGTCGAGTAGATAGAGCATGCCGCCGCACTCGGCGTGGATCGGTTTGCCTGCCTCGTGGTGAGCGCGGATTGCCTCGGCCATGGGCTGGTTGGCTTCAAGCGTGGACAGGTGCAACTCCGGGTAACCGCCGGGCAGATACAGGCTGTCGACATCCGGCAACTGCTCATCTGTAAGCGGCGAAAAGAACTGCAATTCGGCACCCAGTGCGCGCAGCAAATCGAGGTTGGCCTGATAGAGAAAGGCAAAAGCGCTGTCGCGTGCTACGCCAATCCGAACATCCTTGAGCAATTGCGCGGGCCTTGCATGCTCTGGTGCAGCGAAGCTGACTGGCGGCGGCAGACTGGTATCGGCACTGGCAGCCAAAGCATCGGCGGCGGCGTCCAGACGGGCATCCAGGTCGAGCAGTTCGCCCGCCTGAACCAGGCCGAGATGGCGGCTCGGTAAACCGACCTCGGCGCTGCGTGGTAATGCGCCGTACCAGCGGATCGAGGCCGGCAGCGCATCACGCAGGATCTCGCCATGCCGCACACTGCCAACCCGGTTACCGAGCACGCCAGAAAACGGCAGATCCGCTTGGAAGGTCGCCAGGCCATGGGCCATGGCGCCGAAGGTCTGCGCCATGGCCGAACCGTCGATCACCGCCAGCACCGGCACACCAAAGTGCCGGGCCAGGTCGGCCGCCGAAGGCGTGCCATCGAACAGGCCCATCACCCCTTCAATCAGAATCAGGTCGGCCTCACCCGCCGCCTCCCAGAGCAGACGACGGCTCTCGGCCTCGCCAACCATCCACAGGTCGAGCTGATACACCGGCGCACCGCTGGCGCGGGCAAGAATCATCGGGTCGAGAAAGTCCGGGCCGCATTTGAACACCCGCACGCGCTTGCCCTGGCGTGCATGCAAACGCGCCAAGGCAGCGGTCACTGTGGTCTTACCCTGGCCGGAGGCCGGTGCAGCGATCAATAACGCGGGGCAAGAGCGGGCGCGGATCAAAATTCGACTCCCTTTTGCGCCTTAACCCCGGCCTTGAACGCATGCTTGACCAGGCTCATCTCGGTCACGGTATCCGCAGCCTCGATCATCCCCGGCAACGCGCCGCGACCGGTTACCACCACATGCTGCAGCAGCGGCCGCGCTTCAATGTCGGCGAGCACCGCATCGAGTTCCAGATATCCGTATTTCAGGGCGATATTCAGCTCGTCGAGCACCACCAGGCCAATGGCCGGATCATTCAGCAGCTGCGCCGCCACCGTCCAGGCTTCGCGCGCCTTGTCGATATCACGCTGGCGATCCTGGGTCTCCCAGGTAAAGCCTTCGCCCATCACGTGGTAGCTGACTTCATCGGGAAAACGGCGAAAGAAGGCTTCTTCGCCAGTGCTGGCTGCACCCTTGATAAACTGCACCACGCCCACCTTGAGGCCGTGGCCCAGGGCGCGAGCAACCATGCCGAAGGCGCTGCTGCTCTTGCCCTTGCCATTGCCGCTGTGCACCAGCAGCAGGCCGTACTCATCCTGGGCCTGGGCAATCTTTTCATCGATAAGGGCTTTTTTGCGGGCCATGCGCGCCTTGTGCCGGGCGTCCCGTTCAATCGATTCAGTCATCGCACTGCTCCACCGCCACAGGGCGATCTGGCTGGAAAAAGCATGCGGGGATAGGGAAAGCGCGGGCCTGCGCACAGCGCACACCACACGCCAGCCATCGCCCTCCGCGATGCCGTGGACTGCAGCAGGCCGGTCTCCGGGCTTGTGAGCGAGCCGAATGGCTCACGACCGCACCTTCCCATGCATCACGCACAGTGGCTCTTGCGGCGTTTGACTCACTTACCGTTGCGGGGGCAGCGTCGGAATAGCGGGCGTTCACACGCACAGCGCACCGACTTCCCTGTTTCACCCCGCACACGCAATGCGTTGGGGGCACCTGCTACAAGGCGCGAAGGTTAGAGAGTTCATGATTAAGCGTCAAACGAATGCGCCGCCCATTGCGTCACGTGTACACAAACAGCGCAGCTCAGTGCCTCGGCATAAAGCCCGCAGGCTTGTTCGCCAGCCATTCGACAAAGGTTCGCAAACGCTCATCGCTGAGCAAGCTGTCGCGGTTGTTGTAAGTCAACGCCAGCTCCTTTTCGCTGAACAGCCGGTGAATCTGGTTGTGGCAGGCGCGGCAGACCCAAAGCGTGGCGCTGATGCGCTCACTTTTACCGAAGCGTTTCTGCACATAAACCTTGTTGTGCAGCGCCTTGGGGATCAGATGGTGACGCGTCAACGTGGCAGCGCGGGTGCAGAGCTCGCAGGCATCAGGTTGTTCGGGCAGACGAATCGGTTCAGGCATACGGGTTCAGCGTTTACGGCAAAGACTCAGGCCGTCGCCCAACGGCAACAGGGAGAGGTCGAGGCGCGGATCATCGCGCAGCGCCAGGTTGAGCGCCTGAATGGCTCGGGTGTCGGCGCTTTCGGGGTTTTCCTCAAGCACACGCCCGCTCCACAGGGTGTTATCGAACAGGATCAGCCCGCCCTGGCGCACCAGACGCAGGGCATGTTCCAGATAGGTTGGGTAATTGACCTTGTCGGCGTCGATAAACAGCAGGTCAATACTGCCAGCCAGACCTTCAGCCTCCAGTGCTGCGAGGGTTTGTAAGGCCGGAGCCAGGCGCAGCTTGATACGCGAGCTTAGCCCGGCCTCAAGCCAGTAACGCTCGGCCGTGGCGTTGTACTCGCCGGGGATATCACAGCAGATCAACCAGCCATCCTCGGGCATGGCCTGGGCCATGCAGATGGCGCTATAGCCGGTAAAGGTGCCGACCTCAACAATCCGCCGCGCCCCAGTCAGCTGTACCAGCAAGGCCATGAACTGTCCCTGCTCGGGGGCAATCTGCCAGCGAGCAGTACTGAACTGTGCGGTTTCCTCACGCAGGCGCTTGAGCAGCGGTGTTTCACGCAGCGAGACATCCAGCAGGTATTGGTACAGGCCGGTATCGAGATTGAGTGTTTGATTAGTCATGCCTACTCCCTCTGCAAACCAAGGCTGTTAGGGGTTGCGCGCCAGTTCCGGGGAGAACACGCGCTTGGCATTTAGATAAGTGCGCTGCCAATACGAATTGCTCAGGCTATCCAGGCGCACAGTGCCGCCGCTGGAAGGTGCATGAACAAAACGGCCATCGCCGACGTAGATGCCAGCATGGCTGACCTGGCTGCCGCCATTGGTGGCAAAGAACACCAGATCACCGCTTTGCAGGCGGTCGCGGCCGACAGCCGGGACGCGCATGCTGATCAGATCACGGGTCGAGCGCGGCAAGCTGATGCCCGCGGCATCGCGGTAGACATAACCAATCAGACCACTGCAGTCGAAGCCACCATCCGGAGTGTTGCCGCCGTAGCGATATGGCGTACCGACCAAGCCCAGGGCGCGAAACAACACGTCATCAGCATTGCCGTTAAAGTTGCTGTTGGGTGTTTGCATAACGGGTGGCGGGATTGGAGCAGGTGCACGACTGGAGCAGGCGCTGAGCAGCGCGACGACGACCAGCAGGCTGAAACGGGCAATAGCGGTCATGGATAAGGCGATCCTGAGCCGGGATGCGCCCTACTCTGCCGGCTTGCACATCGTAGTGCAAGCTTTAGCTTTACTTGGCAGGTTATTGAAAACTATCGAGATGCATCAGATGAGCAAACCTGAGAAGCGACTGCACATTGGACAGTCGTCCACAGGCTCAGGGGTGACGCACCAGGTTATCGCCGGGTGCCATGGCCAATGCACGCTTGGCCTCGATGAAAGTGCGCTTCCAATAACGGTCTTCCAGGCTGTCGACCCGCACACCGCCGCTGCGGCTGCTGCTGGAGTGGATGAACTGGTTGTCACCCATGTAGATGCCGGCATGACTGACGCGATTTCGCCCACTGGTACTGAAGAACAGCAGATCGCCCGGTTTCAACTCGTCACGTGATACCAGCGGAGCATCAATATTGATCATGTCCCGCGAAGAGCGCGGCAACTGCATGCCCGCTTCTTCTTTGAACAAATAACCAATAAAACCGCTGCAGTCGAAACCGGAACTGACCGAGACACCACCAAAGCGATAACGCGTCCCTACTAGTGACAGACCATGGGACAGGATGCTGTCAGCCAGCTGTGGCAGTTTGTAGGATTTTTCTTCGGTGAAATCGCCGAGAGCGGCTTCTTTGGCTTGTTCATCAAAGCCGGCCAGATCTGTTGAAGAGAAGACTTCGGGCTCACTACTCAATACGGATTGAGGTGCGTGGTTGGCACAAGCGGCCAGAACCATGGAAAGTGCGAGAGGCACGAGGGGTGCGAGGCGTTTGAGCATGGGCACGACCGTGTCGATGAATTTCACAAGTAAACGACTATGCCCTCTATGGCATACATTTGCAAATTCTATGGATCTAAATGTGACTCAGAAGTGCCGGTAAAACATCTAACGCCCGCCCTTGTAGATGCACGTCCACCCGCTCGCTCAAGTCGGTGCGCTGCGGGTTGATCTCCACGGTGAAGCCGCCCGCCTGGCGGGTGCGCAGCAGCGGCTCGACGATATACGGAAAGCTCGCACTGGTGCCGATACTGATCACCACTTCAAAGCCTTTGCGCACTTCGGCATAGAGTGTGGTGATGGCCTGCTCAGGCAGCATTTCTTCGAACAACACCACCGGCGGACGCAGCACCCCGGCGCATTGCCGGCATTTGGGTGGCAGCGGCCGTTCAAGGTGCTCCGCCAGTTCGGCGTCGACAGCGCCGCAGGACTGGCAATACAGCGGCGCCAGCTCACCATGAATCTCGATAACCCGCTCCATCGGGCTACCTGCAGCGCGGTGGTAGCCGTCGATATTTTGGGTCAACAACCAGCACTGCGGTTTTCTGCGCTGCAGCTCGGCAATCGCGTGATGCCCTGCATTGGCTTGCGCGCCCAGGCAGGCCCTGCCCAGCTCCGCCAGGTATTTCCAGCACAACGCAGGATCACGCTGCAGCATCGAACCGGAGAGTGCCGCCTCAATCGGCAAACCTTCCGCTGTGTGGCCGTTATACAGACCGCCGAGGCCGCGATAGGTGGGCAAACCGGAATCGGCAGACAGCCCGGCACCGGTAATCAGCAAGATGCGATCAGCCGCTACGACTGCCTGGGCAACGCGGGCAATAACCTCGTCCATCTCGATCCCTCATGCATAGACAGCGCTCTTTTCGTCCCCTGCAACAGCGCCATGGCGGATGGAAACGCCTCATCCACCCTACACCTACCTGCTCAGTGATTGACCGTATGTGCCAGCATTACCGACAGCTGACACAACGGCCGCCCGCTTTGAGCCTGCCACTGGTTGAACGCAGCCTGCACTGCAGCCAGCTCTTTCAAGCTGGTCGGTGCCTTGTCGATGATCTGCTGCGCCTTCAGCGCTGCGACCACATCATCGGTCGGGACGAAGGTGTCCTTGCCGACCATGCGCAAAAAACGCGGTGCTGACAGCCCGCCCAACTGACAACCGTGCTTGGCCAGGTACTTCCACAACCCGACCACATCGCTCACCGGCCAGTCGGCGATCAGCGCACCAAAACTGCCCTTATCTTTTTGCACATCAAGAATAAACTGGGCGTTGCGCGGCACACTCTTGAGCTTGCCCAGGTGGCGAATGATGCGCGCGTCCTGCATCAGGTTTTCCAGGCGCTCAGCACCCATCAGCACGACTTTCTCCGGGTCGAACCCGAAGAACACCTGCTCGAAGGCCGGCCATTTGGCGTCCACCAGACTGTGCTTGAGGCCAGCGCGGAAGATCCGCAGGCTGAGCACCGACAGGTAGCGATCATCAGTGATCGCACGCAACTCCTCGATGCTGCGCGGCTGCGGCAGGATCGACTCCAGCGCTGCGGCCGAGCCAAAGCGGTTCAGGCAGTATTCGTTAAGCCATTTGTAATCGCGCATCAAGCAATCCTTGAGCCGGGAAACCGCTGGATCAGAGGTTCATCACATCGAGGAAACGCGGCGTGGCGCTGTCGTCGATCTTCAGGCTCTTAAAGTCGAACAGGTTGCGGTCAGCCAGCTGCGAGGGCACCACGTTCTGCAGGGCGCGGAACATGATCTCGGTGCGCCCCGGCGACTTGCGCTCCCAGTCCTGCAGCATTTCCTTGACCACCTGGCGCTGCAGGTTTTCCTGGGAACCACACAGGTTGCACGGAATGATCGGGAATTCCTTGAGCTGGCTGTAAGCCTCGATATCGCTCTCGCTGCAGTAGGCCAGCGGCCGAATCACCACGTTGCGGCCGTCATCGGCGCGCAACTTGGGCGGCATGGCCTTCAACGTACCGCCATAAAACATATTGAGGAAGAAGGTTTCCAGGATGTCGTCTCGGTGATGCCCCAAGGCCATCTTGGTCGCGCCGATCTCATCGGCAAAGGTGTACAGGGTGCCGCGACGCAGGCGTGAACACAGCGAACAGGTGGTTTTGCCTTCCGGAATTTTCTCCTTGACCACCGAGTAGGTGTCCTTCTCGACGATGTGGTACGGCACGCCGATGGACTCCAGATAGGCCGGCAGCACGTGCTCAGGAAAACCCGGCTGCTTCTGGTCCATGTTCACCGCAACAATCTCGAACTTAATTGGCGCGACTTTTTGCAGGTGCAGCAGCACATCGAGCATGGTGTAGCTGTCTTTGCCGCCGGACAGGCAGACCATGACCTTGTCGCCATCCTCGATCATGTTGAAGTCGGCAATGGCTTCGCCAGCCTGACGACGCAGGCGTTTTTGCAGTTTGTTCTGGTTGACCGAGAGGGTACCCATGGTGCGCTGGAATCCGGAAGTCGTTGAGGATGCGGCATTTTACGCAGAAAGCGTGACGCGCCCTACCCCACCGTGACGGAAATGCTAGGCTCGGCCGATGAACGACGATTTCGACACCAGCTTCGAGCTGCCCGAACAACTGCATGAGCTGCTGCGCACGGCCCCTGGCGGACTGGGCGAGTACCAGTTGATCCAACTGCTGAAAGCCCGCCAGTGCACGCATATCCCTAACCAGCCCCTGACGGACAAATTGGTGCTGTTTCGCACTCATTTTCTCCTGTTCAACGCCCTCTATCGCCTGCGCGACCAGCTCTTGGCCAGCCAGAGCGGCTACCTGCAGATCAGTGCGCTGAAGATCCAGCTGCTGCCCTATCAGCCCGGCAGCTGCGAACTGAGCGAACACGACCCGCTGCGCGACTATTACCTCAATCTTAGCCAGCTCAACGACACCGATGAACAGGATGTGGCCAACCTGCTGCTGAGCTTCTGGACGCGCATGCACGGCAGCGAAGAGAAACAGGCGGCACTGGAGCTGTTCGAGCTCGAAGGCCGCGAGCAGACGCTCAATCTCGCCACAATCAAACACCGCTACCGGCAACTGGTGAGTCAGCATCACCCGGATCGCGGCGGCAGCACAGCGCGCCTGCAGTCGATCAACAAGGCCATGGAAATCCTAGAACGCTATTACGGCCGCACTTGAGAGCACGATTTGCTCTAACCCAACCCCTTTGCCAATGCTTTTGGCTGCCTATACTGCGACATACGGTCGCACAGGTTTGGTACAGCACCTGACACCGCTGCACATGCGGCTCAGGCGTTCTACTGGGGGACGGCCGCTATAACAACAGGAGGTCTGACATGATCCATCATGTTTTGGGGCTGTTTACCCATCCCGATCAGGAATGGCAGGAAATTCGTGGCGAAGAAGAAACCATCAGCCACATGTACCTCACGCACATCCTGGTTCTCGCGGCCATACCCACCGTCTCTGCCTATATCGGCACCACCCAGGTTGGCTGGGCCATTGGTGATCGAGCACCGGTGATGCTGACCGAAGCGAGCGCGCTGCAAATGACCATCATGACTTACCTGGCGATGCTGGCTGGCGTAGCCGTGATGGGGGGGTTTATCCACTGGATGGCACGTACCTACGATGCCAGCCCTAACCTCACACAATGCGTGGTCTTCGCGGCCTACACCGCCACCCCCTTGTTTATCGGTGGATTGGCAGCGCTTTACCCGCACCTCTGGTTGGCCATGGTAGTGGGCACGGCGGCCATCTGTTACACGGTGTACCTGCTGTATGTCGGCATACCGACCTTTATGGGCATCCCCGAGGATGAAGGCTTTATGTTCTCCAGCTCGGTGCTGGCTGTAGGCCTGGTGGTGCTGGTGGCGATGATTGCCGCCTCGGTAATTCTCTGGGGCTTTGGAGTAGGACCGGTCTACACCAGCTAATACAACAGCTAATGACACAAGACGAAACCACCCGCGGGTGGTTTCGTCGTTTCAGGGCTGTGATCGCTGCGCGGCTTGGGCATAATCGCTGCCCCAGCCGCGATAGCCGCACTTATGCCCGAACACCTCCTAAGCCGCGTAGAACACTGCTACCAACAGGCTGAAGCCTTTTTCAAGCGCCCCTTTGCCCGCGCCGAGATCAGCTTCAAGCTGCGTGGACAAAAGGCCGGCGTTGCGCACCTGACGGAAAACAAGCTGCGCTTCAACCCGCAGCTGTACCGGGAGAACCGCGAAGATTTTCTCAGGCAGACCGTTCCCCATGAAGTGGCACACCTGATCGCCCATCAGCTGTTCGGACTGAAGATTCAACCCCACGGCGAGGAATGGCAACTGATCATGCGCGGCGTGTATGAACTGCCGCCCAACCGCTGCCACAGTTATGCGGTACAGCGGCGCACGGTCAGCCGCTATATCTACCGTTGCCGTTGCCCGCAGGGGGAGTTCCCGTTTTCCGCCCAGCGCCATGCCCTGGTCAGCAAGGGCCGGCGCTACTACTGCAGACGTTGCAAGGTGACCTTGAGCTATACCGGCGAACAGCGCGTCGAATAACCCCCTGGGCAATCAAAGAACGTAACGCTGCACCGCGACAAAGTGCATCAGACTGCCGCCCATGACGAACAGATGCCAGATGCCATGCCAGTGACGAAAGCGGCTGTCATAGGCGAAAAAGACGATCCCCACCGTGTACAGCATCCCGCCGCCGGCCAGCCAGATAAACCCCTCCATACCCAACGCAGCAATCAGCGGCTTGACCGCGATCAGCACAATCCAGCCCATCACCGCGTAGATCACAATCGACAGCACCCGCGCCTCAGAACGCGGCTTGATCTCCTGCAGCATGCCAATGACTGCTAGCACCCAGACAATGCCAAACAGCGTCCAGCCCCAGGCACCTTCGAGGGTCACCAGGCAGAACGGCGTATAGCTGCCGGCAATCAACAGATAGATCGACAGGTGATCGAGCTTGCGCATCAGCACTTTCGCCCGGCCCTGCACACTGTGGTAGAGCGTGGATATGCTGTAGAGCAGCACCAGCGTCAGACCATAGATTGCCACGCTGATGATCTTGCGCAACTCGCCATCCAGGCTCGCCAGCACTAATAGCCACACCGCCCCGGCGCAGGCCAGCACCGCGCCGAGCAGATGAGTCCAGGCATTGAAACGTTCGCCGTGATACATATTTTCCGACCCCAATACGCCCGTAGGCAAAATGCCCCAGGCTTATGCCGGAAAAATCAGCGTTTTACGAGCAACCTTTCAATCGGCACGAGCAAACCACACACCAGTTGACTTGAAACGTGTGCGCAAACTCAAACGACGACCTTGGCCGCCCTGAGCTGGTCAATCTGCTCAACGGTGTAGCCCAGCTCTCCCAGCACTTCGCTGGTGTGCGCACCCAAAGTTGCGCCGATATGTCGAGGTTCAGACAAGCCGCTGGAAAACTTGATCGGGCAGGCAATCTGCGCCTGCGGCTTATTGCCCGCACGCGGCACCTCGGTGACCAGACCGCGGGCTTTGATCTGCGGGTGTTCGACCGCCTCGCTGAGATTGAGCATCGGCTCCACGCAAGCGTCAAGCCCGGCGAACACCTGACTCCACTCGGCAAAGTCGCGTTTCTCGAACTCGGTTTCGATCTCGTGCTTGAGCGCCTGCTGATCTTCCGGCTTCTGCGACAGCCCGCGCGCGGCCAGTTCAGGGCGGCCAATTGCGGCGCAGAACTGCTGCATGAATTGAGGCTCCAGACTGCCAACCGAGAACCAGCGAGCATCGCGGGTGCGGTAGTAATCGTAGAAACTACCGCCGTTCAGCGCCTGGGTTTCCATCGCCGGCTCCACCCCAGCTGCCAGATACCCTGCGCCGGCCATACCGTGCAGGCTGAAGGCGCAGTCGGTCATGCTGATATCCACCTGCTGGCCCAGCCCCGTGGCCTGGCGTTGAATCACCGCCGCGAGCAGGCCGATCACCCCGTGCAGTGAACCACCTGCAATATCCGCCGCCTGAATCCCCAGCGGCAGCGGCCCGGCTTCACGGCGCCCGGTGTAGCTGGCGATACCGGCCAGGGCCAGGTAGTTGATGTCGTGGCCGGCGCGGTCCTTGTACGGGCCGCTCTGGCCGTAACCGGTGATCGACACATAAATCAGTTTCGGGTTAATCGCTTTCAATGCCTCATAGCCTACGCCGAGCTTATCCATCACCCCGGGGCGGAACTGCTCCAGAACGATGTCGTATTCGGCTACCAGCTGTTTGACCATCTCCACCGCTTCAGGCTTTTTCAGGTCGAGGGCGATGCAGCGCTTGTTGCGGTTAAGGTAAGCATGACTGGCCGATACGCCGCCGTCATGCGGCGGCAGCACACGCACCAGATCCATACGGCTCGGCGATTCGACACGCAGTACTTCAGCCCCCATGTCAGCCAGCAATAAAGAGGCAAACGGCCCTGGCAACAGGGTGGAAAAATCCAGCACTTTCAATGACGACAGCGGGCCTTGCATAACAGCTCCTCAGGGAACTCAATCCCGTAGCCCGGATGCAATCCGGGGAATATCAACAAATTCCCGGATTGCATCCGGGCTACCCAGCGCTCACTGCCAATGCAGTGGCTGCCTGGCATCCAGTGCCGCCAGCTGATCGGCGAAGCGCGCTTCCAGTACGTTACGGCGAATCTTCATGGTCGGGGTCATGCAACCGTTGTCTACGGTCCAGGCTTCGCGCACCAGTACAAAGTGACTGACCCGTTCATGCGCCTGCAACTGCGCATTGAGCTGTTGCAAGGTCTGCTGCAAATCCGCCGTGATCTGCTCACGCGGTTGCTCACGCGCGGCGGGCGAGAGTTCAATCAACGCCAGCGGCTGGTCGAGATTACTGCCCATCAGGCACACCTGCTCAACCCACAGATTTTTGGCAATCTCGCCCTCAATCGGCGCCGGGGCGATGTACTTGCCCTTGCTGGTCTTGAAGATGTCCTTCACCCTCCCGGTGATTTTCAGGTAACCGGTCGCGTCGACCTCGCCCTTGTCGCCGGTGTGCAGCCAGCCGTCGGTGATGGTTTCTGCGGTTTTCTCCGGATCCAGGTAATAGCCCAGCATCAGGCTGGGGCAACGCAGGAGAATTTCGCCATTCTCGGCGATACGCAGCTCATTACCCGGCATCGGTCGGCCCACCGTGCCAAAACGCACTTGCCCGGGACGATTGAAGCAACCATAGGCCAGGTGCTCGGTCATGCCGTAGCCCTCGCAGAGGGTCATGCCGATGCTTTGGTACCAGTCGAGCAACGCTCGTGGTATCGCCGCCGCACCACTGACCAGAATGCGTGCGCGGTCCAGCCCAAGCCCCTTGCGAATCTTGCGCGCCACCAGACCGCCGAGCAGCGGGATGCGTAGCAATCGCGCCAGCTTGGCCTGCGGCAGTTTTTCCAGCACACCCTGCTGAAAGCGCGTCCAAAGACGGGGCACGGAGAAGAACACCGTTGGCCGTACACGCTTGAGGTCGCTGGCAAAGGTTTCCAGGGATTCGACAAAGGCCACCCGAGCGCCACTGAACAGGCTGTTCATCTCCACCAGAAAGCGCTCGGCGGCATGCGACAGTGGCAGATAGGAGAAGAACTGATCCTGTTCGGTGATCTGCAGCTCCTTCACCGAACGCCCGCCGGCAACCGCAAAGGCCTTGGCCGAGAGCATTACGCCCTTGGGTTGGCCAGTCGTGCCGGAGGTATAAAGGATACTCAGTAACTCATCCGGCGACTGTGCGTGGCCATCATGCAAGGGCTGATGCGCCGCCAGCAAGGCATGCCAGCCATGGTTGGCATCGATAGTCGGGTATGGCATGGCGATGCGCATTACCTCGGCCGGGATACCCGGCGCGAGCTTGGCCGGCTCATCCAGCTTGCCGAGGAAGATCACCTTGCACTGCGAATGACGCAGCACGTAGTCGATGCTCTCGGCCGATTGCAGCGGGTACAACGGCACGCTGATCAGCCCGGCGAGCATGATCGCCAGGTCGGCGATAAACCACTCGGCGCAGTTCTTCGCCAGCAGTGCTACGCGATCCCCCGGCACGCAACCCAGAGCGTGCAGAGCGCTGGCCATGCGCCGCGCCTGGTCATCGACCTGCGCCCAGGTAAAGTCATGCCATTGGCCGTTGGCCGGCTGGCTGAGCCAGACCGCATCCGGGCGTTTCTCGACCCAGAGCGCGAAACGCTCCAGGGGCAGTTGCTCGTTCATCGCATTCCCTCGTTTTTATTGTTTTCCAAGCATCACCCCTGATGCTCGGATTGCCTGTTGTAACAGACAACCACCACGCAGGGTCAAGATCGCCTGGCAGGGCCAGCGCATTACAGTTTCATTCCGCGGCTGATGATCTCTTTCATAATTTCCGAGGTGCCGGCGAAGATGCGCTGAATGCGCGCGTTTGCGTACATCTTGCAGATCGGGTATTCCCACATGTAACCCCAACCACCATGCAGCTGCACGCCTTCATCGACCACCTTGCACAGCAGTTCAGTGGTAAACAGCTTGGCTTCGGCAGCCACTTCCGGGGTGAGTTTCTTCTGGTTATGGTCCATTACACAGCGATCGACGAACACCTGCGCCACATCGATTTGTGTGCGCATTTCCGCCAGTTTGAAGCGGGTGTTCTGGAAGTGTGACACCGGTCGGCCGAAGGCCTGACGCTCCTTCACATAATCGATAGTGGTCTGCAGCGCGGCTTCGGCACCAGCGACAGCGCCGCAGGCGTTGGTCAGACGCTCCTGGGCCAGCATGTTCATCAAATAGAAGAAGCCGCCCTTGGCGTCACCCAGCAGGTTGGCCTTGGGTACCTTGACGTTATTGAAGAACAGCTCAGCAGTGTCCTGGCTCTTCATGCCAAGTTTTTCCAGGTTTTTGCCGCGCTCGAAACCTTCCATCCCGCGCTCGACCAGGAACAGGCCCATGGCGTGCTTGTTATTTGGATCGGTCTTGGCCGCGACGATCACCACATCGGCCAACAAACCGTTGGAGATAAACACCTTGGACCCGTTGAGCAGGTAGTGATCCCCCTGATCCACCGCGCTGGTACGCATGCCGGCCAGGTCGGAACCGGCGCTCGGTTCGGTCATCGCCACCGCGAGAATCAGCTCGCCGCGGATGATGCCCGGCATAAAGCGCGCCTTCTGCTCGGCATTGCCGTACTCGGCGATGTAGGGGCCGCAAAGTGCCGAATGCAGCGGAATCATGAAACCTGGCTCGTTAATCTTGGCCAGTTCTTCACACATGATCTGCTCATAGCGGAAGTCCTTGAGGCCCGAGCCGCCGTATTCCTCATCTGCCCAGGGCAGCAGAAAGCCCATGTCACCCGCCTTCTTCCACACTTCGCGGCTGACCACTCCCGCCGCTTCCCACTCATCCTGATAGGGCACCACTTCCTTTTTCAGAAAGGCGGCAAAAGCGTCGCGAAACATCGTGTGTTCGGTATCGAAAATAAGGCGCTGCATGCGAATGTGCTCCCTGGGGAATTGAAGTCGTGCTGCAGGTTAGGCCTCCCCCTGGCGCGCCTCAATGACCCATGCGCTCAGCCTGGATTGACCCATTCGGTCATCTCGCTGAAAGAGCGCCACGGTTTACAGGGCATAAAAAAGCCCGCCAAAAGGCGGGCTGAATTGCACCATTAAACTATCAGCTCAGTTCGGGCTTGGCCGTTACTGGCACAGGATTTTCCTTGCCACCGCTGGCCAGCTCGCGCTGCAGGGTGTCTTCGTCCAGCTCCTTGCACCACTTGGCGACCACGATAGTCGCCACGCCGTTACCAATCAGGTTGGTCAGCGCGCGAGCTTCGGACATGAAACGGTCGATCCCGAGAATCAGCGCCAAGCCGGCAACCGGCAGATGACCCACTGCCGACAGCGTGGCCGCCAGCACGATAAAGCCGCTACCGGTAACCCCCGCCGCCCCCTTGGACGCCACCAGCAACACCAGCAACAGGGTGATCTGATGGCCGATGTCCATCGGCGTATCGGTGGCCTGGGCGATAAACACCGCCGCCATGGTCAGGTAGATCGAGGTGCCGTCGAGGTTGAACGAGTAACCGGTCGGGATTACCAGGCCGACCACAGACTTCTTCGCGCCAAGCTTTTCCATTTTGTCGAGCATGCGCGGCAGCGCCGACTCGGACGACGAGGTGCCGAGCACGATCATCAGCTCTTCGCGGATGTACTTGATGAACTTGAGGATGCTGAAGCCATGGGCGCGGGCGATACCACCGAGCACCACCAGAATGAAAAACACGCAGGTGATATAGAAGCAGATCATCAGCTGGCCCAGCTGCACCAGCGACCCAACGCCGTACTGGCCGATAGTGAAGGCCATGGCGCCGAAGGCACCGATGGGCGCAAGCTTCATGATCATATTGATGATGCCGAACATCACTTGGGCGATACGCTCGATAAACTCCAGCACCGGGCGGCCGTAGTCACCCATGTGCTGCAGGGCGAAGGCGAAGATCACCGAGAAGAACAACACCTGAAGGATATCGCCATTGGCGAAGGCACCGACCACGGTGGCCGGGATCACATTAAGCAGAAAGCCGATTGTGCTCTGCTGCGCGCCTGCCTGGGCATAGGCGGCAATCTTGCTGGCATCCAGGGTGCTGGCATCGATGTGCATACCCACGCCCGGCTCCGCCAGATTGACCACAATCAATCCGATCAGCAGGGCAATGGTGGAGACGATTTCGAAATACAACAGCGCATAACCGCCGGTCTTACCGACTGTTTTCATGTCCTGCATGCCGGCGATGCCGCTGACCACGGTGCAGAAGATGATGGGCGCGATGACCATCTTGATCAGCTTGACGAAGCCGTCACCCAGGGGCTTGAGGGCAACACCGGTTTCCGGGTAGAAGTGGCCGAGCAAAATACCGATGGTGATGGCAACCAGCACCTGAACATAGAGCATTTTGTAGAACGGTTGACGGGCAACGTCGAGCGTCGTAGCGGTCATGGCAGAGTTCCTCAGCGGTGTTGCGGCGCATCATCCATCGACACCCGCAGCACCCTAATAAGCACTAACCCCCCTTGGCTGAGGGGACTTGTTGTAGGTGCGTCCAGCGCAGCCTTACATCGCCTATCGCAAGCCTTGTGCCATTTCTTTAAAACAATAAAAATCCTTATAAATCATATATATAAAAAACAAACCTGGAAATCTTAGGCATGATCTGGCGGATTTCCGCACGCCCCATCCATCGCCGTTGGCGGATATCCCCCAACGGGTGGGTAGCGCACCTGTCGCGATCAAACCGAAGGGCCTGCTTGTTACACAGGCTGTCGCATGTCTACCATCGGCCCGCCTTCTTTAATGAGCGACCCCCATGCGCGAACGCACCATCGCCAGCCATTTTGTCCGTGCTGCCTTACGCGGCGCCGAACGCCAGGGCCACGACTGCACACCGCTGCTGCGCCAACTGGGGATTCAACCCGCCCTGCTCGATGAACCGCGCGCGCGAGTCGCCCCAGAGCAGTTCGCCCGCCTGGTGCAGCTGCTGTGGGAAAGCCTTGACGACGAATACCTGGGCTTTGGCCGCATGCGCAGTAAGCGCGGCACCTTCGCCATGATGTGTTACGCGATCATCCACTGCCATTCGCTGGAAAAAGCCCTGGGCCGCGGCGCGCTGTTCTACAGCCTGTTCCCCGAAGCCCCGGCCATCAGCATCCAGCGCGAAGGCGACTGGGCGCGGCTGAGTGTGGATGACTCGACCCTGTGGGACCCGGATCATTTCCTGGTGGAAAGCCTGTTGGTGATCTGGCATCGCCTTGGCAGCTGGCTGATTGGCCAACGCATCCGCCTGGAAGAAGCCACCTTTACCTACAGCCAACCGGCACATGCCAGCGAGTACGAACTGCTGTTCCCCAGCACCCGGCGCTTTGGTGCCGGGCGCACCAGCCTGCTGTTCCATGCCCGCTACCTGAGCATGCCGCTGCTGCAAGACGAACGCACGCTCAAGCAATTCCTCCAGCACTCTCCCGCCGACCTGCTGGCCCGCCCGGATGGCGGCGACAGCCTGATCAGCCAGATCCGCCGCCTGCTCGGCCGCGACTGCAGCAACTGGCCGGACTTAGATGCCGTCGCTCAGCAATTGCATATGAGCCCGCAAACTCTGCGTCGGCACTTACGTGAAGAGGGGTCGAGTTTTCAGGAGTTGAAGGATCATCTTCGCCGGGATTTGGCGATCTATCACCTGGGGCGCGATGAATTGACGATCCAGGATATTGCCGAGCAACTCGGTTTCTCGGAACCGTCGGCATTTCATCGTGCGTTCAAGAAATGGACAGGACTTACGCCAGGGGCATACCGGGCGCAGGAAGGCTAAGTCCAAGGGCCACGCAAAGATACGATCACTATCCCAGTGTCTGGCGAACGCCCGGCATGCACACCACCTGAGATGCCAGCAAAACAGTGTGGCGGCTGAACAATCAGGTGCCTGAGTCAAAAATGAATCAAGGCACCTGTGACTTAATCTGGACCTGCCATCACAAATCTTCGTTAGCACGAAGAACACACTCATGGCGTAAAGTCGCGTTCTCTGGCATGGACGCCCATCAATGCAACTGCGGATTAAAATTGCCGGCCAGCCCCGAAAATCAGCGCGAATATCTACCCTCTACTCATGCCCGTAAGGCGTGATGACAATGCTTGCATGGCACTGCTGACCTGATCGAGTGCCTGAGCGTCTCGTGCATTTTCTTCGCTGATACTATGAATACGAACCGCAAGCTCGTTTATTTCCTGAGTAACATGGCTCTGCTGCTGCGCAGCCACGGCGATTTGCTGAGCACGCTGTGAAATATCATCAAAACTCTGCACTGAACTCGACAACGCCGAAGCTGCGCCCTCTGCTTCAACTACCGCATGCTGAGTACGCGCCTCACCCGCTTGCATGGCCTGCACTGCCTGACGCGAAGCCTGTTGCAAGGCATTGATCATGTTGCCTATCTCATTGGCGGAAGACTGTGTTTTCCCCGCCAGCGTACGCACTTCATCAGCCACTACGGCAAAGCCACGCCCTTGCTCGCCAGCACGCGCGGCCTCAATGGCAGCATTCAATGCGAGCAGGTTTGTCTGCTCGGAAATTGCCTTTATTACATCCAGCACTGCACCAACCTGCTGGCTGTCTTTCTCCAACCGGCTGATCACCGAAGCAGCGTCAGCCATCTCCGCCGACAGCGCCTGAATCGCCGCACTATTGGAAGCAACTTTCTGCTGCCCCTGCTGCACCACCACCAATGAGCTCTGCGCTGTAGTGGCACAGTCATTGGTATTTTGAGCCACTTCATGAGCGCTGGACGACATCTCGGTAATAGCAGCTGCCAGTTGCGTATTTTCTTGCCGCTGCTGCTCCGCGCGGCCGGCCAGCGTACTGCTCAAACCGCCCAGTTGTGCAGCTTCAGCCTGCAGGTGTTCAGCCTCCTCGGCAATGCGCTGCAGCATGGTACGTAATTGCCCAGCGTAGCGGTTGACCGCATGGCGCAACGCGCCAATTTCATCTTCACGCTGCACGATAAGCGCAACATCGCGGCTGGCCGATCCACGGCCCAACGAATCAATCTGAGCGGTGGTCTCCTCCAGTTGGCCAATCAACTTACGCCCGGCTAACCAGGCCAACACCAGCACCCCTGCCAATAACGGCAGCAGAAATAGTAGGATTTCCCGGGTTAGCTCATGGGCCAGCCCAGTCACTCGATCTTGCGGGGTTGCAAGACCTATTACCCAACCGGTATCGGGCATCACGAACAAACTGATACGGCTTGCTTGATCGAGTTGCTCATCATATTGCAGATCCAGGTTTCGAATGGCCCCTGAGCTGCCACTGGCCAGCGCCTCCTGTACCGGCTTCAGCCAATTATGCTGCTGCACCAGGTCGTCGAATTTGATCATTGCACTGCCTTTGCCACCGGCCATGTTCGGGAAATGCAGAACGTTGCCTGCCTGATCAAGGGCAAAAGCATAGCCATCAGTCACTTGGCCCTGCTCGGTCAAAAATCGCGCAAGGTCATCCAGCAGCAGGTCTAAGGTAGCGACACCTGCAAATCGCCCCTCAAGCTGATAAGGCACACTACAAGTGACCATCGGGACACCCGTCACAGCATCCTGGTAAGCCTCCGACCACAGGCACTCCCCCGCCTTACTGCTGCGCGCGCCGGTATACCAGGCATCATTGTGATAACCGGGACCACTGTCAGCGTTGTAATCATCGGAATAGGCCAATCGACCATCTGCGCCACGTGCCCAGAAGAAACTTCGACGTACAACCCCGTCACTGAATGCATTTGGCTCCGGCCAAACACCTCCTCCTGCAATCGCTCTGTCACCTTGACTGTCGATCAAATTCGGCAGGCTATTGAGGTAAAGCGCCTCGTCACGCGGCAGCACCTCTGCAAGATGCGCCAGGCTGGCCGTCACACCTTCAATGCGCGCCAGTTGCAAAGCAAGTTGACGCACGATGGCGCTACCGGTCTGCTCAATCAACTCGCCACTGGCTGCAACAACACGCGGCTGCCCTCGCAACGCCATCACAGCAAAAACGGCAATTGCCGTGAGAATCAGCAGAACGATACACCCAAGGGTCAAACGTTGAGACAGTCGAACGGGAACTAGGGCCATGCCATCACTCCTGCTTGTATTAAACGTTACGTAGGGACGACCAGAACTGCTTTTAAACTGCTCCTCATTCCAACAGCAAGATCAGGCACCACATCAACCCTGTAGGCAGAACCGTACAAAGGGTGACAAAAATCAGGCAACATGCTCAATCTTTTATGAAGCGGGCTGCTGCACGGGTTACTCTCCTATCGGCTTGGCTGCGCTTGACTTTAAGCAGGCTCAAGCTTGACGCACATAGAAGGTAATCTGGATGCCATAGGCTAGCGCTGTAAACACTGAGCATTAGCTTAGTGACCCTCACGGTTTTATTTGAGCATAGCGAGTATTTCATTTACCCGTGGTATGGGCTTAAAAATCTACCCTTCAAGGCCTCAACCCCAAAGAGGATGTTTCGAGGCGATTCATCATCAGACCAAGCAGCATGAACTGGGCAGTAGTTGTTGGGGGTAAAGGTGAATAGCTGGTTCTTACGAGTCGTACTGTTGCTGATGTTTTTACCACTGACGTCACAGGCATCCACCTTGAGGTATGCCGTGACCAACGAGAGCTGGGAGCCTTACTGGATTGTTCGCGACGGGCAGGTAAGTGGCATTCTCAGTGATGTCATGCAGGCTCTCGACGCGCACCTGGACGAGACCTTCGAGGCGGACAGCCCACAACCGCCTCTACGCGCGCAAAAACACTTTCAAGAGGCCCTGGTTCTGATTGAGTGTTGCGTCAATATCGCGTGGCGCGCCTCCCCCGAGCAAGCAAAGGTTTCACTCTGGAGTGATCCACTTCTCAGCGCAGAAGAGGTGATTATTTTTCCTCGGGGACGCCAGTTCGCCTTCACCAGTCTGCAAGACCTGCAAGGGCGCACCATTTCAACAGTGAGAGGCTACGGTTATGCCGGCAACCAATACTTCACCCGTATAGACAGCCCTAACAGTATTGCCCAAGTCAATAGTGTGGCTTTAGCTCGAACAGAAGCAGGCATCATTGATCGTCTTGAACTGGCCTACCTCCTCGTCAGCCACCCAGAAATTCGAGGGCACGCTGTAAGGATTGAACAAGGGCCAGTGGTGAATCGCTCTGAGCTGCGCATTCGCCTGCACAGTTCTCGCGCCGATATGCTTAAACCCCTCAATGCAGCTATTGCCCGCATTCGAGCCGATGGAACACTGGCGAAAATCGTACTGCGCTATACGCACCCAATTAGGTCATAGATAGACATAAAAATGCCTACTGAGCATTCAACCGGGCGTGAGACTATTTCAGAACCCCAAGCAGCTTCCATAACCGCCGTGACTCAGCATCGGCACTGATCAGCTCATCCAGCAGATCACCCAGCGGTTGGTTACCCCATTCAACAGCGCGGCGAATTACGTAAGGAACCGGACTGTGAGGCTCAGTACGCGCCAGGAAATCAGCAATTAGCGAAAGCTGCCGGTAGGCCTGCTCACGGTTGAGGGGGCCGCCATTAACAACCACCGAAACGCTAACACCATTCGAATCAGCTTCCGTCACATCAGCATCGGCACTCAGATTTGGGGATAAGCCTTGGTCTGCCATGGGAACAAACTCCTCCATCTGCGTGCGGACAGTTTCCAATGTTTGACGCAATGGTCCAAGGCTGGGTGCCAGGTCCGCCAGCCAATCGTTGCACCATCGATCTAATCGTTCCAATGCCGCCAGAGAAGCTTGTATAGCTGTGTATGCCTCAACGAAGCGAGTTGCAGTGGTTTGCTTAAGAGCTGCATGAAGCTTGCGATAGTCTGCGCGAGCCTTCTCCGCAGCGGCTTTGTCCTGCTTGCTCTCCGTAACCTGTACCTGACGTTGATGTAATTGCAGCCAATCGTGCAGGGTCACAGAATCAAACTCAGCGGCCTCAATGCCGAATAATGGAACCTCAGTCATCAAGCTACTGCTGTATTGACGCGTCATCCACTCCAAAGGGAAAACACGCCATGACCGATCCCCTTCCACAGGCTGTGGATGCAGCGTATCGGGATAGCGCGCGCATAACTCAATAATCAATTCAAGCGCAGAGGCCAGACCTGCCAGCTTATAACGCTGTATCCACGCTTCTCCGAGCCAAACTGCAATCATCAAGTCTTTACTGCGATCCTTCAGTAAAGCCCCGGCAAGCTTTTCAAGTTCAGCCCAATCGGCGCGCTTAAGATCACTCTGCCAGACACCCGTGGGCAAACTCGCGTCATCCTCTCTGCGAAGCTCTCGTAAACGATCCCATTCACTTTCGTAACGCAAACTGGGCCCACAATCAGCCTCGCCTGCAATAGGCTGTAAAAATGGCTCAACGGAAAAAGCTGTCATGGCAATACCGCACCGCTAGAAAAGTGGCTGTTTGTAAAAGGCGAACTGGGTGCCACAACCGGTAGCGGCTGTATCGCAAGAGGCAGCTTACTTCCTTGGCTCAAGAGCGAAAGACGCATAAACATTTGCGCAGACTCATTCGCATCCAACGTTCCCCTTACAGGCACCTGCAAGGTCAAGGGAAAATCGGTGTAATCCATATTCGGTAGGCGTTGTGGGATCACATGGGTTCGCAGCAGGCGTAATAGTGACCAGGCCCCCTGATACTCCCAGCCAGCCTCGAGTTCATTCACAGCCATGCTCGGCTGCAGCGGATCACTAGCCGGGCGCTGGTTGCTGTCACGCGCCCACCGGAGAGCCAACTGCAAAGGATCTCCCACTAGCCAACGCAATCGTTCTCCAGAGTCACCGGGATGGCCAAGCTTCTGGCTTGCGCCGCGAATGGTCCACGCAATAACTTGATCAGCGCCTCGCTCCTCTTCCCTATCCGTTCGCCAACGAACCTCTAGTTCAACCCCGAGAACGCCCGACTTATCACGGATGAGTAAAGGCCCCAGCCAACTTCTGGCCTGCTTCATCCTTGAAAGGAAGTCTTGTGCCGCAAGACGGTTATTGGCGGGAACCAATTGCAGCCCTTTTTCAGCCGACTCCACATGGGTGTCGATCAGTTCCAAAAGATGCTTAACACGGGCAGGATCTGCATCGGAGCTTTCTAAGGAGTAGGCGAAAGGAAAACGCCCTGCCAGGTACTGGTTGAAATAACTCGTCAGCGTGTCCCAAGATTCAAAAGCACTCTGCAATTGCAATTCATGGCAGCGTGCCAGCGTCTGGTTAAGCAAGCCGTTGGCATAGCGGGAAAAATCACCCTCGCCTTGTGGCAAGCTGGCAGTCGACAGCACTTGATTACAACTGCTCAGATCAATATCAATCAGGTCACGCGTGACCAATTGCGAAAACAGCGCTGGCGCGCTGGCAGGATTCTGAGATTTATACTTAACCATCTCTTCCTGGATAGAAGCCAGCCGCGCAACCTTATCCTGGATGGCCAATGGAAGATTGCGTTGACTGCGCAGCCAATTCAACTCTTGCACTACAGCGTCGCTGCTATTACTCACCGCAACAAACTGACTATCCAAAAATGACTTCAAATCTTGGACATCTGTTGCACGATACAATTGCAGGCCTAGGTTTGGACTCCCATTCCAGTCTGAAACTTCAACTCGTTGCTTAAAGAGCGCAAGCGAGTCAATTGAACTCAGTGCCGATTCAACATTGGCCATGGCCTGCAGTGTCAACTGCATTTGTATGTCACTCGACAGGTCACTTCGACCCAACTCAGTTAGCCCTTGAATGACGTACATGGCTTGCTCACCGAATGCGCTGGTGTCATGCATACCCGCGTCGTATGTCCGTTCAGATGAACGTGTGAGCGCCGACCAAATAGCCAGAGCCGCAGTATCTCCGGCCGCCTTAAGCATTCCAGCGCGATAGTCGGGGGATATAAGAGCTAACTCTTTAGCAACGTAATCGCGATAGCTTTGTTGATAAGCCAATGCCTGAGCGATTCGCTGTTCAGTCATGACAATGGGCGAACCTCGCCTGAGTAAGGCTTCAGGATCACGAAGCGCGACAAGAGCAAAATCACGCTTGAGCAGAGAATCAATGCTGCGTGATAGATCGCTGATTGACTCTTGTAACATTAAAGTGCCGCCAGCTTGGCGTTGCAGCAAGCTTCCTCGACTTGCAGTGTGCTCAATCCACTGAGTATGAAAGTCTTGCCGTAATTTTTTAGCTTGCTGATCCAACGCGTCCGCCGTTGCAGGGCCTAACAGGCTGCTTTGCCGTACATCCTCCATAAGTGCACGGTAACCAGGCGTCAGTTCATCATTGTTACCGTGACTCCATGCAGAGTTGGTTAGCACAATCAAATCTTCGAGATAAGCGATATAGGCATTAATCTCTTCGAGTCGATTTAGCGTGATATCTCGGCCACCCTCCATATCACTTAGGTAGCGTTTTAGGTAGCCAGCAGGTTTAACAAAGTTATCGGCCAGAAAATATTGCGCTAACCAATACTTCATCAACCCCTGAAATTGATCGGCAATCTCTACACGCATCGACTCCAGATCAGGTGGAGCCAAGTTCGATGAGCTAAGGTCACGCAGTGTACGGTCGTAAAAGGCCCTGTTTCTTAAGCTGGTGGGGTCCAGGTTCAGCCCCAATGAATCGTTACCCAATTGAGCCAGCGGCTCCACCACGCCCTGTTGACCAAGTAACAAGCTGTTAAGAAGACGGTTCTCTCGCTCTAATTTCATCACGCTGTTTACCAGCATGCGTGCTTTCACAAAACTTGGCCATTGATCGGGTATTGCACCTTCAACATTCGAACGACGGTCGGTAATACGAATGGCCTCAACACGACTCAATTCATCGACTTGAAGTTGCCTGAGCGGCGTAACAACTGACCGTTTCGCCATGGCGCTGAGTAACCGATCAAGCTGATCATCAATAGAAGTGCCCCACGAAGTAGGGTATACAAGCGATGCGTAATGCCAGCGCGGTGCTTGTTGCAATAGCAACCAGAAGCTTTGAACGTTGTGTCGTGTGTAGGCCTGATTGCGCTCACTGGAGACAGTACTGATGCTTTGGTGCGTCGCATGGGTCTCTTGTAACAAGCGACTGAGCACACGTGCATCGGCAAGCCTTTCTTGCCAGACCCAAAGCATCGCCACACCCCATCCGATGCCTACAACTATTGCACTGAGCGCCACTGTCTTCTGCCATCGCTGACGTAACTGCAGAATACGCGGCACAGCTTGAGCTAACCCTTGTTCAGCTTGAAAACGCTCGATCCATAGCTGACGGGTAAATACGCCACGAAGCCCGCTCTGGTCGACAGCGCTTAGCGGGTCATCCTCTAGAGTTGCACGCGCTCCACTGAGATAGATGCCACGTAAGCGTGGTGCCTCACCTTGAGCATTACCCTGGAAAATGGGTTCTAACAGCATGCGTAGGCTGTTCTTGAGGTCGATCAATTGGTCCGGTAAGCGGTACAGATCCTCATTCAACTCGCCACGTAGAGCAGCAGACTCTAAAACAGCCGCTTGCGTGGCCTGGACCAACTGATCCGCTGCATCATCCAGCCAGTAGCTTTGCCAATTGGCATCGAGTGCATATGGTGATGACCAACCAAACGCCTGATCATGGCTATCTTCTGGCAAAACACTCAGCAACTCCTGAAACCCAGGTAGGGCTTCAAGGCCGCTGACAATCACATAAACAGGCAGGCTTAGCCCTAAGCGTTGCAACATCTCAGCAAAGCGGCGGCGCATGACCAAAACATCCGCGGCCAGTTGCTCTTCATCTTGGAGCTGAGCAAGGGGGATAACCCATATCACGCCATCTAGCGGGCGCTGACCACGCAACCGCTGCAAAATGCCCAGCAATCTGCGCCAGACGAATGTCGGTGCCGTGTTGTTGTCGTGGGGGAGAAAGATGCTTTGTGGCACCACCAATACAGCGCCGTCAGGATCAGCCCACCATCGTCCAAACCAGGATGAACGACCTACTGGGGACAGCTGCCAATCCGCACAAAGCTGAGTGCACTCACGAGGATCTCCCAGCAACATCAACCACGGAACCTGGTAACGGGATTCGATACCGTGGTCATGCTCCATTTTGCGCACAGCCGCATAAAAACTACGAATTGCAGTACCTGACTGGGTGCGCAGCCACCAGAACAACGCAATTAACAAGACAATTATCAGCAATGCGCCGAGTACGTAGAGACCAATCGATACTGCACTCATTCGAGCGAATTCTCGGTCTGTGGGGCATTGAACAAATAAAGTGCCGGGTCAAGCTCAGAGCCAATATCAAGCCATAACACATGGCCAGCAAGCGTCAACAACAGCACCAAGCCCATAACGCCGAGCATCAGTCTTAGGCCGTCAGGCAATGCACGTCTAAATGGCAAACGCATCGGCGGTGTAATGGCCGGACCTTCCAAACTGGTAATGACCCCAGACATACTTGGTTCATGTTGCCAGGCCAAGGTAAATAAGGCTTGAAGCCAGCGAGCATGCAGCGCCCGACCACGCTCACTTCGTAAAGCCCCATAAAAACCCAACAACAAACACTGCAAGTAAACGTTGGCAAGATCGCGGGTACTGGGTGAACGATTTTTAAGCAATTCATGAATGGCTTTTGGTACGCGCTCTCCAGCACTACGCGAACCATACAGCCGGGCCTCCAAAGGCCTTGACTGCCAAACACCGCGACCTTGCCAATCGTCGAACAGTAAGCGTTCATCAAGCAATGCAACAAAGGCATAGACCATGGCTTTGACTTGGCCGGGCGCGGAAGCCCCGACGCTGGCAAAGGCGTCACGCCAAAGATGACGAACCGTGCGTGTCGCGAGCTCAGCGGTCAGCTCGACCAACTTCGCTTCATCTGTCGCACTTTCTTTTATCGACTCGCGCGCATCGCACCACGTCAACCACGCTTGGCGAAACGCAAGACTTAAAGGCGCTTCACCGAAAGAAGAGGGATAAAGGTTCATGCTCCTTGCTGACATCTAAGCATCCTTGGCTGACTAGGAGAGTCAATCTGAGCTATCTGTAAAAAGAACGACCTGCCAGGGTGCAACCACTCCTGCTTGTGCAGACACGACTAAGCAGAATGGTATCTCAGGATCAAACCACTCGCCCCAAGCTTGGATAACAAATAAATGGGTGTCCTCTCCGAGGCCATAAGAGACTTGCTCTTTGCGGCTCATGGGTTGATGAGGAAGCCCCGACATTCGTTGCCGGCTCAGCGTCGCAATGTGATTTTCAGACGCAATCACAGCGTGCCCTAACCATTCTTGTGCGGCTTGTTGACCAAACCCTGCGGACATTCGTAGCCCAATCACCAAACGCTGTCGTCTTGTGGCCGTGTCAGGTAAGTGAATCGAAAAGCCTTGGTTTATGGCGATAAAGGGCAGGCAACGATAACCAACACGGACATTGTCGAGTATCTGAACAAGCCATTGAATGATCTCGTCGAAGCCTCGTTTTAATTCAAGAAAATCAAGGGGGGCAAATGCCGGCACGCCGTTGGCTAAATCAAGTGCACTCCAGGATCCGGCCATACCGGCCAGTAAGCCGTGGAGACCAAGAGGCGGAGCGACTCTCGAATTTAGCAGCGCTTCCACCTCTGGAAGACGAGCCCAAAGAGCGGCAAGTTGGCGGCGAATTTCCTCGACATCGTCAGAGTTATCCGCCAGCTGCGCCTGACGCAGGCGCCCTGCCAGGAAAATACATTTCTCTCGTCCGCGCGCGCAAAGCTCTGAAATCTCCTGTCCAATCAAAGATTCAGGAAGCACAAGCGGGCACGGTGGCGTGTAAGGCTGGCGAACAAACCCTCCACCTTCCTTACTGATTTTTAAGAGAGGCAGGCAGACAGAATCGGCACGCTCTGTTTCTGGCACCAGGCGCAGATTTGGGTGCCACACAGTAAGAGGTTCCGGGTGCTCCCCGCTGGCAAGATCAGGCATCGCCTCACCGACAACAGATCGCAAACGCCCTTGCAATGGAAGTATCTGACCACTTCGCGTCAGCGGGCTAACGGCCAGGTATACAGTGACGGTATAACCCTCCGAAGTGGCAACGGATGCAGTGATGTCTAACTCAAGCTTAGTCCCGCTACCGGGTTCCAGCCTCACAGGCAGCCCGTCAGGCAAAATCGCATCAACAGACTGTATACGCACCAAGCCGGCACAGAGCGCGACGGGGTCAACATCAAGTTGGCTTACGCCCCAGAACCAAGGATTAGTGGTTTGAGCGAAATGTGCCGCCAACATCTCGGACCGCAAAGCTTGTAACTGAAAATGTTGAGGTAATAACTGCATTCCCTCATGCCAGCAAACTGCGTCCGGCAATACCTTCATCCTACTCCCCTCAACGTCCGATGTTTAAAAAGCAAGATCTTATCCGGTCCAATCTAGCGATTCTGATCAGTCAGAAGTCGCATCTCCCTGCTGTCGAAACGAAGCCAGACTCTACCCGACTCATTGAGGCGCAAACGGTGCGCACCTGGAGTGTTATAGCCGGCAAACACTAAAAGTCCAGAAGCCTTATTCCCTGAAAAAGGGAATTCCCGAACATCACGAAACTGTCCCGGCACAAGCTCTAGACTCCAGACTGAGAATAGCTGCCGGTAATCGCGTTGGTACTGTTCACGCTCTGAAAACCATTGGCTCGCGGTGATGCCTGAAAGCAGCTTAAGCAAAGCAGGGTCTCGTATGGCAACAAAATCGACGGCGATTGGCGTGTCGTTATTGGCACGCTCAGCAACGTCTAATGTGAGGCTACTGAGGCCCACTCTCTCCGACCAAAAAGAGCAGCCACCCAGCAGCACCATCAAGCCGAACAGAAGCGCCAGTAGCGTTGGTGTCAAACGTCCTTGTGTCATCGCATCCTCACAAAAATTCGCATTTGCAAATTTATAGACCTGATCTAGCGTCTATGAAAGTTCGTTGTCACGACGAGCGCGGATGGATCGCCAAGGACGGGCACGCTGCTAAAACTGCCCCGTATCTTTCGTGGTCCTGCAAGGGAGTGCGAACACGGAGTTTGTCCGTTGCATTGCGCTCCAGGTACTGTCCCGGAGTTCGAACAACATGGCAGAAAGTACGCAGCACAAGCTGGATCGGATTCGTCCTCCACGAGTTCAAATCACCTATGACGTTGAGATTGGCAGCGCTATCGAGAAGAAAGAACTGCCTCTCGTTGTCGGAATTCTTGCAGACCTTTCGGGAAAGCCCGAACAGCCCCTTCCCAAGCTCATTGACCGTCGTTTTACCGAGATCGATCGCGATAACTTCAATGAAGTACTCGCTTCTATTTCGCCACGCAGCACCTTGCAGGTGGAGAACACGATCACGGGTGATGGCAGCAAACTCAACATCGAGTTGAATTTCAGGCACGTTGACGATTTCGACCCTGTCAACATCGTCAAGCAAATCACCCCACTGCGCCGTCTTTATGAGGCTCGCCAACGGCTGCGTGATTTGCTCACCAAGCTCGATGGAAACGACGATCTCGACAAACTCCTTCAAGACGTTGTGAGTAACACCCAAGGCTTACAAGAAATCAAAGCGACACGACCTGAAGCTCAATCGGCTTCAGCTGACAGCACCCCAAGCAGTGCCAATGCAGCTCCAAAATCTGAGCCGGAGCCAGCAACTGCTGCTGCCCCAGACGCGGATACTCCGACAGAACCGCAGGCCTAAAATCCACCACCTTCCGGAGATAACGTAATGGCAACACAAACAGGTGCTTCCAGCGAAAGCTCGACTCAAACCCTGAGTTTGCTTGACCGCATCATCGCGGATGGCCGGATGGCTCACGATGAAAGCCAACAAGGCTATGCGCGCGACATGCTGGCTGAATTTGCTACACAGGTCCTTGATGAAGGCATGGCCGTCGATAAGGACACTGTGGCGATGATTAATGATCGAATCAGTAAGATAGATAAGCTAATCAGCGACCAACTCAATGAAGTTTTGCACCACCCAGAGATGCAAAAACTCGAAGCCACATGGCGTGGGTTGCACATGCTGGTCGACAAGACCGAAACCAGTACTCGCCTGAAATTGCGCTTGCTGAACGTCACCCAAAAAGAGCTGCAGAACGACCTGGAAAAAGCTGTTGAGTTCGACCAAAGCGCGCTCTTCAAGAAAATTTATGAAGAGGAATACGGCACGTTTGGCGGGCACCCGTTCAGTCTTTTGGTAGGTGACTATAACTTCGGTCGGCACCCACAAGACGTGGCGCTTCTTGAGAAACTCTCCAATGTCGCCGCTGCAGCTCATGCGCCATTTATCGCTGCCGCAAGCCCAAAACTGTTCGACATGAACAGCTTCACTGAATTAGCTGTGCCACGTGACCTAAGCAAGATTTTCGAGAGCCTAGAACTGATCAAATGGCGCAGCTTCCGTGAAAGTGAAGACTCACGCTATGTATCCCTGATATTGCCAAATTTCTTGCTTCGCTTGCCATATGGCCCGGATACCAAACCAGTTGAAGGCATGGACTACGTGGAGGACGTCAATGGCACTGACCATTCCAAGTACCTGTGGGGAAATGCCGCTTGGCTGATGGCGATCCGTATCACCAATGCATTCGCCAAGTATGGTTGGTGTGCTGCAATTCGTGGTGCTGAAGGCGGTGGCGCAGTTGAAGGCTTACCAGCACACACGTTCCGAACCCTGTCAGGGGATCTGTCGCTTAAGTGCCCGACCGAAGTCGCCATCACTGACCGCCGTGAAAAGGAGCTCAACGACTTGGGCTTTATTTCCTTGTGCCACAAAAAGAACACCGATATTGCGGTTTTCTTCGGCGGCCAGACCACAAACAAGGCCAGGCTTTACAACACCAACGAAGCCAACGCCAACGCACGCATCTCGGCAATGCTGCCCTACGTGCTAGCAGCCTCACGCTTCGCCCATTACCTCAAGGTGATCATGCGCGACAAGATAGGCAGCTTCATGACGCGTGACAACGTGCAGACCTACCTCAATAACTGGATCGCTGATTATGTGTTGATCAATGACAACGCACCTCAGGAGATCAAGGCTCAGTACCCGCTGCGTGAAGCACGTGTGGATGTCTCAGAAGTCGCGGGAAAACCGGGCGTTTACCGCGCCACAGTATTCCTGCGACCTCACTTCCAATTGGAAGAACTGACTGCCTCGATCCGCCTGGTTGCAACCTTACCACCGCCGGCAGCCGCCTAGTCATTAACCTCCGCCGGTATGCCGGCGGAGGTCTTAGCACAGATGCTTATTTCAGTTTTTAGACTCAGGAGTTTTCCGCGATGGATGCCATTATTCTCGACTTTGGTGACGACATTAAAGGCGACAGCCTGCTTGAGGGCTACACCGACAAGATCGAATTGATGTCTTACAGCCACAACGTGGCCATGCAGGTCACCAACGATGTGAGTAACTCAGAACGTACCTCGGGTAAACCACATATCGGCGAGTTCACCGTCACCAAATTTGTCGATACCTCGACCCCCTCGCTCAACGAATACTGCTGCGCCGGTAAACCCATCACGAAAGCCACCATCACCATCGGCCGCAACGCCTCCGAAAGCGACGGCAAGCTGCTGCCATTTATCGTCTATACCCTCGACAACGTGGTGCTCTCCAACGTCAGCGTCAGCGGCGGAGCCGGCGGCAAGCCGGTGGAAACCCTGTCGCTGAATTTCACCAAGATCAAATGGGAGCTTACCGCGCAGAAGGACGATGGCACCAAGGAAGGTACTGCTGCGTCTACCTGGGATCTGGCAGCCAACAAGCTTGTCAAGTAAGAGGGTCACGCTGTGCGTGCGCCCCTTCTCGAGCGTCTCTCCGCCCAGGCGGATGAGGCGCCGATCTTTGACCACAAGGTCTTGGCCGAATCCGTTTGCCAGGAGTTGATGCGCTTGCTCAATACCCGTCGTCCGCAGCGTGTTGCGGGTCAACCACTGACACTACTCGATTACGGCATTGGTGACTGGGCCGCCCTGCAAGCCTTGCGCGCCGAAGATCGGCGTCTTCTGTTGCGCGAGGTACGTGCCGCCGTGCACCACTTCGAGCCGCGCTTGCAACTCAGCAACATCGACGTTGAGCCCCTGCCTGGCCAACCTCAGCGCTTGTCCATTCGCCTGACTGGAAAACTGCGCAGCGGACAACGCACCTGGCCGGCCTTGTTTCTCCTCAGCCCGGGCGAGGACGGCATGGAAGTCCGCCATGAGTGATTCGATCGATGCCGAACTGCTCGACTATTACCAACGCGAACTGACCTGGCTGCGCCATGCCGGCGCAGGCTTCGCTCAGCGCCACCCCAAAGTGGCCCGGCGCCTGGAACTGTCACCCGGAGAATGCCCCGATCCACACGTCGAGCGTTTGCTGGAGGGCTTCGCCCTGTTGACCGCGCGACTGCACCGCCGACTCGATGATGACTACGCCGAATTCAGCGACGCGCTGCTGGAACAGCTCTACCCTCTGGTTCTGCGTCCCCTTCCCTCCTGCGCCATCGTGCAGTTTGAGCCCGATCCGACCCAAGGCAATCTTGCCGAGGGCTACAGCCTGCCACGCGATACCCCGCTGTTCGTCACCACGCCCGATCAGGCCAGCGTGCACTGGCGCACCAGTGCACAGGTCGACCTCTGGCCGCTGCGTATCAGTGAAGCCACCTTGCTCGATGGCGATGCGGCGGTGGCTTTCAGTGGCCACCCGCTGGCCCGCTCGGCCCTGCGCCTGACCCTGGAATGCCTGGGCGAGCTCGACTGGGCACAATTGCCGGTACGCAGCCTGCGCGTGCACCTGGCGGCGTCCCCCATGACCAACGCCATCCTCTACGACCTGCTCGCGGCCCACTGCCTCGGGCTATGGAGTGGTGTAGCCGGTAAACCACTGTGCCGCGTATCCGGCACCGCCGCGCCAGTGGGCTTCGCCGACGACCAGGCCTTGCTGCCTGATGAGGATGGCCAACACCCCGGCTTGCGTTTGCTGGCAGAGTATTTCGCTTTCCCCGACAAATTCGCCTTCTTCGACCTGCCACTGCTGCCACCGACAGACGGCGGCCATACTTGCCAACTGGTGATTGCCTTCGACCGCGCCCCCACTGGCCGACCTCACCTGCAAGCCAGTGAACTGCGCCTGGGCTGCACCCCGGCCATCAACTTGTTCCCACGTACCTCAGAGCCCTTGCGCCCGGATGGAACACGTAGCGAATACCGCCTAGTGGCCGACGCCCACCGCGAAAGAAGCGTGGAGATCTACAGCATTCGCAGCATGCGTGCGGCTACACCTCAGGGCGTGCGCCATGTCCCAGCCTATTACGGGCATAACCATGGCGCTGAAGGCTTCTACTGGCACGCTCGCCGGGTACAGGGACTCAACCCCACGCAGCCTGGCAGCGATCTGTTGCTGAGTTTGGTGGACACAGCCTTCGACCCACGGCAGGACGCCCCCGAATACAGCCTCACCGCCGAGTTGCTATGCACCAGTCGGCATCTGGCCGAAAACCTGCCAGCCGGCACCCGCCTGGGTTTCGAGCGTCCTGGCCCGGTCGCGCAGGCCAGCCTGCTGAACACGCCCACCGCGCAAAGCCTGCCATGGCTGTCCGGCCCTTCGCGCTGGCGCCTGGTTTCGCAACTGAGCCTCAACCATCTCTCGTTGGTCGAAGGTCCCGATGCCCTCGATGCCCTGCGCGAACTGTTGCACCTGCACAACCTGCGCGACGAAGCCGGGCCTCGGCGCCAAGTGGAAGGCCTGGTGGAGTTGACCAGTGAGCGCGTGGTAGCGCGCGTTGGTGATGACGCCTGGCGCGGCTGGCGCAATGGCCTGGAAGTACGCATCCGCCTGGATGCAGAGCATTTTGCCGGCAGCAGCGCCGTGCTGTTCTCCGCCGTTCTGGCGCAATTTTTCTCCCTTTACGCCACGCCCAACCGTTTCGTACGTACGGTGCTGGTGGATCACGACAAGGAGGTGCGGACATGGCAGCCCCAGGCCGGCAAGCCCCTGCACCTCTGAGCAAGCGCCTACGCGAGGCACCTCAGGCCTTCGAATTTCTCCAGGCCCTGCTGCTGCTGGAGCGCGAGAAACCCAATGCCACGCCTCTGGGCCAAGGCAGCAGCCCCGAGCAAGAAGCCGTACGCTTGCGTGGACCATTGACCCCCACGTTCGCACCCAGTCAGGTCGTGCGCCTGGAGGACGTTCCCGGCCAGCCACCCACATTGAGCACCGCCGTCTTTGGCCTGGGCGGCCCCGATGGCCCGCTGCCCTATGCCTATCAAGAGTGGCTGCAACAGCGTGCACGCCTCAAAGATCACGCCCCGGCAGACTTCCTTGACCTGTTCCACAATCGCCTGCTCGCCCAGCTCTATCGGGTGCTCGGTCGGCACCGCCTAGCACTGGGTTTTCAGCGTCCGCAACAGGCCCCGGCACAACAACTGCTGTTGGCACTCAGCGGCCTGCTTCCACGCAGCTTGCAAGGGCGCATGGCATTACCCGACGCTGCCATCACCACCCGCTCCGGCCTGTTTAATGGCCCACGTCGTTCCCTGGCCGGCTTCGCCGTGCTGGTCCGTCATCAGTTCGGCGTCACGGTGAACTACGACGCCTACCAAGGCGCCTGGCGCGAGATTCCACCGGCCAGCCGCAGCCGCCTGCAACGCGGTGGGCGCAACCTTGGCCTGGGCCGCAACGCCATCGCCGGCACCCGAGTCTGGGATGAACATGCCGGTATTCGCCTCACGCTTGGCCCACTGACAGCCGAACAAGCCCAGGCCTATCTGCCTGGTGGCGAACAGCATGAACGCCTGGCTGATCTGGCCAGTTTCTATCTCGGCCCGGATACCGACTGCCACCTGCGCCTGCTGGTACGCCCCGGCAAGCCCTTACGCCTGGATCGGCAACAACCGCCGCGCCTGCGCTGGAGTAGCAACCTGCAGTACGCGGGAGCGACCACCCTACAACGTATCGACACCCGCCTGCGGCATAAGGAGACGGTCTGATGGAACTCGCCGGGCTGATCGGTCGCCTCAATGCAGACAGCCGCCGCGCGCTTGAACGCGCCGCCCAGCGTTGCCTGCAACGCAGTCACCATTACGTGGAAATCGAGCACCTGCTGCTTGAACTACTCGACATAGAAGGCGGTGACTTCGCCTGGCTGCTGCCGCGCTTCGGCCTGGAACGCGACAGCCTGGCCACCGAAATCAACCGCGCCCTGGAACTGTTCAAGGCCGGCAGCACCCGGACCCCTGCCCTCTCTGCCCAGACCATCGGCCTGCTCGAAGACGCCGTGGTGCAGGCCAGTGTGCAGGGCCAGACGAGCATCCGCTCCGGCCTGTTGCTGCTCGCCCTGCTCGATCGCGACGAACGCCGTAGCCTGCTGCTCAACAGCGCCTCTTCGCTGCTGCGCATCCCCCGCGAAGCCCTGCGCGCCAATCTGCTGGAATGGACGCAAGCCTCACGCGAATACAGCGGTGGCCCCGGCCCAGCAAGCAAGGTCCGCCCCGTACAGGAAGCCGCGCAGGACAGCGTGCTCGACCAGTACACCCAGGATCTAACCGCTGACGCCCGCGCCGGGCGCATCGATCCCATCGTCGGGCGAGACGGCGAGATCCGCCAGAGCATCGACATTCTCCTGCGCCGTCGGCAGAACAACCCGATCCTGGTGGGCGCCCCCGGTGTCGGCAAAACAGCTGTGGTCGAAGGCCTGGCCCTGCGCATCGCCGCCGGCGACGTGCCACCGCCCTTGCAGAATGTGATCCTGCGGGTGCTCGACCTGGGTCTATTGCAAGCCGGTGCCGGGGTCAAGGGGGAGTTCGAGCAGCGCCTCAAGGGCGTGATCGACGCCGTACGCAATAGCGAGCAGCCAATCATCCTGTTCATCGACGAGGCCCATACCCTTATAGGAGCGGGGGGCAGCGAAGGTGGCAGCGACGCCGCCAATTTGCTCAAGCCGGCTCTAGCCCGTGGTGAACTGCGCACCCTCGCCGCCACCACCTGGCTGGAATACAAGAAGTACTTCGAGAAAGATCCGGCTCTTGCTCGCCGCTTCCAACTGGTGCAAGTGGAAGAACCCGACGAGGCCACCGCCGTGGAGATGCTACGCGGCGTCGCCGCCAAGCTGGAACAGCATCATGGCGTGCAGGTGCTCGACAGCGCTATTCAGGACGCGGTCAAACTCTCCCACCGCTACATCTCCGGCCGCCAGTTGCCGGACAAGGCCATCAGCGTGCTCGACACCGCCTGCGCCCGCGTCTCCCTCGGCCAGCATGACGTACCGCCACCGCTGGAAAGCCTGCGCCACCGCGAAGTGGCAGTGGCCGAAGAACTGCAACGCCTGCGCCGCGAACAGACCACCGGCCTCGACCACCGCGAGCGCATCACCGCCCTGGAGCTGGAATCCGTCAGCAACCGCAGCGCCATTCGCGAACTGGAAACCCGCTGGGGTGAAGAACGCGAAGCCGTGCGCGAACTCCTGGAAGCCCGCCGCGAACTGCTCGCCCTGAGCGAAAACGCCGACACCCGCCAGCCCGACGAAGCCCTCGATGAGCGTAGCGACTACCTGGCCGCCGAACTGGCACGCCTGGAAGCCGGCCTCGACGCCATCCGCCAGGACGACCCACTGGTGCCCGAACAGGTGGACTCACGCACCGTGGCCGCCGTGATCGCCGGCTGGACCGGCATCCCCATAGGCAAAATGCTCGCCGACGAAGCCTACGCCGTGCGTACCCTCGGCCAGCGCCTGGGCCAACGGGTCATGGGCCAGAACAGCGCGCTGGGTACCATCGCCCAGCGCATCCAGGCCTACCGCGCCGGCCTTACCGACCCGGCCAAGCCGGTGGGCGTGTTCCTGCTGGTCGGCCCCACCGGCGTCGGCAAGACCGAAACCGCCTACGCCCTGGCCGACGCCCTCTACGGCGGTGAACGCAACCTGATCAGCATCAACCTCTCCGAGTACCAGGAGGCCCACACCGTCAGCCAGCTCAAGGGCGCCCCGCCCGGCTACGTCGGCTACGGCACCGGCGGCGTGCTCACCGAAGCCGTGCGCCGCCGCCCCTACTCCGTGGTGCTGCTGGACGAGATCGAAAAAGCCCACCCCGATGTGCTGGAAGCCTTCTACAACGTCTTCGACAAGGGCGTGATGGAAGACGGCACCGGCCTGGTGGTGGACTTCAAGAACACCGTGATGCTCGCCACCAGCAACGTCGGCGCCGAACTGGTGCTGGACACCCCCACCGACCAGCTCGGCAGCGATGCCTTCAACGAACGCCTGCGCAAGGTGCTGCTCCAAGCCTTCCGCCCCGCCTTCCTCGCCCGCATGACCGTCGTGCCCTACCGCCCGCTAGACGAAGCGACGCTGGAAGGCATCGTCCTGGCCAAGCTGGAAAAACTGCGGGAACGCTACAAGGCCGCCACCGGCAAACAATTCGACTTCGACCCCGCCATCGTCAAGGCCGTGCTCGCCAAGTGCAGCGCGGCAGGCGCGCGGGATATCGAGAACGTGTTGATGGCGCAGGTGACGGGGAAGTTGGCGGAGTGGGTGTTGGAGTGAGTTCTATTCTTTAATGAGCCCGTACAGGAATATAAGGAATAAAAATGCCCACCATATTAAGAAGCTCTACCTATATTGGATCACAGCAAGATTATCTCGCCATAAGTCAGTATTTTTCAATGCTCGATTGGCCAAGCAGCGTGCACACCGTATACATAAGCAATGGATGGCACACAGGCTTCGAGAGCAGGATTTTTATAGACCCACAAACAGGGCAATGTGTAACAAGAGGTACAACAGTCACTTATTGCGGATATTATGCAAACTCAGACAACGGAGCAAAAATACATTTTTACGCAAATTAAAATCCGTAAACTTAAAACTCAAGAAATCTCCCCAACTACAAGAAGCTAAGAGTGCAAATTTATAAGCAACTCTTATAGCAGGAGAGAAAATGGACGATGCCTTCGATTTCTCAGATATAGGTAGCAGGCGCGAAAAGAACTCAACGCTTTTTAAGGCTAAGCAATCGCGCTATTACGCAATAAAGCATGTGCCAGTAAAAAAAATTCAACTAAGGGGCGACTCCTACACAACGGGAGTTCATCATGAGCTAATGATCCTCCTAGAGAACTCAACAAATATAAGAATATCACGAACAAACGGCTCAGACACACTTCAGCTAGATGCAGCAATCACAGGAAAGCATGACAAAACCGTATTATTCGAAAAAATGATCTCCGACAAAAAAATAAACACACAAACCGTTTTCACTGCATTTTCAGATGCAAAGAAAGCCAGGCCCTACTACGATCAGGCAGACTGCCAAAGCTTTGCCAGTGAGGTTTACAAAAGAATAACTGGGGAGTCATTGAATCCAAAATCAGATGAGGATGACTTTATGTAAATGCACCTATTGAAATATAAAAAATAAAACCAGGCACCCTAAAACCAACATCAAATAAAACGCCTGCCAAATGAAAGGGTTAATCGATTCACCCAATAAAAAGCTATAGCCTCAAGCGCTAAAGCGCTGCGGGCAGAGGAGGGAATAATTGCTAAAGTGCGTAACATGGAATATGCAGGGCGGCACTGGGGCAAACTCAATAGTGGAGCAACTAATCCAGCGCGACGGGGCTGATGTTGTTTTTCTTCAAGAGTCTGCAGAAAGAGGAGATGCCATTGGTAATATTTACGACTACGTGGGTAACTCTGGGCGCGGTGAAAACAAGGTTCACTATGAAGGATCCAGGATGCGCTGGCATGGCGGGTACCAGGGCGCAACATCAATAGTATTGAAGCAGGGTCTAGGCGCAACTATTTCTGGCACCATACCCCATCCGACAGGAGATGGCCGCGGAGTTCTTTATACGACAATTCCACGAGCCGGAATGACGATATACCTTTGTTCTATACATGCTTGGTCGCCATCAGGAAATGACTGGGACAAAGTCGCTGGATGTTTACTTGATGAGATAGTCAATCTCGCTGGTAACAATCCGGTGATAGCTGGTGGTGACTTCAATAAGGCAGCTGGACGAGAGAAGAATATAGGTTCGTGGGAGTTGGCTGGTGGCTCGCAAATGTCTGGAGGAACTCTTGACGGCTTCTGGCTATACAATCTCCCTCAGAATGGTTACGGGGACGTGAATTCTGTCGGCGTTTATAACTCAAAAAAAGGTGACCACTTTCCCGTCTGGATGCAAATTAATCTTTGAATATATTGAGAATAGAAACTGTAGGGAAGGCTTACTAATGACGCTCCACGCTTAACGATTGGCCCATGAGGTTCTAATGCCCCGCCCCACCGACACCAATACCAGCCTCTCCCTCAGCGCCTCCGCTCTGACGGATCTCTACCCCCAGACGCTTTCCGGGGACGAGGCGTTGAACGAGCTGGGCAGCCTGACCCTCAATGGTGACAGCGCCACCGCGCTGACGTTGAGCAGTGCCGTGGCCACGCATATCACCGCTACCCTGCACAACGACGCCAACCAGCGCCCCCTCGACGCCCTAGTCGCAGAGATCCGCCAGCTCCCCGCCGATGCCACGGCCGACCGCTATCAAGTGGTGCTGCGCCCCTGGCTCTGGTGGCTGACGCTGGCCAGCAATAACCGGGTGTTTCAGAACCTTTCCACCAGCGACATCGTCACCACCCTCTTCAAGGCCCATGGCTTCACCGACTTCAAGCTGTCGCTCTCCGGCAGCTACTCGCCGCGCGAGTATTGCGTGCAGTACGGCGAAACCGACTTCGCCTTCGTTTCGCGGCTGCTGGAGGAGGAAGGCATCTTCTGGTTCTTCACCCACGAGGACGGCAAGCACACCCTGGTACTGGGCGACAGCAGCGATGCTTTCGTGCAGATCCCCAACGGGCCGAAGGTGCCCTACCTTGGCCAAAGCATCGGCCAGCGCGAGCTGCATGGCATCCGCTCGGCGCAGTACAGCGTGCAGGCAGTGAGCGGAGTGTACAGCGCCACGGACTACGCCTTCACCACTCCCACCACCTCGCTCTACAGCAATGCCGAAGCCGTGGCTGGGCCGCTGTCGATGTACGAGCACCCGGGCGGCTATATCGCCAAGGCGCGCGGCGATGCGTTGACCAAGCAGCGCGTGGACGGGCTGCGCAGCCAGGAGAAGCGCCTTATCGGCGAGAGCGACTGCCGCTGGCTGGTGCCCGGTCACTGGTTCACCCTCACCGGGCATGACGACGCCAGCCTCAATATCGACTGGGTGGTGACCGCCGTCACCCATGACGCCAGCCACGAACACTACCGCAACCGCTTCGAGGCTATCCCCAAGGCCACCGCCTACCGCCCGCCCCGGCTTACGCCAAAGCCGCGCATGCACACCCAGACCGCACAGGTGGTGGGCAAATCCGGCGAGGAAATCTGGACTGACCAGTACGGCCGCATCAAGATCCAGTTCCCCTGGGACCGCGACGGCAAGAACGACGAAACCTCGTCCTGCTGGGTGCGCGTGGTGCTGCCCTGGAGCGGCAAGGGCTTCGGCATGCAGTTCATCCCACGCATTGGCCAGGAGGTGATCGTCAGCTTCATCGACGGCGACCCGGATCGCCCGCTGGTCACCGGCTGCGTCTACAACGGCGACAACACCCTGCCCTACGCCCTGCCGGACAACCAGACCCAGTCTGGCATCAAGACCAACTCCTCGAAGGGCGGTGGCGGCTTCAACGAGCTGCGCTTCGAGGACAAGAAAGACGCCGAGGAAGTCTTCCTCCAGGCGCAGAAGGACATGAAGATCAACGTGCTCAACGACAGCACCGCGACCATCGGCCACGACGAAACCCTCACGGTGCAGAACGCCCGCACCCGTACGGTAAAGGAAGGCGACGAAACCATCACCCTGGAAAAGGGCAAGCGCACGGTGACCATCCAGACCGGCAGCGACACCCTCGACGTGAAGGACAGCCGCACCGTCAGCGTCGGTGCCGACCAGACCCACAGCACCGGCGGCAACTACAGCCACACCGTCAGCGGCAACTACGAGCTGACCGTGGACGGCAACCTCACCATCAAGGTAACTGGCACCCTCACCCTGCAGAGCAGTGGCGACCTCACCGCCAAGAGCGACAAGAACCTCACCACCCAGGCCGGCATGGCACTCACCGACAAGGCAGGCACCTCGCTCACCAACCAGGCCGGCACCTCCCTGGACAACAAAGCCGGCACCACCTTGACCAACGACGCCGGCGTCAGCCTCACCAACAAGGCCGCCGCCGAACAGACCGTGGATGGCGGCGGCATGCTGACCATCAAGGGCGGCCTGGTGAAGGTCAACTGAGGCGCCCATGGCCAACGGTAATCTCGACCTCACCCGGGGTGACAGCCGCCTCCAGGGTAAATTGCAGGACGGTGCCCTCGATGGCCCGGTGCGCATCCAGGAAGCTGGCCGCCCGCAGGCCCAGCTTGGCTACGCCAATGGTGTGCTACACGGCCCCAGCATCCTCTACCACCCCAACGGCCAGGTGTCTGCACACCTGCCCTACGCCGACGGGCGCTTGCATGGCGTGGCTCAATACTTTGCCGCCGAAGGCTGGCTACAGCGCAAGGTCGCCTACCGCCAGGGATTGATCCATGGAGAGGCCAGTAGCTATTACCCCGATGGCCGCCTGGCCGAACTTGAACACTACCGTGACGGCGTGCGTGACGGTCTTTATCAGCGCTTCCATGGCAACGGCCAGTTATCGCATCGCAGTCGCTACCTCAACGGCAAACCAATGGACGAAGGCCAGGGCTTCGCCGAAGACGGCCGCCCACTGGACGCAGAAGGTAAGCCCATCTCGCGACTACGCTGGTGGTGGAGGCGATGGAACGAATCGGCCGAGACCTAATAGGCGAAAGGCCATCTGCGTTGGCGTCGCTGCCTCGCTAACGTTTTCCAACGGTTTACTAGGGAATCAGCATCTGCATCTGACCGGGCATGACTATCTTGATCACCCCGGCCCAGTTGCACATCAGCGAGCAGTTGGCATCCAACGAAGGCATATTGCCCAGCAACATGGTCGGCGCACCAGGTATCCAGGGCGTTGCCGTAGCCGGTATACAAGGCATGGGAGTCAGCACCCCAAGTGCCGCTGCAGTGGCAGCCGCCACCATCGGATTGGCCAAACTCTGGCACATGCCAAAGGGCATGATGTTCACCAGAGGGATGTGATCCATGATATTCGCCGCCGGCATGCCTGTCGTCAGTGTGCGGTTCATCGGCAACACGTTCAACACACTCGGGGCAACGCCAAAACTGCACTGCAATGTCGCACCACTGCATACCTGCGGGCAGCCCATCTGCACCCCCGATTAAGGCAACTAGCTAAGAAGATGAACTGCAGATTTAGTCAAATGGCCAACGTGGGTCAACACCCAATTTACATAATCAAAAAGCCTACTTTCAGGCACAGGCTTACACACGCTGGCAGCGATCCCCTCTCTGTGACCATAGCCGTAGAACCTCATCTAATCACATCAACTGAAGCGCAGGACGCGCTCAGGATCACGGATGATCGACCATAGCCAGGATGGCTATCGACAGGATGCTGGAATGGTCTTGAAAAACCGCTTAGGCGGGTTTTTGTTTTTTCCTCAACGTCATGATGTAGCAGATTGGCGTAAGCCCCCCTGCTCGCGAACTGAATAAACGTAAGGCCATATCGTTCATTGGGCTGGCGAACGCGCCTGCATGGCCTGCATGGACATCTTTAGCATCAGGTTATTTGCGGTTCGGTCATAGGCAGGCCATAAGCGTTCTGCGCTAAAAAGCTCGGGATTGGCGTTAAGCATCGGGTTATCCACACTGGAGACCACCGCCACCATGTTCAGCTCCGTTACCACTCGGTGCTGCACCTCCTCGGAGAGAAAGTGGTCTATCACCAGATAGGCGGCCCGCAGCTTTTCACCACTGACGCCTTTGGCAATATTCATGGTGTCCAACCAGGCAGTATCGCCTTCGGCAAACTCTACCCGCTGCCAGTCCTCACCACGTGCGCGCTGGGCTGCTATTTCTGGGCCGTAGCTGGCGACTAACAACTGCTCGTCGCGAAACTGCGGAGCGCTTACCCAAAATTCGTCGACCTGTGCATACAGGCGATCAAGGAAATCTTGCGCTGGGCTGTCCGCTGCAGCAAACAGCTTGGCGTCTTTGCGTTTACCGCTGCGCATCAGGTCGTGCAGCAGAAAGGGCGACTCACCCAGAGCGAGAAAGGCCATGGCGATGTTGGGCTGCACCTGGCCGCTGGTGAGCGCCAGCTTACCCTTCCAGCGTGGCTGCAACAGATCGCTCAGGTGCCTTGGCAATTCGTCCTTGCTGAGTTTTTGCATATTTGCCCAGATGCCGTAAGTACCCCCGCCGAAGGGCACGTAAAGTAGGCGCTCGCCATCCATCCCCATGTCCAGATGAGCCAGTTGCGGCAATAGCTGTTTGAAACGGCTCAAGCGCGTGGAGTCGATTGCCTGCAACAAGCCAGTCATTCGGCCTTGCTGCATTTTCAGGTAGTTGAGGGTAAGGAAACTCAGGTCGGCTCTGCCGGCGCGCAGCAGCATGAACATCTGTTCAGGGCCTTCGGCGTAGGGGGCGATGACTTCAGCTTTCACTGCGAGCCCATGCTCGGCCAGGCTGCGGTTAATAGCCACCAGGTCCTCGGCGCTGACATAACCCTCCCAGGCGAGGATACGCAGGGTCTGTTCAGCCACGGCGCACTGCACCATACCTAGAGTTAGCCACAGAGCAGCCATCAGCTTGAGCATGGACGATCCTAAAATGCAGGAAGTGTTTTGATACTAGGTGATAGTGAGGCTACCTGCCTACCACCTGACCAAAGGAGTGAATCGTCCAAATTTTGTAGGCAAGTGACTGTCCGTATATGGACGCCACCTTATTGCAAGCTTCCTCACTTTGGTGCCCGTACCGACTGCGTAGGTATAGTCGGCCTTATATATCTGCATCGTTTCGATGGGAACCATCGATGGGCTATTCGGGCGCTGGCGCCCAATCGCGTCCACGAGCTTCTCGCGGATGGACATCTGAGTGGTTTCCAGCGCCGGTTCGACCGGTTTATCGTCCCCGCTTAGCTGCCAATCACCCCGCCGTCATTTTTGGTGATCAGCACCGTAGTTGAGCGCGGCCGGGTTTGGCCGTCGCTGGCCGGGTAGCTGATACCAGGGTGCTGCACATTCGCCCACATCGCCTTGCCATCCGGACTCCAGGCCAAGCCGGTGATTTCGCAGCCGCGCGGGCCGACCAGAAAACGTCTGACCTCACGGGTGCTCGGATCAGCACACAGAAGCTGGTTGCAGCCCATGCTCTGCATCGCCGCTTCATCGTCGCCGTAGTCGGTCTGAATCCAGAGGCGGCCGTGGCTGTCGAAGGCCAGCCCATCGGGTGAGGAAAAGATGTCGCCATTGATGGTGCCAGTAAGGTTGGCGGGCACCACGTTGCCGTTGGCATCCTTGGTGCCTTTCTGCTCGCCCGCCAGCAGGAACAGCTCCCAGGTGAAGGTTTCAGCGCTGGGGTCGGCGTCCTGCTCCTTGAAACGCAGAATTTGCCCATGCAGGTTCTGCGGACGCGGGTTGGCTTTGTCGGTGGCTTGTTTGTCGCCGCGACCATCGTTATTGGTCAGGGCCACATACACCTCACGGCTGGCAGGATGCACGGCCGCCCACTCGGGGCGATCCATCGGCGTTGCGCCGACCAGGTCCGCCGCAGCGCGAGCGTTAAGCAGCACTTCGGCCTGGCTGGCAAACCCGCTGGCGCTGGTCAGGCCGTTTTGCCCATGCACCAGCGCCAGCCACTGACCGGAGCCATCAACATCGAAACGCGCGACATAAAGAGTGCCTTCATCCAGCAGGGTGCGGCTGGCCTTGGGGTTGGCTGCATCAAAACGCCCGCTAGGGACGAATTTGTAGACGTACTCGCCCTTGGCATCGTCGCCAGAGTAGAACGCCATACGGCCGTCATCGCCCAGGCTCAGGGCCGCACATTCGCGGCTGAAACGACCGAAAGCGGTGCGTTTGACCGGCTGCGCCTGTGGGTCGAAAGGGTCAATTTCCACCACCCAGCCAAAGCGATGCGGCTCGTTGACGTAACCGCCGTGGGCTTGCGTTGGATCCGGGCTGGCATTGAAGCGCGGATCGGCGGTCTCCCAGGCGTAGTTCTTACTGGTGCCTTCTTTGGCCAGACCATAGCGTTTGTGCGACACGCGGCTGGCGTAGTCGGCCTGATCACGGTTGATGAAGTAGTTGTGCCAGTTTTCCTCGCAGGTGAGGAAGGTGCCCCAGGGCGTGATGCCCGTGGCGCAGTTGTTGATCGTGCCGAGCACTTCAAGGCCTGTTGGGTCGGCGACGGTTTGCATCAGTTCATGCCCGGCCAGCGGACCGGCAATGCGCATGCTGGTCAGGGCGCTAATGCGGCGGTTATAGGGCGAATCCATAACCCGCTGCCACTGCCCGTTGGCGGCCTTTTTCACTTCGATAACCGACACGCCATGGGCGGCTTGTTCCTTGCGCACTTCGCTTAGCGGCCGAGGCTTGCTCTGGTCGATCAGGTTGCCGGGATGCAGCGGCGGGTTGACATATTCGTGGTTCATGACCAGCAGACCACGGTCTGTTTCGCCGTCAAAGGCGAAAAAATCCATGCCATCGTGGTTGTCGCCGGCTTGCTTGAGTTGCGCCTGCCAATCGTCGCTGGCATCCGGGTTCCAGTGCGGCGCGCCGGCCTCGACCGGGTCACCCCAGGAGAAGAACGGCATGGCGCTATAGCCTTCGGCGACCAGCACGCGGTCGAATTGCGGGGCGATCTGCACTGGCACGCCCTTGAAGCCCAGCAGCGGGCTGCCCCCGGCACTGCGGCAGGCACTGATGCCGCCGGCGAAGAAACCGAGCGCGGCAAGGGTGAGCCCGCCCTTGAGCACATTGCGCCGCGCAGGGTTTAGCAAATCGCTCAGCGCCGAGTTGGCACTGGGGTTGATCGCTACATCGTCGTGGGCTTCAAGGCTGGCGTGAAACTGCTGGTGATTCTGGTTCATCACGGCTCTCGCAAAAAGCTGGCGCGCATCGGCCCGCGCTGCTCAACACAGAGCAGCCTGGACAGCGGGCCTGGGTTTATTCGATGCGGTAGTTAAAGGTGTTTTTCACATTGGGTACGGCAACGGCGCGGCCATCGATCACCCGCGGTTGGTAACGAAAGCTCTGTGCAGCGGCCAATGAGGGGCGGATGAACAAGGGATGGCAAGCACCCACCACCTCAGGCTGCTCTACCCGACCCTGGGCATTAACCGTGTAGCTGACCGTGCATTCGCCCTCGATGCCCTTGTCCAGCGCGCGCTGCGGATAAGTCGGTGCCTGCTTGGCAATCGGCAGATACTGACGACTGGCAGCAGCTTGTGCCTGCCGCGCCTGTTCGGCAGCCGCATCGGCGGCCTGTTGACGTTGCTGCGCGGCAAGCTGTTCGGCGTCTTGGCGTTGTTGTGCCTGCTCGCGCTCTTGCTGTTCTTGCCGAGCCTGCTCCTGACGCTGGTGCGCTAACCGCTGGCGTTCCTGCTCAAGCCTCTTCTGCTCCACGCGCTTGCGCGCCAAGGCCGCTTGCTCCAGATTCTGCTGGGCGAGCCTTGGCTCGACCTGCGGCTCCACCGGCACACGCACTTCCGGCGTCGGGGCTACGACAGGCACGGTCGGCGGGACTTCCACCACCGGCACAGGGGGCGGCAAGCTGAGCAACTGCATACTGATAGTGTTGATGCTTGGCGCAGGCGGTTTTTCCACCGGCCAGTTGGCCAGCAACAACGCCAGCACCAAACCATGCAGGGCCAGGGTCAGTAGCGCAGCCTGGGCATTACGCAGGCGCGAGATTGGCAATCTGGGCCAGGCAACAGAAGCGGGATTGTCCATCAGCGCGCTGCTCACTGCGGGGTCTCAGTGATCAGGCCGAGGTTACTCACCCCGCCCTTCTGCAAGGCGGCGATACCGGCGACCACGGTGGCGTAGTCGACAGCCTGGTCGGCGCGGATATACACCTGGGTGTCGCCGCGCTCGGCGATGATCTGCGTGACCTGAGCGGTCATTTCCTCCAGGCCCACGGTGCGCTCGGTCTGCTGTTCGGTGTTCAGCTCGCTGCCCAGGTTCCAGTAATAGCCACCGTCCGCCTGCACCGAGAGCGTAAGGATCTGCTGTTGGGTATCGGTGGGCAACGCTTCACTGGCGACCTTTGGCAACTCGACCTTGACACCCTGGGTAAGCATCGGCGCGGTGACCATAAAGATCACCAGCAGCACCAGCATCACGTCGATGTAAGGCACCACGTTCATCTCGGCCTTGGGCGCGTGTTTATTGATCGGCTTGCGCATGACGGGTTCCTCAGGCGACGGCGCTGACGTGGCTGCTGGCGGCGTGTAGCTTGCGGTGCAGCCGCGCCTGCAATTCGTTGCCAAAGCCGTAGTAGCGCGTGGTCAGGGTGGCCACACGGGCGCTGAAGCGGTTGTAGGCGATCACTGCAGGAATCGCTGCAAACAAGCCGATAGCCGTGGCGATCAGCGCTTCGGCGATACCTGGGGCGACCGTGGAGAGCGTCGCCTGCTGCACCTGTGACAGGCCGATAAAGGAATTCATGATCCCCCACACGGTGCCGAACAGGCCGATATAAGGGCTGACCGAACCGACCGTGGCAAGAAACGGCAGCCCCTTTTCCAGGCGTTCTTCCTGCTCGCTGATGGCCACCAGCAGCGAGCGCTCGACGCCGTCGATCACCAGTTCACCGGCAATCCCCGGCTCGCGCTTGAGCTGGACATACTCGTGGTAACCGGCCTGGAAGATACGCTGCAAGCCGGCATCCTCATCCACCCCATCGCTACCTTCGCGATACAGCTGAGCCAGATCGTGGCCACTGCGAAAACGCAGTTGAAAGTCTTTCATCAGGCGCTCGTTACGGCGCAATACGGCACTGCGCTGAATGATCAGGTACCAACTAAGCAGCGAGGCCATCAACAGGGTCAGCATGACCGCCTGCACCAGCAGACTGGCATCACTGATCAGGCTCCAGACGGTCATCTGTTCGAGGGGGTTGTGCATGGGTGTCTCCTTGCATCGCGCGCCGAGGAAAGCCCTCGCCACTATTCGATTACGTTTGTGTTGCCGATTGATGACGACAGCGCGGGCTATTCCAGGCCGAGGGCTTTAGCCACGGCGGTCCAGGGCAGGTACTTGTAGTTCTGCCGGTCTTCGGGCATACGCTTTCGACCGTCCTGTACCACCAGCATGCCGGCGCTCCAGATGCCGCCGAGGTTGGCCGAAGTAACGTCCAGGCCATCGGTTTCCGAAGCGCCGTCGATACCTTGTTGCGCGTTCAACCCGATGCGGAACGCACCGCGCACGGCATAGGGCGCAGTGGCATCAAGCACCACGTAGCTGTCGTTGCCCTGGCTGGAAATCACCAGGTAGTTGCGGGTCGCGCCTTGATAAATAGCCAGGCCTTCAATGTCGTCGTGGACCACATTGCCGGACGCAATCACCTGTTCAAGCCGGGTCGGCGCATCGGCGCGAGCGTCCAGCGTCCAGACCGCGACATCCTCTTCGCCGACGAACAGGCGCTGGTTGCGGTCATCGGCGACGCAGGCTTCTGGCTGGCTCTCAACCTTGAACTGGCGCACCAGTTCACCCTTGATCTGCTCAGCGTCCGCACTCAAGCGGTACTGCAGAAAGGTGCCGTCCTTGGCATTGGGAATTGCATAAATCGCCCCGCCGGCGTCCTTGAACATGCACAGACCGTAAATCTCTTTAAGCGGTGTTGGCAGCTGGCCCAGGTTGCGCAACTCGCCGCTGCTGCGGTCGATGGCAAATAACTGCAGGCTGTTGTGGTCACGGTTGCTGGCCACGGCCAGATCGACCAGTTGGCCATTAAGGTCGAAGCCTGCGCGCACATCGACGTTGTTCAAGCGCCCAACGCGCAGGTCCTGCAATTGCTTGCCAGCCAGGTCATAGGCCAACAGGCCGCCCTGCTTGTCGGTGCCGAGCACGCGGCTTTTGCGCGGGTCACTCGGGTGTACCCAGATCGCCGGGTCATCGGCGGCATCGCCCAAACTCGGTACCGGATCGGTTTGCACCTGCACCGGCAGAATCGGCAGCGCCGCCTGCGGCTCAGGGGCTTGCGCCTGCCAGGCCAGCTGACCGTGCTGCAGGCCATCGTCATCGCGCACCAGCAGTTCCAGGCCGCCCGCAACCGTGCGCACGCTGAGGCCTTCCGGCTCATTCAGCTTACCCAAAGGCAGCACCGGCTGAGCCTGCCAGCCCTTTTCGCCTCGCTGATAGCGGTGCAGGCTGTTGCGTTCCGGATCCAGCGCCAGCACTCCACCTGGCACCACGGCCATACCAGCGAGCGCCTTGCCGATATCACCGAACGGCTGCACCAAGCCTACCGGTTCGCGTACCAGATCAGCCTCGGCATGGGCGGCGTAGGCCCACAGACCGACGCCCTCCTCGTTGACATACAGGCGCTCGGCCAGATCATCGACCTGGCAGTGCTCGCTGGCCGGCGGCAGGCTCATGCCGCGCACGCGCTTGGGCGTTGCCAGCGGCACTTCGTCCTGGGCGACCAGCCACTGCTCGCCGATCCCTTCCTCACCGACCAGAAAGACAAACGCATTGCTCGCAGCATCGCGGTACAGGCACAGGCCATCGATTTTGTAGTTCGGGCGCGGCAGGTACAGCGGCTCTCCCCAGCGCTGGTCTACCAGGTTGACCAGCATCGCCTGTTGACGGTCGACATCCAGGGCCGCCACCAGCAAGCCACGCGGGCCAACGCGATGATCGATGCTAGCAAAGGTGCCGGGTAGTTGGCTCAGGGTTGCGCCTTGGCCATCAAGTACGAACAGGCCCTGCTTCTCACTGCTTTGCAGACGTTCAGCGCCGGGCCAGAAGCTGTCGCTGGCCAACCATTGCGCCGCCTCAACCGATTTCATGCTCGGGCTGGCAAGCGCCTGCAGGTTCAAAGCTGCAGCAGGTTTATCGGTCACCGTGCTCTGGCAGGCGCTCAAGGCGATCAGACTGGCGAGCAACAGGTTTCTCTTAACAAACAAAAGGGGCATACGGGCAAATCCTTACTGAAAACTTAACCGCCAACCGGGCACGACCATGGCGCACCCAGCCGACACACAGGTCAGAAGTGGGTGAAGGTCAGGCCGAGCTTGTAGGTCGGGCCGTACTCTTCGTACTGGGCGTTGAAGTCGCGGCGGCCGCTGTAAACGTAGTAGGACTCATCCGTCAGGTTCTGCGCCTGGAAGGTCAGCTGCAGCGCAGGGGTGAGGAAGTAACCGGCGCTGAAGTCGACAAACAGCTGCTCATCGGCGTAGAGGTCATGGGCCTTGTCGTCGATGGCGGCCACTTCGGCCAGGTACTCGGACTTGTAGTTGGCGGACAGACGCAGGCTGAGCTTGTCGTCTTCCCAGCCGAACATCAGGTTGCCGACCGTTTCCGATTGATTCGGCAGGTCGATGTCACGGCTCAGGCCCTGCGCTTCGATGCTCGCATCGGAGCGGCTGAAGGTGGCGTTAGCGCCCATCAACAGGCCGTTCCAAGGGGCGGGCAACCAGTCAAATTTCTGCGAATAGGCCAGTTCCAGGCCGTACAGCTCGGCGCTGTCGCCATTGGCGAAGGTCAAGGCTTCATCGAAGGCCAACCATTCGCCGGTGCCGGCCAGGTCGGTGTTGTAGACGAAGCTGTCGATGTCTTTGTAGAACACGAAGGCCGAAACCACGCCCGCACGGCCCATGTAGTGCTCAATGCCAAGGTCGAGGTTCATCGACTCCAGCGGGTCGAGATCCGGGTTACCAAAGCTGGCATCAGCGCCATCGATGACAAAGCCCGGTGCCAGTTGGCCAAAGGTCGGCCGCACCACGGTGTTGGTCCAGGCGGCACGCACTTGCGTGCTGGCATTCAACTGATAGCGCGCATGCAGGCCTGGCAGCCAGTGCTCGTAACGTGTGTCGCTTTGGGTCGCCTCGTATTCGCCATCGCGAATGCCGGTGCCTTTGGCATCAAACTCGGTGCCCTCGTAACGCATACCCGCGATAAAGCGCCAGTCGTCAACGTCGAGGCTGTTCATCAGGTAAGCGGCGTTGATGTCTTCGCTCATCTCGAAGTCATTCACCCGCGACTCTTCTTCGTTATAGAAGTCGGCCTTGTTCAAGCCGCCGAGCAGGCGTTCGATGGCCTTGTCGCTGATACCGGGACCGAAGCGGCCGAGGCCGTAATCCACCGAGCCTTTGCTGAACTGACTGAGATTGAGTTGAGCGTCCGAAAGGCCAAAGGTGTCGAAGTCCTCATAGCTCCAGGCTTCCAGGTCGTTGTCCTTTTCCCGGCGGCTGAGCTTGCCACCGAATTTGACCTGGGAGGCATAACCGTTGAGGTCGTAGTCACGCGCCAGATCGAGTTTGATGTTCTGCTCGGTGTCGGTGGTCTTCTGCTTTTCCCAATCGACGCTGTCGAGAGTGAAGTTGCTGGGGTCATAAAACGCCGAGTCAATGCTCAGGCGCGGCTTCTTGGTGTCGCCAAAGCCGGCGTCGGTGAAGTCGTCGTTGCCGTCGAAGGTCGCGCCGGCAATGCCTTCCGGGCTGTCTTCGCTGGAGCGGCTGTAGCCAGCCTGGGCGCCGACCGTCCACAGGCCAAGCACGCGTTCACCACCGAGCACATAGGACTGCACCTCTTGGGTTTCCTCACGGCTTTTCAGCTCGCGATAGCCTTCGGCATCGCCCCGTTCACCGGCCAACTGGGCATCGGCAAACTTGACCCCGGCGGCATTGCGCGTTTCAGTGTCCTTGTAGCGGCTATAGAGGGTGCGCAGGTAATAGCTGGAGAGGTCATCGGGTTTGTAGTCGAAGTTCAAGCCAAAGCCCGTGCGCTCGCGAGTGATTTCGTAATCGCGCTGCTCCAGCTCTTCCAGCCGAGCGCCATTATCAAAGTCCCAGGCGCCGCCAGTCTCAACGTTGTCCGACCCAAAGTCGCGCTCCTGCCAGCTCAACGCGGCGGCCACGCCGAAGTTGTCGATACCGTCGCCCAGGCTGAAACGGTCGCTGATCGCGCCGGAAAATTTCGGGCTGGTTTGCTCGGTGTTCTCGTCGTAGCTGCCTTCGGCGCTGCCGGTGTAGAACAGACCTTCGTGATCAAAAGCCGACAGGCTCTCCACCTCCACGGTACCGCCAAGGGAATTGGCGTCCATGTCCGGGGTCAGCGACTTGACCACCGTCAGCGACTGCACCAGCTCCGAGGGCAATACATCCAGAGCCACGGCGCGACGGTCACTTTCCGGCGAGGGCACCAGGGTGCCGTTGATGGTCACGCTGTTCAGGTCCGGGCCAATACCGCGCACGCTGACAAAACGCCCCTCACCCTGATCGCGCTCAACCGACAAGCCTGGAATACGCTGCAGTGCTTCGGCGGCGTTGTCGTCCGGCAGCTGAGCGATGCCATCGGCGTGCACCACGCTCTCAACGTTGTCGGAACTGCGCTGCTCTTTCAGCGCCTTGTCGATGCTAACGGCCTGACCGACCACCTCGACGTATTCGGTGGCCGGTTCAGCCGCCATCAACTGGCTACTGGAAGCGATTGCCAGGGCCAATACGCTGATATGCAAACCCGAATTGCGAGCGGAACTGCTGCGAACCTTCATCACCTACCCTCCCCAAGATTGATCGCTGCCAGGCTGCAATGGCCGGGCTATTGGGGAGCGAAAGCTAGGCAGGAGTGATGACGCTTCTGTGACAACACATGCGGCAATACCGCTAAATCAGTGGGTTTCAGCGGGTTATTACACGCAATTGAGCTGAAATGACCGCAACGTCGCAGCCGAGCGGCCAACTACCCGCCAGGCCGGTACGCTGTTTAGCGCCCCCCTTCATTTATAGCGCGGCAGAAATGCGTCATCACGCACCGGCATAAACCGCCTGATCGCCATAAAGCTCAATTAACCGGCGAAGAACCCTGAGCCAATTTGACCTCCCCCATTGCAACCAAACCGTCATAAGCATCTGTTGTGCTGGCGGCCATTACTCTCTGCGGAGCCTATTGGCCATGCCGCCACTGCTGAAATTGCACGTATGGAAACTCACCGGCCTATTGCTGGCAGCCAACTTCGGCCTGCTCGCCTACCTCGGCGCTGGCACACTCAAAGCATTGGGCGAATGGAACTGGACTGATATCGGCGGTGAAGGCGGCTCGGCTTTGCTGGTGCTGGTGTGGATCGGCCTACTGCTGAAAAGTCGCCCGGCCGGGCAAGTCACTACTCTGCTGTTCTACGGCCTGGCATGCCTGTTCTTCTCGCTGTGGATGGATACCCTCGACGAGTTCGTGCAACTGTCGGAAAGCATCGCCTGGGACAAGTGGCTGGAGTCTGGCCCGATGCCCGTGGGGTTTATCCTGATGACACTGGGCATCTACCACTGGCACCGCGAACAGCTGGCCATCAGCGGACAAATGGAAAAGCGCGAGCGGCTGTTTCGCGAGCATCGCCTGTTCGACAAAGTCACCCCGCTGGGCGGAGCTGACTATCTGCGCCTGCAGTTGCAGCAAGCCTTGCAGGAGGCGCACAGCGAGCAACTGCCGCTGTCGCTGATGATCCTCGACCTGGACGATTTCAGCCGGGTCAATCGTGAATACGGCCACGCCGAGGGTGACCGCGTATTGCAGGTAGTGTCGCAGGTGATGGTGCTCAACCTGCGCCGCCAGGACCTGCTCTGTCGCTTAGCTGGCGACCGATTCGTCGTGCTGCTGCCCAATACCGGTGAACAACAAGCTCGGCATCAGTCTTTGGAGCTACAAGCTGCCATCCAACACCTTGCCTATAAAAGCCACCTGCATGGCGAACGGCTGCAACTGAGCGCCAGTGTCGCGGTTGTCATGGCGCAACAAGACAGTCCCGAGGGCTTGTTGCAGAGGTTAAATCTAGCGCTGGCGCGGGCAAAACAACCGCCCTTTATCAAGCGCGCCTGAGGCGGATGCCATGACCGTAAAAACTCCCTGGTACGAATGCGACAGCCGCTTTATTGCCGCCCATTACCAACCTGCGGCATTGATCGACTTGGCCATCAGCCGTGAGATCGATACCCATCGATTGTTGCGCGGCACCGGCTTGTTCTATGACGACATCCTGGCAGGCCAGATGCGCATCTGTCCGCAGCAATTCTTGGTACTGATCGATAACGCGCAACACCTGCTGGATGCCGACGACACCAGCTTCCTCTTCGGCCAGCGCCTGTTGCCTGGCCATTACGGCGCGGCCAGCCAGGCGCTGCAACAAGCTGGCAACCTGCAGCAGGCGCTAGAGCTGCTGATCGAGATGCGCGCGCTGTTCAGCCCGTTACTGGCGCCAAGGCTGTTGCTCGACGAACAACACGCCTACCTCTACTGGGTCGACAGCAGCGGTGCCGGACCGCACTGGCGTTTTCTGGTCGAAGCCTGCATGACGGCGGTGGTGGCGATGGCACGCTGGCTGTCCGGGCAAAAGCTGCCGTGGCGCTTCCACTTCGCCCACGCGCAGCCACGCTATATCGAGCAATATTGGGTGCACCTGGGCGAAGACGTGCATTTCGATAGCCAACTGGACATGCTGCGCCTGCCCCGCGAAGTCATGACCGCCGCTTGGCCCAACGCCGCACACACCGCCGGTGCGGTGGCCCGCCAGGAAGCTGCGCGGCAACTGCAGGGCCTTGGTTATCAAGCCAGCCTGCTGGACCGTTTATATGCCTGGCTGCAAGCCAACGTGCGTCAGTCACCGAGCCTGGAGCAGGCCGCGCACGCCTTCGAGATGAGCCCCGCGACCTTCAAACGCAAACTGCAGAAACACGGCACGCACTATCAGGAACAGCACGACCGTGTGCGCAAGCACGTGGCGCTCTACCTTTATCGGATCAAGGCGTACAGCAATGAGGAGATCGCCGACTTCCTGAGCTTTCACGACGCGACCAACTTCCGCCGCTCATTCAAACGCTGGACCGGGCTGTCACCCAGCGCGCTGCGGCAGTTGTGTGAAGCAAGATAACCCAAATCCCTTAAGCCTCACTGAATCGACACCAATTCGCTGCCTGCTGACCGCGTGACGACCTCCGTCTGACGGCTATGTAACTCGCAGGCATTCATCCAGGTGGTGATGAAGACGAACGGGCCTTTCAAAAGTCCGTTTGTCACTGAACTCAATGGAGTGTTTTCCTGCATTTGGAAGGACCTCTCCATCAACCCGGACAGCAAGAAGTAAAGGGTGGAATCTGGTTCGCGCAGAAGACGGAGCTGTTTTTGTTTTACGTAGCAACACCGAGATCGAGCGATTTTTTAGCTGCCGTAATGAGCTCACTCACAAACCGGCTTTATCAACAAAATCGACCGCCAACTGACGCTAGCCCCCTTCTATTACTTGCTTTTCAGACTGCACTATTCGCTGCACGGCACATCCCCATTCAGCCCAAAACTCGCGGCACCGCTAGCTATCACTGTTCCAAAATAGTGTGTGCCACATAGCCCTTTTCACCCCATTTAAATTGCTGTGCCATACGGGCCATAAAGGATTAATCGCGAGAACTCCACGCAGCATTACCACTTGGGATACGGTATCAAATGAGATAAAATCCCATCAACATTACCTGCACGCAAGGATTGCCCATGTTCCGACTCGACGCGGTCAGTTTTAGCCTGGCTGAGCGAATCCTGCTGCATCCGCTGACACTGGATATCCCCCAAGGTCAGGTGGTGGGGTTAATTGGGCACAATGGCTCCGGTAAATCCACTCTGCTAAAAATGTTGGCTCGCCAGCAACCGGCCAGTTCCGGCCACCTGCTGCTGGACGATTTACCGCTGGCCGCCTGGAAGGACCGCGACTTTGCCCGCCAGGTGGCCTATCTGCCGCAACAGCTACCACCCGCCGACAGCCTGACGGTGCGCGAGCTAGTCGGCTTCGGCCGCTATCCCTGGCACGGCCTGCTCGGCCGCTTCGGCAGCGAGGATCACGCCAAGGTGCGCGAGGCCATGCTTCTGACCGACACCGAGCGCTTCGCCGAGCGCATGGTCGACAGCCTCTCCGGCGGCGAGCGCCAGCGCGTCTGGCTGGCCATGCTGCTGGCGCAGAACAGCCGTTTCCTGCTGCTGGACGAGCCGACCTCGGCGCTGGACATCGCTCATCAGGTGGATGTGCTCGGCCTGGTGCATCAGCTCAGCCGCCAGCTGGGCCTGAGCGTGATCGTGGTGTTGCACGACATCAACATGGCCAGCCGCTACTGCGACCGTCTGATCGCCCTGCACAGCGGGCGCCTGCTGCTGGACGGCAGTCCGGCAGAGCTGATGACCGACAGCAACCTGGAGGCCATCTACGGCCTGCCCATGCAGGTGCTCAGCCACCCGCGTGGCCAGCAACCCATTGCCGTGGTGGTGTGATGCGCTGGCTGCTCTGCATGCTCGCCCTGCTGGCGGCAATCGCCCAGGCCGACACTCGCCAGCCGCGCATCGCGGTGATCGACTGGGGCCTGACCGAAACCCTGCTCGGCCTGGGCGTGACGCCCATCGCCGTGGCGCAGACCGAGGGCTACCGGCGCTGGGTGCAGGCGCCCGAGCTGCCGGCGCAGGTGGTCGACCTCGGCCTGCGCATCGAGCCCAATCTGGAGCTGCTCAGCCAGCTCAAGCCGGACATGATTCTGATCACCCCGCAGTTCGCCGCCAGCCGCGCGCAGCTGGAGCGGGTGGCACCGGTGCACACGCTGGCCATCTACACCCCGGAAACCGAGGCCTATATCGGTGCCCAGCGGGTGACCCGCGAGCTGGCCGAACTGCTTGGGCGGCAGGCCGAAGGCGAAGCGATGATTACCCGCATCGATGCCACGATGGAGCGGGTCCGCCAGCGCCTGGCAGCACAAGCGCTGCCACCTTTCTACGTGATGACCTTCCTCGACCAGCGCCACGTGCGCCTGTTCGGCAAGCAGAGCATCTACCAGGGCGTACTCGATCGCGTCGGCCTGCGTAACGCCTGGCAGGGCCCGACCAATTACTGGGGTTTCAGCCAGCAGGGTATCGACCGCCTGGCGGAGACGCCCGAGGCCGCCCTGCTCTATCTGAAACCCATGCCGCCCGGCACCGAGGATGGTCTGGTCGCCAGCGCCCTTTGGAATCAGCTGCCGGCCGTGCGCGCGGGGCGTCTGTATGACCTGCCGCCAGTCTGGAGCTTCAACGGCCTGATGGCCGCAGAGCGATTCGCCAACCTGCTGGAGGCGCGCCTGCTGCCGGAGAGCACGCAATGACCGACCTGGCTCAAGGACTACTGCCCGTGCGCACTCATCGCGGCTTCTCCAGCCATCCTGCCTGGCTGTGCGGCCTGCTGTTGGCACTGACCTTGGCCCTTGCCTTCACTCACCTGGACCAGCGTCTTCCGAGCGGACAATGGCTGCAGGCCATGTTTGCCCCACAAAGCGGAGACATGGCGCAGCTGATCCTGCATTTCAGCTGGTTACCACGCCTGTGCATGGCCCTGCTCTGCGGCGCCGTGCTGGCCTTGGCCGGCACCCTGATGCAGCAGGTGTTGCGCAACCCGCTGGCCTCGCCGACCACCCTGGGTGTGGCCAGCGGCGCCCAGCTAGGCCTGCTGGTGGCCACCTTATGGGCACCCTGGCTACTGGATTTCGGCCGCGAATGGGTGGCCCTGGCCGGCGGCGGCCTGGCCTCCCTGCTGGTGTTTGCTCTAGCCTGGCGACGTGGCCTGGCGCCGCTGACACTGATCCTCGCCGGTCTGGTGGTGACACTGTATTTGAGCGCACTCAACGTGACCCTGATGCTGGTCCAGCAGCAGGACCTCAACGCAGTGTTTATCTGGGGCTCCGGCTCGCTCAGCCAGAACAGCTGGAGCAGCGTGCAGTTCCTCGTGCCACGCCTGGTCGTCGGCCTGTTGCTCCTGCTGCCGTTGCTGCGTCCACTGGCCCTGCTCGAACTCGACGACAGCGGCGTGAAAAGCCTGGGCGTGCCGCTGCGTTTCCTGCGTTTCGTCACCCTGACTCTGGCCGTCTACCTGGCTGCCTGCGTGGTCAGCACGGTGGGCGTGATCGGTTTCATCGGCCTGGCCGCCCCGGCCCTGGTGCGCCTGCTCGGCGCGCGTACTTTCGCCCAGCGCCTGCGCTGGGCGCCGCTGCTCGGCGGCCTGCTGCTGAGCGTCACCGATCTGGGTATCCAGCGTCTGGCTGGCAACCTCGCCGAACTGGTGCCCACCGGTGCCGCCACCGCCCTGCTCGGCGCGCCTCTGCTGCTCTGGCTGTTGCCACGCCTGCGCCTGGCCGGTGGTCAGCCGCACAGCGGCGACGGCCATCAGTTCAGCCGTCATCCATTCCCGGCCAGACGCTTGCTGCCGTTGGCTGTGGCTTTAGCCTGCGCACTGTTGATCGCCCTCGGCCTGGGCCGTGGCCTGGACGGCTGGCAGTGGAATCTGGGCGACGCCACTCTGCTCGACTGGCGCTGGCCACGGGTGATGGCCGCCGCTGCCGCCGGCTGCATGTTGGCCCTGGCTGGTTGCATGATCCAGCGCCTGACCGGTAACCCGATGGCCAGCCCCGAGGTGCTCGGCATCAGCGCGGGTGCCGCCCTGGGGCTGATCACCCTGCTGTTCCTGTTGCCTTACTCCGGGCCGTTGGCCCAGTTGGCGCTGGGCGGCCTGGGTGCTGGTCTAACCCTTGCGCTGCTGCTCGGCTTGTCACGCCGCTCCGGCTTCGCCCCCGAGCGGGTGCTGCTGATCGGCATCAGCATCACCGCGCTGTTCGACGCCCTGCAGGTGATCCTGCTGGCCGGCGGCGACCCACGCGGGCAGAACCTGCTGGGCTGGATGTCCGGCTCGACCTATTTCGTCGGCCCGCAGATGGCGCTGTGGGTACTGGTTTGCAGCCTGGTGCTGCTGGTCGTCGCGCTGCCCTTCGGCCGCTGGCTGGAACTGCTGCCGCTGGGCGATGGCACGCCGCGCGCCCTGGGCGTGCCGCTGGGACGAAGCCGTTTTGTGCTGTTGCTGCTGTCTGCGCTGCTCACCGCCGGCGCCACCCTGATCGTCGGCCCGCTGAGCTTTATCGGCCTGCTGGCACCGCACCTGGCGCGCTTGCTCGGCCTGGCCCGCGCCGTGCCGCAACTGCTCGGCGCAGCGCTGTTGGGTGCACTGGTGATGGTGGCGGCGGATTGGCTGGGACGCACCCTGCTGTTCCCCGCGCAATTGCCTGCGGGGCTGCTGGCATCGCTGCTGGGTGGCGCCTACTTCATGCTGTGCCTGTATCGACGCTAAGGCTCTCAAGGCTGCTCGCTCGCCTTGTAGCCGGGATGTAATCCGGGAGCCGAGCCGCCTGTTTCCCGGATTGCATCCGGGCTACGGCTGAAAGCTATTCGCCAGCAGAAACTCGCTCCTACGCAAACCAATCATGCAGGAGCGAGAGAACGGCTCGCGAACACCCTCAATCCAGTACGGCCACGCCTTCCGCCGGCGGCTCTTCGAGCAGCGGGCAGTTGTCGCACATGGCCATGCCCAGCTCGTTGCGGATGCAGCACTGCTTGCGCTGGCGCCAGGGCGCGCAGCCCTCGCCCTGGGGCACATAGAGCACCGGCTGGCACAACGGATTGCGGCTGCCATCGGGGCGCAGCTGGCTTTCCAGCACCTCGAAGCCCTGGGCCAGCATCGGTTTGGGGAACGGCAGGCCGCCGAGGGTGCTCATGAACCACTCGAAGTAGTTGCCGGCGTTGCTCCACAGCACCCGTGCGGCGACCTTGCGATGGCTGCGCAGTGCGTCGATGAAAGGCAGCAGGTTGTCGTCGAGCAGCCCGGCGAAACGCTCGAAGCCATTGGCCGGCGCGCTGCTCCAGCGCTCGCCGGCATGCGGCAGCTTGAACGCCTCGGGCAGGCCGTCGGCGCCGACCACCACCTGGATCTCGTCGAAGTCCAGCGGCAGGCGCCAGTTAAGGATCAGTCCGGCAGCCAGTACCGGCGGAATCAGGCGCAGGAAGTAGTACTTGGACCACAGCGACATCAGCGCCCGGCGATCGCCTTCGGCGTGCTCGGGGGCGAAGCGCAGCATCTGCTCTTCCAGACGTTCGGCGCTGACAAACTCACGCCCGGACAGTGCCGGGCGTGGGTCATCCGCAAGGGTGAGAACATCGCGGTAATGGGCGAAAGGCCCTTGGAACAGCGGGGCAATGGCCGGGATCATCGGCCCCCCGCCTGGGTCAGGCGCATGCGCTGGCGACTCCTTGGGTGTGTCGGTGGCGGCGATCATCCAACAAAGCGTCGACCACTTCCTGTGAACGTATGGCCAGCACAGACAACAGCGTGTCGCTCAGGCCGTGACTGGACTCGCAGCAGCCCTGCAGATAGATACCTGCGCTCATGTGCGGCTGGCAGCACAGGCGATAGTCGCGCTCGACGCCTTCGCCCAGGTGCGCGGCCAATCCACCGAGCAGGCGCTTGTAGCCGTCGCGGCGATAGCCGGTGGCCAAGACCACGGCATCGTACAGACGCTCTTCCACGCCCTGCGGACCGCTCAGGTTTAGGCGAATGCCCTCGGCGTCCGCCTCCACCGCTTCGATGCTGCGCTGCGTCAGCAGGCTGTGCGGCGCATGACCGGTGACCTTCTGCAGGTACAGACGGTGATAGATGCTCTCGATCAGGTCCAGGTTGACCACCGAGTAGTTGGTCTGCGCGTTGGCCTGGATGAACGCCTGGCGCTCCTCCGAGGACTGGCCGTAAACCACGTCGGTGTAGTCCGGATCGAAGATCTCGTTGACGAACGGGCTGTCGTCCGCCGGGCGCAGGGCCTGGCTGCGCATCACCAGCGAGACCTCGGCCTGCGGGTAACGGCCGCACAGGTCGGTGAAGATTTCCGCCGCGCTCTGCCCGGAACCCAGCACCGCCAGGCGCTTGGGCTCGCCACAGGCGTGGATACGCTCCAGGTAGCCGGACGAGTGCATCACACGCGCATCGCCCTTGAGCGGGCGGAACGCCTCGGGCACCACCGGCTCACCGCCGATGCTGACCACCAGGTTGCGGGTGATGCGCGCACGGGTGCGGCCGTCGGCCAGGCGCGAGATCACCTTGACCCGGGTCACTTCCCCGCCATCAAGCACCGGTTCGACAGCAATGACTTCCTCGCCGTAGTGCACGCGGTCGTTGAACTGGGCGGCGGCCCAACCCAGATAGTCGTTGTACTCCAGGCGCGACGGCGTGAAGGTGCCGACGTTGATAAAGGACGCCAGGCGCCCTTTCTGGTGCAGGTAGTTGACGAAGGTGAAGCGGCTGGCCGGGTTGCGCAGGGTAGCCAGATCCTTGAGAAAGGAAATCTGCATGCGGCTGTCTTCCAGGAGCATGCCACCGTGCCACTCGAAGGCCGGTTTCTTTTCCAGGAAGCAATAACGCAGACCGCCCTGCTCGCGCGTGCGGCGGTCTTCGTCGAGGGCCACGGCAATGGCCAGGTTGGCCGGGCCGAAGCCCAGGCCGATTACATCGTATTCCAGCGTTTCTATGCTCATGTCAGGCACCGATCCCGCAAATGGCTCGTGTGAAGGTCAAGTGGGTTCTATGGCGGAACGGCACTCGCCTTGCCCAACCTCATCAGTCAGTGGCCGCGTTAAGCGCGACTCATCTTGTGTCTGCATACCAAGCGACAGTCTTTTGCTGCGCTTGCTACGCCAAATTGCAGCGTTCGAAAAACACCTCGCGGGACTGGATCATCAGTGCCGCGCGCTTGTGGGGGAAATGAAATTCCTTGTCCTTGTGGTAACCCTGGGCCTGCATGTGGCCGATCATCCGGGCGTTGTCGGCCCGCGGTTCGGCGACAATGCGCTGGGTGCGTGGGTCGTCGAGCAACAGGTAATGAGTCAGCGCGTTGAGCCAGCTGGCCACCTTGTGCGGACCACGATGGTTTTCCTCGCCGACCAGCATGTGGATGCCACGGTCGTAGTCGTCTACCGCGTAGAACGGCGCGATGCGGTCTTCCTTGGCCCAGTAGGCTTCGTAATAGGCGAACGGCTGATCGTCGAAACAACCGATCAGCGGCAGCACACGCGGATCGTCGAGCAGTTCCTGCAGGTAACGGCGGTGCTTGTCCAGATCGCCCTCTTCCTGCCAGAACGCAGCCACCCGGGCACTGTTCTGCCAGCGGTTGAAGCGCGCCAGGTCCTCGTCGATATCCAACGTGCGCAGGGAAATCCACGCGCCCAGGTTGGCATCGAAGCGCCGATAGACTTCACCCACCGGCTTAGGCCCACGGCGCGGATGACGCCGCCCACTGGCGTGCATGATCATCTGCTGCGGGTAACCGGCATGACTGACGTTACGCAGGAACGGCCCCGGCAGTTGCCAGAACCGCACACGCTCGATGCACAGTTCGTCACCTGCGACGACCAGCAGGCCGCTGTTCAGCAGCGCCGGGTCGACCTGCTCCAGCCGCAGCACCAGGCTTTGCCGTTGTGGCTCGTTGGCGAAACACCAATAGGCCAGCAGCCATAGTGCCTCGGCCTGTTCGGCCAGGGCCAGTTCCAGCGGAACCAGCAACTCACCCTGACGTTGCGCACGCAGCAGCGCATGCTCGTCCAGGTGCAGCGCCAGGCTGGCACCATCGTCGCGGGCGCTCAGCTGCCGACCATCAGGCAGCGGCAGCCGGGTCAGCTTGTTAGAATTCATAGGTAGCACTGGCGATGATGTTGCGACGGTTGCCGTACCAGCAGTAGAAGTCACAGGTAGCCACGTATTCCTTGTCAGTGACGTTGTTTGCATTTACCTGGAACGTTACGTCCTGAAGTTTGTAGCTGACCATGGCGTCATATACTGTGTAAGACGGTAAACGCAGAGTGTCGGTTTCTCTGTTATCGCCATAACTTTCGCCGGTATAGCGAGCACCTGCACCTACAGCAAATCCATTCAACCAGCCCTCACTGAAGCGATAGGTCGCCCACAGTGAGGCCAAACGATCAGCTACTTGCGAAGGGGTTTTTCCTTTTTCGGCGCCAACGGTGGTCTTGGTCGTTTCTGCATCGAGCAGAGTGACGGAGCCTACCAAACTCAAGTTATCGACCACCTGCGCAGCGGCCTCAAGTTCGATGCCGCGACTACGCACTTCCCCTAACTGAGTGCGAATTCCATTTCCCGTAGTTTTTCGCACGTTCTGCTGAGTCAGCTCAAACAAAGCCAAGTTGAAAGAGCCGTCGAATCCTTGCGGCTCGTACTTCAGGCCAACCTCCTTCTGATCGCCACTCTCCGGCTTATACGGATCGCCAGTAGTCGGGTTGATCTCGCTAACGGGCAGGAAGAACTCGGAGTAGCTGACATAAGGAGTCAGCCCGTTATCTGCGACGTAAGCCGACCCCACAGTCCAAGTGAACTCCTCGTCGCGAATGCTTTTGTGCACACCAGTCGTACGGTTGTCGATATCAGAACGGGCATTGTCGTAACGACCGCCAAGCAGGAGTACCCAGTGATCATCGACCTTGAGCTGCTCTTGCATATAGATACCGATTTGATCGGCACGAGTACGCTTGTCTTGCAGGTCGGACGCGGTAACAGGACTCAGTCCTGCGGCACCCAGTTTTACCAAGTTTACGCTGCCATAACTGGGGTTGTAGGCATTGAGCGGTTCACGAATTAGCGGATCAGAACCAAAGGACTCTTCGTTAATCTTCAGCTGTTGATAGTCGACGCCAGCCAGGAAGGTGCTTTCAAGCACTTCACCGCGCCAGTAGTTGACTAGGCGGTTATCCAGCGACAGGTTGTCGGCTTGACCATCGGTATAGGTCAAACCACGCATAATCTTCTGTCGGCTAGGATCGTTCAGATCGGGGTAAGCGGCGCTGACCATGCCAAAGGCGAAGTTGAAAGCGGGACCGTTTGTTGCGCCGCCAACAAGGGAAGAAGCCGCGCTTCGCAGCAGGTCAATGGAATGCCCGGCGTAGTACATCTGGCGCAGGTCGACATCAAGATGACCGTAACGGAAATTTTGCTGGAAGTCCCAGGAATCGCTGAGGCGATGATTCAGCTCGTATCCTAGGGAGTATTGAGTGCGGTCAAACTTTTCGTAGTCAGGGTTACCGACCGCAGTATCGGTATCGATATAGCCGTTACCAACGTTGTATAGCGTTCCTTCGGCAGGAAGAAACTGCAGTTGTGGGTCGGAGCGGTCTTTCTGGAAGTTAGCCAGCACGGTCAACGAGGTTTCATCGTTGAAGTTGAATGTCATGGATGGTGCGAGCAATAAGCGCTCGGCATCGACATCGTCGACCTGAGTCCCCGTGTCGCGGGATAGGCCAACCACACGGAACAGGACGTCCCCCTGTTCATCCAGCTTGCCGCCCACATCGAACTGCAGCTGCTTGCGGTTGAAGCTGCCGTACTGCAGGCCTACTTCGTTCTTAGCCTCAGCATTGGGGCGCTTACTCTGCAGATTTATGATGCCGCCAGGTGTGGATTGACCGTAAAGCACGGAAGAGGCCCCTTTCAGTACCTCGACGCGCTCAAGCATATAGGGGTCGATCTGCCAGCTGTAGAAACCACTGGAGTAGACACGTACGCCATCCTGAAACAGCCCATTATTGGCCTGCTTGAAGCCGCGCAGAATGAACCAATCCTGCTTATTGTCTTCACCAAAATATCCAGCCTGAATGCCGGCCGAGTAGCGCAGCGCATCACTGATGGTTTGAACGTTGCGATCCTTCATTTCCTGCTGGGTAGCTACAGATACCGAGCGGGGAGTTTCATTAAGGGGCGTGTTGGTCTTGGTAGCACTGCGACTGTTCTTGGCCACATAACCTTGATCTTCGCCAACCGGACTATCCAGCTCGCCACTGATGTACTGTGCGTCTAGCTCCAGTGGTTTCTGAGCCGCTTCCTCTGCCAAGGTGGCAAAACTCAGCGCACCCAGTGCACATGCCATTGCCACGTGCAGATGCGCCTTAGGGAAGGGGGCTCTGGCCAGATACTTCGACTGCTGTTCCATCCACTGCTCCATAGTTAAATCTAATAAGAAAGATTCGTATTTATTCCGCTCACCCCTACTAGACGAACCTGCGTGGAAAAAATTTAGCGTTTAAGACAATTTTCTCGTTTAGCTGTCATCGCTCCAGCAACTGAGCCAACTCGGCTAGTACCTGCGGATGACGAACGATACCCTGGTGATCGGCCTCGATCAGTCGATGCGCGGCCGCCCTGCCCTGCACCTGCTCCAGGCCACGCTCCAGCAAGACCGCGCGTCCGGCTGGCTGCGCCGCCCACCAGCAGTGCGGACGCACCTTCACCGTGGGAAGTGCGTAGCCGGCACACAAGCGGCGCATATGCTGCTCCAGCGCCCAGGCGAACAGCAGTTCCTCCAGACTCTGGCGGGTCATGCCGTCCAGCGCCTGCCCCGCGAACCAGGTGCTGGCGACCTGCGGCCAGTCCAGCGGTTCCAGCTGCAAGAGTCGTTCGAACAGGCCATCCCAGGCCTTGGCGTGTAGCTCCGGCGCCAACAGCTGCAGATGCTCGACCAGCTTGGCCCGGGCCTGCGGGTGGCGGGCGTCGTCGCCAGCGATCTCGGTGCCCGGCACATAGCAGTCGAGCAGGCCGAGGAAGGCCACCTCCGCCCCCCGTGCTTCCAGACGTGCCGCCAGCTCCAGGGCCAGGCTGCCGCCCAGCGACCAGCCGACCAGGTGATACTGGCCCTGCGGCTGCTGCTGAAGCAGCGCGGCCAGGTAGGCATCGGCCATCTCGGTCAGCGCAGCATCGCGCCAGCTCGGGTCGAGGAAGCTGCGGCACTGCAGGCCGAAGACTTCGCGCGTGCCGTCCAGGCGCGCCGCCAGCGGCTGGTAGCCGGTGACCCGGCCGGTGACCGGGTGCGGGCAGAACAGCGGGGCTTTATCTGCCTGCTGACGGGTCAGGCGCAGCAAGGGCGACGGGCCCTGCACGGCCTGGCCGCGCGCCAGCTCCAGCAGGCCAAGCAGCTCCCGGCGATAGTCCGCAGCCAGGGATTTTATGGTCTCGCCGCGATACTGGTTGGCCGCGTACTCCCAGGACAGCTGCAACTGGCCGTCGAACACCTGGCCGTTGACCGCCAGACGCGCCGCCAGCGGGTTGTCGGCCGCCACCGCCGCACCACCGCCGCTGGCCGGGCGGAACCAGTCCGCCGCCGCGCCGGCCTGATACTGGCCGAGGTAGTTGAAGATCACTTCGGCGGTCGGCAGCTCGGCAAGAGAAGCCCGCGCCTGCGCATCGCCCAGCCAACGCAGCACGCCGTAGCCCTGGCCGCCGTGTTCGACCTGCTGCAGATGCTGCTGCACGCGCTGCAGTTGCAGCTGCGGATCGTCCAGGTGCGGCAGCTGCAGCGGATACAGGCTGGTGAACCAGCCGACCGTGCGCGTCAGATCATGGTCGCCGGCCAGCGCATCGCGGCCGTGGCCTTCGAGGTTGACCCGCAGGCCGGAGTGGCCGCTCCAACGGCACAGGGCGCGTGTCAGCGCGGTAAGCAACAACGCATCGATACGCACGCCCAGCTGCGCCGGAGCCTGCAGCAGGCGCTTGGTCTCGCCAGCATCCAGGGCCAAGCGCACTTCGCGCTTGTCGCCATGGCTGGCGCTGATGCCGTCGAGCTCGCGTGGCAGGGCCAGCGCCGGGCCACTCAGCCGGCTGCACCAGGCATCCAGTTCGACCTGCGCCGCGTCGCTACGTGCCCATTGCTGCAGGGATTCGCTCCAGCCTTTGTAGGACTGGCTCTTGCCCGGCAGGCGCAGGGCCTGACCGGCTTCCAGCTGGCGATAGGCCGCCAACAGGTCTTCCAGCAGGATGCGCCAGGACACCCCGTCCACCACCAGGTGATGGACGGCGAGCAACAGGCGATTCGCCTTGCCCGCCTGGCGCAGGTGCAAGCCGCGCAACAGTGGCCCTCGGGCCAGGTCCAGGCTGCGCTGCGCCTCGTTGCACAGCGCTTCGGCCTGCGCGTCGTCAGCCGCCTCGCGCTGCCAGAGCAGCATCTGATCAGCTTGCACCTCGCCGTAGTGCTGGGCCCAGCGACCGTCGCGCTGCTCGAAACGCAGGCGCAGTCCATCGTGATGCGCCACCAGTGCCTGCAGTGCCTGCTCCAGCAGGATCGGATCAAGCGGACGCAGCAGCTCCAGATTCAGCGCCTGGTTCCAGTGCGCCGGCTCCGCCTGATTCATGGCGAAGAAATGCGCCTGGATCGGCGCCAGCGGCAGTTCGCCGGTGACCGGTTCCTGCGCGATTTCCTCACCAGCAGCGCGGGCCGCCTGGGCCAGCTCGGCCAGGCGGGGGAACTGGAACAGCTCGCGCGGCGCCAGTTGCAGCCCCTGTTGGCGCACGCGGCTGACCACCTGCAAGGCGACGATGGAGTCGCCGCCCAGCTCGAAGAAATGATCCTGGCGCCCTACCCGCTCCACGCCCAGCACTTCGGCCCAGATGGCGGCGAGGATGCGCTCGTGGTCGGTCTGTGGCGCTTCGTAGTCCTGGCTCTGCCAGGTCGGTTCCGGCAGCGCGGCACGGTCCAGCTTGCCGGCCGGGGTCAGCGGCAGCTTGTCCAGGGCAATGATCTGCGCGGGAACCATATAGTCCGGCAACACCTTGGCCAGCTCGGCCTTCAGCGGTGCAGTGTCGGCGCCCTGTTTGGCCACCACATAGCCCACCAGTTGCTTGCCGGCCGGCGCCTCACGAGCGATCACCGCCGCCTCCTGTACGCCGTCCAGGGCCAGCAGCTGGCTTTCGATCTCGCCCAGCTCGATGCGGAAGCCACGGATCTTCACCTGATGATCGACGCGACCGAGGTAATCCAGGGTGCCATCCGCACGCCAGCGCACCAGGTCGCCGGTGCGGTACATGCGCTCACCAGCGGCGCCGAACGGATCAGGCATGAAGCGTTCGGCGGTCAGCTCCGGGCGCTGGAAGTAACCGCGAGCCAGGCCGACTTCGCCACCGATATACAGCTCGCCGGCCACGCCGATGGGCAGCAGGTTCAGCTCGGCATCCAGCACATACAGGCTGCGCGGACCGACCGGATTGCCGATGGGGGCATAGGCCGCCTCGAAACTGTCGCCCGGATAGGCTTCCCAGATCAGTGGAGTGACCACCGTCTCGGTCGGGCCGTAGCCGTTGATGATCCGTTGCGGCTGCAGCACCTTCTGCAGGCGCTCGTAGGTTTCTCGGGTAAAAGCTTCGCCACCCAGGGTCCAGGAACGTACAGGCAGCTTCAGGTTCTGACTTTCCACCCAATCCAGCAGTTGTTGGGCATAGCTCGGCGGCAGGCAGGAAATGGTCACGCCCTCGTCGGCGATCACCTGGCAGGTCTTCTCCGCGCTCCACAGCTCCTGGTCGCGAATCACCAGGCGGCTGCCGAAGGCCAGCGGCACCGTCCAGCGCTCCAGGGCGCCGTCGAAACTGATCGAGGCGAAATGCAGTTCGACATCGTCCGGGGTCATGCCGTAGCGCTGGCCGATGGTCTGCACATGCATGCTCAGGCCGAGATGGTTCACCGCCACGCCCTTGGGCTGGCCGGTGGAGCCGGAGGTGTAGATCAGGTAGGCCAGATTGAGCGGGTGCAGTTGCACCATAGGCACAGATGCTTCGAAGGCAGACAGGTCGAGCTGATCCAGATACAGCGCTTCAACGCCCTCGCCCAGCGGCAGACGCTCGGCCAAGTCGGAGGAAGTGATCAGCCACTGCAGCCCCGAATCCTCGACCATGTAGCTGAGGCGCTCACGCGGGTAGTCCGGATCGAGCGGCACAAAAGCGCCGCCGGCCTTCAGCACCGCCAGCATCGCCACGATCATCGCATTACCGCGCTCCAGCGAGACGCCGACACGAGATTCCGGGCGCACGCCGTGGGAAACCAGCAGATTGGCCAGTTGGTTGGAGCGAGACTCCAGCTCGGCGAAGGCAATCCGCTCACCGCCATGCACCAGGGCAATGGCCTCCGGGCGCAGGCGCGCCTGTTCGGCGATCAGCGCGGGCAGCAGGCGCGCGGCATCGAAGCTCTGCCGCGACATGTTCCACTCGGCCAGTTGCAACTGATCCTGACCATCCAGCACCTCCAGACGCACCAAAGGCTGATCCGGTGCGGTACTGACCCGCTCCAGCAGGCTCAGCAGATGCGCCGCCATCTTCTGCATCTGCCCATCGTCGAGGCGCTCGCGGGCCCAGGTCAGGGTCAGGCGCAGCTGGCCGGCGCTGTCTTCCAGGCTGTCCAGGGCCAGGTCGAACAGTGCGTGCGGCACCCCCTGAGCCAGCGGTTCCAGGCGCAGGCCGGGTAGCTGCAAGGCGCCGAGGTCGCGCTTCTGGTGGTTGAACAACACCTGGAACAGCGGCGTCTGGCCCAGGCTGCGCTCGGGCGCCAGGGCCTCCACCAGCTGGTCGAACGGCAGGTCCTGCTGGTCCTGGGCGTCCAACGCGTGACGGCGCACTTCGGCCAGCAGCTGACGGAAACTCAGGCCGACATCGAACTCGGCGCGCAGCACCTGGGTATTGACGAAGAAGCCCACCAGCGGCGCCGTCTCGGCGCGCTGGCGGTTGGCTACCGGCACACCGACACGGATATCACGCTGGTTGCTGTAGCGCGCCAGCAGCAGCTGGAAGGACGCCAGCAACAGCATGAACAGGGTCGCGCCCTCCCTCTGGGCCAGTTGGCGCAGGCGCTCGGCCAGGGCTGGCGGCACCGCGACAGCCTGGCGCGCGGCGTGCCGCTGGCCACTCGCATCCAGCTTGTAGGGCAAGGCCAGCACCGGCTGCTCGCTACCCAGGCGCTCGCGCCAGTAGCCGAGCTGGCGCTCGCGCTCGCCGGCCTCCAGCCAGGCGCGCTGCCACTGGGCATAGTCAGCGTACTGGATCGGCAGCTCGGCCAGTTGCGGCGCCTGCCCCTGGCGCAGCGCGGCATAGGCGCGGCCCAGTTCCTCGGCGAACACGCCGATCGACCAGCCGTCGGAGACGATGTGGTGGCAGACGATCTGCAAGCGCCAGCGCTGCTCGTCCAGACGCAGCAACTGCACGCGCAGCAGCGGCCCTTCGATCAGGTCGAAGGCCCGCGCCGCATGGGCATCGGCCAGGGTCTGCACGGCCTCGGCCTCGCCGCGCAGGTCGCGCTCCTCCAGGGCCAGCGGACCTGGCGGGTCAATGCGCTGGCATAGCTGGCCGTCGTGTTCGTAGAAACGCGTACGCAGCGCCTCGTGGCGCTCGACAATCAGCTCCAGAGCCGCCATCAGCGCGGCACGATCCAGCTCACCCTCCAGGGCGAAGGCGCCGACCATGTGGTAGGCGCTGCTGTCCGGCTCCAGCTGGGCCACCAGCCACAGGCGCTGCTGGGCATGCGAGGCTGGCTGATGCTGGCCACGCGGCGCCGGCACCAGCGGCAGACGGTCGAAGCGGATGCCCTTGCTGGCCAGCAGTTCGAGGAAACGCTTCTGTTCTGCTGGCCCTAAGGCGAGGAAACGCCGCGCCAGAGCGGCCTTGTCGATGGGCGCGGTCACAGGGCCTCCAGTTCGTCGAGCAGCGCGGCCATGTCGCGCAGGTCTTGGTCTTCTTCCTCGGCAGCGGCCGGGGCTTGACCGTCGAGGTTGGCGGCCAGGGCCGCCAGGTTTTCCGCTTCGAAGAAGGCGCGCAGCGGCAGTTCCAGCCCCAGGCGCTGGCGCAGCAGGGCCACGGCCTGGGTGGCCAGCAGTGAATGCCCGCCGAGTTCGAAGAAGTTGTCGTCGAGGCCGACCTGGGCCACTTCCAGCACTTCCTGCCAGATAGCCGCCAGGGCGATCTGCCGTTCGCTCTGTGGCGCCCGGTAAACCCGTGCCTGCCACACCGGCTCGGGCAGCGCACGACGCTCCAGCTTGCCGTTGGGCGACAGCGGCATGCGCTCCAGGCGCATCAGGATCGAGGGCACCATGTGCTCGGGCAGCTCGCTCTTCAATGCCGCCTTGATGCCGGCCAGCCAAGCGGTCTCATCCACCGGCAGCGGATCGGCCACCAGATAGCCGACCAGCTGCTTGCCGATCTGGCTGTCGCGGGCCACCACCACGGCCTCGGCGACGCCCGGCTGGGCACCGAGCTGGGCTTCGATCTCGCCCAGTTCGACGCGGAAGCCGCGGATCTTCACCTGATGGTCGATGCGCCCCAGATAGTCGATGGCGCCGTCGGCACGCCAGCGCACCAGGTCGCCGGTGCGGTACATGCGTCCGCCCTCGCTGCTGAACGGATCGGGCAGGAAGCGCTCGGCGGTCAGTTCCGGACGGCGGTGGTAGCCGCGCGCCAGGCCGATGCCGGCGATGTACAGCTCGCCGGGCACGCCCTGCGGCACCGGGTTGAGCTGGGCATCGAGGATATGCAGGCGCAGGTTGGCGATCGGCCGTCCGATCGGCACGGCATGCCGCCCCTCCTCCACGCAGGTCCAGTGGCTGACGTCGATGGCCGCTTCGGTCGGACCGTACAGGTTGTACAGCCCAGCCTGCGGCAGGCGCTGGAAGGTCCGCACCTGCAGCTCCGCCGGTAGCGCCTCGCCGCTGCAGATGACGCGGGTCAGGCTCTGGCACTGCTCCACGTCCGGGTGTAGGAGGAAAGCCTGCAGCATGGAGGGCACGAAGTGCAGCGTACTGACCTTGTGGCGCTGGATAAGCTCCACCAGCTTCTGCGGGTCGCGATGGTCGCCCGGCGCGGCCACGGCCAGGCAGGCGCCGGTGATCAGCGGCCAGAAGAACTCCCACACCGAGACGTCGAAGCTGAACGGGGTTTTCTGCAGCACCACATCGCCAGCGCCGAGCTGATAGGCCTCCTGCATCCACAGAATGCGGTTGGCCAGGGCCTCGTGGCTGTTGCCGGCGCCCTTGGGCTTGCCGGTGGAGCCGGAGGTGTAGATGACGTAGGCCAGATCGTTGCCCTGGAGGCTGATTGCCGGCGGCGTGACCGGCTGGGCACTGCAGTCCTCGCGATCCAGGCCCAGGGCCTTGAGCCCGGCCGGCAGCGGCAGACGCTCGACCAGCGCGCTGTGCGACAGCAACAGGTCGACGCCAGAATCCTCCAGCAGATAGGCCAGGCGTTCCAGCGGGTATTCCGGGTCGAGCGGCACGTAAGCACCACCGGCGCGGACGATGGCATGCAGGCCGATCACCAGCTCCAGCGAGCGCTCCAGGCTGATACCGACCAGGCTGCCGCGCTGCACGCCGAGGCTACGCAGGCGGTTGGCCAATTGGTTGATACGTGCCTCCACCTCGGCGTAGCTCAGCGTCTGCTCGCCGAACACCAGGGCTGGCGCCTGCGGCGTGCGCGCGGCCTGCTGGCTGATGCGCTCACTGAGGAAAACCTGCGGCCCGTAGTCCTTGGCCGTATCGTTCCAGATGGCCAGCTGCGCCTGCTCGTCTTCCTCCAGCAACGGCAGCAGGCCGATGGGCTGACTCGGGTCGGCGCAGATGCCTTCCAGCAGCCGTACGAAATGCCGTGCCAGGCGGGCGATGGTGCGCGCCTCGAACAGCTCGGCGGCGTAGCTGACGAAACCGCTGAGGCTGCCATCGGCCGCCTCCTCGGTATCCAGCGCCAGGTCGAACTGCGCGCCGGCGGCGCCCGGGTCATGCGGTTGCACGCGCAGGCCCGGCAGGCTGCCGAGGGCGCTGAAGTCCACCTGCTGATGGTTGAAGGTCACCTGGAACAGCGGGTGATGGCTCAGGCTGCGCGTCGGTTGCAGGGCTTCCACCAACTGGTCGAAGGGCAGTTCCTGGTTGGCCAGGGCATTGCGGCTGGCCTGGACCAGTTCGCCGAGCAGATCGCGGAAGGGTTTCAGCCCCGCTGGCTCGCCGCGCAGCACCAGGGTGTTGATGAAGCAACCGAGCACGCCGTCCATTTCCGCCAGGCTACGCCCGGCCACCGGTACGCCGACGCGGATATCCTCCTGGCCGCTGTAGCGGTGCAGCAAGGTCTGCCAGGCCGCCAGCAACAGGCTGAACAGGGTGCTGCCCTCACGCTGGGCCAGGGCGCGCAGTTGCGCGGTGAGCAACGGCGACAGCTCGAAGCGCCAACGCAGGCCCTGGCGCGCCCCCTGAGCCGGGCGTGGATGGTCGGTGGGCAACTCCAGCAGCGGCTGGTGTTCACCCAGGCGCGCCTTCCAGTAAGCCAGTTGGCGCGTGGCTTCGCTGGATTTCAGCCAGTCGCGCTGCCATTGGGCATAGTCGGCGTACTGCAGCGGCAGCGGCGCGAACTGCGCGGTACGGCCCTCGGCGAACGCCGCGTAGGCGGCGGCGAACTCGCCGATGAAACGCTGCATCGACCAGCCATCGGAGACGATGTGGTGCTGGACCAGCAGCAGGCGGTACTCCTGATCGGCCAGGCGCAGCACGCTCACCCGCAGTAGCGGCTCGGAAGCCAGGTTGAACGGGCGCGTGAGCAGCTTCTGCGCATAATCGCGCGCCTCGATTTCACGCTCACTGGCCGGCAGTTCACGCAGGTCGAACCAGTCGATGCGCTGGCCCTGCGGCGCCAGAATGCGCTGGCGCGCCTCGCCACCCACCTCGACAAAGCGCGTACGCAGCGCCTCATGGCGCGCTTCCAGCTGGTCGAAAGCGGCCTGCAGCGCCTGGCGGTCCAGACGCCCCTGCAGGTCGAGGCCTGCCGGCATATGGTAGGCACCGTTGCTCGGGTCCAGACGATTGAGGAACCACAGGCGCTGCTGGGCATGCGACAGCGGCAGGTCGCCACCGCGTGGCAGCGCGCGCAGCACCGGCGCATCGACAGCTTCGCGTTGCAGGGAAGCCGCACAGTCGGCCAGTCGGCTCTGCTCGAACAGCGCCTTGAGCGGCAGCTGCAGGCCCTGCTGGCGAATGCGGCTGACCACCTTGAGCGCGACGATGGAATCGCCGCCCAGCTCGAAGAAATGATCCTGGCGCCCTACCCGCTCCACACCCAGCACTTCGGCCCAGATGGCGGCGAGGATGCGCTCGTGGTCGGTCTGTGGCGCTTCGTAGTCCTGGCTCTGCCAGGTCGGTTCCGGCAGCGCGGCACGGTCCAGCTTGCCGGCCGGGGTCAGCGGCAGCTTGTCCAGGGCAATGATCTGCGCGGGGACCATATAGTCCGGCAACACCTTGGCCAGCTCAGCCTTCAGCGGTGCAGTGTCGGCGCCCTGTTTGGCCACCACATAGCCCACCAGTTGCTTACCGGTCGGCGTCTCACGGGCGATCACCGCCGCTTCCTGCACGCCTTCGAGGGCCAGCAGTTGGCTCTCGATCTCGCCCAGCTCGATGCGGAAACCACGGATCTTCACCTGGTGATCGACGCGGCCCAGGTAATCCAGGGTGCCGTCCGCACGCCAGCGCACCAGGTCGCCGGTGCGGTACATGCGCTCGCCGGCGACGCCGAACGGGTCGGGCAGGAAGCGCTCGGCGGTCAGCTCGGGGCGCTGGAAGTAACCGCGAGCCAGGCCCACTTCACCACCGATATACAGCTCGCCTGCCACGCCGATGGGCAGCAGGTTCAGCTCGCTATCCAGCACATACAGGCGGCGCGGGCCGACCGGGTTACCGATGGGGGCATAGGCTGCCTCGAAGGAGTCACCCGGGTAGGCTTCCCAGATCAGCGGGGTCACAACGGTTTCGGTCGGGCCGTAGCCGTTGATGATCCGTTGCGGCTGCAGCACCTTCTGCAGGCGCTCGTAGGTTTCGCGGGTAAAGGCCTCACCACCCAGGGTCCAGGAGCGTACCGGCAGTTTCAGACCCTGCGACTCCACCCAGTCCAGCAGTTGCTGGGCGTAGCTCGGTGGCAGGCAGGAAATGGTCACGCCTTCGGCGGCGATCACCTGGCAGGTCTTCTCCGCGCTCCACAGTTCCTGGTCACGAATCACCAGGCGGCTGCCGAAGGCCAGCGGAACGGTCCAGCGCTCCAGGGCGCCGTCGAAGCTGATCGAGGCGAAATGCAGCTCCACGTCGTCCGGGGTCATGCCGTAACGCTGGCCGATGGTCTGCACATGCATGCTCAGGCCGAGGTGGTTCACCGCCACGCCCTTGGGCTGGCCGGTGGAGCCGGAGGTGTAGATCAGGTAGGCCAGATTCAGCGGATGGAGCTGTACCGACGGTGTCGATGCCTCGAAGGCGGACAGGTCCAGCCGATCCAGATACAGCGCTTCAACGCCCTCGCCCAGCGGCAGGCGCTCGGCCAAGTCAGAGGAAGTGATCAGCCACTGCAGCCCCGAATCCTCGACCATGTAGCTCAGGCGCTCACGCGGATAGTCCGGATCGAGCGGCACAAAAGCGCCGCCGGCCTTCAGCACCGCCAGCATCGCCACGATCATCGCATTACCGCGCTCCAGCGAGACGCCGACACGGGACTCCGGCTGTACGCCGTGGGAAACCAGCAGATTGGCCAGTTGGTTGGAGCGAGACTCCAGCTCGGCGAAGGCAATCCGCTCACCGCCATGCACCAGGGCGATGGCCTCCGGGCGCAGGCGCGCCTGTTCGGCGATCAGCGCGGGCAGCAGGCGGGCGGCATCGAAGGACTGGCGCGGTTTGTTCCACTCGGCCAGCCGTGCCTGCTCATCGGCGGAACTCAGCTGCAGGCTGCCCAGCGCACGCGCTGGGTCGCCGCAGACCTGCGCCAGGGCCTGGCGCAGCAACGCCTCGACCTGGGCAATGCCGTCGGCATCGAAATGCGCACGGTCGTAAGCCAGCAGCAGCTCCAGGCGGCTGCCCGGCAGCACGGCCAGGGTCATCGGGTAATGGGTGAACTCGTGGCTTTGTGGCAGCCCCAAACGCAGCTCGCCACGCTCGGCCTGCTTGAGTGCCTCGCCCAGTGGGTAGTTCTCGAACACCAGCAGGCTGTCGAACAGTGCCTCGCCGGCGCTGCCGACCCAGCGCTGGATATCGTGCAGCGGGCTGTGCTCGTGCTCGCGCAGCTGCAGGTTCTGCACCTGCAGCGCGGCCAGCCAGTCGCCCAGCGGCTGCTCGGCCGGCAGTTGCACGGCAACGGGAAGGCTGTTGATAAACAGGCCAAGCATCTGCTCGCTGCCGGCCAGCTCGGTCGGGCGACCGGCCACGGTGGCGCCGAAGCACAGGCTGCGCTTGCCGGTCAGGCGCGCCAGCAGCAAGGCCCAGGCGGCCTGTACCAGGGTATTGAGGGTCAGGCCATGGCGATGGGCGAAGCTGCGAATTCGTTGTTCGGTGGCGCTATCGAGCGGCAGCGGATGACGGGCATGGCCCTGCTCCGGGGCGCGGCACGGCAGGCAGCCGGCGATGCGTGTGGCACCGTCCAGCGGGGCCAGCTGTTCACGCCAGAAGGCCTGCTCGGTAGCCGCATCCTGGCCTTCGAGCCAGTGGATGTAGTCGCGGAACTGACCGCCCGGTGCCGGCAGGCGATCACCGTGATACAGGGCCAGCACCTCGGCGAACAGCAGGCCGTTGCTCCAGCCGTCCAGCAACAGATGGTGCAGGGTCCAGACCAGCACGAAGTCACCGGCGCCGCGCTGGATCAGCGCCAGGCGCAGCAGCGGCGCCTGGTCGAGGGCAAAGCCGCGCTCGCGCTCGGCGCTGCAGAAGGCCTGCAGCTGCGCCTCGAAATCGGCGACGCCGCGCCAGTCGAGCTCCTGCCAGTCCAGCTCGACCTCGGCCTGCACCAGTTGCAACGGGCGCTCGCCCAGCAGGAAGCGGCTGCGCAGCACGCCGTGGCGCGCCAGCACCTGGCGCCAGACGTTCTGCAGGCGAGCAGGATCAAGGCCGGTGAACGGCAGCAGCAGCTGGCTGACATAGCTGCCGGCGCCTTCCAGCTGGCTGTGGAACAGCAGGCCCTGCTGCAGCGGCGACAGCGGGTGGATGTCCTCCACGCCGGCCAGTTCATCCAGCTCGATCTGGCTCAGACCGGCCAGCGGCACATCGCTGGGGGTCAGCCGTGGCGAGACCTTGGCACAGTGCTGGGCGATGCTGTGCAACTCATCCTGCAGGCGTGCGACCAGGCCCTCCAAGGTGGTGCGCGCCAGCTGCGCAGGGTTGAAGTCGATGTGCAGCTGCAGGGCACCGCCACGCTGCTCGGCATTGATGACCAATGGAGCGTCCATGGGCGCATCGGCTTCGCGCCACAGGCCGCCTTCGCGCAGACGCAAGCCATCGCTGCCCTCGTCGAACTGGCCCAGGTAGTTGAACAGCAGTTGCGGGGCGCGCTCGGTCAATTGACCTTGTTGGGCCAGTAGACCAAAGCCCAGGCCAAGATCGGGCACTGCGCGCAGTTGCTCCTTGATCGCCTTGAGACTGGCAGCCAGCTCGGTCTCGGGCTGCAGGCGCACGGGGTAGAGGCTGGTGAACCAGCCGACGCTGCGCGACAGGTCGATATCCTCGAACAGCGGCGCGCGGCCATGGCTCTCCAGGTGCAGGGTCAGCGCCGGCTGCTCGCTCCAGCTGCACAGCGCGCGGCTCAGGGCGGTCAGCAGCAGTTCGTCGGCACGCAGGCGATAGGCGCGCTGGCCAGCCTGCAGCAGGTCGCGAGTGAAGCCGGCCTCCAGACTCAGCTCGATACGCTTGCGGGTTCCTTCGGTGCCCGCCTCCTGGCTCTGCAGGGGGAGCTCGCCGCCGGTCTGCTGGGCCTGCCAGTACGGCAGTTGTGCGTCCACATTCCAGTCGACCAGGCGCTCGCCCCAGGTTTTGAAGGCACTGGTCTTGGCCGGTAGCTGCACCGCCAGGCCGCTGGCCAGTTGCAGACAGGCACGCTGCAGGTCTTCCAGCAGTACGCGCCAGGACACCCCATCGACCACCAGGTGGTGGATGGACAGCAGCAGGCGATCGGCCTGTCCTGGCTGGGTCAGGTACAGACCACGCAGGTGTGAACCGCTGGCCGGATCAATGTTGCGCTGCACGGCGTCATAGTGCGGCTGCGGGTCCTCGCCGGCGGCCAGCTCGACCCGTTGCAGCAGAGAACCCGCCGCTTCGGCGGCATGTACTTGCTGCCACTGGCCATCGAGCCGCTCAAAGCGCAGGCGCAAGGCGTCGTGGTGCTGAACCAGGGCTTGCAGCGCCTGTTCCAGATGGGCGGCCGGCAACGGCTCGGCCAGTTCCAGCAGCAGGTACTGGTTGCACGGGGCCAGGCTCTCGCGCTGCAGCAGGCGCGCCTGGATTGGCAGCAGCGGCGCTGTGCCAGTTACCGGTCCCTGATCGGCCAGCGGTGCGGTGACGCTGCGGGCAACACCAGCCAGCTGCACCAGGGTCTGCTGCTGGAACAGGTCCTTCGGCGTCAGGCCCAGCCCCTGCTGGCGTGCACGACTGACCACCTGCAAGGCGACGATGGAATCGCCACCCAGCTCGAAGAAATGATCCTGGCGCCCTACCCGCTCCACACCCAGCACGTCGGCCCAGATGGCGGCGAGGATACGCTCGTTGTCGGTCTGCGGCGCTTCGTAGTCCTGGCTCTGCCAGGTCGGTTCCGGCAGCGCGGCGCGATCCAGCTTGCCGGCCGGGGTCAGCGGCAGCTTGTCCAGGGCAATGATCTGCGCGGGGACCATATAGTCCGGCAACACCTTGGCCAGCTCGGCCTTCAGCGGTGCAGTATCGGCGCCCTGTTTGGCCACCACATAGCCCACCAGTTGCTTGCCGGCCGGCGTCTCGCGGGCAATGACCGCCGCCTCCTGCACGCCTTCGAGGGCCAGCAGCTGGCTCTCGATCTCGCCCAGCTCGATGCGGAAGCCACGGATCTTCACCTGGTGATCGACCCGTCCCAGGTAATCCAGGGTGCCGTCGGCACGCCAGCGCGCCAGATCGCCGGTGCGGTACATGCGCTCCCCTGCCTGGCCGAACGGATCGGGCAGGAAGCGCTCGGCGGTCAGCTCGGGGCGCTGGAAGTAACCGCGAGCCAGACCGACTTCACCGCCGATATACAGCTCACCGGCCACGCCGATGGGCAGCAGGTTCAGCTCGGCATCCAGCACATACAGGCGGCGCGGGCCGACCGGATTGCCGATCGGCGCATAGGCCGCCTCGAAGCTGTCACCCGGATAGGCTTCCCAGATCAGCGGGGTGACCACCGTCTCGGTCGGGCCGTAGCCGTTGATGATCCGTTGCGGCTGCAGCACTTTCTGCAGGCGCTCGTAGGTTTCGCGGGTAAAAGCTTCGCCACCCAGGGTCCAGGAACGTACAGGCAGCTTCAGGTTCTGACTTTCCACCCAATCCAGCAGTTGTTGGGCATAGCTCGGCGGCAGGCAGGAAATGGTCACGCCTTCGGCGGCGATCACCTGGCAGGTCTTCTCCGCGCTCCACAGTTCCTGGTCACGAATCACCAGGCGACTGCCGAAGGCCAGCGGTACAGTCCAGCGCTCCAGGGCGCCGTCGAAGCTGATCGAGGCGAAGTGCAGTTCCACATCGTCAGGGGTCATGCCATAGCGCTGGCCAATGGTTTGCACATGCATGCTCAGGCCGAGGTGGTTCACCGCCACGCCCTTGGGCTGGCCGGTGGAGCCGGAGGTGTAGATCAGGTAGGCCAGATTCAGCGGATGGAGCTGTACCTCAGGCGCTGAGGAGTCACACGCGGACAGATCCAGCTGATCCAGATACAGCGGTTCAACCGCAGAGGACAACGGCAGGCGCTCGGCCAGATCGGACGAGGTGATCAGCCACTTCAGCCCCGAGTCCTCGACCATGTAGCTGAGGCGCTCACGCGGATAGTCAGGGTCCAGCGGCACAAAAGCGCCGCCGGCCTTCAGCACCGCCAGCATCGCCACGATCATCGCATTACCGCGCTCCAGCGAGACGCCGACACGGGACTCCGGCTGTACGCCGTGGGAAACCAGCAGATTGGCCAGTTGGTTGGAGCGAGACTCCAGCTCGGCAAAGGCAATCCGCTCGCCGCCATGCACCAGGGCGATGGCATCCGGACGCAGGCGCGCCTGCTCGGCGATCAATTCAGGCAACAAGCGCGCGGCATCGAAGGCCTGACGCGGCTTATTCCACTCGGCCAGCAAGCGGCGCTCACCCCTGCTGACCAGCCCCAGTTCGCCCAGCGCGGCCTGCGGCGAGGTGGCGAAGCCGTCGAGCACCTCAAGGAAGCCGGCGATCAGTCGCTCGATGCTGCTTTCGGCGAACAGGTCGGCGGCGTAGGCGAAGTTGATCGACAGCTGGTCGCCCTTGTCGCGCACCGCGTCCAGGGCCAGGTCAAAGGGAATCTGGCTGGACGGCACCTCGTCCAGCACGGTTTCGATGCCCGGCAGCCAGTTGGCTGCCAGCGGATGCTGGCGCCGGTAGTTGAACGCCACCTGGAACAGCGGCTGCTGGCCCAGACTACGGCTCGGCGCCAGTTCTTCCACCAGGCGCTCGAAAGGCATTTCCTGGTTGGCCTGAGCTTGCTTCAAGCCGATGCGGGCCTGACTCAGCCAGTCCGCTACCGACTGCTCAGGACGTGGTTCGGCCTTGAGCACCAAGGTGTTGACGAAGAAACCAAGCAGGCGCTCGAAACCCTTGGCACGGCCGGCCACTGGCACGCCGATGCGCACTTCACGCTGGCCGGACAGGCGCGCCAACTGCAGCTGCAGGGCCGCCAGCAGCACAGTGAACAGAGTCGCGCCATTGGCCTTGGCCAGGTCGCTGAGACGCGCCACCAGAGCTGGCTCCACCTGCAGCGTGCGGTAGGCGGCACGACGCGCGGCCTGGGCGCTATGCGGGAAGTCCGGAGTCAAGCTCAGCGGCGGCTGCTCGCTGCCCAGGCGCTCGCGCCAGAAGGCCATCTGCCGGGTGCCCGCCTCGCTATCGAGCCAGTCGCGCTGGCCCACGACATACTCGCTGTATTGCAGGGGCTGCGGCGTCATGACCGGCTGGCGATTCTGTAGGCGGGCACGATAGAACTCGGCCATTTCCTCGACCATCACCCGCACCGACCAGGCGTCGGAGATGATGTGGTGCATGCCCACCGCCAAGGCGTGGCTGCTCTTGCCGAGGCAATACAGGGCGCAGCGCACCAGCGGCCCCCGGGTCAGATCGTACTCGGCCTCGATGAAACCACGCGCCAAAGCCTCAAGGTGATCGTCGCCGCCTTCCAGTTCGATGATCTCCAGCGGCATCGAGCCGGGAGGCAGCACGGCTTGCTGGGCCAGGCCATCCTGCTCGCGGAACACGGTGCGCAGTGCGGCATGGCGAGCGTAGACCTGATCCAGTCCATGACACAGGCTGTCCAGATCCAGGGCCCCCTCGAAGCGCAGCAGACCACCAATGTTGTAGGCGGTGCTGCCGCTTTCCAGGCGGCTGAAGAACCACAGCCGCTGCTGGGCGAAGGACAGCGGAGCCCATTGCAGGGCAGCAACGGGCTGGCACTCGGTTTGCGCGTTCATCAACACTACCTCGCAGGCATTGGCCTAGGCGCTCAGGGGCGCACCGGCCGCCTCGCGCTGCAACAGGCGCAAGGCATGGAATTCGATCAGGGATAGCCACTCGTCTTCCTGAAGCCGTAGGTAGGCGTGATCGCCTTCCAGCCACTCCAGAGTGAAAGCACGGCGACTTTCACGCCTCCAGGCGCACAGGACTTTCGTTCAGGCTGAAGTCCGGCGCGCCCACTACACGCAAACGCTCGACAGCCTCTCTCGACACGGATGGCACTGAGCCACGGGCAAGTCGAAGTCGTGGCGTAACACGCCGCGAAAACGCCAAGCTTCAGTGAGGCGCTCCACCGATTTGTAAGTGGACCCTGGCACTACTTGAACTTGGCAGAGCAGCAGCATTAAACATCCATCGCCTCACGCAGGCTGCGCGGGCGCATGTCAGTCCAAACGCTGGCGATATGCGCTAAACAGGTAGGCTTGTCGCCGCGCACACCCGCATCCTGCCAGCCAGCGGGGACTGCTTTGTAGGCTGGCCAAATGGCGTATTGCTGTTGGTCATTGATAACCACCAGGAAGGTAGTTTGCGGATTATCCAGGCTCATTCTCAGTACCTCGCATATGCCAATCGAATTGGCTCGCCTTAAAGACGAATAAGGTTGCTAATAGTTTTTATTTAACTGCAAATTACGGACGAGCGAAGCTCTCGCCCGAAGGCGCTTTAAACTTCAACTCATAGGGGGGCGCCGACTACTTCGGCATTTGCGCGATCAGCTATCTCCATGACCGCATCGCGCGTGGCACGTTCGCGGGCCTGGCCGCTGAGCTCGTACAAGCGGCCGCCATCCATTTTGAGGAGTCGGTCGGCCTGGTCGAAGTAATGGTCGTCATGGGTGATGGCAATGATTGTCTTACCGGCCGCTTTAAGTTGCGGCAGTAACTCGCGGTAAAACAGGCGACGGAACAACGGATCCTGGTCAGCCGCCCATTCGTCGAGGATCAGAATATCTCGATCCTCCAGCATTGCCAGAAGAAGGGCCAGGCGCTTGCGTTGGCCTTGGGAGAAACGCGTACCGGCTAACCGGCCGGCAGAGAAGCGTATCTTGCGGCGCAGTCGTAATTGATCCAGCCAGCGCCCCACCAGCGACTCATCCACCTCCTGACCGAGCGGCCCAAGCAGGCGTGAGAACAGATGAAAATCAGTGAACACGCTAGCGAACAACTGGCGATAGGCCTGCCACTGTTCAGCCTGCACTGGCTGACCGTCGAGACGAATCTCCCCGGCACTCGGCCGGTGCAGCCCCGTCAACAGGCGAGCCAACGTCGATTTTCCGCTGCCATTGCCGCCGACCAAGAACACCAACTCGCCGCGATACAACTGCAGATCAATGGGACCCACATCGAAGCCTGCTTCGCCACCATCACCCGGATAGCGATACTCAACACCCGCCAACTGGAGGCATTGCCAGTGGGCCGGGCTCGATAGCCTGGCTATCTCCGAAGTTTCGGCCGCCAATTCCAGAGACTCGAGCTTACCAAGCGAGATGCGCGCGGCCAGCAGGCTGGGCAGCGCCGCCACGGCCGCGACCATGGGAGCGCGCAGAAACAGCACAGTCAGGGCAAAGGTGGCCGCGACGCTGGCTTCGGCCCAGCCCAGACCGCTGGCACAGAAGAACACCAGTCCAATGCTGCCAAGCACCATGCAATTGGCCCAGCTACCCGCAAGGCCGTTGAAGATATCCGCCCGGGTGACATTGTCGCGATAGACCTGGGCGTCGCGATCAAACTCCTCGTCGAACAGTAGGCGCGCGCGATCTCGGTTCAAGGCCAACTCTTTGCGACCATCAATAATCGCCTGGTAATCCTGGTACAGATGATCTTCGGCCTCGCGTAATAGCCGTATGTGTTTATTGACCTTGCCGACGAAGAACCAGCCCACCAGAAGGGTTAAACCCAGCCAGACGGCGGTGATACCGAACAGCGCAGGCGACAGCCAGGCCAAGTAGCCGAATGCAGCGATGCTAAGAATCAGGCCATAGACCAGCTCCGGCATATGCACAAAGGCGATGGTGATGTTACGGATATCGCTCGATAGGCTAGCGAGAATCCGTGCACCACCGATTTGCTCCAGTCGCTCGATATCAGTATCCAGAACTCGACGCACCAGGTTGCGACGCAGGCGATACACGAAATGATGCCCGAGCCTGTGCAAGGCCACCTGCCCTCCACCCGCGCAAGCCAGCAGCAGTGTCAGTAATCCAATAAAACTTATAAGTGTCAGTCCCAAGTCATCTTTGACCCCGATAAGGCGCAAGTTGATAAAAGCAATTACGCCAACACTAAGAACGGCGCTGCACAGACTGAGCAACATGATGCCAACTAATGGCAGGCGATTATCACGGAACAGTAGTTGGAGCAGTTTCATAGGGTCAGGTCCGGAGTGAAAAATAAACACGTGTCATGTCGCGGAGGGCTCAAGGCGACTGCGGCAATGATCAAGGGCGTCACGCAGGAGAAAATGCACCAGGGTCGGCGAGGCGCTTAAGAAAGTAGCTACTTCGCGCTGACTGTAGCCCTCCAATTGGCTCATTGTGAACACGGCTCGGGTGCGCTCCGGAAGTTCGTCCAGCACCCGTTGCAAGCGCTGCCACTGCAATTGACCGATGGCTTGCTGCTCTGTACCGGATTGCGGTACCAGCAGTGCATCCAAAGAGTCCTCGTCATTGCTGTAGCGCCCCTCCAGAGCCAAGCGGCGCAAACGATCAATAGACAAATTTCGCACCATACGAAAAAGGTAGCGCAGCGGCTCCTCAATGATATTGCGCTCAGCACTTTCCAAGAGTTTAAGAAAGGCATCCTGCACTACATCCTCGGCACGAGCTCTGCAACCGAGCACGCCACGGGCAGCATCAATGAGGATATGTCGATGCTCACAGTAGATGAGCTCCAACTCCTTTGTACGAATGTTGGCGTCCATCCATGTCATAGATGCCGCCTGCTTTCCCAAGCTGTAGAACGTCCCCACCGATCTATCCTCGGCTACTATGTGACTCGCATATTAATGATAATAATTATCAATACAAGCCCTGTATTCGAGAAATTTGCACCACCTATGAGAGAACAGTCCAACTGCTAGCGCTATCGCACCAGATCTGGGGGCCAGAGCGACCTCTCCACCAGTTCCGGGACAGACCAGCCTGGATGAACCGCTCCGCCTTGCCACTAGTGTGTGGCGGATTGCGCTTTGAAGGATGTGCCGCAGCAAGGCGAGCGCATAGCTGCAGGAATGCCTGGGAGCGTTAGCTGGCGCCATTGTTCGTCATGACCCGGCGAAAGCGGATACCCAGCCCGCGCTAGTAGCGTAGGGGCTGCAGTAACGCGACAGGCACTACTGCCTCGCTCGCCCTAAGTGCAGACTGGTGAAGGCCGGTCGGGACCGCATCATCGATGGCTACATGGACGAACTCCCAGTCGGCACCGTCCGAGCATTGCTGACGGTCACTGGTGAGCCAGTGCCCTGGCCTCCAGAAGCGGCCTAGTTAGCCTGTTCGAACACTTACTCCCGCGGCTTGCGCGGCATCCCCTACGCGCAGGCCTTTGAGCATGGCACTAGCAGAACTCGACCTCGCGGGCTAATACAGGCATGTGTATGCAGGTTCATCCGGGGCTCCTGGAAAATTTGGTTGGTCGCACTTCCAGAATTCCGGGAATGCCCCCGGATGAACGACCTACTGAGATATCACAGCTAGCGGTGCGGAGGAGAGGGCCAGCTCGCTTTATGCATCCCCCAGCAATGGCGCGCCAACCAACCACTACGGAAACGTAGCTCAGCACAAACGGTCACCAGAAGCGCTTATTTGAAGCTCAATAAAAAATAATCGCCCATAAAAAAATCCAACCACCGCTAGGTGGTTGGATTTTCTAGGGTTTTTGGTCGGGACGGAGTGATTCGAACACTCGACCCCTTGCACCCCATGCAAGTGCGCTACCGGGCTGCGCTACGCCCCGACTGTGCTTCCGTGTTACTGGAAGCGGTGAGGACTCTACAATAAGCTGCTGAATTGTGGAAGTTTTTTTTACTTCCGTAGCATTATTTGCGAAGCACTAGCAGTACATCCTCAAGCTCGGCAATCATCTGCTTGATGAGCTGTTTGTATTGCGTGTTGTCATCTTTTGCCTCATCACCCGAGAGACGCTGACGCGCTCCGCCAATGGTGAAGCCCTGATCATACAACAGCGCGCGGATCTGACGAATCATCAGCACATCCTGACGCTGGTAGTAACGCCTATTACCACGCCGCTTAACTGGATTGAGCTGTGGGAACTCCTGCTCCCAGTAACGCAAGACATGTGGTTTGACAGCACACAATTCACTCACCTCACCAATGGTGAAGTAGCGCTTGCCGGGTATCGCGGGCAGTTCGTCGTTATGACTTGGTTCCAGCATACGCCTCGACCCTGGCTTTAAGTTTCTGGCCTGGACGGAAAGTCACGACACGGCGAGCCGTGATCGGGATTTCCTCTCCTGTTTTTGGATTGCGACCGGGGCGCTGACGCTTATCGCGCAGATCAAAATTACCGAACCCCGAGAGCTTGACCTGTTCGTTGAGCTCCAGCGCTTGGCGGATTTCTTCAAAGAACAGTTCCACCAACTCCTTGGCTTCCCGTTTATTCAGGCCCAGCTCTTCATACAGACGTTCCGCCATCTCAGCTTTCGTCAGAGCCCCCATACGCTACTTCCTTAACGTGGCGTTGAACCTTTGTCCCAGGGAGGTGAGAATATTTTGCGTTGTGGTACTCACCTCGTCGTCATTAAGAGTGCGCGATGGATGTTGCCAGGTCAAGCCAACAGCCAGGCTTTTTCTATGAGGATCAATGCCTTTACCGTGATACACGTCAAATAGCCTGAGGTCAGTTAACCACTCGCCAGCTGCGTCACGAATAGCGCTGAGCAGATCCTGCGCGGGGACGTCACGATCAACCAGTAATGCAAGGTCGCGCCGCACTTCAGGGAACTTGGACAGCTCCTGGAATTTCGGCATCACACCTTGAGTGATCTCACTTAATACCAGTTCGAACATGAACACGGACTGATCCAACCCCAGCACCTTGGCAAGCTCAGGATGGATAGCGCCGAAGAAGCCAACAACGCGACCTTCCCGCTCAATTCGAGCCGTCTGCCCTGGATGCAATGCAGCATGTTCGCCTGGCACGAATGCAAAACTGCCACCCGCCCCCGCACTGGCCAGCAACGCTTCGACGTCCGCCTTAACATCATAGAAATCTACGCCATCACGCGCATGCGCCCAGCCTTCCGGCAAACGCGTGCCGCACACAATCCCTGCCAGCATGGGCTCTTGCTTCAACCCTTCAAGCTGGCCAACAAACCGCAGGCCACTCTCAAAAAGACGGACACGCGCCTGCTGACGATTGAGGTTGTGCTGCAGCGCTTTGACTAACCCGGGCCATAGCGAGGAACGCATGGCCGCCATGTCGGCGGAAATCGGGTTGGCCAGCAACAACGGCTGAATGCCGGGGCTGAACAACTCAAACAACTTGGGATCAATAAAGCTGTAAGTGATGGCCTCCTGATAACCGCGTGCGACCAACAGACGACGCAAGGCGGGCAACTCGACGGAGGCTTCGGCTTTGGCTTGCGGAGCCAGACGCGCTTGCGGATAGCGAACCGGTAAGCGGTTATAGCCATACAGACGCCCCAGCTCTTCGATCAGATCGACCTCCAGACTGATGTCAAAACGATGGCTCGGCACACTGACCTGCCACTGACCTGCACCTTGAGCGGTTACGCCCAGCCCCAACGCGGCAAGAAGACGCTCGACCTCGGCGCCATCCATTTCCATGCCCAACATCTGACTGATACGCTCGGCACGTAAAGTGATCGGCGCGACGTTCGGCAGATCTTCGGCGCTGGTCACCTCAATGATCGGGCCGGCTTCACCGCCGACGATATCCAACAGCAGCGCAGTAGCACGCTCCATTGCATTACGCGCCAGCTGCGAGTCCACACCCCGCTCGAAACGATGCGAAGAGTCGGTATGCAAGCCATAGGAGCGCGCCTTACCAGCCACAGCGATGGTGTCGAAGAATGCGCTTTCCAGGAACAGGTCAGCGGTTTTACCGCTCACACCGCTATGTTCGCCCCCCATCACGCCGGCGATGGCCAGAGCGCGCTCGTGATCAGCTATCACCAGGGTGTCTGCACGCAGGCTGACTTCCTGGCCATCCAGCAGAACCAGTTTTTCACCCTCTTCCGCCATGCGCACGCGGATACCGCCATTGATCTCGGCGAGGTCGAAGGCATGCATCGGCTGACCGAGTTCCAGCATCACGTAATTGGTGATGTCAACGGCAGCATCGATGCTACGAACATCGGAACGCCGCAGGCGCTCGACCATCCACAACGGGGTAGGTTTGGACAGGTCGACGTGGCGAACAACGCGACCCAAGTAGCGCGGGCAAGCTTTGGAGGCAAGCACTTCGACCGGACGCACTTCATCATGAGCTGCGGCAACCGGAGCAACCGAGACGGGTGCTACCGATGCACCGTAGATGGCACCCACTTCGCGAGCCAGACCAGCCAACGACAGGCAGTCTCCCCGGTTGGGGGTAAGACCGATTTCGACACTGGCATCGTCCAAGCCCAGATACACACGAATATCCTGACCAATCGGAGCATCAGCCGCCAACTCCATGAGGCCGCTGTTGTCTTCACTGATTTGCAGCTCGGAAGCCGAGCAGAGCATCCCCTGGGACTCCACGCCACGCAGTTTGGCCTGCTTGATTTTGAAGTCACCCGGCAACTCAGCGCCAATCATGGCGAAGGGAATCTTGATACCGGCGCGGGCATTGGGCGCACCGCAGACCACCTGGAAGCTGGCGCTGCCATTGCTGACCTGGCACACGCGCAGTTTATCGGCGTCGGGGTGCTGCTCGGCGCTGAGAATTTCACCCACGACAACACCGCTGAACAGACCAGCAACCGGAGTCACTGCGTCCACTTCAAGACCAACCATGGACAGGCGGGCCACTAGCTCATCACGCGAAACAGTGGGGTTCACCCAGCTGCGCAGCCATTGTTCACTGAATTTCATACTGTCTGTTCTCCTGAACCCATTTGATTACGGAATGCGAGGGCACTAGCGAAATTGCGCCAGGAACCGCAGGTCGTTATCGAAGAACAGCCGTAAATCGTTGACGCCATAACGCAGCATGGCCAGGCGCTCAACACCCATACCGAAGGCGAAGCCGGAATATTTTTCCGGATCGATACCCGACATGCGTAGTACGTTCGGATGGACCATGCCGCAGCCCATGACTTCAAGCCAGCCAGTCTGCTTGCACACGCGACAGCCTTTCCCGCTGCACATCACGCACTGCATATCGACTTCAGCTGATGGCTCGGTAAAAGGGAAGAATGACGGACGAAAACGCACGCCCAGCGGCTTTTCAAAGAACACCCGGAGAAACTCCTCGATGGTGCCCTTGAGGTCAGCAAAACTCACGCCCTCATCGACTAGCAAGCCTTCAACCTGGTGGAACATCGGCGAGTGAGTGATATCGGAATCGCAGCGATAAACGCGGCCGGGGCAAACGATGCGGATCGGCGGCTGCTGCGATTCCATGGTACGCACCTGAACCGGAGAGGTATGGGTGCGCAGCAACATATTGGCGTTGAAATAGAAAGTGTCGTGCATCGCTCGTGCCGGGTGGTGGCCCGGAATATTGAGCGCTTCGAAGTTGTGATAGTCGTTTTCGACCTCAGGTCCCTCGGCGATACCATAACCAATGCGCGTGAAGAACTGCTCCACGCGCTCCAGCGTGCGCGTGACAGGGTGCAGGCCGCCAGAGGCCTGACCGCGCCCCGGCAACGTGACGTCGATTTTTTCGGCAGCGAGCCTGGCGCTCAGCGCAGCCTGGTCCAGCATGTCTTTTTTGCTGTTCAGAGCATCCTGAACTCTATCTTTGGCTGCGTTGATCAACGCACCGGCTTGCGGGCGTTCTTCAGCCGAGAGATTGCCCAGGGTCTTCATCACCTGAGTCAACTCGCCCTTCTTGCCCAGATAGTGAACGCGCAGTTGCTCAAGGGCATTCACATCGTCGGTGTGGCTAACGGCCTCAAGCGCTTGCGAGACCAGCACATCCAGATTTTCCATTTACAGACTCCAGATACGAAATAGGGGAAGAGCTTGAAGGCTCTTCCCCTATTGGTGACGTTTAGCACCGGGCGAACCCGGTGATTGTCGGGGACTTAAGCCAGTACGGCTTTCGCTTTCTCGACAATCGCAGCAAACGCCGCTTTTTCGTTCACTGCCAGATCAGCCAGAACCTTACGGTCGATCTCAATGGACGCTTTTTTCAGGCCAGCAATGAAACGGCTGTAAGACAGACCGTTAACACGTGCACCAGCGTTGATACGAGCGATCCACAGAGCGCGGAACTGACGTTTTTTCTGACGGCGGTCGCGGTAGGCGTACTGGCCTGCCTTGATCACAGCCTGCTTGGCAACGCGGAATACGCGCGAACGCGCACCGTAGTAGCCTTTAGCGAGTTTCAGAATTTTTTTGTGACGCTTACGAGCGATAACGCCGCGCTTAACACGAGCCATGAGTAATTTCCTCTATCTTGACCGATTAACGAACGCGCAGCATGCGCGCCACTTTTGCTACGTCAGACGGGTGCACCATGGTGCTACCACGAAGTTGACGCTTACGCTTGGTGGACATCTTGGTCAGGATGTGGCTCTTGAAAGCGTGCTTGTGCTTGAAGCCATTAGCGGTTTTGAGAAAACGCTTGGCTGCACCACTCTTAGTTTTCATCTTTGGCATGTTCGGATACTCCGCATTCAGTTGATAAACATAACCGCAAGGCCTGCCGTGCCCTGGTGGTTACTTCTTCTTTTTGGGGGCGATGACCATAATCAGCTGGCGTCCTTCCATCTTTGGATGCTGCTCAACGGTGCCATATTCAGCAAGGTCACCTTCAACCCGCTTCAACAACTCCATGCCCAGCTCCTGATGCGCCATCTCACGACCGCGGAATCGAAGCGATACCTTGGCCCTGTCCCCATCACTAAGGAAACGTACCAGGTTGCGTAGTTTTACCTGGTAATCCCCTTCCTCCGTCCCTGGACGAAACTTAATTTCTTTAACCTGGACCTGCTTCTGATTTTTCTTCGCTGCCGCAATCTGCTTCTTCTTTTCGAAGATCGATTTGCCGTAATCCATAACCCGGCAAACCGGCGGTACTGCATCAGCTGAAATTTCTACCAAGTCCAGCTTGGATTCTTCAGCAACCCTAAGCGCTTCATCAATCGAGACGATGCCAATTTGCTCGCCGTCAGCGCCAATTAACCGAACCTCGCGTGCCGAGATATTCTCGTTGATCGGGGCCTTCGGTGCAGCTCGTTTATCTTGTCTCATATCACGCTTAATAATGATTACTCCAAATCTTGGCGACCACGCCGGGAAACCGCCTGCGCGAGGAATTCAGCGAATTGAGTGACGGGCATAGAGCCCAGATCAGCACCTTCACGGGTACGCACGGCGACAGTTTGCGTCTCAACTTCCCGATCTCCGATAACCAAGAGATAAGGAACCTTGAGCAAAGTATGCTCGCGGATTTTAAAGCCTATCTTCTCGTTCCTCAAGTCGGACTTGGCACGAAAACCGCTTTGGTTGAGAGTTTTTTCCACATCCAGAGCAAAATTGGCCTGTTTGTCAGTGATATTCATCACTACGGCCTGAGTTGGCGCCAACCACGCAGGGAATGCACCTTCGTAGTGCTCGATCAGAATCCCGATGAAACGCTCGAAAGAACCAAGAATCGCCCGATGCAACATAACCGGCACCTTGCGGCTGTTATCTTCGGAAACATAGCTGGCTTCCAGGCGCTGCGGCATGTTCGGATCGTACTGCAGGGTGCCACACTGCCAGGCACGACCAAGGCAGTCGAGCAGCGTGAACTCGATCTTTGGACCGTAGAACGCCCCCTCACCCGGCAGATACTCCCAAGGCAAGCCCGCATCATTCAGCGCGTCAGCCAGGGCCGTTTCAGCGCGATCCCAAAATGCATCATCACCCACCCGCTTGGCCGGACGTGTGGAGAGCTTCATTTTGACATCACTGAAACCAAAGTCCGAATAAACCTGCAATGTCAGCTTGATAAAGTCCGCCGCCTCTTTCTTCACCTGCTCTTCGGTGCAGAAGATATGCGCATCATCCTGAGTAAAACCGCGCACGCGCATAATGCCGTGGAGCGCACCTGACGCCTCATTGCGGTGGCAAGAGCCGAATTCAGCCAAACGCAGCGGCAGCTCACGGTAGCTTTTCAACCCCTGATTGAAAATCTGCACGTGACATGGACAGTTCATCGGCTTGATCGCGTAATCGCGACTTTCCGACTCAGTAGTGAACATGTTGTCGGCGTAGTTACCCCAGTGCCCGGATTTCTCCCACAAAACCCGATCGACCACCTGCGGCGTACGGACCTCCTGGTAGCCGTTCTCGCGCTGCACGCCGCGCATGTACTGCTCAAGCACCTGATAGATGGTCCAGCCATTGGGATGCCAAAACACCATGCCCGGAGCTTCCTCCTGGGTATGGAACAGATCGAGGCGCTTGCCAATCTTGCGGTGATCGCGCTTCTCGGCCTCTTCAATGCGCTGGATATAGGCCGCCAACTGCTTCTTGTCAGCCCAGGCCGTGCCGTAAACACGCTGCAACTGCTCGTTCTTGGCATCGCCGCGCCAGTAAGCACCGGACAGTTTGGTCAGCTTGAACGCCTTAAGGAAACGCGTATTCGGCACATGCGGACCACGGCACATGTCGACGTATTCTTCATGGTAGTAAAGCCCCATGGCCTGCTCGTCCGGCATGTCATCCACCAGACGCAGCTTGTAATCCTCACCACGCGCGGCGAACACATCAATAACTTCCGCGCGCGGGGTTACCTTCTTGATGACGTCGTAGTCCTTCTCGATCAGCTGCTGCATACGCTGCTCGATTGCCGCCACATCATCTAGAGTAAAGGGACGCTCGGAGGCGATGTCGTAGTAGAAACCTTCATCAATGACCGGGCCGATCACCATTTTGGCTGTCGGGAACAGCTGCTTGACAGCATGCCCGATCAAATGCGCACAGGAATGGCGAATAATTTCGAGCCCCTCCTGGTCTTTCGGTGTAATGATCTGCAAGGTGGCGTCGCTTTCAATCAGGTCACAAGCATCCACCAGCTTGCCGTTTACCTTGCCGGCCAATGTGGCTTTCGCCAGACCAGCACCAATGGATTGCGCCACCTCGAGTACGGATACCGGGTGATCGAACGAACGCTGACTGCCGTCGGGAAGAGTAATGATGGGCATGGCGCCTCCTCTCCTAGTGGTGACCTCTACCAAAGGCCACATGGGTTGGGATGAGCCAGTAAGCGATTCGGCGGTATACCTGCCATACAGTGGCAGGAGCTTTTCAGCCAACCAAAACCAAACCGGAGTCACTGGAGGTTTGAAACAACGATTAACCGCGCGAATGCTTGCAGAAAGCCAGGCTCACTGGCAAGAACCCAATAAAAAAGGGCCGCCTAAGCGACCCTTTTTCTACCAAATCTGGTAGGCACGATTGGACTCGAACCAACGACCCCCACCATGTCAAGGTGGTGCTCTAACCAACTGAGCTACGTGCCTACGATGGGTGCGCATTCTACGGCCGCGAACAAAAGTGTCAACCTATTTTTTCGCTAACTGCCTGAATAACTGAATTTTTTACTGTTCTATACGGCGTTTTATATTTCGCACAGGCCACTAGCCGAGCATTTTCAACTCAGGTAGCATCCGCCCATTCGTAAAAAATAAAGAACAGAGGTTGCAAAATGGCGCACACAGCTTATCCACAATCCTATTACGCGGCCTCCGCCAATCCGGTTCCGCCGCGCCCAGAATTGAATGGTGAAGTCGAGACTGACGTGTGCATCGTCGGTGCTGGCTACACCGGCCTATCAACAGCCATCGCCCTGCTGGAAAGTGGCTTTAAAGTGAGCATTGTAGAAGCGGCAAAAGTTGGCTTTGGCGCCTCCGGCCGCAACGGCGGCCAGATCGTCAACAGTTACAGCCGCGACATTGATGTGATCGAACGCAGCGTCGGCCCCAAACAGGCCAAACTGCTGGGCGACATGGCCTTTGAAGGCGGCCGCATCATTCGTGAGCGCATTGCTAAATACAACATCCAGTGCGACTTGAAGGACGGCGGCGTTTTCGCGGCCAACACCCCCAAGCACATGAAACACCTGGAATCGCAGAAAAAGCTCTGGGAACGCTACGGCCATACTCAGTTGGAACTGATGGACGCCAAGCGCATTCGTGAAGTGGTGGACAGCGACGTTTACGTGGGCGGCATGCTGGACATGAGCGGCGGCCACATACACCCACTCAATCTGGCCCTGGGTGAAGCGGCGGCTGTTGAGTCGCTGGGCGGCGTGATCTATGAACAATCCCCGGCAATCCGCATTGATCGCGGCGCCAACCCTGTCGTGCACACACCCAACGGCCGAATCAAAGCCAAGTTCGTGGTCGTCGCCGGCAACGCCTACCTGGGCAACTTGATCCCCGAACTGTCGGCCAAGTCGATGCCATGTGGCACCCAGGTGATCACCACCGAGCCGCTGTCCGCTGAACTGGCGAAAAGCCTGCTGCCGCAGGACTACTGTGTGGAAGACTGCAATTACCTGCTCGACTACTACCGCCTGACCAGCGATAAGCGCCTGATCTTCGGCGGCGGCGTGGTCTACGGCGCCCGCGACCCGGCGAACATTGAGGCCATCATCCGGCCGAAGATGCTCAAAGCTTTCCCACAGTTGAAAGATGTGAAGATCGACTACGCCTGGACCGGCAACTTCCTGCTGACCCTGTCGCGCCTACCGCAGGTTGGCCGCCTGGGCGATAACATCTATTACTCGCAAGGTTGTAGCGGCCACGGTGTGACTTACACCCACTTGGCTGGCCGTGTACTGGCTGAGGCCCTACGCGGACAGGCCGAACGTTTCGACGCATTCGCCGATCTGCCACACTACCCCTTCCCTGGCGGCCGCCTGTTCCAGGTGCCATTCAGCGCCCTGGGTGCTTGGTACTACACCCTGCGCGACAAGCTAGGCATCTAACCCACCTACAACAACCCAAACGGCACCCTCAGGTGCCGTTTTGCGTGTTACCTCCTACCATCAGCGCTACAGCGCCGCATCCGGCCAAACCTGACGCGCCGCACGCAGTGCCGCTGCGCAGCCTCGTTACGACCTTGCTGCTGCAGCTGGCGCGCCGCCTGCAGCCAGACCTGCTCGACAGGCTGCGCTGGCAATTGGCTGGCCGGCTGAACCAACACGGCCCAACGCCCCGCCTCGCCCCAGGCATCATCAAAACGGGCGAAGCTGGTGTACCAGCGCCGATTATTACCAGAGCGCAATACCAGCGTCCGCTCACGCTGGTCATACCCCACCAACACCGCGAACTGCGAACCGGGGCCAGCAAACATGCGGTCCTGCATCAACAGCACCGGATGCCCGGCAGACACTTGCTGCAACAGGGCGTCCAGATTACCTGGCAAGGGGTAAACCAGCAGGTCGTATGAGCGCGCTACTTTCTCCAGCCCAGCTTGCGGACTCTGCCCCTTGGCCAGCTGCGCAATGCGCTCATCCACCAACCCCGGGCTGCTGATCACACCATAGTGGTTCAGCAAAGCTGCCAATGCCGACGGCCCGCCTTGCGCATCACTGAGCTGGAAGAATGGGACATCGGCCAACTCCACACGCTCAGGTAAGCGCTTGGTCTCAGGCGACAACGCAGGACCGCCAACACATGCGCAAAGCAGTAAACACAACGTAAAGGGCAACAGCTTAAAGACGCTTACAGATGAAAACATCACTCACCTACTGACTTGATCAAGACACAGAGGATAACGGTCCTGCCCAAGCGACCCAATAGGTAAAGAGTAAGCCTGTCCACAGACAATCGATTGCGCACACATGCAGAGCCTAATACCAAGCGCGTTAATAAATCTCGATGCGCACTGCAACATTAGCGCAACTCCTCTTTGCGGCTTCAAGCCCTCCTGCCATTTCGAGCTTCATGGCCACAACAAAAAGAGCAGGCAAAAAAAACGGGAGCCCAAACGGGCTCCCGCACTCAATTTCAGAGAAATGCCGGCACAAGCCTCACGCATGCACTGGCTACAACCTCACCTGCGTCTCCAAAGAAACGCATGACCCAGTGTGACAAAAAAACCTCAACCGCTTCGTTTAGCTTTGTTGTCGCATTGCAAAGAATTGTAAACAACACTGCCTGCTGGCCGATGCAGCGCGTACACGGCAGAATGCGCCATGACTACAGACTTTCTACCCGCCTGCTGCACCTCGCTCAGCGCCCACTGGCCACTGCCTCACACATTACCGTCACTGCAGCTGTACAGCACCCGCTTTGACCCCGCCCAACTGCGCAACGAGGACTTCCGGCGCTGCGCCATTACGCCGGTATCAGGCATTGCCAAGCGTCAGACCGAATATCTCGCCGGCCGCTTGTGCGCCCGTGCAGCACTTAACCAGCTCACCGGGTTACCGGCAGTTCCAGGCAGCGGCGAAGACCGTGCGCCGCAATGGCCGACAGGTACTCTTGGCTCAATCACTCACGGCAGTGGCTGGGCCGGCGCAGTGGTGGGCAACAGCGCGGATTGGCGCGGCCTCGGCCTGGATATCGAGCTGATCATGCCTGCAAGCCGCGCTGAACGGTTGGCAGGGGAAATCCTCACCCCGAACGAACTGGCCAGTCTGAACAGCCTGCCCACAGAACAACGCGCCCAGCGCATTAGCCTGACCTTCTCGCTCAAGGAGAGCCTATTCAAGGCGCTCTATCCCCAGGTGCTGCGTCATTTCTACTTTCAGGACGCCGAACTACTCAGCGTCGACGCCGAGAATAGAGTGCGCATGCGCCTGTTGATCGACCTGCATACCGACTGGCCGGCCGGCAGTGAGCTTGAAGGCCAGTTTACTGAGTTCGACGGCTACCTGCTCAGCCTGGTCAGCATTCCACGCTGATCAGTCGAGCGCCGCCACCCAAAGCCTGAGGCAAATCCGCTAAACTCGGCCGATTGCCGCCCGGAGTGCCCTATGCGCGAAGATTTGAACCAAGGCCTGATCGAATTTCTCAAGGCCTCGCCTACCCCGTTCCATGCCACGGCCAGCTTGGCTCTGCGCCTCGAAGCAGGCGGTTTTCAGCGTCTGGATGAGCGTGCCAGCTGGCACACCGAGGCTGGTGGTCGCTATTACGTAACGCGCAACGACTCCTCGATCATCGCCTTCAAGCTTGGCAAACGCGCGCCACTGGAAGGCGGTATTCGCCTGGTCGGCGCGCACACCGACAGCCCGTGCCTGCGCGTCAAACCGCAACCGGAGCTGCAGCGCCAGGGCTTTTTCCAACTCGGCGTCGAGGTCTATGGGGGCGCATTGCTGGCGCCCTGGTTCGACCGCGACCTGTCGCTGGCCGGCCGGGTGACCTACCGCCGCGACGGCAAGGTAGAAAGCCAACTGATCGATTTCCAGAACCCAATTGCGGTGATCCCCAACCTGGCCATCCACCTCAACCGTGAAGCAAACCAGGGCTGGGCCATCAACGCACAAAACGAACTGCCGCCAATTCTCGCCCAGGTCGCAGGCAGTGAAACAGCGGATTTCCGCGCGCTGATCACCGACCAGCTAGCCCGTGAACACGATTTCAGTGCCGATGCGGTACTCGATTACGAGCTGAGTTTCTACGACACCCAGAGCGCTGCAGTGATTGGCCTGAATGGCGACTTTATCGCCGGCGCGCGGCTGGACAACCTGTTGTCCTGTTACGCCGGGCTGCAGGCACTGCTGGCTGCGCCGGATGATGAAAGCTGCGTGCTGGTGTGCACCGACCATGAAGAAGTCGGCTCCTGCTCGGCCTGCGGTGCCGACGGCCCGATGCTCGAACAGGTATTGCGCCGCGTGTTGCCAGATGGCGATGCCTTCGTCCGAACCATCCAGCGCTCGCTGTTGGTATCGGCCGATAACGCACACGGCGTGCACCCCAACTACGCCGACAAGCATGACCAGAACCATGGCCCCAAGCTCAACGCCGGGCCGGTGATCAAGATCAACAGCAACCAGCGCTATGCCACCAACAGCGAAACCGCTGGATTCTTCCGCCACCTGTGCCTGGAAAACGAAGTGCCGGTACAGAGTTTCGTCACCCGCAGCGATATGGGTTGCGGCTCGACCATCGGCCCGATCACCGCCAGCCAACTGGGCGTACGCACCGTGGACATTGGCCTGCCGACCTTCGCCATGCACTCGATCCGCGAACTGGCCGGCAGCCATGACTTGGCGCATCTGGTGAAAGTGTTGACGGCGTTTTACGCCAGTGCTGAGCTGCCCTGACAGCCGCCCCGTAGAGCGGACATGCCAGAGGTTTATCCGCCGCGGTGGACAACGCTTCGCATGTCCACCCTACCAAAGCGCGATGCGTAGCCCTGCTACTCCGGCACCTCGACGCTCACATGCAGAGCGTCATGGCGCCAGAACTCCAGATCACAATCGATCAACCGGCCATGCTGATCGCGATTGATCCGCACAATCCGCAGCGCCGGGCTGCCCACCGCCACCTTCAACGCCGACGCGGCTTCACTGTGCAACGCCGTGGGCACCATATCGAAACGCACCCGGCCGTAATGGATATCGTATTCGCTGGCGTACAACTCGGTCAGCGAGCGGGTCAGGTCGAAATCCAGAATGCCAGCGAAATAATTGGGATTGAGGTAGTGCTCGACATACAGCACCAACCGCCCATCAATGCGCCGTGCACGACGGATCTGGTAGACGCTGGACAACGCCGGCAGAGCCAACAGTTGGCAGATTTCCGCACTAGCGGGAATCAGTTTGGCACTCAACACTTCGGTGGCCGGCACCCGGCCCTGCTCGCCGACCATGGCATGGAAGTGGCTGCGTACCAATGGGTTGTAAGCCACGCGCGGAGGCGAAACAAACCAGCCGCGACGCTCCTCACGGTAGATCAGTCCCTGAGCTTCGAGTTGTCCTAGCGCCTCACGCAGGGTAATCCGCGTGGTATCGAACACCTCGCTGAGCTTGCGCTCGGCCGGCAACTGACTTCCCGACGGCAACAGACCGTGCTCGATCTGTTCTTCCAATGCCCGACATATAGCAGTGACTGCCCGCGGCGCTTCATCGCGCATCAAGACCTCCGAAAATTGGACTAGTCCAGCCCCATTTGAGGGCATAAACCTGTTTGTGCCGCACTAAAAATCATGTTTCAAGTTTAAGCAGTCTTGATGACCATGCCATGACAACTTTCTTCCGGCGTCACCATAGTCCGGTAAAACTTGCTTTGCAGGCAGCCGGTAAGCAGATTTATTCATGGTCTACGCTTGTGGTGCTCTCACTCAGACGCAGTGGATCGCAGCGTTTAATGAGCAGCGTACATAAAACTGTCATTTAACAAGCCTAAATTGGCCTGGGTCTTGCTGATCTAGACCAGATCCTCACCGCACGCACTTCACTCGCAAAGGAGTTTCCAATGAAACAACTGCTGCTGGCTTCACTGATGGGCTCAGCCATCGCCCTGGCGACTTCCGCTATGGCGGCCGGGACGGACTTGAAAGCACTGGAACAGGCCGCGCGCGCTGAAGGCGCGGTAAACAGTGTGGGCATGCCTGACAGCTGGGCCAACTGGAAAGACACCTGGGCCGATTTGAACAAGCTCTATGGCCTCAAGCACATGGACACCGACATGAGCTCGGCCCAGGAAATCGCCAAGTTCGCCGCTGAAAAAGACAATGCCACGGCCGACATCGGTGACGTGGGCGCTGCTTTTGGTCCCATCGCCGTACAGCAAGGTGTTACTCAAGCCTACAAACCGAGCACCTGGGAACAGATTCCGAACTGGGCCAAGGATGCCGATGGCCACTGGATGCTGGCCTACACCGGCTCCATCGCCTTTATCGTCAACAAACAACTGGTCAAGGACGTGCCTCGCTCGTGGGCTGATCTGAAACAGGGCACCTACAAGGTTGCCATCGGTGACGTAAGCGCTGCGGCTCAAGCCGTTAATGGTGTCCTGGCGGCTTCGATTGCCAACGGCGGCAATGAAAAGAATATTCAACCGGGCCTGGATTTCTTCGCTGCAATCGCCAAACAGGGCCGCCTGGGCTTGTCCAACCCGACCATCCAGACCCTGGAAAAAGGTGAAGTGGAAGTCGGCATTGTCTGGGACTTCAATGGCCTGTCCTACCGTGACCAGATTGATCCAAGCCGTTTCGAAGTGCTGATCCCGTCCGACGGCTCGGTGATCTCCGGCTACAGCACCATCATCAACAAGTACGCCAAGAACCCTAACGCCGCCAAACTGGCGCGTGAGTACATCCTCAGCGATGCCGGACAAATCAACCTGGCCAAGGGTAACGCGCGCCCGATTCGTGCCGAGCACCTGACTCTGCCAGCCGAGGTACAGGCCAAACTGCTGCCTAACGAGCAGTACGCCAAGGTCCAGCCCATCAAGGATCCGGCTGCCTGGGAAGCAACCTCCAAAGCACTGCCACAACTGTGGCAGGAAAATGTGATCATCGAAATGCAGTAAATGCGGGTCCGCAGCCCGACACTCGCCGGGCTGCGTTTTTGTTCAAGGAAATCGTTCGATGAAACACAATGTCATCCTGGTGGTTCTGGATGGCCTGAACTTCGAGGTGGCCCGCCATGCACTGGGCCATCTGCAGGCCTACTGCGGTGCCGGCCGTGCCGCGCTGTACAAGCTCGAATGCGAGCTGCCCTCACTGTCACGCCCCCTTTACGAATGCATCATGACGGGCATCGCGCCAATCGACAGCGGCATCGTGCACAACGATGTGGTGCGTTTGTCCAACCAGCGCAGCATCTTCCACTATGCCCGTGCTGCGGGTCTTTCCACCGCGGCAGCGGCCTATCACTGGATCAGTGAACTGTATAACCGAGCGCCCTTCGATGCCGCCCGCGACCGCCACACCTGTGACCCTGACCTGCCCATTCAGCAGGGCCATTTCTACTACGCCGACCACTATCCGGACTCGCACCTGTTTGCCGACGCCGAGCACCTGCGGGTGCAGCACCGGCCGAATTTTCTTCTGGTGCACCCGATGAATATTGACGACGCCGGCCACAAACATGGCCTGGATTCGCCGCAGTACCGCAACAGCGCGCGGGTCGCCGACCTGTTGCTGGCCGAGTACCTGCAACGCTGGCTGGATGCCGGTTATCAGGTGCTGGTAACGGCTGACCACGGCATGAACAACGACCGTTCGCACAACGGCCTACTGCCGGAAGAGCGTGAAGTGCCGCTGTTCGTTGCGGGCAGCGCGTTCAGCCTGGATGGCCATGCACAGCCACTGCAGACAGAGCTGTGCGGCACCATCTGCACACTGCTCGGCGCCGCCCATGACAAACCCTGGTGCAAGGAGCTGCTCAAGTGACAGCGGACAAACCCCGTGGTAATCGCGGCAGGTGGCTGGCCCTGCTGTGCCTGCTACCTTTTGCAGTGTTTTTTATCGCCTTCCAGATCGCCCCGCTGGTGTGGGTGGCGGTGCACAGCCTGAGCGTCGGTGACAGCTGGGGGCTGGGTAACTACGAGAAGATCTTCAGCTCCAAGTTCTACTTGCAGGCGATCAAGCACAGCCTGCAGATCGCCTTCTGGTCAAGTCTGATCGGCATCGTGATTGCCGTGCTCGGCAGCTACTCGCTGCGCCAGGTTGACTCGAAGCTGCGTGACTTCGTCATGGCCTTCTCCAACATGACCAGCAACTTTGCCGGGGTACCGCTGGCCTTCGCCTTCATCATCATCCTGGGTTTCAACGGGGCGCTGACCCTGCTGTTGAAACAGGCCGGGGTCATCGAAGACTTCAACCTGTACTCCAAGACCGGCTTGATCGTGCTCTACACCTACTTCCAGATCCCCCTGGGCGTGCTGCTGCTGTATCCGGCCTTCGACGCCCTGCGGGAGGACTGGCGCGAGTCCGCCGCCCTGCTCGGCGCCGGCACCTGGGACTTCTGGCGATATATCGGCCTGCCAGTGCTGACGCCGGCATTGCTCGGGACCTTCGTCATCCTGCTGGCCAACGCTTTGGGCGCCTACGCCACGGTGTATGCCTTGACCACCGGCAATTTCAACGTACTGCCGATTCGCATTGCCGCGATGGTGGCCGGTGATATCAGCCTCAACCCGGACATGGCCAGCGCCCTGGCGATGGTCCTGGTAGGCCTGATGGTAGTGATCACTGCCGCGCACCAATGGCTGCTGAAGAGGAGCTACCATGTCACTCGCTGATAACAAACCGGCTGCGTTGTATCACCGTACAGTGGTCTGGCTGCTGTTCCTGATCCTGCTGCTGCCGCTGGCCGGCACCCTGCTCTATTCGCTGTCCACCAGTTGGTCAGCAACCATCCTGCCATCCGGGCTGACCTTTAAATGGTATGTGGCGCTGTGGAGTGACCCACGCTTTCTCGCCGCCTTCGGTCAATCACTGCTGGTCTGTGTTGGCTCATTGCTACTGGCTACCCTGCTGATTCTGCCGCTGCTGTTTGTGGTGCATTACCACTTTCCGAAACTCGACGGTCTGATGAACATCCTCATCCTGCTGCCATTCGCCGTGCCGCCCGTGGTGTCGTCGGTGGGTTTGCTGCAGGTCTATGGCTCAGGGCCGCTGGCAATGGTCGGCACACCGTGGATTCTGATCGGTTGCTACTTCACTGTGGCATTGCCGTTCATGTACCGCGCGATCACCAACAACCTGCAGGCCATCAACCTGCGCGACCTGATGGATGCCGCGCAGCTGCTCGGCGCCAGTACCTGGCAGGCAGCCTTTCTGGTGGTGTTGCCCAACCTGCGCAAGGGCCTGATGGTTTCGCTGTTTCTCTCGTTCAGCTTCCTGTTTGGCGAGTTCGTGTTTGCCAACCTGCTGGTCGGCACCCGCTATGAAACCCTGCAGGTGTACCTGAACAACATGAAAAACAGCAGCGGCCACTTCAACAGCGCCCTGGTGATTTCCTATTTCTTCTTCGTGCTGATCTTCACCTGGGCAGCCAATCGCCTGAACAAGGACAGACCATGAGTTACCTGAGCATCCGCGGCCTGCATAAAAGCTACGGCAGCACCCCTATCTTCAGCGACATCGATTGTGAAATCGGCAAGGGCGAGTTCATCACCCTGCTCGGCCCCTCCGGCTGCGGCAAATCCACTCTGCTGCGCTGCATCGCCGGTCTAACCGGAGTGAATGGCGGACAAATCATCCTCGATGGCCAGGATCTGGTACCGCTGACACCGCAAAAACGCAGCATCGGCATGGTGTTCCAAAGCTACGCACTGTTTCCCAACATGAACGTGGCGCAGAACGTAGCCTTCGGTCTGCGCATGCAGAAGATCAAGGGCAGCGAAGCCGAACAGCGGGTCAAGCAGGTGTTGGAACTGGTCGAGCTCAACGACTTCGCCGAGCGCTACCCGCACCAACTCTCCGGTGGCCAGTGTCAGCGCGTGGCCCTGGCCCGCTCGCTGGTCACCCGCCCACGCCTGCTGCTGCTTGATGAGCCGCTGTCCGCGCTGGATGCGCGGATTCGCAAGCACTTGCGCGAACAGATCCGCAGCATCCAGCAAGAGCTGGGCCTGACCACCATTTTCGTGACCCACGACCAGGAAGAAGCCTTGGTCATGAGTGACCGCATCGTGCTGATGAATGCCGGCAAGATTGTCCAGAGCGGCAATGCCGAAAGCCTCTACAGCGCGCCAGTGGACGCCTTCGCGGCCGGGTTTATCGGCAACTACAACCTGCTGGATGCTGACGCTGCCAGCCGCCTGTTGCTGCGCCCGATCACCAGCCGTGTAGCGATCCGCCCGGAAGCCATCCAGCTCGGAGCACAGGGCGCGATCGAAGGACAGATTCACAGCCATCGCCTGCTCGGCAACGTGATCCGTTACCGCATCGAGGCCCGTGGCGTCGAACTGCTGGTGGACGTGCTCAACCGCTCCCCCGCTGACCTACTGGCCAGCGGACAACGTATCAACCTGAACATTGAAGACAACGCAATCTGTGAGGTGGCCTGATGGCCCTGGCAATTTTCGACCTGGATGAAACCCTGATCGGCGGCGACTGTGCCAGCCTGTGGACCCAGGAAATGGTCAAGCTCGGCTGGGCCGACGCGGACAGCTTTATCGCCCATGAACAGGAGCTGATGCGTCAGTACGCCGCCGGCAGCCTGGCCATGGAAGACTACATGGCCTTCACCCTGTCGCCGCTGGTCGGGCGCACGGCCGAGGAAGTTGCCCATGTGGTCGAGCCCTTTGTCGAAGACGTGATCGAGCCGATCTTCTACAGCGACGCGACCCGCTGCCTGGCCCAGCACCGCGCCGCCGGCGACCGTATCCTGGTTATTTCTGCCTCGGCGCATTTTCTGGTCAGCGCGGTTGCCGCGCGTCTGAATATCGAGGAAGTACTGGCCATCGACCTGGAACAGCAGCACGGCCATTACAGCGGTCGCACCCAGGGCGTGATGACCTACCGCGAAGGCAAGGTTATTCGCCTGCAGGCATGGTTGCAGGAACAAGGCGAAAGCCTGGATGGTGCCTACTTCTACTCCGATTCACGCAACGACCTGCCGCTGCTCAAGGTGGTCGACAAGCCGCACGTGGTCAACCCTGACCGCACCTTGTTGCAACACGCGCAAGAGGCCGGCTGGCCAATCCTCAGCTGGCGCTGATTGAAGTTGGATGTGGCGCGGAGGTCTGCCAACAGGCTATAACGCGCCATCTCACTGCCACGCGCCTGTTTTCATGCCCAGTAACTCCCCACTTACCGCCTATCAGCAGGCCATCGACTGCAACGGTTTCAAATCCGACCCGGCACAGTGGCAGGCCGCCCAAGCCTTGCACGATTGCTATCAGGCGTTGCACCAAGACGAACCCTTGGACTTAATCAACGGGGTGTATCTGTGGGGGCCGGTTGGCCGCGGCAAAACCTGGCTGATGGACAGCTTCTACAGGGGGCTGAAAGTCCCGGCGCGGCGCCAACACTTTCACCACTTTATGCGCTGGGTGCATAGGCGCCTGTTTCAGCTCACCGGCACGCCGGACCCACTGTATGCCTTGGCAGTGGAACTGGCACGTGAGGTGCGCGTGCTGTGCTTCGATGAGCTATTTGTCAGCGATATCGGCGATGCGATTATTCTCGGCCGTCTGTTTCAGGTGATGTTTGAACAGGGCGTGGTGCTGGTCGCCACCTCCAACCAGCCGCCTGAACTGCTGTATGCCGAGGGCTTTAACCGCGAGCGTTTTCTGCCAGCGGTGGCCGCTCTGCAGCGGCATATGCAGGTGGTCAGCATCAACGGCGAGGAAGACCATCGCCTGCACCCAGGCACCGCCCATACCCGCTACTGGGTCGCCACGCCTGGACTGTCCAGTGTGCTCAGCCGGACCTTCAGTCAGTTGGCCGCAGGTAGGCCCAGCTGCGATCAACCGCTCACGCTCGGTAACCGCAGTGTGCAGACCCTGCGTCACTGCGCCGGCGTGCTCTGGTGCCGCTTTGCCGATCTGTGCGAACAGCCCTTGGCCGCGCCGGACTTTATCGCCCTGTGCGACCGCTTCCAGGCCATTCTACTGAGCGAAGTGCCGAACCTGAGCAGCCCGCAACGCGCGGCGAAAATCGCCCGAGGCACCGAAGATGGCGTCGAGCGGGTACAGGCCGGCGATCGCCAACTGCCCGCTTTGTCGGTCAAGGATGACAGCGTGCGGCGCTTTATCGCCTTGGTGGATGAATGCTATGACCGCAAGGTACCCCTGTACCTCGAAGCCCAGGTGCCGCTCGCCGAACTCTATACCGAGGGCTACCTGAGCTTCGCCTTTCGCCGCACCCTCAGCCGATTACAGGAGATGCAGTTGCAGCGCTTCGGTGCTTAGGCTTGCATGGCCCAACCATGCACACTCATCGCCGCCTGGCGTAGCGCTTCCGAGCGGGTTGGGTGCGGGTGGCAGATCAGCGCAATATCTTCGGCTGAAGCACTGAACTCCAGGGCCACGCAATATTCGCCAATCAGTTCGCCGGCGCTGGGGCCGATGATATGCACGCCGAGAATCTGGTCGGTTCGCTCATCGGCCAGCACTTTGACGAAGCCTTCAGCCTCATGGTTGATCTTCGCCCGGCTGTTGGCGGTGAAAGGAAACTTGCCGACCTTATAGGCGCGCCCCTCGGCCTTCAGCTGCTCCTCGGTCTTACCCACGGTGGCGACTTCCGGCTTGGTGTAGATGACCCCGGGAATCGCCTCGTAATTGACCTCGGCAGCATGTCCTGCAATCCGCTCGATACAGGCGATGGCTTCATCTTCGGCCTTGTGCGCAAGCATCGGTCCGGAGGTGACGTCGCCGATAATCCAGATACCTGGCACACTGCTGCGGTGTTGCTGGTTTTCCAGCATGCCGCGCTTGTCGGTAGCGAGGCCGACGGTTTCCAGCCCCAGGCCGGCGGTATAGGGGCGACGACCGATGGCGACCAGCACATAGTCGGCCTGTAATGGCTCGACAGCGCCGCCAGTCGCTGGCTGCACGTCGAGGGTGACGCCTTTGGCCGTGACCTTGGCGGCGCTGACCTTGGTTGCCAGTTTGAAATTCAACCCCTGCTTGCTCAGGGTGCGCTGCAGAGTCTTCGCGGTTTCGTTGTCCAGGCCTGGGCAAATGCGGTCGAGGTACTCCACCACCGTCACGTCGCTGCCCAAACGCCGCCATACCGAACCCAATTCCAGGCCGATCACCCCGGCGCCGATCACTACCAAGTGTTTGGGCACCTTCGGCAAAGCCAGCGCACCGGTGGAGTCGAGAATGCGCTGGTTATCAATCGGCACCCCTGGCAGCGGCGTCGGCTCCGAGCCAGTGGCAATTACGATGTCCTTGGCCTGCAGCTCGCGTACGCTGCCATCGGCGAAGGTCACCGTGACCTTGCCAGGTCCATTCAAGCGGCCCCAACCCTTGATCCACTCGACCTTGTTCTTGCGAAACAGAAACTCGATGCCCTTGGTCAGTGCCGTTACGCTCTCATCCTTCTGTTTCATCATCTGCGCCAGATTGAGCGTCGGCGTGACCTCAACACCGAGGTTGTTGAGCTCACCACTGGTCGCCGCTTCATACAACTCCGAGGCATGCAGCAACGCCTTCGATGGCATGCAGCCGACATTCAGGCAGGTGCCGCCCAGGGTCTCACGCCCCTCGATGCAGGCAACTTTCAGACCCAGTTGCCCGGCACGAATGGCTGCGTTGTAGCCGCCAGGGCCGCCGCCGATGATCAGCACGTCATAGTTGCTCATAGAGTTACTCCCAGATTTAACGAACCAGGGCCGCGTTCACTGCTGGCCGTGGGCGCAGCAGGTGGAAGGCGCAGAACGCCGCGACGGCGAATAAAGTGTTCAGCAACACCATAGGCCAAGCCGAGCCATCCGCCAGCAAGCTAAGCAAGACGCCGCTGCAGGTGGCGCCGGCCATTTGCGCAAAGCCCATAAAGCCTGCAGCCAAACCGGCGCGGTGGGCATTGGGGATCACCGCGCCAGCCACCGATGCCGGCAGCAACATGCCGCCGCCCAGGGTGACCAACACCTGGGGTAACGACAGGCCGAGCAACGACAAACCAGACAGCAGATAAGTCGCCAATGTGGCCAGGGCACCGGTCACCACTAGCACCGCACCTATGCCCACTATTTTCTCGGGACCCAACTGCAGAATGCGCCTCTGGGTAAACAGCGCGCCGGCGATCAGCGCCGATACAATTGCCCCGAAGGTAATGCCGTATTGCGCCGGGCTCAGCCCGAGCAGACCGATATACACAGCCGAAGAGCCGGCAATTACCGCGAACATCGCGCCATAGGTGCAGGCCAGCGTCAGGGCCAGCGTGCGGAACGAGGCGGCGCGCAGCAGGTCGGCATAGTTACCAGCCAAACGGCTCAGTTGTCCGGCCTGTGGATCGAGTTGCCGATTGCTTTCACGGTACAGGCCCAGCACCGCACAAACGATGGCTATGCCGATCAGCAGTGCAAGGAAGATCGGCGCCCGCCAGCCGCCATACAGCACCAACACGCCGCCCAGCATTGGTGACAGGACGATGGCGCAAAGCATACCGATCACCGTCAGCGCCAATGCCGGCCCAGCCTGCGCCTGCCACACATCGCGGGCGATGGCCCGCGCCAGCACCAATGCTGCGCAGGCTCCAAGCCCCTGCAGCACGCGGGCGGCAATAAACTCGCCCATGCTGCTGGCCAGCAGCATCCACAAGGTGGCGAGCAGATAGACCACCAGCCCGGCGATCAGCACCGGAAGCCGGCCAATGCGATCCGACAGCGGGCCGAGCAACAACTGGCCCAAGCCAAAGGCAGCGACGAAAGTCGATAAAGCCAGCAGGCTGCTGCCGGGGCGGGCCGTCATGATCAGCTCGATAACGCCCAGGCTGGGGATGATCAGCTGAGTGGAAATCTCTCCAAGGGCGGTCAGAGCCACCAAAATCAGCAGCAGGCTGCGCGACGGCAAAGGATAGGGATGCATGGGCGTGGGTCCTGTTCTCATGGGCTGGCGTGGCTCGCCAAACAATAATATTTTGACCATAATATAAATAATTAAATTACGCTTGTAATTTTAAAGCCACTATCCGACGAGGCCTGATCCATGAGCATCCCATCACGCGAAGAAAAACTGGCCGAATGGCTCGCCGCCGAACAGGCCATACGCGCCAGCCTTGGCGCACCCGGCAGCATGAGCCTGGCGCAGGTCAGCGAACTGATGCCGCAGGAATTCTTTGACGGCATCGGCCGCGGTGAACTGCCCTCCCCACCCATCGGACATGTGCTGGATTTTGTTCCGCTGGAATGGGCATCCGGGCGCTTCGTCTTTCAGGGCACGCCCGATGCGCGCCACTACAACCCGCTGGGCAGCGTACACGGCGGTTATGCGGCCACCCTGCTCGACTCCTGCATGGGCTGCGCCATCCACACGCAATTACAGCGCGGCCAGGGTTACACCACCACCGACCTGCGCATCAGTTACATCCGCGCCCTCAGCACCAAGGTCGGGCCGATCCGCGCCGAAGGCCGCATCGTGCATATCGGCCGCACCACCGCGCTGGCCGAAGGGCGCATTTACGATGTCGACGACCGCCTGTACGCCGTCGGCTCAACCACCTGCCTGATTCTCAGTATGCCTGGGACATCGCCTACACCCGGCACTGAAACACCGGAGCGAAGCGGGTAAGATTGCAGGCAACATCTGAAACCAGCGGCCAGGTACTCCATGCGATATTCCGAAGACCACAAAGCCCAGACCCACCAGCGCATCATCGAGGAAGCCGCACGCCTGTTTCGCCGCGACGGCGTCGGTGCCACCGGCCTGCAACCGCTGATGAAAACCCTGGGCTTAACCCATGGCGGTTTCTACGCCCACTTCAAATCGAAAGATGAACTGGTGGAAACCGCCTTGCGCCACAGCGCTGACAAGCTGACGGCGGTCACCAACGAGATGGCCAACAGCGATAAACCGCTGACCCGCCTGATCAGTGGTTACCTGTCGTCCGCCCACCGCGCCAATCCGGGCGATGGCTGCCCGCTGCCGACCATGTCCGCCGAGCTGGGCCAACGCGGCGCACCCAGCCCGGTGACCGATGAGCTGATCCGCGACCGTCTGCAAACCATCGAAGCTGGCCTTAGCGTTGAGCATGCCGATGAGCAGAGCGTGCTGATTCTTAGCGCCATGGTCGGCGCCCTGCTGCTGTCACGCAGCGTCAGCGATCCGGAACTGTCTGACCGACTGCTGAAAACCACGCGCAGCCTGCTGATCGAACAGAACACCGGCGACTCAGCGCAGAGTGTCTGACTGCTGAAATAGCAAAAGCCCTGACTGTTTGCAGCCAGGGCTTTTATTGTTACGACCAGCGATTTACTTGTAACGTACCGCCGCGCTGCTGTGCGACAGGTTCGGCGCCAGCTTGCCGCGTGCATCGGTAAAGGCCTGCCAGTCAGCGGCATCAGGCAGCGATGGAATGGTGATCAGCTCGCCCTGGTCGAAACCAGCCAGCGCTGCATCGACCATCTCGCCCACCTCCATGATCATACTCGCCGGCAGAGCCGAATCATCCATGCCGCTACGTTTCCAGATCTCGGTGCGGGTAATGCCGGGCAATACGGCCTGAACCTGCAAGCCCTGCGCCTTTACCTCACCATTAAGGGTCTGGGTCAGGCTCAGTACATAGGCCTTGGTGGCGCTGTACACGGCATTGAACATTTCCGGAGCCAAGGCCACCACCGAAGCGATATTGATGATTGCACCACGCCCGGCAGCCGTGAAGTTGGCAGCGGCAGCGGTGGACAGGTGAGTCAGCGAAACCACGTTGAGCAGAATCATCTGATCCACGGTGTCGAGATCGGCCTCGGCCAGCTGACCGTTCATAGCCATACCGGCATTGTTGACCAGCGTGCTGATGGCCTTGTCGGTACGCAGGCGCTGGATAACGGCATGCAGATCAACCTTGTCAGTCAGGTCGGCCTTCAGCGTTTCGACCTTTACCCCGTACTGCTCGGTCAAGCGCGCAGACAGTGCCTGCAAGCGCGGCAGATCACGGGCAACCAGCAGCAGGTCGTAACCGCGTTGTGCCAGGCGCTCGGCGTAGGTGGCACCAATGCCTGATGAAGCGCCGGTGATCAATGCAGTGCCTTTCTCGTTATGTGTGCTCATGGAGCGTCTCCTGGCTGTGCGGGGGCAGATTAGGGTGTCTGGAGGTATAGTGCGCCAATTAATATTACATACATAATATGAATATTATATGTTGAGCACAATAAAAACTATCGGCAGCTATGCTGCAAACGCCTGAGGCATAAAAACATCCGGAAAGGCCCACTAAACGCCTGAGGGCAGAGCACAAAAAAGCGGACAACCCGCAAAGGTTGTCCGCTCTGGTGCGACGTAGAACGTCGAGCCTGTTAGCTGCGGATCAGGTGATCGAAGGCACTCAGGGAGGCCTTGGCGCCCTCGCCCACAGCGATGACGATCTGCTTGTACGGCACAGTCGTCACGTCACCGGCAGCAAACACACCCGGGATATTGGTCGCACCCTTAGCGTCGACGATGATTTCACCGAAACGCGACAACTCGACGCTGCCCTTCAGCCAGTCGGTGTTAGGCAGCAAACCGATCTGCACGAAGATGCCTTCCAGCTCGACGCTGTGCAGTTCTTCGCTGTTGCGGTCCTTATAGACCAGCGCATTGACCTTCTGCCCATCGCCTTTGACTTCGGTGGTCTGCGCGCTCTTGATCACGGTAACGTTGGGCAGACTGTAGAGCTTCTTCTGCAGCACGGCGTCGGCACGCAGAGTTTCAGCGAACTCCAGCAGGGTCACGTGGGCCACGATCCCCGCCAGGTCAATCGCTGCCTCGACGCCGGAGTTACCGCCGCCGATTACTGCAACACGCCTACCCTTGAACAGCGGGCCATCGCAATGCGGGCAGAAGCACACGCCCTTGGCCTTGTATTCCTGTTCGCCGGGCACACCCATCTCGCGCCAGCGTGCGCCGGTCGAGAGAATCAGGGTCTTGGCTTTGAGGCTCGCGCCATTGTCGAACTTCACCTCATGCAGACCGCCCTCGCTGCTCGCAGGGACTAAAGCGCTCGCGCGCTGCAGGTTCATGATGTCGACTTCGTATTCACGCACGTGCTCTTCCAGAGCGCGCACCAGTTTCGGCCCTTCGGTTTCCTTCACCGAGATAAAGTTCTCGATCGACATGGTATCAAGCACCTGACCGCCGAAACGCTCAGCTGCGAGGGCGGTACGAATACCTTTACGCGCGGCATAAATGGCTGCAGCAGAACCGGCTGGGCCACCGCCGATCACCAGCACATCGAAGGCTTCCTTGGCACTCATCTTCTCGGCATCACGGTTGGCGGAGCCGGTGTCGATCTTGGCGAGGATTTCCTTTACATCCATACGACCGGAAGCGAACACTTCACCGTTCAGGTAGATGCTTGGCACGGCCATCACCTGACGACGCTCGACTTCTTCCTGGAACAACGCACCGTCGATCGACACGTTGCGGATATTCGGGTTGAGCACCGCCATCAGGTTCAGTGCCTGAACCACGTCCGGGCAGTTCTGGCAGGACAGCGAGTAGTAGGTCTCGAACTCGAACGAACCGTCGATACTCTTGATCTGTTCGATGGTCTCGGCATCCAGCTTGGACGGGTGACCGCCCACCTGCAGCAGCGCCAGTACCAGCGAAGTGAATTCGTGGCCCATGGGGATACCGGCGAACGTCACGCCGATGTCTGCGCCTGGGCGGATCAGCGAGAACGACGGACGACGGGCGTCGCTGCCATCGGTCTTCAGGGTGATCTTGTCGGTCAGGCCGACGATGGTTTGCAGCAGCTCAAGCAGTTCCTGAGATTTCGCACTGTCATCGAGGGACGCGACGATCTCGAACGGCAGGGTGACCTTTTCCAGGTAGGCCTTCAACTGGGTTTGCAGGTTGGCGTCCAACATGGCGAATAGTCCTCAATGACAAGAATTTTGGGCAATAAAATGCCCGGACGGATCGCGCCCGGGCATCGGGCACTCAAGAGGCTGGGTAGCAGCCCTAAAGCGCAGAACAGAGATCAACCGGCTCAGCACTGCTCGGCAACGCGAGGCAGTGCTGAACAGCGATTTAGATCTTGCCGACCAGGTCCAGCGAAGGAGCCAGGGTCTTCTCGCCTTCTTTCCACTTGGCTGGGCACACTTGGCCTGGGTTAGCAGCGGTGTACTGGGCCGCTTTCAGCTTGCGCAGAGTCTCGGAGACGTCGCGAGCGATTTCGTTGGAGTGGATTTCCAGCGTCTTGATCACGCCTTCCGGGTTGATCACGAAGGTGCCACGCAGAGCCAGGCCTTCTTCCGGAATGTGCACGCCAAAAGCGTTGGTCAGCTGGTGAGTCGGGTCACCGATCAGCGGGAACTGAGCCTTGCCAACAGCCGGCGAAGTTTCGTGCCAGACCTTGTGCGAGAAGTGAGTGTCGGTAGTCACGATGTAGACTTCGGCACCCGCCTTCTGGAACTCGGCATAGTTGTTGGCAGCGTCTTCAATCTCAGTCGGGCAGTTGAAGGTGAAAGCGGCCGGCATGAAGATCAGCACGGACCACTTGCCTTTCAGGCTTTGCTCGGTGACTTGGATGAACTCACCGTTGTGGAACGCATTAGCCGAGAAAGGTTGAACTTGGGTATTGATGAGGGACATCTCTGATTCCTTCTGAGGGTTAGGAAATTTACAGGGCGCATTCTAGCCCCTTATTCGGAAAAAGCTTATTGATTGCCGCCATGATTCTGATTGAGTAAGCCAATCGATCCGACTTCTCACACCAGGCTGGAATCAATGACCAACACTAACTTGCCATTAACCCGGTTACTCGCCAGCTCCGCAAAAGCCAGTTCAGCATCTTTGACGGCGAAACTGCGTTCAAGTTGCGGCTTGAGGCGCCCTTCGGCGAACAGAGGCCAGACATACTGCTGTAAATCCTGCAGCAACTGAGCCTTGAACAACCCATCACGATTGCGCAGGGTCGAGCCGATCAACTGCACTCGCTTACCCAGCACGAGCGCCAGATCCAACTCAGCCTTGCGCCCTCCGAGCAAACCGATATTCACCCAGCGGCCATCCTGAGCCAGCAAGTCCAGATTCAGCGCGGCGTAGCTGCCGCCCACAGGATCAAGAATCACATCGAACGGAGCAAAATCACGCAATGCTTGCAGCTGCTCCTCACCACGCAAAACGCCGCCCTGGGCGCCCAGGCTTTCGCAGTAGGTCAACCGTTCGGCAGAACCGACGCTGACCCAACAAGGGCTGCCAAAGGCTTTACACAACTGAATAGCTGCCGACCCCACACCGCTGGCACCGGCATGCAGCAGCACCTTCTGCCCGGGTTTCAACGCTGCCAGCTGGAACAGATTGAGCCAGGCCGTGGCGTACACCTCCGGCAACGCTGCCGCTTCGGCCAGCGTCATGCCTTCGGGCACCGGCAAGGCATGCCGCGCATCGATCACGACCTCTTCGGCTATACCGCCACCGCTTAACAGCGCACACACCCGGTCGCCTACTTTCCAGTCGCAACCGGCACCCACTTCGCTGACGATACCGGCGCACTCAAGCCCAAGCACCTCGCTGGCGCCAGGCGGCGGCGGATAAAGCCCAGCCCGCTGCAACAAGTCGGCACGATTCAAACCGGCAGCCGCTACACGGATGCGAATTTCCCCTACATCACAGGCCGGCGCGGGGTGTTGCGCCCATTCCACACGGCCTTCAACGCCTTGCAATGCCTTCACGCTGCCTCCATAGTGCATTTGAACCGAGCCCGGCGCTGACCGCCGGGCTTTTGCATTGCGCCGATGGAACCTGGCGCCCTTAAAGACGGCCTAATATGCGTTATCAACTGCCCACACGTCGAATTAGCATGAAGCGATCCCTACTCAGCGTCACCCTCGCCTTTTCGTTTGCCCTGAGCGCTCTGCCGCTCGCGGCGAAAACCACCAGTGACGACTCCTGGGAATACCTGCAGCCTGACCGCGAGCAAGTCATCGCCAGCCTCAACGTCGTGGAGTTGTTGAAGCGCCATCACTACAACAAGCCACCGCTGAATGACGAGCGCTCGGAGAAGATCTATCAGGGCTACCTGAAGATGCTTGACCCCTCACGCAGCTACTTTATTGCTTCCGATATCGCCGAATTCGATCAATGGCGCACGCGCTTTGACGACCTGCTGAAAAATGGCGACCTGCAACCGGGCTTTGCCATCTACAAACGCCACCTGGAGCGTTTACAGAACCGCCTGCAGTTCACCCTGACCATGCTTGAAAAAGGCATCGACACGATTGACCTCGACCGCGACGAAAGCCTGCTGATCGACCGCGAGAACGCGCCCTGGGTCAAGGACATCGCCGAACTGGACGACCTCTGGCGCAAGCGCGTTAAAGACGAAGTGCTGCGCCTGAAAATCGCCGGCAAAGAGCCCAAGTCGATTCAGGAACTGCTGACCAAGCGCTACAAGAACCAGCTCGCACGGCTCAAGCAGACCCGCGGTGAAGACGTGTTCCAGGCCTATATCAATGCCTTTGCCATGTCCTACGACCCCCACACCACCTACCTGTCGCCGGACAACGCGGAAAACTTCGACATCAATATGAGCCTGTCGCTCGAAGGTATTGGTGCCGTACTGCAAAGTGACAACGAACACGTCAAAGTCGTACGCCTGGTGCCAGCTGGCCCGGCAGAAAAGAGCAAACAAATCGCTCCCGCTGACAAGATCATTGGCGTGGCTCAAGGCAGCAAAGACATGGTCGACGTGATCGGCTGGCGTCTGGATGAAGTGGTCAAACTGATTCGTGGCCCGAAAGGCTCTACCGTGCGCCTGGAAGTGATTCCAGCGAGCAATGCGCCCAACGATCAAACCAGCAAAGTGGTCTCCATCACCCGTGAGGCAGTCAAGCTGGAAGAACAGGCGGCGAAAAAGTCCATTCTCAACCTCAAGCACGAGAACCGCGACTACAAGCTCGGCGTGATCGAGATTCCAGCCTTCTACCTGGATTTCAAAGCCTTCCGTGCCGGCGATCCGAACTACAAGAGCACCACCCGTGACGTCAAACGCCTGCTCACCGAGCTGGAAAAGGAAAAAGTCGACGGTGTGGTGATTGACCTGCGCAACAACGGCGGCGGTTCATTACAGGAAGCCACCGAACTGACCGGCCTGTTTATCGACCAAGGCCCCACCGTGCTGGTGCGTAACAGCGATGGCCGCGTCGATGTACTGGCCGACGAAAATACCGGCATCTACTACAAAGGCCCGCTGGCCGTGCTGGTCAATCGGCTGTCGGCCTCGGCTTCGGAAATTTTCGCCGGCGCCATGCAGGACTATCACCGTGCGCTGATTCTCGGCGGCCAGACCTTTGGTAAAGGCACCGTACAAACCATCCAGCCACTCAACCATGGCGAGCTGAAGCTGACCCTGGCCAAGTTCTACCGCGTCTCCGGCCAAAGCACACAGCATCAGGGCGTGATTCCTGATATTCAGTACCCTGATGTGATGGATACCAAAGACATCGGCGAAAGTGCCCTGCCTGAGGCTCTGCCATGGGACAGCATCAAGCCTGCCATCAAGCCAGAACTGGATCCGATCAAACCGTTTCTGGCCGAACTGCAAAACCGCTTTGAAAGCCGTACGGCTCATAACGCTGATTTCACCTTCGCCCGTGAACGCCTGCAACTGGCGCAGAAGTTGATGGAAGAAAAAACCGTCAGCCTCAATGAAACCAAGCGCCGCGCACAGCAGGCCGATATCGAAGCCCAGCAACTGGCCATCGAGAACAGCCGCCGCCAGGCCAAAGGTGAAGCACTGCTGAACAAACTCAAGGAGGAAGACGAGGATGCTCTGCCGGTGGAAGATGAAAAAACTAAACCGGAAGATGATGCCTACCTCGCCGAAAGCGGGCGCATCCTGCTCGACTACCTGGGCCTGAACACGCGCCTGGCCAAACAGTAAACAGCGAGCGTCATCAAAGGGTCATCAAACTGTCGTGAAATGCGGGGACTGGTCATCAACCAGTCCCCGTTTTTTATGCCTATCGAGATCCAACATGATTGCCACCGAGCAGTTCAGCGCGCTGGACAACATCCTCGCCAACAGCGATCTGCATAGCCTTTTTCAGCCGATCTTCTCGCTCTCCGAGCGCCGCATCCTCGGCTATGAAGCCCTTAGCCGCGGCCCCTCCAACAGCGCACTGCATTCGCCCATCAATCTCTTTGCAGTAGCCCGTAGTGCAGGCCGACTGAGCGAACTAGAACTTTTGTGCCGTAAAAACGCCTGCCAGCGCTTCAGCCATTTGAAGCTTGAGGGCAAGTTGTTTCTCAACGTCTCCCCCGACTCACTGATGCAGCCCAAACATCAACCGGGACGCACCCTGCAGCTGCTGCAGACACTGGGCATCCCACCGAGCCAGGTGGTAATCGAACTGACCGAGCAATCTCCCACCGACGATTTCGCCCTGCTCGACACCGCCCTGCATCACTACCGCGCCATGGGCTTCTCCATTGCCCTCGATGACCTCGGTGCTGGTTACTCGAGCCTGCGCCTGTGGTCAGAGCTGCGCCCGGATTACGTGAAGATCGACCGCCACTTTATCGATGGCATCCATCAGGATGCAGTCAAACGCGAATTCGTCGGCTCCATCCTGAAGATGGCCAAAGCTTCTCGTGCCCAGGTGATCGCCGAAGGCATTGAGCTGCCCGAAGAACTCAGCGTACTGGCAGAGATGGGTGTCGACCTGCTGCAGGGCTACTTGCTCTGCCGCCCCCAGGAAATACCGCCACGCGACGCGTTAAACCTGCTGCCTAATACCACCACCAGTAGCCCGCTTAACGAGGAGACCAGCGACCTACGCGGCCTGCTCAACCCGCAGCGCGCAGTGGCCGCCGGAACGCCAACTACGGAAGTACTGGAAATGTTTCGCGCTCAGGCCAACCTCAATTCGTTGGCAGTGCTCAACGAGGCGCAACACCCCGTCGGAATCGTGCATCGTCACTCCCTGGCCGAAGCTCTGCTCAAGCCTTTTGCCAATGAACTGTTCGCCCGCAAACCGATCAGTCGCCTCATGAGTGACGACTACCTGGCAGTGGAGTCCAGCCAATCACTGCAACAGGTGAGCCGCCTGCTCACCAGCCGTGCCCGCCAGCGTATCGAGGAAGACTTCATCATCACCGAAGACGGCTGCTATCTCGGACTGGGACGGGTGATCGACGTACTCAAGCTGATTACTGAGCTGAAAATCCAGCAGGCCCGCTACGCCAACCCGCTGACCCTGCTACCGGGCAATGTGCCGATCCAGCAGTGCCTGACCCGCTTGCTGCAGCAGGGCCGCGAGGCCGTGGTGTGCTATGTCGATGTCGACAATTTCAAACCGTTCAATGACATCTACGGCTACGCCAAAGGTGACGAAGTGCTTTTGAGCCTGGCGCAATGCCTGAATGACCGGGTTGACCCGAGCCGTGACTTTGTCGGGCATATCGGCGGCGATGACTTTCTCCTGGCACTCGGCTCGCCGGACTGGCGCGCACGACTCAATCGCCTGCTGGAAGACTTCCAGAGCCAATGCCGAAGGTTCTACCGGGAAGAAGACCTGCACGCTGGCTGTTTTGTCGCCCACGACCGCAGCGGCAAGCGCCAGGAATACGCCCTGCTCTCTTTGTCACTGGGTGTGGTGCATGTACATCCCGAACAATGTGCGCAACTGGATGCCAGCCAACTCGCCGCCATGGCCTCAGAGGCCAAGCGGCATGCCAAGGCAGTGCCCGGTTACAGCCTACATATCATCGACACTGCCAGCGATACCGCGGCCTAAGTCGGCCTCTCCAAACTAGACCTGAGCGGCAGCGGACAGCGCCGCAAAGTGCTCAGCCCGCGCCAGATCAACCGGTATGCCCGGGGCGCCGGCGCGGTACAGTTCAGCCAGGCGATATGCGGCAGCAGGATGCCCGGCTTGCGCAGCCTGGGCCCACCAAACGATGGCTTGCTGTGCATCTGGAGCATGCTGGGTATCGCCAGTCAGGCTCAGTACGCCAAGCTGGTAAGCTGCCTTGGCATCACCGGACTTGGCAGCCAGAGCCAGCAGACGCCGCCCCTCATCACGCGCAGCCACTCCCAGACCGCGAAGCAGCAAGATATGCCCATAAAAGCTTTGTGCCGGGCAATATCCAAGATTGGCCATACGAGCAAACTGCCCTTCCATCCAACGCCAGGCTCTCGGCTGCTTGACCACCCAGGACCAGTGGAACAGTCGACGGGCCAGCGCATAGCCCAGACGAGCCCGCAACGTCATCAGCATCAGGCCTCTTCCGGGTAGCTGAACTCGAATACCCGTGCCACTTCAGCTGCATGCCAGGAAGCTGCAGCAATCCCATCGGACGCACCACTGAAACGCCCCAAGCGGTTGACGCATTCGAAGAAGCCAGTGCGTGGCAGACGGCTTGCCCCCTGACTGATCACCAGAGCACTGCGCAGAGGACGCTCAGCACGCGCATCCAGCGCGGCCAGGTGCTCAAGAGCGGCAGCCAAGGTTTGCATGGCCGGACTGGGCAAGGCCAACCGCTCGATCAGCGCACGATAGGTCAGCAGGTGGCGCTGCCGCTGTGCATCCTCAAGTTCGCCCAACAAAGCCTGCCAGTGCTGCCGACTGATATGCACGCTCAAGGCTGCGACTCCCAGCCCGCAACGCCCAAGTGCCAGGCCAGTGCACGCTGAATCGCTGCATCCGGTTGGCGTTCACCACTCTCGATCATGGCCATGTAATGCGGACTGATACCAACATGGCGCGCCAGTTGCTCCGCCGTCAGGCCTTTGGCCTCACGTAGACGGGTCAGCTGGCTGAGTGCAGGGATATCGCTCTGCGCACTGACAACAGCGGTATCGGGGGCACGTCCGGCCGCCTGTAACAGGGATTGATACTGCGCCCAGGGTAGAACCGCATACTCCGGCTCGCCATCACGCTCGATCACTTGCACATTCATCTGTAAATCTCCATGCAGAGCACTTCCATTACTCTCGCAACTCCAGAACAGGCTGCCATCTTAACAGCCAGCACGGCAAAGGGCGTGATCTATACTGATGTGGGGTAATCAAGACACATACGGGGGTCGCCTTGCGCGTACCAATAACAATTCTTGCTGCGGCTTTCAGTATGACCCTCAGCGCCGAAGAACTTCGCTGGGGTTTTGCCAGCGCCGACGGCATGCCCTACGTCGACGTAAAAGAGCAGCAACTGCTCGGGGGGGTTATCTACCAACTGGGCCAATTAGCCAGTCAGAAACTGGGTTTTACCGCAGCATTTGTTGAAACCCCCAACAAGCGTATCGATGAGTACATGCAACGCGGCCGTATCCATGTCATCTGCAATAACAACCCGCAATGGATGGAGCAACCCGAGCGATATCACTGGTCTGAAGCACTCTATGATGAAGAAGACGTGCTCTTACTGAACAATCAGCACCCGCCAGTCCTCAGCCTGCATGATCTCTACGGCAAGACCATCGGCACGCAGCTGGGCTATATCTACAACGCCGACTTGATGGCTGCATTCGCTGATCAGAAAATCATGCGCCAAGACTTACGTGACCATCACGCGGGCTTCAATCTACTGATCAAACAGCGCCTGGACGCAATTATCGACATGCGCCGGCCTCTGCTCTATCAAATGGCCAAACATGCGGATGCTCCGCTGCATCTCAATGCATGGGCCGTCGAACGCTACAGCATGTATTGCACCTACAGCCCGAAACTCCCCGTCACTGCCGAACAATTGGATAAGGTTCTGAAAGATCTACGCAATCACGGAACCATCGAACAGTTACTCAAGTCCACCTGAGACATCACCCATCGGATGTAGCGCAGCACTCCCCCTTCTGGCTCAGTCAATCTCTTGCTTGCGATCTGCAAGACCCTCCACCACACCCTGCCCCGCCTGATTCTGGCCGGCACGCCATAACTCAAAATCCGCAAGTTCTTTTTGCCAGGTGCGCATGACCCAGCCCAACACAGCGAGGTCATCAACCAGACCGAAGCCCAACAACCAGTCAGGGATGGCGTCAATGGGCGTTACGAAATAAAGCAATCCTGCGATCACTGCCAGCAAGGCCTGCATATCAATGGCTCGATACTCACCGCGCCACCATGCCAAGCACAGCGCTTGCAGCAATTTGAGCTGAGCAGCCAGAGCTGTGAACCCCTTACCCAGCTTTTCACGTTTTCGGGCGACTGAAACTAACAGTACCGGTAACCGTCCGCCCTTGAGGAAACGCTTTGCCAAACGTTGGTAACGCACAACGTTTTTCGCTGTTCTCATCGCCTTCTCCCAGCAATCCCCCATACCCATTGGGATTGCCATGGTTATCCACTAAAGCTGTGGATAACCTTGTTAACAGATTCTCGATAACCCTGGCAAACGCCCAGCCCATGCGGCCTCGCAACAGATCGGATATTTTTTGCTCACTCGAAAAATTTCCATATAAATCAATAATTTAAAAAACACAAAGAGTTTCTAGTCACGAGTTACCCGCAACTGTCGCGGGTCATCCAACAAATGTGCATAACCGTAACACCAACACAACCAAACACGCTTTTTAAGACCGCGTAGTCAAGCAAAAATGCCGAATAGATAGACCAGAAACGACAACGCCCCGTCGAGACGGGGCGCTGTGCGAAACAACAAAAATTACTCTTGAGCAGCGGCGTCTTTGATCGCAATCAGTTCCAGATCAAAAACCAGCACCGAGTTGGCTGGAATCGCCGGAGTCGGACTCTGCTCGCCATAAGCCAGTTCGCTTGGGATATAGAGTTTGTACTTCTCACCGACATGCATCAGCTGCAGGCCTTCAACCCAACCAGGGATTACGCCATTAACCGGCAGGTCAATCGGGCTGCCGCGCTCAACCGAGCTGTCGAATACGCTGCCATCAGTCAGTTTGCCTTCGTAGTGAACAGTCACTACGTCGGTGGCTTTCGGCTGAGCACCATCAGCCTTCTTCACCACTTCGTATTGCAGGCCGGAAGCAGTGGTGGTCACGCCTTCACGCTTGGCGTTGTCTTCAAGGAATTTCTTGCCGGCTTTGGCCGACTCTTCGTTCAGCGCAACCATGCGCTCTTCGGCACGTTTCTGCAGGAAGGCAAAGGCTTCGATCAGCTCTTCGTCTTTCAGGCGCTGTTCTTTCTTGCCAATGGCGTCTTCGATGCCTTGAGCAACGGCGTTGGAATCCAGGTCATCCATGCCTTCCTGAGCCAGGCTTTTGCCCATGTTCAGACCAATGCCGTAGGAGGCTTTCTGTGCTGGGGTTTCCAGAGTGATTTCGCTGGTTTGCGAATCACAGCCTGCGAGAACCAGACCTACCAGGGCGACCGCCGCGGCTAAACGATGTTGTTTCATGCTTGTTCCTTGTTCGGTGCGCCCTAGGGCAAAGGTGTGAAAGCACGAGCTTAGCAGGCTGTCGCGATCACTGGCTACCGTGTTAGGAGACAGAAAATGCCTATAAGTTCAGATGTTTAGCTGATTATTCAGAAAGGATTTTGCGAAGTATTGCGATGTGTCACAGAGGGGATGTAGCGAGGTAAAAAATGGCGCAGCGGACGGGACTCGAACCCGCGACCCCCGGCGTGACAGGCCGGTATTCTAACCGACTGAACTACCGCTGCGCGTAACTTCAAAAAGCGAGTTTGGTGGGTGATGACGGGATCGAACCGCCGACCCTCTGCTTGTAAGGCAGATGCTCTCCCAGCTGAGCTAATCACCCTTCACTCTCGAAGTGGGGCGCATTCTAGAGAGCGATCTTCACCTTGGCAAGCCCTGTTTTAAATTTTTTTATTGATGCAGCAAAGGCTTAGCGCAGACTTGGCCTCAGGCATTAGTCAGGGGAATAATGCGCCCCGAATGCAACGCACAGGTTCGCCAAGCGGTCATAGCGCAACAGCCAGCCTGAAACAGCACCCGCACAGGGTACTGACGACTTGTGATACTTGCCGCTGCCGGCAGGTCTGTTAATGGAGACTCACCCCCTTATGTGGTTTCGTAACCTGCTGGTTTATCGCCTCACCCAGGACATCCCGTTTGATGCCGAGGCACTCGAAACGGCTCTCCTGGCCAAACCGGCCCGCTCGTGCGCCAGCCAGGAGCTCAGCACCTACGGTTTTATTGCGCCCTTCGGCAAAGGTTCCGATGCGCCACTGGTGCACGCCAGCGGTGATTTCCTGCTGGTTGCCGCCCGCAAGGAAGAACGCATCCTGCCCGGCAGCGTGGTGCGGGATGCGCTGAAGGACAAGGTCGACGAAATCGAAGCCGAGCAAATGCGCAAGGTCTACAAGAAGGAGCGCGACCAGCTCAAGGATGAAATCGTGCAGACCTTCCTGCCACGCGCCTTTATCCGCAAGTCCGCCACCTTCGCCGCCATCGCCCCCAAACAGGGTCTGATCCTGGTCGACTCGGCCAGCGCCAAGCGCGCTGAAGACTTGCTGTCGACCCTGCGCGAAGCCATCGGCTCGCTGCCGGTACGCCCACTGACCGTGAAGATCGCGCCTAGCGCCACCCTCACCGACTGGGTCAAAGTGCAGCAGGCGGCTCCGGATTTCCATGTACTGGACGAATGCGAGCTGCGCGACACCCATGAAGACGGCGGCGTGGTGCGCTGCAAGCGCCAGGACCTGACCAGCGATGAAATCCAGTTGCACATGAGCGCAGGCAAGCAAGTGACACAACTGTCCCTGGCCTGGCAGGACAAGCTGTCCTTCGTCCTTGACGACAAACTGGTGGTCAAACGCCTGCGTTTCGAAGACCTGCTGCAGGATCAGGCCGAACAGGACGGTGGCGACGACGACCTCGGCCAGCAGGATGCCAGCTTCACCCTGATGATGCTGACCCTGGTGGACTTCCTTCCTGCGCTGTTTGAAGCCCTGGGTGGCGAAGAGATTCCGCAAGGCATCTAAACACCTCCGTGCAAGCGCAGAGGATTTGACCATTGATCCTCTGTGCTTGCCAGGAACCTGCCAATGTGCAAAATACTGCACAGCGTGAGGACGACCTCACCACTCCACGAGTGACCATTTCGGGACGGCCCATCTGTATTACTGATGGAGGTTTTTATGCCCTGGATCATTCTACTGCTGGCTGGCCTGTTCGAAGTAGGTTGGGCCGTAGGCCTGAAATACACCGACGGCTTTACCCGCCCGCTCCCCACTCTGCTCACCGTAACTGCCATTATCATCAGCCTGGCGCTGCTCGGCCTGGCCATGAAGGAATTGCCGCTGGGCACTGCTTATGCCATCTGGACAGGGGTTGGCGCGGTCGGCACGGTCATCGCAGGCATCATTCTATTTGGCGAGGCGGTGACACTCATGCGCCTGGCCAGTGTTGCGCTGATTGTTTGCGGTCTGCTCGGCCTGAAACTCAGCCACTGAGTAAGTGAAACCGCATAAAAAAGCCCGCCGATTGGCGGGCTTTTTCTATTTGGCAGACTAGCGTCGTTCACCACGCAGCGCGCCCACCTGCGCCTGCAGCAACTCGCACTTGACCGCCTCCGCCGTCACCGGCTCGCCCGCCACCAGGGTGATGCGCGACCACAGGCGCTTGAAAAATCCCTTGTGCGGATCGCGACTAAAAAAGCTACCCCAGAGACCTTGCAGCGCCATGGGAATCACCGGCACCGGGTTTTCCGCCACAATGCGCTCGATACCATTTTTAAACTCATTGAGTTCGCCATCGCTGGTCAACTTACCTTCCGGGAAGATGCACACCACCTCGCCATTGCGCAGGTATTCGGCGATTTTCTTGAACGCGGCATCGTAGACCAGCAGGTCTTCGCTGCGCCCGGCAATCGGCACGGTACCGGCGGTGCGGAAGATAAAATTGAGTACCGGCAAGTTGTAGATCTTGTAGTACATGACAAACCGTACGGGCCGACGCACAGCCCCGCCGATCAACAGCGCATCGACAAACGATACGTGGTTGCATACCAGCACCGCTGCGCCCTCATCGGGAATGATCTCCAACCCTTTGTGCTCGACCCGGTAAATCGAGTGGCTGAGCAACCAGATCATGAAACGCATGGTGAATTCGGGGACGATCTTGAAGATGTAGCTGTTGACCGCGATGTTCATCAGCGAAATGGTCAGGAACAGCTGCGGTATCGACAGCTCGGCAACGCTGAGGAATAAGATTGAGGCAATCGCCGAAATCACCATGAACAACGCATTGAGAATGTTGTTGGCCGCAATCACCCGCGCCCGCTCATGCTCCACGGTGCGCGACTGAATCAGCGCATACAGCGGCACGATGTAAAAGCCACCGAACAGACCGATGCCGAGAATCGAGCCGAGAATCCACCAGGCCTGCCCATAGCCCAGCACATCCAGCCAGGTATGTGCGACCGCAGCATCGGGGAAGCCACCGGAGAACCACCAGAGCAGAATGCCGAACAGGGTCAGGCCGATTGAGCCGAATGGCACCAGGCCGATTTCCACCTTATGCCCACTCATGCGCTCGCAGAGCATCGAGCCCAGCGCGATGCCAACCGAGAACACAGTAAGAATCAGCGTCACCACGCTTTCATCGCCGTACAGCCACTCTTTGGCATAGGCCGGAATCTGCGTCAGGTAGACCGCACCGAGAAACCAGAACCAGGAGTTGCCCACCAGCGAGCGCGAAACGGCCGGGCGCTGGCCCAGGCCCAATTTCATGGTCGCCCAGGACTGGCGCAGAATGTTCCAGTCCAACTTGAGCTGCGGCATGGCAGCGGAGGCTGCAGGAATACCGCGACTGGCCAAGTAACCCAGGACCGCTACCAGCACCACCGCCACCGCGACGATGTGCGCATACGCGCTACTGGCCATGATGATGCCGGCGCCGATGGTGCCGGCGAGGATGGCCAGGAACGTACCCGTCTCTACCAAGGCGTTGCCACCCACCAGCTCCTGCTCTTCCAGGTGCTGCGGCAGGATCGAATACTTCACCGGCCCAAACAGCGCCGAGTGGGTGCCCATGGCAAACAGCACCGAGAGCATCAGCGGCAGGCTGCCGAGCAACACGCCGACCGCGCCCACCAGCATGATGAGGATTTCGGCAAACTTGATCTTGCGGATCAGCGAGTCCTTGGCAAACTTCTCGCCCAACTGGCCACCGAGGGCCGAGAACAGGAAGAACGGCAGGATAAACAGCAAGGCACAGAGGTTGACCAGCAGATCCTTGTCAGCCGTGGAGCTGATTTTGAACAGGATGACGAGTATCAGTGACTGCTTGAAGATGTTGTCGTTGAAGGCACCCAGCAACTGGGTCAGAAAGAATGGCAGGAAGCGCTTTTTACCCAGCAACGCGAATTGGGAGTGTTCGGTCATCGTCCGTGTACCTGTGTGCAGTGGCCAGCGGGTGTTGTCAGGCATTTGACTGCAAGAACACCCAACAAAGCCACAGCAATGCGCATTTTTTGCTGCATTTTCTATCAAATCAGGTGCAAGAACCTTGTGCCTAAAACGGCAACTGCCCAAGCAGACCACGCAGCACGAAGAACACCAGCAAGCCGCCGCCGATGGTAGCCAGCAGATGCCGGGTCAAAGCCGCGATGACAATAGTCGTCAGCCCCGCCAGCAGATAGGCGTTGTCGAGGTTGAACGCCCACTGCTGGCCATCGGGAATCAGCATGCCGGGCAACACAATCGCACTCAGCACCGCCGTTGGCACGTAATGCAGACCCTGGCGCACCAGCGGCGGGAAACGCAGATTGGGAAAGGCAAACAGACTGTAGCGAATCGCAAAAGTGATCAGCGCCATGCCGAGAATCAGCAGCCAGATTTCCATCACCCCTCCTCTCCAGTCACGACCGGCATATTGCGACGCTCCAGCCAAACGCCGATCGCGATGCCACTGAGCGCCGCGGCCATCAACCCCAGCTTGTAAGGCCAGGCATGGCAGAGCAGCGCCACCGCGCCGGCCACCAGGGCGGCAGCAACCTGCGGTTGATTGCGCAGCGCCGGCACGACGATGCCGATAAAGGTCGCCAGCATGGCGAAGTCCAGACCCCAACCCGCCAGATTCGGCACACTCTGGCCAAACAGCGCACCGACCAGCGAGCTCGACACCCAGGACAGGTACAACGCCAACGCAACGCCGGCGTGATACCACTGGCCATGATCGGCCAGGCCGCGCACCAGGTAGCGGCGCTGCACCACAGCAAAGGTTTCATCAGTCAGGCCAAAGGCCAGTGGTAACCGCCAACGCTGCGACAGCCCGCCCACATAGGGTTGCAGCGCCGCGCTGTAGAGCACATGGCGCAGGTTGACCACCAGGGTGGTGAGCAGGATCACCAGCGTGCCACTGCCCAGTGTCAACAAACTGATGGCAATAAACTGCGCCGAGCCGGCATACACCAGCATCGACATGCCCAGTGCCTGCCACAGACTGAGCCCAGCCAGGCTGGCCAACGCGCCATAAATCAGGCCGAACGGCAGAATGCCGACGATCATCGCAACGCTGTCGCGAACCCCATAGAGAAACTGCTGCATACGGCTCATGTGCCCTCCTGTGTACGACACAGCCTGGCGTATCACGGCAGCGCCGTCTTGAACAATCTTGCGCAGCGATAACCGCATAGCCTGACTTGACACAATACAGCCAGGTGCTCGCTGGCTAAACTGCCAGCACTCCTCACCCAGGACAGCCCCATGCCAGAAGCCCTAGACACCTTACTGAACTTTGCCAGCGCCCTGGCCGCCGGCCTGTTGATCGGCGCCGAGCGCGGCTGGCAAGGCCGCCATACCGATGACAGTCAGCTGGTAGCGGGCATTCGCACCTTCGCCCTGAGCAGCTTGCTGGGTGCCTTTGCCATGCTGCTAGGCGAGCACTTCGGCGTAATCGCCTGGGCTGTGATCTTCTGCGGCTTTGCCTTGCTGGTGGTGGCCTCCTACTTTGGCGAACTACAGCGTCTGGGCGATTTGGGTCTGACCAGCGAAGTGGCACTGCTGATCACCTTTCTGCTCGGCAGTTTGGCCATGGCCGGTTATGCCGGGCTGGCGGCGGCCGGCGCAGTCGCCGTGGCGCTGCTGTTGAGCCTCAAGCAGTCGCTGCATGGTGCCCTGCAGCAGCTCAGCGAGGCAGAACTATCGGGCGCACTGAAGCTGCTGTTTATTTCCCTGGTGCTGCTGCCGGCACTGCCCAATCAGGGCTACGGCCCTTGGCAGGCCTTCAACCCCTACGCCATCTGGTGGATGGTGGTGCTGATCGCCAGCATCGGTTTCGCCGCCTATGTGGCAATTCGCCTGGTCGGTATGCGTCAAGGCCTGTTGATCACGGCACTGCTCGGTGGTGTGGTGTCGTCCACCGCAATGACCGTGACCCTGGCGCGCCTGGCTCCTGGGCGTAGCCTGCAGGCGATTCTGGCCTGCGGCCTGCTGGCCACCTCGGCGCTGATGTTTCCACGCGTGCTGCTCGAAGTTGGCCTGGTCAACGCCAGCCTGTTACCACATCTAGCCTGGCCGCTGGGCATCGCCACCCTGGTGTATGCCGGTGGCGCACTACTTTACTTCCGCCGCGCCGGCACAGAGAGTGAAGAACAGGCCGAACCACCGCTGAAAAACCCCTTTGAACTTGAGCCGGCGCTGCGTTTTGCCGCGTTGCTAGCGGTCATTCTATTGATGGTCGAAGGCGCACAACACTGGCTGGGCGATGTCGGTGTCTACCTGGTGGCGTTGCTCTCGGGCCTGGCCGATGTAGATGCCATTACCCTGTCACTTGCGCGCAGCGCCAAGGGCGAACTGAATACGCAGGTCGCAGTACAGGGAATCTTTCTAGCCGCGCTCAGCAACAGCCTGGTCAAAGGCTTCTTGGTGGCGTTGATCGGCGGCCGCAAGCTGGCACTGATGACTCTGCCGGTGATGGCTGCCGGTCTGCTGGCTGGCGCGGCGGCCTTACTGCTGTTTTGAATGATCGGCGCGCAAAAAACCTTCCAGCAGTTTATGCACCCGTTCGCTCAACTCACGATTGGCCGCCTCGGGCAGACTACGCGCCAGTTCGGCTACGACGACCTGTTCCACCAATGGGCGCAGTTGCAGCAACTGCACACTGAGCCGCTCAAGGTCAGCGGCATGCGGTAGATCACTGTGCAACAGCGGATTAACCAGCTGTTGGGTAATCATCGTGACAATGCCCGAGGCCACCTGCTGAACATGCCCGCGAATGGCTGCCAGTTCATCAAGCAGCGCCGGCAAAGGAATACCGGCACGGTACAGCTCAAGCCCGGCGGCAAACAGCTTGGGGCTGGGAACACGCAAATGGTCGCCGGCAAACTCCAGCAGGCCCAGCGCCAGTGCCCGCTCGATCACCTGATCATCCAGTGCCTCACCGAACAATGCCTGCAGCTGCGCAAAGGACAGCTGCTCAGCCTGCTCCGGCTGGCCAGGCCCCTGGATCGCTTGCTCCAGTCCCAGCACATGGGCCAGGTCGCGACCCTGCGTCCAGGCTTCGAACAGTTCGCGAATACTGGCGATGCTATAGCCACGCTCCAGCAGCTGACCGATCAGTTTCAGCCGCGCCAGGTGCTCACCGTTGTAGATCCCCAGACGGCCACGCCGCTCAGGCGGCGGCAATAGCCCCTGATCCTGATAGGCACGCACATTGCGCACGCTGGTCTGTGCAGCCTGGGCCAGATCATCGACCCGATATTCGACAGACACCGCTTCCACCACAGGGGCGGCGCTGCCTAATAAACGCTGGAGAAAAGCAGAGGCTGTTTGCATGGCGGCGATCATAGCCGCCCTGCCAACCGGCCAACAACCGCCCCAACCAAGGGCTGGACTTACCCAGCCTGTAGTCGCGAGTAACCCCAGTGATTCCGGGTGAAGCCCCACTGCACAAGGCTTGCAGCCTCATCAGTAACACCGTAACAGGGGCTGGATTGAGCTTGCCCGATGGCTAGGCAGAGGCCTGCAGAGCGTCCAACAATAACCATGACATCAATTGATGTAACAGTCACAACCCCTGGAGACGCCCCATGCCCCTTAATCTCACGCGCCTCACCCGCACGTTCCAACTTACTGCCCCGCGTCAGGTGCGCGCATGAACGCGCCTGCCGTGTTGCCAAATGAGGCACTGCAGGGCGAACACCTGCGCATCCAGGGCGATGGGGTCGAACTGGCCGCTTACCGTTGGGGCAAAACAGATGGCCCGACACTGCTGCTCGTGCATGGCTACCCGGATAATCACGAAGTCTGGCTGCCCCTGGTGCGTGAAATGGCCGCCGACTACCAGATCATTGCCTATGACGTACGCGGCTTTGGCGCTTCGGATATTCCACGCAAGCGCCTGGACTATCACCTGACAAAGCTGGCCAACGATCTCGAAGCGGTGATCAAGACCCTGAGCCCTGCACAGCCGGTGCATCTGGTGGCCCACGATTGGGGGTCGATCCAGGCCTGGGAAGCGGTGACCGAACCGCGCATTCAACCCTTGTTGGCCTCTTACACCAGTATCTCTGGGCCCTGCCTGGACCATGTCGGCCACTGGATGCGTGACAAGCTCAAGCAGAAACGCCCGCGCGCATTGATGCAGGTGCTCGGCCAACTGGTCAGCTCCTGGTACATCGCACTCTTTCACACGCCCTTGCTGCCCGAGCTGACCTGGCGCCTGGGCCTGGACCGCGCCTGGCCACAGTTGCTGCGCAACGTCGAAGGCCTGCGCAATGTCGCAGTCAGCAGCAGCCAGCGCTCGGACGGTGTGCACGGGGTCAAACTGTACCGCGCCAACTTTATCCGCAGCCTGTTCACCCCTCGCCTGCGCCATACCGATGTACCGGTGCAGTTGATCGTGCCGACCGAAGACCGCTTTGTGCGCCCGCAACTGTTCGACCGGTTGCAACACTGGGCGCCCAAGTTATGGCGTCGCGAAGTGCGCGCCGGGCACTGGCAGCTACTGGCTGAACCCCAGCAGCTGGCCCTGTGGCTGCGTGAATTTATCCAGCACCTGCACGGCGACGGCAGCAGCCGCGCGCTGCAGCAGGCGCAAGTCAGAACCAATGCCGGGGACTACAGCGGCAAGTTGGTAATCGTCACGGGAGCCGGCTCCGGCATCGGCCGTGCCACCTTGCTGGAGTTCGCCAAACAGGGCGCCAACGTGCTGGCTGCCGACATCAACCTGGCAGCAGCCGAAGCCAGCGCCGAACAGGCGAGAAGCCTGGGCAGTGAAGCCTTTGTCTACCCGCTGGATGTGGGCGACAGCAGCGCGATGGCGGCGTTCGCCAACTGGGTGGAGAACGAGTTCGGCAGCCCCGACATTGTTATCAATAACGCTGGCATCGGCATGGCCGGCAGCATGCTTGATACCAGCAATGCTGACTGGGAACGCCTGCTGCGCATCAACCTGTGGAGCGTGATCGATGGCAGCCGGTTGTTTGCCCAGCAGATGATCAAGACTGGCAAACGCGGGCACATCGTCAACACCGCCTCGGCCGCTGCCTTTGTGCCGTCGCGCAATTACCCGGCCTACGCCACCAGCAAGGCCGCCGTGCTGATGCTCAGCGAATGCCTGCGTGCGGAAATGGCCAGCCATGGTATTGGCGTTACGGCGCTGTGCCCGGGCCTGGTCAACACCGCCATCATCCAGGCCACCCGCTTCAACGGCCTGAGCGCCGAAGCCGAAGCCCAACAACAGGTCAAGACCCAACGCCTTTACAGCAAACGCAACCTCAGCGCGGAAACCGTGGCCAGTCGCCTGTTGCGCGGCATCGCGCGCAATCAGGCCGTAGTCGCCGTGGGCGCAGAAGCGCACCTGAGTATTGCCCAATGGCGCTTCGCCCCCTGGCTGTCGCGCGCCCTCGCCCGCCTGAACCTGACCAGCTAAGCAAGGAGCCAATCCATGAGCCAACACCACAGCCTGCAGCCGCGTAAAGTGCGCTTCGACTTTGCCAACACCCCGCTGCACTGGGTTCCTAATGAGCCAGAAGCTTCGCACATCATGAACAGCCTGCACCTGATCCTGCCGGCGGGCGAGTTCTGGTTCTGCCGGGTGTATAACAAGGCTCTGCTCCTGGTCACCGACCCGCAACTGCGTGAGGACGTCCAGGGCTTCGTCAAGCAGGAAGCGCAGCATGCCCGCGCCCACGACAGCGCACTGACGCCTTACCTGCTGCGTCATGGCATTGACCCAACACCCTTTACTGGACCGCTCCACTGGCTGTTCGACCACGCGCTGTGTGATTTCCCCCTGGGCAATAACGCCATCAGCCGCTTTATGCAGCCCTGGTGGCTGCGTCAGCGGGTCGGCATCATCGCTGCGATTGAACATTTCACCTGCGTGCTGGGTGACTGGATCATCACCACCCGCAGCCTCGACCATGCCGACCCGGTGATGCTTGACCTGCTGCGCTGGCACGGTGCCGAGGAAGTCGAACACCGCAGCGTGGCCCATGATCTGCACGTGCATATCGGTGGCAGCGTGGTAATGCGCTGGTTGTATATGCTGATTGCAACGCCCGTGCTGATCTTTCTGTTCAGCACAGGAATGAAGACCCTGATGCGCCAGGATCCGGTGACCCGATACCGTCCCGGCTTCCTCTACCTCTGGTATCAACTGGGTAAACGCGGCTTGCTACCGCGTATGGGCAGCATTGGCCGCTCCGTACTGCGCTACTTCAACCCCCGTTATCACCCGCGTAGTGAAGGTGATATCAGCGTGGCGCTGGACTACCTGGCCAACTCCCCGGCAGCACAACGTGCGGCAGCGGAACAGACACTACTGGGGGCATAAACCCTAGCTGCGGGCCTACCGCGCCTATTCACTTATTTCGTCCAGCACCCTAACCCCGGCCGCCTGTTCGAGCAGTTCGACAGGCAGGCTTTTGCTCGCACGGGCACCGAGCAGCTTGAGGTTTTCCACCCGACTGATGATATTGCCGCGCCCCTCGCAGAGCTTGTTGCGCGCCCCGGCATAAGTCTTGTCCAGTTGTTGCAGGCGTGCGCCCATTTCATCCAGATCCTGGATAAACGCCACGAACTTGTCATAAAGCGCGCCAGCGCGCTCGGCAATCTCGCGGGCGTTCTGGCTTTGCCGCTCCTGCCGCCACAGGCTGTCGATCACCCGCAAGGTGGCCAGCAGCGTGGTCGGGCTGACAATGACGATATGCTGATCGAAGGCCTCCTGAAACAGCCCAGGATCGGCCTGCAACGCCGAGGCGAAGGCCGCTTCGATCGGCACAAACAGCAACACGAAGTCCAGGCTGTGCAGACCTTCCAGGCGTTGGTAGTCCTTGAGCGACAAGCCCTTCAAATGGCTGCGCAGCGACAGCACATGCTGCTTGAGCGCTAGCTGGCGGCTGGCCTCGTCTTCGGCGGCAATAAACTGCTGGTAAGCGGTGAGACTGACTTTGGCGTCCACCACCACTTGCTTGTCGCCGGGTAGCTGGATCAGCACATCGGGCTGAAAGCGCTCGCCATCGGCGCTCTTCAGGCTGACCTGGGTCTGGTACTCGCGGCCCTTCTCCAGGCCGGCGTGTTCCAGCACCCGCTCCAGTACCAACTCACCCCAGTTGCCCTGAGTCTTCTGGCCCTTGAGGGCGCGGGTCAGGTTGGTGGCTTCATCGCCCAGGCGCTGGTTGAGCTGCTGCAAACGCTCCAGCTCCTTACCCAGGGAAAAGCGCTCACGGGCTTCCTGCTGATAGCTTTCTTCCACGCGTTTTTCGAAGGATTGAATGCGCTCCTTAAGCGGGTCAAGCAACTGGCCGAGCTGTTGCTGGCTGGTTTCAGCAAAGCGCTGCTCGCGCTCATCGAAAATTTTTCCGGCCAGCTCGGCGAACTGCGCACGCAGCTCATCACGCGAGCCTTGCAGGTCGCTCAAACGCTGTTGATGGCTGCCCTGCTGTTCCTTGAGTTCAGCACTGAGCGCGGCCCGCAGTGCATCTAGGCGTCGGATTTCAGCTTCCTGTTGTTCGCGCTGATGGCTCCAGGTCTGGGCCGTTTCGCGAGCAATCTGCCGCTCCTGTAGCAGCAGGTCGGCCTCACGGCGCAACGCGGCCAGTTCGGCCTGCTGGTCGGCCTTGATCTCGTTGATTTCGGCGATTTCCTCGCGGCTGCCTTCCAGCTGCGCCGCTAATCCGGTCTGGGCCAGCAGGGCATGGTTCAGACGTTCCTGCAGCAGGCTGAAATCCAGCTGCTGGACGTTCAGACGGCGTTGCAGTGACCAGGCCAGGTAAAGAAGAGGCAATGCGGCGACGGCAAAACCGAGCAGCGCCGGCGCCAGCGCGGTGGACAAATCGATGGGCATTGAGCAGCTCCGCAGAGAAGTACTGGCAGTATAACCAGTATTTTCCGCCACTGAACCTTTCTATCAGAGCTGCTTGAGCAGGTGCTGCGCCTCTAGCGAGCCTTGCCCAGCAGCCAGCTCCAGCCAATGCCGAGCCTGTTGCGGCTCCAGGGTACGTGGCTGGCTATAGAGCTGACCAAGTTCCAGCTGAGCACTCACATCCCCAGCACGAGCAGCCTGACGCAGCAGCTCGAAGCCCATGCGCCGATCACGCGGATTGCCGCAATCGCGGCACAGCATCTGCCCAAGACGGACCTGCGCCTGCACGACACCCTGCAAAGCAGGTTGCTTGAGTAGTCGACCGGCAAAACGTTTAACGCAGGGGGCATGGCCGAGACGGGGGCTGTCCAGTAGCCAGAGCGCAACACGGGTTGGCAGGCGTGGAACAGTGACGGGTAAAGCAGGCAGACGAGTGATTGCGCGAGGCATAAGAAGCAGCGGTGGCCGGGAAGGCGCGCAACTCTACTCCTTTTTCCGCCAAGGTAAAGCCTTGCAAAAAACGCCAACCTGCGGTCTAGAGCAAGCGCTCGGGTTAATCCACAGAAGCTGTGGATAACTTCGTGGATAACATGGGAGCAAGCGTCTTCATCGCCGATGGTGTGGGCCTCAGAGTTAAACTGGTGGTTTTTTCACCAACGTAAAAAACCTATATTTTTCATTGACTTATAGAATCAACAAAAAAAATCAAGGATTTACGTCAAGCACTGCATCTTGCTTGACAAGGCGCATCGCAATTGTGCACAAGTTGCTGCGTCACGCCGCCGCATTGCCCTTTTTCAGGGCAAAACGCTCTGAAAAAGCCGCTCTGCCTAAGCCGGGCGCGGCAGCTGACCATCCACCTGATAGGTAGCCAGACGAAAAACTCTAGGCGTGTCAGGAACCTGAGCACTCTTGAAGGCCACATAATCAGCCGTGGTTTCACATAACCAGCTCAGCAGGTTGCGTGGTCGCTTTTCTGCCAACGCGCTAGGGACGAATAGCGCAACGTTGCTGCCCTTCTGCGGGCAGCGCGCTGAACGGTATTCAAACGCTTCAACCCCTGCCACGCGCATTGCAGCCCCCAGTGCCTGACAAGGTTGGTAAGCGCTGACGTGGCAGAGTTCAGCCTGATATTCCACAAAAGGCGGATGCTGCAACTGAATACCGCGCGCCACCTGATAGCGCGCCTCGAAGGTGCAATGCTCAGACAGAATGCGCCCGCTGGGCGGTGCAACGCTCATGCCCTCCCAGAGCAGAAAGCGGTAATAGGCCGCCTCAGCCATGGCCGTATCGATGCGCAGCGCACCGTAGAACAAGCTCGGCTCATGTACCGATCCAAAGCGCGACCCCCAACGCAACGGAGGATAACGAAACGGCGTTTTCAGCAGGTAATGCAGCGGCTCGGCACTTTGCGGCAGTGGCGGCTTGCTGGTTTCCAGCAACTCTTCTAGCAGAGCCTGCTCGGCCAGGGTATCGACCAGCTGCAGGGTCGCGACCTGGGCCTGACTCTCGACCAGGCGTACCAGGCGCCCACGCAGTGGCTTGATCTGAGCCGAGCCTTGGCAGTGTTGCCAGATATCCATGGTGGCGCTGTCCTTGACTTTTATTCTGCAGGGTAGTTTTCAGCGGCTGTTTAGGGCCTCACGAGCGAGAGCCCAGCGAGGCAAAAACAGGCGCAAATCGAAGCGTTACGGAGAACAGTCCACGGCTGGCCCGCAGGACGAGGGCTGCGAATCAAGCGGTGTGTACTTTTGTTCATGGGCATTACTCGCTTCGCTCGTCCTACGGGTCGCACTGAAGCGCATGATCGGCAAACGACTTTGGAGCTGTTGCTAACGCTGCCGGGCCGGCGCGCAGCAACTCATAAATTGCCTCTAGCCCTTGCCACGAATCGCATCGAGATACTCCACCACCCGCACCAACCCCTGCACCTGCAGCATCAGCGACAGTGGCGGCGCATCCAGGTGGCGGTTATCGGTACGTAGAAAATGCTGCATATCTGCCAGGTTTCCGCCAAACAAGGCAAACAGTGAGCGGTAAACACGGATCAGCAGGAGCGCCAGCTCTCCCGTTTTGCTATGCACACGCAGCCCCCCATCGGCCCAACGCGAGATGGCCGTCCGATGCACGCCCACGATGTCTGCCAACTCCTGCTGGGTCAGCCCTAATTGTTCACGGGTATTAAGCAGCGCCTTGGCAAGCACCGCATCAGCGTCGGTGACAGGACGAATCAGTGCACTCATTGAAACCCCGACCTAAATGTCTGTTAGCTACAAAGCTAGCACTACATGCTGTAAACACACAATGAGAAAACACGAGCCGCCCTGGGCACACATCCACAGCCATACATCACACGCCACGGCTCAAACGACAATCGGAGGATCGATCAACCCATGCCAAGATCTTTGCCCAATTCAGCATCTAACCGATCCACAAACATCTGTATCAAACGCTGGCGAGGCTGCTCTCGGGCAGCACTTGGTAATAGTTCATCTCTGGATGCACAACATGCTCGCCTACCCGGCACAGCAAGTTCGGCGTTAACAGTCCATCGACCAGATGCCGCCAGCGGATGGCAACCACTCGAACCAAAGCCTGCAGCCGTCTGAGCACACAGCTTCTATAAGACGAAAATCGAATATAAGTATCGTTAAAAATTACTTTTTAAGAATAATAAAGTTGTGCACTATCGCGCTCAGCAACCTGGCCAATGAAGGTCAGGCATTCAAGCAAACGCCTGTAAGACGGGCTCAATGACGAGGAAAGTCTGCATCATGCTAAAGAAACTTTTGCTGGCCAGCGCCATCACCTCAAGCCTGCTAGGCAGCGTCGCGGCACTGGCTCAGGACAAGCCGATTTTGAATGCCTCCTACGACATCGCCCGTGAGCTGTTTGCCGAGATCAACCCCAAATTCGTTGCCCACTGGAAAGCCCAGACCGGCAAAGAATTGGTGATCGATCAATCGTTCGCCGGCTCCTCGCGCCAGGCGCAGGACATCATCCAGGGCAAGAAGGTGGATATTGTCACCTTCAACCAAGTCACCGACGTGGACATCCTGGCCAAACGCAGTTTGGTGCGCGAAGACTGGGCCAAGCAGTTCCCCAACAACAGCTCGCCCTACTACAGCACCACCGCCTTTTTGGTGCGTAAAGGCAACCCGAAAAACATCAAGAACTGGGACGACTTGGCCCGTGCCGATGTGAAACTGGTGTTCCCGAACCCGAAAACCTCCGGCAACGCACGCTACAGCTACCTGGGTGCCTGGCTGCACGCCAATGAAGCGTTCGGCGGTGATGAGGCCAAGATCAAGGAATTCATCGGCAAGATCCTGCGCAACGTCGAGAACTTCCCAACCGGCGGTCGCGCTGCCACCGTCGCTTTCGCTCAGAATGGCCAGGGTGATGTGCTGCTGACCTTTGAATCGGAAGTGGTGAACATCGCCAATGGTGAAGAATTCAAATCCGGCGAATTTGAAATTGTCGTGCCGCCGGTCAGCGTATTGGCTGAGTTCCCGGTCGCGCTGGTGGATAAAGTGGTCGATGAAAAAGGCACCCGCGATGTGTCCAAGGCCTACCTGGACTTCCAGTACAGCAAAGACATTCAGCAACTGCTGACCACCTTTAACTACCGCGTGCACCACCCAGAGGTGGCCGCAGCGACTAAGGATCAGTTTGCGCAAATCCGCCTGATCAACCCAACTGAAGTGCTCGGCACCTGGGACGAGATCACTGCCAAGCATTTCGATGCTGATGGTATTCTTGACCAGCTGTTGGCTGAGGGGCGCTGAGTCACTCCAGCTTTACGTCATCACACAAGCCGCCGTCCCTACGGCGGTTTGTGCATTTAGAGATTTCTGCGTGCCTACTACTCCCCGCTTTTTCCTGCAGAATCCGCTGCTGCCAGGTTTTGGCCTGAGCTTTGGTTTCAGCACCTTTTATATCTCGCTGGTTATCCTGTTCCCGCTATCGGCGTTGCTGCTGTATGTCAGCGACATGAGTTGGGCGCAGTACTGGCGGGCGATTAGCGACCCGCGTGTAGTGCAGAGTTACAAGGTGACCTTGAGTGGTGCCTTTTATTCGACCATTGCTGCGCTGCTGATCGGCCTGTTGCTGGCCTGGATCATCACCCGCTACGACTTCCCCGGCAGGCGTCTGGTGGATGCGCTGGTCGACCTACCCTTTGCCCTGCCCACATCCGTTGCCGGGCTGACCCTGGCCACCTTGCTGGTCCCCGGTGGCTGGCTGGGCCAATGGCTGGCACCACTGGGCATCAAGGTGGCCTACGCCTACCCCGGCATTCTGATTGCCATGGTCTTCACCAGCCTGCCCTTCGTGGTGCGCACCGTACAGCCAGTGTTGCAAGACCTCGGCCGTGACTATGAGGAAGCAGCCAGTACCCTGGGCGCCAGCCGCTTGCAGACATTTTTCTATGTGGTGCTGCCAACCCTGACCCCGGCGCTGGTCACCGGGGCGTCGCAATCCTTTATCCGCAGCCTCGGCGAGTTTGGCGCGGTGATCATGATTGCCGGCAATATCCCGTTTAAAACCGAAGTCTCCTCGCTGATGATTTTTGTGCGGTTGCAGGAGTTCAACCACAACGCGGCTGCGGCGATTGCCTCGGTCATTCTGCTGGCCTCACTGGTGCTGCTGTTCAGTCTGCAAGTGCTGCAAGGCCGCCTGTTCAAATGGCAACGGCAAGGCAAATGAGAAAACCACAACACTGGCATCAATGGCTGCTGATCGGCCTGGGCCTGAGCCTAGTCACCCTGATTCTGCTGATACCGCTGGCGCTGATTTTCATCATGGCGTTCTCCGGCGGACTGGAACTGCTGTGGGGCAACCTCAACGAAGATTACATGCTGCATGCCATCGGCCTGACCCTGCTGGTGGCGGCGCTGACCGTGCCGATCAACCTGTGCTTCGGCATCATGCTGGCCTGGTGCGTGACCCATTACGATTTTCGTGGCCGCAAACTGCTGACCACCGTACTCGACATTCCCTACGCCGTCTCACCGGTGGTTGCAGGCTTGTGCTACCTGGTGGTGTATGGCCTGGAGCATGCGCTGGGACGCTGGTTCTACGACAACGGCGTACAGCTGATGTTTGCCTGGCCGGGCATCGTCATGGTCACCGTCTTCGTCACCGCACCCTATGTGGCGCGCATCCTGATTCCGGTGATGCAGGCCCAGGGCCAGGATGAGGAAACGGCCGCCCTGTGCCTGGGCGCCAATGGCTGGCAGATCTTCCGGCATATCACCCTGCCCAAAATCAAATGGGCATTGCTGTATGGCGTGGTGGTGACCAATGCCCGCGCAGTTGGCGAGTTTGGTGCGGTATCGGTGGTGTCCGGCACCATCCTCAACCAAACCCTCACCCTGCCCTTGCTGGTCGATCAACTGAACAACGACTACAAGCCTGCTGCCGCCTTTACGGCGGCGGCTTTGCTGGCGTGTATGGCACTGCTGACCCTGCTGCTAAAAACATTCATGGAATGGCGCCAACGCACCCTGATGCAGCGCGCAGAAGCCTGACAAGAAACGACCTGGAGCGCCCGGACAGTTGGTCGGGCCACGTGCAGCACCAATGATGAAGCTAACGCAACGACGTCATGCCATCGCTGATGATGATCTCAACCCGTCGATTCATCTGCCGCCCAGAGGCTGATTCGTTACCGGCCACCGGCATGCTTTCTCCCTTGCCGGAAGCGCCCAGACGACTGGATGCGACGCGCTGACTGATGAGGTACTGCTGCACCGAATCGGCACGTCGCTGTGACAGGCTCAGATTGGCTTCTTCACTGCCTACGTTATCGGTATGCCCTTCGATCAACACACTACGATCAGGATGTTGATCGAGGAAATTCGCCAGTTTGTGCAAGTTATTGGCCGTACCGGCACGCAACTCGGAACGCCCGGTGGCAAACAGCAAATCGCCCAGGGTCATAACCAGACCCCGCTCGGTTTGTTTGGCATTCAGTTCATCAAGCTGTTGCTGCAACTCACTGCTGTGCTGCAACGCCTGATCAGCCTCGCGGGTACGTGAATCCAGGCGAGCACCTTCTCGCTGCTCACTGAGGGTTCTGCGCTGGTCCTCATAGAAACGGGTTTGCGCCAGGGCTCTGGCAATTTCCACCTTGCGGTCGGCTATCACCACCAAGTGTTGGCCCAGCGCCTGCTCATCCGCACGATCCTTGCGCGGTTGTTCAGCGACGATCACCGCAGCCTCAGCCGCCTTGAGGGCAACAGGAGCACGGGTATTCAACTGCGGGTCGGCCTGTAACCGGGCGAGGTTACGGCGAGCATCTGCGGCGCCTTGCGGCATGCTCGGCGGTGCAGCGCATCCCGCCAGTAGCAGACTGATTGCAGCGGCTAGCAGGGCTGAAGGATTCCGAATAGTGTTCATTGTGCTGCTCCCGTATTGCGTTGCATTTCCTGTTTCAGGCTGTTGGTACTTTTCTGCATTTCGTCATTGACCACCTTGGCCTTGGTCGCCTGTGACCTGGCCAGTGCCAACTCGGCCTCGACCCGCGCCTGATCAGCCAAACGTTCAGCCAACAGCATCTCCTCACGCTGCACCGCTGAATTTGCGGCTGCGAGTTTCTCGCGGGCGATACCCAACTCCGGTGAGGCGTAGTCCGCAACCCGTGCCTGCTCAGCATTGCTGATTGCCGACTGGGCGGCTTGCAACGCCTGGCCTGGTGGTAAAGGCGGCGAAGCGCAAGCGCTAAGCAGCAATACGGCACACAGCCCGCTCATACGCAGTAATGCCAAACCTGCAACGGTGGATGAAGTCCTGTTCATAAGGGTGTCCTCAGTAACAACGGTGAATTGGACACGTCACGGCTCGAGCCGCACACGCACCCGGATGGGCAAGCTAAAACGCCCGATCAGCGCGACAGGCAGCTTGGGAAGGCAATGGGGTAAGAAGCGCTGACACAGCGTGCTGCGCTGTCCTGTGCCAGGTTCATGGCCATCTTCAAGCTGACCAAGGCCAGGCCGGCATAGCTCATGGCAAACAGCAGCAACAACAGGCGGTAGTTCGCTTTCATGATGATCGTTCAGCCTGTTGCCTGGGGCGGCAGGTCGCCTCAACGGTTCTGCCAGGCGTTGGCGAACAGCCATAGCCATGACACGTGAATAAACCAGCAACCTGGGCTTCGGCATCAATTCGAGAGAACGCATAACGAGCCTGCAACAGCCCCGCCAAACGCAGCCGATGGCCTGTATTGTGCAAAGTCTGGTCACCACCCAGGCGTGCCCAGTTCATCTGGATTGCGCCGCACAACTGTCGCCATCGACCTTGCAGTTGCTGCAACAGCAACAACGTCATGGACGAGCGTGAACACTGTCGTAGTAATGACCCCATGTCGGTCTCCCACTCATACCGCTGTGCCCTGGCTCAGGGTGCAGCTCAATGCGTGGAGCATCACAGGGCTGCTTGAAGCTGTCGGTTCGCTGGCGCGCATAGCCAAACCCATAACGAACCACTCTGCGGCGGCCTGAGTACGCCGGCGCACAGACAGCCCAACACGGCTCCACTAGGCTGAGCGCTTCGGCTGTCATGACAGTACCCACTCGGGAGCAGCAAAATGGACCTCTACCATCACCATATATCGGGCTTCTTCAGCCAGCGCAGCAGCGCCGAACAGGCACTGGCACAGCTGATTCAACGCGGTATGCATAGCGAACAGCTGCACATTTTCAGCAGCGGCATTCAGGCCCAACCTGAACAGGTAGCGCAAACCAGCCGCAACAGGCAGTGGCGCGATAGGCTGATCGACATCGCCATTGGTATGGCCATCGGGATCGGTATTGGTGCGCTGATCGCGGTGGCTCTGATCGTCAGCGAGGCGCGCCTGTTATATACCAGTGCGCTACTGGCACCCTTTGCCCTGATGGGTATGGGTGCTTTCATGGGGGGTGCGCTCGGCAGCGTAATCGGCGCTTCGGCGAGTACCGGCTTGCAGCACGGCAAGCTTACTAAACGACTGGATAAAACCGTCGACGTAGTGCTACTGGCACAAACCCACAGTGCGCAGGAAACCACTCTGGCCCGCGAAGTGATCAAGGCCACTGCCGGGCTGGTCAAGGACATCAACATGGCAAACGACCGCACACCACAGCCTTCACAGTGAGCGAGCGCTGCTAGACAGTAAGTGACAGCAGAATATCGGCGTACCACGTACAGTTCAGTCCCAGAGCCTCATCCCGCTCGTGGTCCCGCGAGCCTAGGTCAAAGCGCGCCGAATGTACGCCCAACAGCATCCACGGCAAAGCATCCAGCCCGCTCCCGGGCATGCGCATCACCACAGGCGCGCCGCTGCTGCCCCGGTGCGTCCGAGCATCCGTGAGGAAGTAGCCCTGCCCCTGGAAGCGCAGGCCGAAGGAAGACGCCACCACCGCATGGCGCACCACCGCAAGATGGTGCAGGGTGTCGTGAAACCCCAGTGGAAATCCCACCACCAGTAACGCGCTGCCCACTTCGACCCGCGCCTGAGGCGGCTGCAGGTGCGCGGGAGTGAAGGCGTGGTAGACCATGCTCGCAGGCAGGGCTGCCCGGTCGATTTCCAGCACCGCCACATCCACCTCTCCGGCGCCGTCGCAGCCTTGACGCCAGAGACGCTGACCATCGCGGTACAGCGGCATGGAGAACCCTGTGGTCTGCGCCGCATTATGCAAGTCGGTATGCACTTCGATCTCGAGCCGATCCGGAAAATGCTGGCTCGGCTCATCAATCATTACGTGGCGGCTGGTGACGAGAAACAGACGCTGCTCATGGGCGAAGTAGAAACCGCTGGCATTCGCCAACCGTTGTTGGCCGCTAAAGGTGCAAACCCGTACAGCCGTCAGCAGCACCGACTCAATCATCGACATAGCGGTACATCCTTGCAGTGATCGCCCAACGACGTGGGGCAAAGATTAGCTGGCCAGCCACCTGGGTTCAGTTCGCCAGCGCGCATAAGCGCTCTAGCGCACCGACGTCATACCCTGCGGCTGTCAGGCTGCGGCTCAGTCCAAATGCCTTTACCCGCGCCCGCGGGCAATCTCAGGAGTGTTCCGAATGAGCAGGCCACTGACCGAAATCATCCAGAAGAACTGGCGCACACTCGCCGGCCTGGCGCTGATTGTCTGGGATGAACTGACCCTGGATGAGCTGCTCAAGTCCGGCGGCGATGCCGAGAAACTGACGAACCTGGTGCAACAGCGCTATGACATGCCTCAGGCTGACGCCAGCAAGCAGGTCATGAGCTTTTTCGAACGTCACCGCAGTACCTGAAACAGCTTCATTTCAGGCGATAGCGCGCCAGCTCGCTGGGACTCAGCACGCGCATGCGCGGCGGCTCTGTGCGGTTGATTGCATCAAGGAGTTCCAGCGACACCTGCATGTCCCTGAAATAGGCCACCTGGCTGGCCCGACTGAGATTGCCGGAGGCCGAGTGCACCGAGTCGCTGCCCGAGTAATAGGGTCGGTGGATGCCAACATGGCCACGCACGGTCTTATTTCGCCCCGCTGCCAGCAGGTAGACACAACTGCCCTGACACATGCCCGTGGACGGAACCAGGCTGTCAAAGCCGGTTTCCCGCAACAACCGGCCCATGCGCATGGCCTCACTGACACTGCCACCAATGCTGTCGAGCATGACGACTTTCCGGGCAAACTTACCCGGATTGGCCTTGATGCCCTTGAGCAAGGCCTCATAATCGCCCGGCACAATATCCTCCGAGACCTTGGCTACCAGAATCCGCCCCAAAGTCTTGTGCTGCCCAGCCTGCACCTCGACCTTGGCCAACGCCTGACTGGAACCCAGCAACGCCGCACAGGCGATTACAGCTTGAAACACACTACGCCTCATAAACCCGTTTTTTCCTTAACCCATAGCGCGAATGGATGGGCAAGATACCTTTCCCTCGCTGAGCGCGCACAACCTAATTCATCGCAGAGAGAGCCCCGTGGCCACGATGTTCGAAATCCAGCCCTTCAATCCTGAACACTACCGCCAACAGACACGCCGCAGCACAGTGATCATCGCGTTGAGTTTCGTCGCCACGGCCCTGCTGCTGTCCACACTGACGGTCACGCTGTTCGGGCAGCCTGACGGCGACAACTTTCGCTGGAATCTTGCTGGCGTGGTGCTCGCCCTGCTGCTGACCGCTGCCGTGGTGCGTCGCTTCATGTGGTCACAGCCGTGGATGGCTGCCGCGGCCTACGGCTGGCAACTCAAACGCAGCCTGATGCGCATTACCAACGTCATGCATCACGTCAAAGCCGGGGTCACTGCCCATGATCCGCAAGCCATGTGCCTGCTGCGCTTTTACCACCAGGGTCTGACCCAAATGCATCAGCTGGATGGCAATTCCAGCGGCCTCAGCGAGGCCGTTGCGGAGATCAACCGACACCTTGAACGCATGGAAAGCCTGGAGATGGACACCGACCAGCCGCGGCTGGATCCAGTCTGGCTTGAGCATGTAAAGAAAATTACGCCCTTGCCCGGCTGATAACACATCACCGGGCACTGAAGATTAGAGGCCCTGCAACAAGCGCCCTTCTCCTTCGGTGAGAGCCTCGATCAGAGTTGCCAGACGAGAGTCAGGCAACGTGCGCGGCAGCAGATCGAAACCGGCGCTGACAAAAACCTGGTTGTCGGCATTGCGCAGGTCGGCAAATGACTATCGCTACCCCAACGGCAAACCACTGCGCATGAACGGCGCGCTTCACCCAGCAAAGATCGCGGGTGACCAAGGCCAATACCATCATCTACCGCTCAAGCCAAACTGACTGCGCCAGCTGTCCTTTGAAAGCGAAATGCTGCCCCAACACGCCGAACCGGAAGATCGCGGGTAGCCTCCATGAGGCTGCCCGCGACGTGGCTCGACGCATCGCCAAGACACCGCAATACCTCATCTCTCGTTACGAACGAAAGAAGGTGGAGATGCTGGATCATGAAATTTGGCCGCTTAGGGCTGCGCGGCCTGACGGGTACGACTGACGAATTCACCATGGCCGCGACCGCGCAAACCCTGCGACGCTTGGCCAAGCTTTTGCCTCAAGAACCACCGCTCAAGGGATAGGTACGCCTGCTGCGAGCAGAAAACCTCGAATAAACCCTCAACCCTGAGCAAGGACGCTCAGTGAATTGCCGAAAGGCAACTTGAAGTGGTTTGCAGTCACTTCGGCAGCAGGCACACCTGATCAGCAGGCTGCCGCTGAAGCTACGTTGCCAACAGAATCGACCAAAAGCAGTCGCCCAGACGACGAGAAAACCAAAGAACGTTTAATTTTGTACTGAGTAAAAGCCGCCCAAATAGCGTTTTACTGATAGGCCGGGACGAATTTTGCCTGCTCGATAAGCCAATCAATAAGCAAGGCTATCTCAGGGATGCCACGACTCTCCTCGTTGCAGATGCAAAAGTAGTCCATCCCTGTCGGCACCTTAAGCGCAAATGGCTGTACCAGACGCCCCTCTTCCAGGTCGCGTGATGAATTGATCTCGTCGCTGAGCGCCACACCGTAGCCATCTCTAGCGGCCTGCAAAGCAATGCCGAGATCTTCCAGATGGACGTCGGCATCCCCTGGATAAGGCAAGCGCGCCTCAAGTAACCAGCGTCGCCATTGAGCGCCGTCATCTTCATGCAAGAGGCGGTGATGGATTAGGTCAGAGGGGTGCTTGAGTGCGTGAGGCCCTCGCAGCAACTGCGGGCAGCAGACTGGAAACATGTGCAGATTCTGCAAGGGTCGCCACCAAAAACCTTCCCAGGCCGGAGCGTCATACAGCACGGCAATATCGGCCCGACGCCAATCCACTTCAGAGATATCGTCCGCCGTGATGACACGCAGGTGAATGTGCGGGTGTTCTGCTCGAAAGGCGAACAGCTTCGGCATCAACCAAGAGGCACCAAAAACTGGCTCAGTGGAAATGGTCAGAACTTTTGCCGCAGGCTCACGGAAATGCGCTTCGGAGATCTGTCGCACCCCGTCAGTGATTTCACCAATGCCTCGTGCGACCGCGCGTTGTAGCGCCAACCCCCGCTCCGTCAGTACTAGCTGACGGCCTTGCTTATAGAACAGGTCGATTCCAAGCGAGCTCTGCAACGCCCTGATTTGCTGGCTGACGGCCCCTGCCGTGACATGCAACTCAGCAGCAGCTGCGCCGACATGCCCCAGCCTTGCAACACATTCAAATACGCGAAACGCATGGAGCGGTGGCATGGGCATAACAACTCTACTGTTTAGTTTTTTTGTCTTTAAAATTGACAATATATATAGATTGATTGCAAACCAAGCAACCCTAACAATTCAGCAGAGCGAGGCCGACAACAACAATTCAACGGTGATCCTATGAAGCGCATGCAACAACAGCCGTGGCAAACAATAGATACCAGAGCTACTTCCATTGCTTGGTGTCCATTCAGTACGGCAGTTGGCAGCCTGCATGCCGCGCTACTGACAGTGTTGATAATGTTTGCCGGCCCGACACTGGCGGCAGAGCGGGTAGTTCAGGTTTATGCCTGGGCGGAGTACTTTGGACCCGAAACCCTGAAGAAATTCGAGGCTGAGACTGGCATCAAAGTCCAGTACGACACCTTCGACAGTGCTGACGTGCTGGAAACCAAGATGCTGACCGGCGGCAGTGGCTATGACGTCGTTGTGCCGAGTATTGCCATCCTGGATCGATTGATTCAGGCCAAGGCATTGCAGCCGACAGAGATGAAGCGGATGCCAAATGTCGCGGATCTGGACCCCCAGCTGCTTGCGCAGTTGGCTAAGGTTGATCCGGGGAATTTCTTCGCAGTCCCATACACCTGGGGCACCACGGGCTTGGCATTCAACCGACAGGAAGTCGAAAAACGTATCTCCAACCCGCCACTGAGCAGCCTGGATCTGCTGTTCAAGCCTGAATATGCAAGCAGCCTGAAAGACTGCGGCATTTCGCTTATCGACGCGCCTCAGGAAGTGATCAGCATTGCGCTGAATTACCTGGGTAGCCCCCCCTTTAGCAAGAACCCCGACGATCTACACGCGGCTCAAGAACTGCTCGCCACCTTGCGCCCGTCGGTTCGCTATTTTTCGACAGGCACGCAAAGTGCTGACCTGTCCAATGGCAACCTCTGCCTGGCACTGACTTATAGCGGTGATGCAGTGCTGGCGAGAAGTCAGGCCGTGGCCGCGAACAAGCTGTTCAGCATCGAATATTCGGTTCCCAAAGAAGGCACGTTGACCTGGATCGATACCCTGGCCATTCCGGTTGATGCGCCCCATCCGCAAGAAGCTAAAGCCTTTATCGAGTTCATAACCCGGCCTGAGGCCATGAGCGAACTCACCAGCAGTTTTTTCTATGCCAACGCCAACCTGGCCGCGATTCCACTGCTGGCGACCAGCATTACTGCTGACCCCGCCATTTATCCCCCAGAGGATGTGCGCCGGACCTTATTCGGCGAACAACCTGTCCCCCTGCGCACGCTGCGTGAGCGCACACGCGCCTGGGCCAACTTCCGTAACCAGCACTGAGCCCCCTATGACAGACGACACCCCCATCATTGATCAGGCCATGACACGCAAGAGCCTCTACGGCACCGAAGCCGAATCGACTTACGGCGGTATCACCAGCTTTATGCGCCGTCGCTACACTCGCGATCTGCGAGGCGTGGATCTGGTCATCAGCGGCGTACCATTCGACACTGCCACCAGCAACCGACCAGGCAGTCGCTTTGGGCCGCGGGCTATTCGCGAGGCCTCGGTACAGTCAGCATGGGCCCGTCACTGGCCTTGGGAGTTTGACCCGTTCGACCTGCTGGCTTGCGTCGATTATGGCGACTGCTATTTCGATTACGGCACTCCGGAACAGACCCCCGCGGCGATCAGGGCGCACGCCGAGAGCATTATTGCCTCGGGCGCAGCGATGCTTACATTGGGCGGTGATCACTTCATCAGCTATCCGCTTTTGCAGGCGCATGCTGCCAAGTACGGCCCGCTGTCCCTGGTCCATTTCGATGCGCACCATGACTTGGAATGCGATGGCGAGGACAAGCGCATAGATCACGGTTCAATGTTCTATCACGCCGTGCGCGAAGGGCTGGTTGACCCTGCGCGGTCCATCCAGATTGGTCAGCGCACCACTAATGATGATGTCATGGGCTTCCAGGTGTTGAATGCCAACGAGGTGCATGAACACTCAGCCAAAGAACTGGCAGAAATCATCCGCACACGGGTAGGTGACAATCCAGTTTATCTGACCTTCGATATCGACTGCCTGGACCCAGCATTTGCGCCAGGCACAGGTACACCCGTGTGCGGCGGCCTATCGAGCCACCAAGCCTTGGCGATTTTGCGAGGGCTGCGCGGTATCAACCTGATTGGTATGGACGTCGTGGAGGTGGCGCCGCCTTATGACCACGCGGAGATTACTGCGCTTGCCGGCGCTGCACTGGCGATGGAAATGATCTGCCTCTATGCAGCGCGGCATAAGTTATAAACCCGTGGCCTTGGATACTACTCGGTAGATGTTCAGCTGCTGTGGCAGCACGTCTGGGTTCTCGATGTGACTGACTTACTCTTGTCCTCCCTCAACGTGGAGGACAAGCCCTGAACATTTACGCTCTGCCTAGGGGGATCAGACTGCGGCAGGCAGCCTTGCGAATACTGGCGATAGGCGTCTATTGGCCGCTTCTGGCCCAGACCGTGTAAAAACGCAGCAAGCGATGGCCATCAATTGCTGAGTGATTTTCTCAGTGCCAGGAGGTCGTGGGAGACGCCATCAGGTGGTGCTTCGCGTCGACCGCCGCCTGCACGTTGTAGCCGACCATTCCGGTGCCACGCGTTTTCATCGAATGGGCATCGGGATCCGTCAGGGAGATCTGTTTACCCGGTGGTTCATTCAGCTGTACCTCGATCGCCTTGAGTTCCTGCATCTTGGCTTTCAGGGTTGCGATCTTGTCGTGGAGGCGTTTGACCTTGACCTTCGCACTGGCAGGTTCCTGACGATCAGCGGTATCCAGTGCGGTCAGATAGCGATTGATGCTGGACTCGATCGCCTCCATTCGCCGCAGAAGCTTAGCGCTGGTGAAATTGCATCGATCAAGTCACAGCAAGGTCGGCAACGTTTTGACACGGCCTGGGCCAAAAGCGGTCATCTATAAAACAGGTGTCCATTCATACCGCCCGGTTCTGGGACGACAAGGAACCAGCAGATCTCCCGCTGACAGACTCGCGGCTAATTCACCACAACAAAAGCGCAGAAGGCCAGCGATAAGCTGGCCTTCTGCTACGTTGCGGCTGTGTTGTGAATCGTGCCTATGGCGTTATAACACAGCACCATTAGATTGCGGCTGCCCTGCTTTCGGCTTGAAATACAGCGTTTCACCGCGCGTGAGATTAGCCAGGCTGAGATGATCCTTGGCCACTTCAGCTTCGATCGGCTCGCTCTGCCCCGCGACCTTGAGGGTCACGCGGGTGATCGCGCCCAGCGGGCGGATGTCACGCACTTCACCGGCCTGATGGCCCTCTTCGGCCTGGCGCGAAAGATGAATCTCGTGCGGGCGGAACAGCACGTGAGTGTCGTCGCCGACATACAGGCGGTTGGCATCACCGAGGAAGTGATAAACGAAATCGCTGGCCGGCTTCTCATACACATCGCCCGGAGAGCCGATCTGCTCGACCACGCCCTTGTTCATTACCACGATACGGTCAGCCACCTCCATCGCCTCTTCCTGGTCGTGGGTGACGAATACCGAGGTCAGGTGCACCTCCTCATGCAGGCGCGCCAACCAGCGGCGCAGCTCCTTACGCACCTTGGCATCCAGGGCACCGAAGGGCTCGTCGAGCAGCAGCACTTTCGGCTCCACCGCCAGGGCGCGGGCCAGGGCGATACGCTGACGCTGACCACCAGAAAGCTGCTCAGGGTAGCGATCTGCCAGCCAGTCGAGCTGCACCAGATCAAGCAGATCGTGGACCTTCTTCTTGATTACATTTTCATTCGGCCGCTCGCCCTTGGGCTTCATGCGCAGGCCGAAGGCGACGTTATCGAACACCGTCATGTGGCGGAACAACGCGTAGTGCTGAAATACAAAGCCGACATTACGGTCGCGCACATCGTGATTGGAGACATCTTCACCATGAAACCCGATGCTGCCGCTGTCCGGGGTTTCCAGGCCGGCGATGATGCGCAGCAACGTGGTCTTGCCGCAGCCGGACGGACCGAGCAGGGCCACCAGCTCGCCGCTCTGGATATTCAGGTTAATGTCGTTCAGCGCTTTGAACGCATTGAAATTCTTGCTGACGTTACGGATTTCGATACTCATGACTTATTCCTCGCCAGCACTGGCTTTCAGGCGGTTGATACGGGACTCGCTCCACTGCTTGAGCAGCAGGATAAACACCGCCATCAGCAACAGCAGACTGGCGACGCTGAAGGCGGCGACGTGATTGTATTCGTTATAAAGAATCTCAACATGCAGCGGCAGCGTATTGGTGTAACCGCGAATGTGCCCAGACACCACCGACACCGCACCAAACTCACCCATAGCCCGTGCGGTGCATAACACCACGCCGTAGATCAGGCCCCATTTGATATTCGGCAACGTCACGTGCCAGAACATCTGCCAGCCATTGGCACCGAGCAGACGGGCGGCCTCCTCTTCCTGGGTGCCCTGTTCCTGCATCAGCGGGATCAGTTCGCGGGCAACGAAGGGCACGGTAACAAACACCGTGGCCAGGACGATGCCCGGCAAGGCGAAGATGATCTGGATATCGTGCTCGCGCAGCCAAGGGCCGAAGAAACCCTGGACACCGAACAGCAGCACGTAGATCAGACCGGCAATCACCGGCGACACCGAGAACGGCAGGTCGATCAGGGTGACCAGAATGCTCTTGCCGCGAAACTCATACTTGCTGACGCACCAGGCAGCGGCCACGCCGAACACCAGATTGAGTGGCACCGAAATGCCCACCGCGAGCAGGGTCAGCTTCAACGCACTGATAGCGTCAGGTTCGAAAATCGCACCAAAGAAGGTGCCGAAGCCGTGCTTCAACGCCTCACTCAGCACGATAAACAGCGGCAACACGAGGAACAGCAAAAACACCAGCCAGGCGCCGATGATCAGTAGCCGGCGACCAAGCACGTTGCCGCGCCGCGCCGCGTTGGCCGAGGCTGACGCGCTTAGGGTTACAGAAGACATGGCGACCTCCTCAGGACTTAGCGATCTGGCGCTGCAGCAGATTGATCAGCAGCAGCAGAATGAAGGAGACCACCAGCATCAGCACGCCGATCGCCGTCGCGCCGTGATAGTCGTACTGATCAAGCTTGACCATGATCAGCAGCGGTAGGATCTCGGTCTTCATGGGCATATTGCCGGCGATAAAGATCACCGAACCGTACTCACCAACGCCACGCGCAAAGGCCAGCGAGAAGCCCGTCAGCCAGGCCGGCAGCAACGCCGGCAGCAGCACATGACGAAACACCTGCAGCGGCTTGGCGCCGAGGCAAGCCGCTGCCTCTTCGACTTCACGGGGAATATCGGCCAACACCGGCTGAATGGTACGCACCACAAACGGCAGGGTGACAAAGGTCAGTGCCAGGGTGATGCCGATAGGCGTATAGGCAATCTTGAAGCCCAGGTCGGTGGCGAACTGACCAACCAGGCCGCTAGGGGCATACAAGGCGGTCAGCGCGATACCGGCAACGGCGGTGGGCAAGGCAAAAGGCAGGTCGATCATCGCCTCTATCACCTTGCGGCCTGGGAAGGTGTAACGCACCAATGCCCAAGCCAGCAATGTGCCAATAATGCCGTTGATGATGGCAGCAGCAAAGGCAGTGGCAAAGCTCAGTTTGAGGGCGGCCAGCACTCGCGGTGCGGAAATGATGGCCCAGAATTCAGCCCAGGTTAGCTGAGCGGCGTGAACGAACATGGCACCCAGGGGAATCAGCACCAACAGGCTGAGGTACACCAGGGTGTAGCCCAGCGTCAGCCCGAAGCCGGGTATGACCGGGGAAGTACGACGAGACATTATCTGTCCTTATCTGCTTCTGCGTTGGAACGCTCAAATCAGCCCTGCCGCCGGTGTCGCCCTTTCCGGCTGGCCTGCAACAAGACCGACGCTTACACAACAAGGGGTGGGCAGCGCACGGCTCACCCACCCCTGACTTATCAGACTTACTGCGCCTTATAGATCTGATCGAACACGCCACCGTCATTGAAGAACTTCGGCTGTGCGGTTTTCCAACCGTTGAAGTCCTTGTCGATGGTGACCAGCTTCAAGTTGGAAAATTGCTGGCTGAAATCCTTGGCAATTTCCTGATTGCGCGGACGGTAGAAGTGCTTGGCCGCCAGACGCTGACCTTCATCGCTGTACAGGTAGTTGAGGTAGGCCTCAGCCACTTTGCGGGTGCCCTTCTTGTCGACGTTCTGATCAACCACGGCTACTGGCGGCTCGGCGAGGATCGACAGCGACGGTGCAACGATCTCAAAGTTATTGCCACCCTCTTCCTTCAGTGCCAGGAAGGCTTCGTTTTCCCAGGCCAGCAGCACGTCACCGATATTGTTGTTAACGAAGGTGATAGCTGAACCACGCGCACCGGTGTCGAGTACTGGCACATTCTTGTAGAGCTTCTCGACGAATTCCTGAGCCTTGGCTTCGCTGCCGTACTTCTGCTGAGCGAAGGCCCAGGCGGCGAGGAAGTTCCAGCGGGCACCGCCGGAGGTTTTCGGGTTCGGGGTGATGACTTCAACGCCCGGCTTGACCAGGTCATCCCAGTCCTTGATGCCTTCCGGGTTGCCTTTTCGCACCAGGAACACGATGGTCGAGGTATACGGCGTGCTCGATTGCGGCAGACGCTCCTGCCAGTTTTCCGGGATCAGCTTGCCGAGCTTGTACAGCTCGTCGATATCACCGGCCAGGGCCAGAGTCACCACGTCAGCACGCAGGCCGTCGATCACCGCCCGGGCTTGCTTGCCCGAACCACCGTGGGACTGCTGGATGGTCACCGCTTCATTGCCCTGGGCTTGCCAGTGCTTGTTGAACGCGGCGTTGAATTCACTGTACAGCTCGCGGGTTGGGTCGTAAGACACGTTGAGCAGAGTTTCTGCAGCGGCCACCGGGCCTGCAAGAATGGCGCTGGCAAGCGCAGCGAGGGCAAAACGGCGAATGGACATGGTGCAGCTCCTAAAATTTTCGAGTGTTTGTTGGTTTTTCTTTAGGGGTTGGCGGTCAACAACGCATTCGCGGGTGACAGCTGCAATACCGGTGTGTGCTCATGGTTTCTGCTCGGCTCATGCTCACACCCTCCGGTGGTCCAGTCGGGTTTTGAGGCTCGGGGTTGATTTAACGGGTCAGGCGTTCTTGCCGGCCGGTGCCTGCAAGCGGAATTTTTCCTTGCGCTCAATCTGCACGACCTGGCCGTTGTGCATGGTGATTTCCACCGAGCCGAACTTCAGGCCGTTCAGCGCAGCCTGGATCTCGCGCAGGATGCTGGTGTCGTCCTGACCTTCAAGGTTTCGTAGGGTTGCGGTCATGGTAATGCTCCTTGAAATAGCCCCTGTAAGCGGCGAAAACTGGCCGTAGTCAGTGGGCGTGGAGCGGATAATAGTGAGACCACCAATATTCTTAAAAATATTATTTAAGAACATTTATATAATTTATTAGCATATGACATCCCCGGATGGTAACGAACCGAAAAAGCATCTATGGAATAAGTAAATAAGTTCTTATTCTTTTTGATATTCGAAACCCCTGCCTACACTGCAACCATCAAAACTTGCAGGAGGGCGCACGATGCGCAACGAAACTATCCGTTACCTGATAGTGCCGGGCTGGCAAGGATCAGCCGACGACCATTGGCAAAGCCACTGGCAACGCAGCCTGCCGAACAGCGCCCGGGTGGAACAGGCCGACTGGCTAAACCCCAAGCGTGAAGACTGGGTCGGCGAACTACAGCGCAATATCGCCAGCGACCCACGCCCGACCATTCTGATTGCCCATAGCCTGGGTTGCATTACGGTGGCGCACTGGGCGACCCAGGCTCCGGTCGAGTCGCTGCGCCGGGTACGTGCCGCGCTCTTGGTCGCCCCAGCCGATGTGGAACGGACCAACTGCCCGCCAGCGCTGCAGAACTTTGCACCGATTCCCCAGCACTCACTGCCCTTCCCCAGCCAGTTGGTGGGCTCGGATAACGACACCGCCGCCAGTGCTGCACGGGCGATTGAGCTGGCACGCGACTGGGGCAGCGATGTGGCGATTCTTAGCGGCGCTGGGCATATCAATGTGAAATCGGGACATCAGCGTTGGGAGCAAGGTTTTGCCTACCTGTATCGCCTGCAGAGCCGTATCGAACAAGCCGACCGCCGCCGCGCCTGAAAAGCCAATCGTCTGAACGACCGCAGGCCCTGTAAAGATCATGCAACCTGCCTGCTCGCAATCCGAGCCGGGCTGGAGACTCGTTGATGAGCCAGAACAATTTCGGTGGCCAACCGCTACTGACCTTTCCCGATGCAGAGAAAAGCCCGCTAAGCATCCGCGCCAAGGCGCTGGTGTTTATCGATCCCCGCTCCCGGCAGCTACGCGACCAGGTCGAGTTGCTTGCCACACAACCTTTACCGCTGCTGATTGAAGGCGAAACCGGCACCGGTAAAGAGTTGTTGGCGCGGCATATCCACCGCGCCAGCGAACGGCCAGGGCTATTTGTCGCGCTCAGCTGCAGCGGCCTCAGCAGCAAGCATGCCCAGGCAGAACTGTTCGGCTACGCCGCCGGCGCCTATCAAGGCAGCGCCAGCAGCCGAGCCGGCTGGTTTGGCTCGGCCAACCACGGCACCCTGTATCTGGATGAAATCGGCGACCTGCCGCTGCCGCTGCAAGCTGAACTGCTCAGCGCCCTGGAAACCGGTGAAGCATTGCGCGTCGGCGCTAGCCAGCCGAGCCCGGCGGATGTCAGGCTGCTGGCTGCAACCAGCATCGACCTGGCTCAGGCCGTGGCGGCGGGCAAATTCAATGAGCGGCTATACGGTTATCTCAGCGACGGCCGCCTTGACCTGCCGCCGTTGCGTGAACGCACCGGCGATATTCTGCCCATGGCGGAATACTTCCTCGGCATCTACGCCCAGCGCCTGAGTCTGCCGCTGCCAGTCATCAGCGATGCCGCGCAGCAGCGCCTGGAAGCGCACAACTGGCCAGGCAATACCCGCGAGTTGGAAAACGTCATCCACTTCGCCCTGCTGGTCAGCAGCGGTGATGAGATTCTCAGCCAGCACCTCAATCTGGTTGGCAGCGTTGCGCCCCTTACAGCCGTGCAAACCTCGATTGAGGCGATACTCAATGATGCTCAGCCTGAGCAATTGCGCGGGTTGCAACAACTGCTCAACGGTAGCCAAGAGCGCCTGCACACTTTAATCAACGTCGCAGACACCCCTGGCTAGCCAGAACGCCGATTACCAGTAACGGCGTATACGCAGCCCGAGCAAAACACCCACTAAACAAAACACCGCAAATACCCAGCCGGACAACGCGCCGGCCATGATCCCCGAGAGCAGCGTGCCTACGGTGCAACCCAGCGCCAGCATGCTGCCCCAGCCCAGCAAAATGCCGCCGAGCAGATTACGCAGCAGTTCACTGACGCGCGGACGCTTGGGCTGGAAATCCCCTGCCAGCAAAGCGCTGGCCCAGGACGCCACAACCAGGCCGAGAATAAACAGACCGTTGTTCGACAGCAGCGCCTCTTTGACTGCCGTGGCGCAGCCAGAAAAACTGTCCAAACCTTCCAACCGCTCCGGTAGCCAGCCCAGCCCGTCTGCCGCGGTGCGCGCCACACTGCCTAATTCCGCCGTCACGCCCAGTGGGCCAACACGCAGGTAACTCAAGGTCGCGAGAAAGCCGATCAGCACACCGCCCACCCAGGTCGGCCAGCGCTGGCCAAACAGCAGCTGCCGCAGGTTGCGCGCAACCACGCGCGGTTCAGTGCTCGCTTGTACATGCAACAACAGCCAGCAGGCCAGACCACCGAGCAAAGCGATCTGCAACAGAAACGACACGCCATAGCCCTGCCAGGCCGGCAACCAGACCACCGGAGCCTGCTGGATGCTCAGCAGATACAGCGGGTTCCAGCAGAGAAAACCCAGAAAGAAACCGATCAAGGCGCCGCACAGCGCAAACAGCGAAGCAAACGCGCCCTCGCCCAAGCGGTAGAGATGGGCACTGATGCACGAACCGGACAGCGCCATGCCGATGCCAAACACCGTAGCGCTCAACCCCAGCACCCAACTCAGCGGCCCGACATGCGCATCCGGCGGCAAGCGGCCCAGCGTTGGGTCCGGTAGAAATGCACCGAATACCAAGTGATAACCCAGGGTGCCCACCGCCAATGCGGCGATGATGCCGAGCAACCCATCCGGTTTGCCCTGCTCGATAAAGTCGCGGGTCACGCAGAAAAAGCAGAAGCGCGAACGCTGCAACAACAGGCCAAACAACGCCCCGCCGAGCAAGGACAGGCTCAACGCCTGGCTGTCGCTGTCCGCGCCGCCCAACCGCCAGGCGGCAAACACCAGGGTCAGGCTCAATGCCACTGCCCATGTACTGGCCCAGCGTCCCGACGCCTGCAACGCAGTCGTTGCCATAGTGGCTCCTCACATAAAAGAAGAGTGAGCGCCCTGCCTGAACGCTCACCCTAACAGGGGCATGGGGCTGGCCCATGCCATGACTTTTTCACCGTAGTGCAGGCTTATTTGCCGCCCCACACAGTGCCGGCCACGTTGACCACCGGCACGCCCACGGCATTGCCGTATTCGGTCCAGGAGCCATCGTAGTTACGTACGTCGTAACCGAGGATTTTCTTCAGGGCGAACCAGGTGTGGCTGGAGCGCTCACCGATGCGGCAGAGGTGATGATCGGCTTACTGCCATCGATACCCACCGCGCCGTAGACCTTTTTCAGCTCTTCAGCCGATTTGAAGGTGCCATCGGCAGCCACTGCCTGCCCCCAGGGCACATTGACTGCACCGGGCACATGACCGGCGCGCACAGCCAGTTCCTGTACACCTTGCGGGGCAAAGACCTTGCCGTTGTATTCATCCGCGGAGCGGATATCCACCAGTTGCACGTCGCTGCGTTTCTCTGCCGCTGCCAGTACGTCCGGGAGGAAGGCGCGCAGGTTTTTATTCGCTGCCTTGACCGTGACATTACCGGCTACCGGGGTTTTCGCGCGGTTATCCAGGGCGCGTTTTTCCGCCTCCCACTTCACCCGTCCGCCATCGAGCAGTTTGACGTTGTCCACGCCATACACATCGAACACCCAGGCGCCCCAAGCGGCGAACCAGTTGTTGTTATCGCCATAGAGCACCGTGGTGGTGTCCGCCGAGATGCCCGATTTACGCAGCAGCGCCTGAAAGTTTTCCTGGCTGGCGATATCACGGCGCACCGGATCAACCAGATCACGGTGCCAGGCAAAGTTCACCGCGCCGGGGATATGCCCACGCTCGTAAACGCCCGGTACAACACTCACCTCGATGATCCGCACCTTGGGGTTGTTCAGGTTCTTTTCCAGCCACTCGGTACTGACCAGCACATCACTGGCGGCCAGCGCCTGCGCGGCTTGTAACAACGTGGCCGCCGCCAACAGGCCGGCACCCAACAGGTTTTTGATAGTCATTTCACACTGCCTCAACGGTTATGAAACACGGCCGGATGGCCCTATTGGTTTACGGGTTTATCAATCTGCTGCATGTCTTTTCTGCGCGCCCCTCCCTGTCGTATCAGCCATACAGCGAAGGCGTGGGCGCCTTGCCGTTGAGTAACCAGTGCCCGAGATCGCGCACCTTGTAATCCAGTGGATCGTGCAGGCTGTGCACCCGTACGTTGCGCCAGAACCGGTCAAAGCCGTATCTCGAGCGGGTGGAGCTGGCGCCCATGTTTTCAAAGATGCGCGCGGTGATTTCCAGCGCGGCGCGCGCCGACACCACCTTGGCTTCGCTGATGGCCAAGGCCACCTCAGCGCGCTCGGCGGCAGTTAATGCGGGCTTCTCCCAGGCGCTCTGCAGGCGTTGCGCAGCGTGGTCGGCCAGCAGCTGAGCACTGCGATAGAGCAGCCACAGTTCGCCATAGCGCTGCTGGATAAAGGAATCGTCACTGGCCGAGGCCACCCCGGAGGCCGGCCAGGCGCGGCTGTGCTCACGGGTGTAGCGCAGCGCGCTATCCAGCGCACCTTGGGCATTGCCCAGGTACAGCTGGGTCAAAATTAATTGCGACAAGCAGGCACGTAGCGTGGTGCGCGGGCTTACACCCACTGGGCCAAGTAATTCACTGCTGTCGACAAACACATTGTCGAATTGCACCGTGCCGCTGTCCGTCTGCCGCTGACCGAAGCCATCCCAGTCATCATTCACGGCCAGCCCTTCACGCTGGGTGGGCAGCACGATAAACACCTGATCGTCTTTCTTGGCGCTACGTGGCGCGCTGATCACCAGCGCATCGGCGCCCAAGGCACCGGAGCAGAACGACTTGCTGCCATTGAGCTCGTAATGCTCCTCACGGCGGCTGAGTTTCAGGCGGGTATCGCGGCCGTTGGTGGCATTGCCCCAGAACCAGCGCTCATGCACCGTGCGGCTCAACCAGTGGCGCTGTTGATCGGGGCTACCAAACAGCAAAATGGTCGCCACTTGCAGGTGCTGAAAGGCAAACAGGTGAGCCAGCGAGCTGTCCACGGCCGCCAGGTAACGAATGATCCGGTAGATCTCCGGCCATACCAGGCCCTGCCCGCCAAACTGCTGGGGAATGGCCAGGGTCAGCAGACCGCTGTCACGCAAGAGCTGGCGTTCCGCCTGAGCGCTGCCGCCCTGCCGATCACGCTGCACCGCAGTAGTCGCCAGCTTGCGCGCCAGGCGCTCGACTTTGCTGCTGCGGTTAGCGAAATCACTGGGAAAAAGCCGTGGGTCGAACAGTGGCGCAGCACTATCGAAGGCCTGGGAATTGGCGCGAAGCTCGGCGGCCATGGTTATTGCGCCTTCCAGATAGCCGCATCAGGGCCGTTGCCGGTTGTGCGCAGGCCGCCATCGCTAACTACAACGTGAGCAATTTTTGCGTGTTGATTGCGACCTTGCGGCAGCAGCAAACGCACCTGATAAAGGCGCGGCGCAGGGGTCTGCTCGACAATAGCGGAATCTAACTGGCCCCACAGCGGGCTACTCAACGGGGCAGTCTGCTGATAGCTGCTGCGCAGGTAGGTTGCAGCCTCGACAGGCAGCACGCTGACCGACGCCAAGCTCAGCGCCAAGCACAGACTTAAAAGAGGGTGACGCTTGAATACGCAGCGATTGGGCATGGCAGGCCTCATCAAGGACGTGCCGACCTTTTATGCAGGCCGGATCATCACAAACTTCAGGGTTGAACAGGAAGTCCGGTGATCCGGTGGTGACAAGCTAAATGATCTAAAAAAGATGAGGCCAATAATTTTTAGAAATTAGCTTATGGGTATCACGCCTAAGCATGACTTATTCTTTTTGGTTACTACAAAGTGAAAATAAATTCTTTTTAGGGATTAGCAATAATCCCTACAGTGCGCCCAAGCCGACAGCGGACTGCCGCACCGGCCCCATAACAGGGGCTCCTTGATTGCGCTAAGACAGGTGCAACGCACACCGTCGGCCCGAGCCCCTCTGCAGCGCCACACACATAACAGACCTGCACTGGAGCATCGAGCATGAAAAAAACCACCCTGGCCCTGGCCATCACTTTGGCCGCCGTCGCCAACCAGGCCACCGCAGCCGGTTTTATCGAAGACAGCAAAGCCACCCTCGGCCTGCGCAATTTCTATTACGACCTGAACACCAAGAACACCGCCGACGACCGCGGCGCAGCCAACGAGTGGGGCCAGGGTTTCCTCTTCAACTACACCTCCGGCTTCACCGAAGGCACCGTCGGCTTCGGCCTGGACGCGGTCGGCCTGCTCGGCCTCAAACTGGATGGTGGTGGCGATGGCGACACCAGTGACAGCCGCAAGCCTGGCCAGCTGTTCCCGCTGGATCGCGATGGCAAGGCGGTGGACGACTACAGCAAGGCCGGCGTGACCGCCAAGGTACGCCTGTCCAAGACCGAGGGCCGTCTCGGCACCCTGCAGCCCAAGCTGCCGGTGGTGACCTTCAACGACGGTCGCCTGCTGCCGCAACTGTTCGAGGGTGGCCAGGTCACCTCCAACGAGATCGACAACCTGACGCTCACCGCCGGCCAGCTGGAGCACACCAAGACACGCTCCTCCACCGACGACATCTCCCTGCGCATCGCCGGTGCCACTGCGGTTAGAGGCGTGCAGGCCGACAGCAACAAGTTCTACTACGGCGGTGCCGACTACAAGATCAGCAAGGACCTGCTGGCGCAGTACTACTACGGCAACCTGGACGATTTCTACAAACAGCACTTCCTCGGCCTGACCCACAGTTTGGGTCTGGGCGCAGGCGCGCTGAAGACCGACCTGCGCTACTTCCACAGCGACTCCGACGGCAAGAACGGCAGCGCTGCCGGTCGCGCCGACGGCTACCTGGCCCAGGGTGAAATCAACGGTGCCAACCGGGTGAGCGGTGTCGAGGTGGACAACAAAACCTGGAGCGCCTTGTTCACCTACACCCTCGGCGGCCACGCGCTGAGTGCCGGCTACCAGCAGGTATCGGGCGACAGCGCCTTCCCGTTCCTCAACCAGGGTGACGGCTCCACCGCTTACCTGATCACCGACCGCCAGATCGGCAAGTTTCTTTCCGCCGGCGAGCGCACCTGGCTGGCCGAGTACGCCTATGACTTCACCAAGATCGGCGTACCGGGCCTGAAAGCCACCGCCACCTATCTGTCCGGCGACAACATCGACGCCGTCGGTGGTGATCGCAAGGAATGGGAACGCGACTTCCGCCTCGACTACGTGCTGCAGGAAGGTGCCCTCAAGGGCCTCGGCTTCTCCTGGCGCAACGCCTCGCTGCGTGGCAACACCACCGCGACCGATGCTGACGAGAACCGCCTGATCGTCAGCTACAGCCTGCCGCTGCTGTAACGCTTAAATGGCAACCGGCCTGACCACAGGCCGGCTTTAACCCTGAGATAGCTCTGACCTGAAGTGCCCGTCCACGGGTCGACAGGCGACAACCCTAACCAGAGGAAAGGACCATGAGTCTGTTCAATCTGCGTCGGGGGCTGACCGCCCTGTTTGTGGCGATTCTGCCTGCCGGCGCCTATGCCGAAACACCCAAAGAAGTCCGCCTGGACTACGCCTATTACGCCCCCACCAGCCTGGTGCTCAAGCAACAAGGGCTGCTGGAAAAAGCCCTCGCGCCGCAAGGCATCAGCGTCAAATGGGTATTCAGCCAGGGTAGCAACCGCTCACTGGAATACCTCAATGGCGGCAGCACCGATTTTGCCTCCACAGCGGGCCTGGCCGCCGTACTCAGCCGCGCCAACGGCAGCCCGATCAACACCGTCTACGTGGCCAGCCGTCCGGAATGGACCGCCCTGGTCGTGCCCAAGGATTCGCCGATCAACAGCCTGGCTGATCTGAAAGGCAAGAAAATCGCCGCCACCAAAGGCACCGATCCATTCCTGTTCCTCCTGCAAAGCCTGCAGAAAGCCGGTTTAAACAAAAACGCCGTGGAAATTGTCCACCTGCAACACCCTGATGGCCGCACGGCACTTGAGCGTGGCGATGTCGACGCCTGGGCCGGTCTTGATCCACTGATGGCCTCCAGCCAACTGCAAGCCGGTTCGCGCCAGCTGTACCGCAACCTCGACTTCAACAGCTACGGCGTGCTCAACGTCACCGAGAAATTCGCCGCCACCCAGCCTGAGCTGATCAAGCAGGTGATCGCGGCCTACGAGCAGGCCCGCGAGTGGGCGATTGCCAACCCGGATGCCCTGGCCCAGTTGCTCGCCGACGAAGCCAAGCTGCCGCTGGACGTGGCCAAGCTGCAACTGTCGCGTACCGACTTCAGCAACTCGCAGCCCGGTGCCGAGCATATCGCCGCGCTGAAAGCCGCCGCGCCGATCCTGCTGGATGAGCAACTGGTTCGCCCAGGTACTGACGTGGCCAAGGTGGTGGAGCAACTGATCAGCCCACAACTGGCGGCCAGTGTGATCAAGCAATCCGTAGCCAAGGCGAGTAACTGAGTCATGGGTACCCTCAACCTCAGGCTTAGCCGTTGGGCCGAGCGCTTACCCAGCCTGCGTCCATCGCTGGCCAATCTGCGTGGTTGGGCGGTACCTCTGGCGCTGCTGCTTGGCTTGGAAGCGCTGGTGCGTTTCGGCGTGTTGCCCGCGCACCAGATGCCCGCCCCCACCCAAGTGGCGCACACCCTGTACCACCTGGCGGTCAGTGGCGAATTGCTGCGGCATATCAACGCCAGCCTGCTGCGGGTGGCGGCTGGTTTTTTCATCGGTGCCGGCCTGGCTATCGTGATTGGCACCTGGGTCAGTCTTAGCCGCCGCGCCGAGGCCTATCTGGAACCGACCTTCCAGGCCTTGCGGGCCATTCCCAGCCTGGCCTGGGTGCCTCTGCTGCTGCTCTGGCTGGGCATTGATGAAACGCCCAAGGTGGTGCTGATTGCCATGGGCGCATTCTTTCCGGTGTACCTGGCGCTGCTGGCCGGTATCCGCAATATCGACCGCAAGCTGGTCGAGGTCGGTCAGCTCTATCAGCTCAGCCGCTTTGCCCTGGTGCGGCGGATTCTTCTACCGGCCGCCCTGCCCAACCTGTTTACCGGGCTGCGTGGGGCGTTGAGCCTGAGCTGGATGTTCCTCGTGGCGGCCGAGCTGATTGCCGCTACGCGTGGCCTTGGCTACCTGCTCAGTGATGGTCGGGAAACCTCACGGCCGGACCTGGTGATTGCCGCCATTCTCTTGTTGGCGGTGCTCGGCAAACTCAGCGACAGCCTGCTCAAATACTGGGAAACCCACGCCCTGAGCTGGCGCGACAGCTATCAGTGTGGGGAGAACTGAACATGAGCGCACTCCTGCAGCTGCAGAACATTCACAAAGCCTACGACGGCCTGCACGTCCTCGATGATGTCAGCCTGAGCCTGGCGCCCGGTGAAATTGTCAGCCTGCTCGGCCCCAGCGGCTGTGGCAAAAGCACCCTGCTGCGCATCGCCGCCGGGCTTGATCAAGACTTCAGCGGCACGCTGGAATTCAACCCACTGCTGCAGTTCGGTCGTGGCACCGGCATCGGCGTGGTGTTTCAGGAACCGCGATTGATGCCCTGGCTGACAGTGGCGCAGAACGTCAGCTTCGCCGATGGCTGGATTGCCGACGACAAGTGGGTGCAGCAACTGCTGCGCGATGTCGGCCTCAGCGGCCATGCCGACGCCCTGCCCAAGCAGCTTTCCGGCGGCCAGGCGCAGCGCGCGGCGATTGCCCGCGGGCTGTATGGCAGGCCTCACGTCTTGCTGCTCGACGAGCCGTTCAGCGCGGTGGATGCCTTCACCCGCATGAAACTGCAGGACCCGCTCAGTGAGCTGGCCGAACGCTATGAAATCGCCGTACTGCTGGTTACTCACGATCTCGACGAGGCGTTCTACCTGAGCGACCGCGTGCTAATCCTCGGCGGCACACCGAGCCGCCTGCAACGCGAACTGGCGGTACCGCTGGCGCGGCCACGGGACCGCCGCAGTGCCGAGCTGGCCTACCTGCGTGGCGAAGCCCTGACCGAGTTGTATCAATCACACGCCCTTTAGCAAAATCACGAATTCCTCAAGGTGGAATCTTTACCGGGCGCATGGCCCGGTTTTTTTGGCTATGTACCCATTAGGTGTTGCCCACAATACGAGCGCAGGGCGCATGGGTAGGCTGGGTTGAGGAGCAACACGACGAAGCCCAACGCGACATGCCGCAGCCTGTTGGGCTTCGCTGCGCTCAACGCCAACCTACGGTTTATCGCCTCACAACACGCAATAGTTGCATGGCCTCTTGGCCTTCAGCGGCGCAGTCGTAACCTTTGCTGTCGCGGCTACGACTGCATGGATGCAGGAGGTAGAGCGAAGCAGGATGGCCGAGCCGAAAGCCACTCTCACAACAACCTCGGCCTGTCTTCAATCGCTAACCTCATATGCATTTAAGTGCTAAATAAATTGTTATTTATTCTTTTTAAAATCTAAAAAGCCTAAGCATAGTGAGCACCACGTAACGACCTACCCAAGGAGAACACACATGACTATCCGCCTCGGCGATATCGCCCCCGACTTCGAACAGGACTCCAGTGAAGGCCGCATTCGCTTCCACGAATGGCTGGGCAATAGCTGGGGCGTGCTGTTCTCCCACCCGGCTGACTTCACCCCGGTGTGCACCACCGAACTGGGTTTTACCGCCAAGCTGAAAGAGCAGTTCGCCGAGCGCGGCGTCAAAGCCATTGCCCTGTCGGTTGACCCGGTGGACTCGCACATCAAATGGATCGACGACATCAACGAAACGCAGAACACCAAGGTCAACTTCCCGATCCTGGCCGACGCTGATCGCAAGGTCTCCGACCTCTACGACCTGATCCACCCGAACGCCAACGACACCCTGACCGTGCGCTCGCTGTTCATCATCGACCCGAACAAGAAAGTGCGCCTGATCATCACCTACCCGGCCAGCACCGGGCGCAACTTCCACGAGATCCTGCGGGTGATCGACTCGCTGCAACTGACCGACAACCACAAGGTCGCCACCCCGGCCAACTGGGTCGACGGTGATGAGGTGGTGATCGTGCCATCGCTCAAGGATGAGGACGAAATCAAGCAGCGCTTCCCCAAAGGCTACCGCGCCGTCAAACCTTACCTGCGTCTGACCCCGCAGCCGAACCGCTAAGGACTGAAGATGCTTGTCGTATCACTGGGCGGCAGCCCGAGCCTGAAATCACGCAGCAATATTCTGCTCGAGCGCGCCAAGCGTTGGTTGCAACTGCGCGGTGTTGAAGTAATCAGCTACCAGGTGCGTGACTTCAACGCCGAAGACCTGCTGTTTGCCAACTTCAGCAGCCCGGCCGTGCAGCAATTGATCGAGCAGGTAGAACGCGCCGACGGCGTGATTGTCGCCACACCGGTGTACAAGGCGTCGTTCTCCGGCGCACTGAAGACCCTGCTCGATGTGCTGCCCGAGCGCGCGCTGAACCACAAGGTGGTGCTGCCCATTGCTACCGGCGGCAGCAGCGCCCACATGCTGGCCGTGGACTATGCGCTCAAGCCGGTGCTGGCGGCGCTGAAAGCTCAGGAAATGCTGCACGCCATCTTTGCTGACGACGGCCAGATTGCCTACGGCGAAAACGGCGCTGCTGCGCAACTGGCACCGACGCTGGAACAACGGTTGGATGATGCCTTGCAGCACTTCCAGCAAGCCCTGGCCCGTCGGCCAGCCCCGATTGATCCGGGCGTATTGAATGATCGACTGATCAACGCCCGCTGGAGTATCTGACACGCTTTACCCCTCCTTACTCGCCCGCCAACGGGCAAGCAGGTTGCCACCCAATACCCCCATCAGCAAAGGAGAGCGCTATGCGCACAATCACTTTGCGTCGGAGTCTGGTCGCCCTGTTTGCCGCGGCCATTTCCTTCGGCGCCATCACCCAAGCACAAGCCGAAACATTGCGTATCGGCTATCAGAAATACGGCACCCTGGTACTGCTCAAAGCCAAGGGCACCCTGGAAAAGCGCCTGGCCGATAAAGGCATTGACGTCAAATGGACCGAGTTCCCCGGCGGCCCACAGCTGCTCGAAGGGCTGAACGTCGGCTCAATAGACTTCGGTACCACCGGCGAAACCCCACCGGTATTCGCTCAGGCCGCTGGCGCGACCCTGCTGTATGTCGCTTTTGAGCCACCAGCGCCCACCAGTGAAGCCATTCTGGTACCCAAAGATTCGCCGCTGAAATCGGTCGCCGATCTTAAGGGCAAGAAAATCGCCCTGAACAAAGGCTCCAACGTGCACTACCTGCTGGTACGCGCCCTGGAAGATGCTGGCCTTAAATACAGCGACATCCAACCGGTGTACCTGCCGCCGGCCGATGCCCGCGCCGCTTTCGAGCGTGGCAGCGTCGACGCTTGGGTCATCTGGGACCCCTTCCAGGCTGCCGCCGAGAACCAGTTGCAAGCACGCACCCTGCGTGATGGCCAAGGCCTGGTGAACAACCACCAGTTTTACCTGGCGACCAAACCGTACGCCGAGAAAAACCCGGAAGTGGTTGAAGTGCTGATCGATGAGATCCGCAGCATTGGCGAATGGACGAAAAGCAACAGCGCCGAGGCCACCGCCCAGGTTGCCCCATTGCTGGGTCTGTCGGCCGAAATCACCCGTGTTGCCGTCGAGCGCCAAAGCTATGGCGCGCAGCTGATCAGCCCGGAAGTGGTCGTGGCGCAGCAGAAGATTGCCGACACCTTTACCGATCTGAAACTGATCCCCAAGCGCCTGGTGATCAAGGACGTGATCTGGAAAGCCCCGACTAAGGCGTCCCCGGACAAGGTCGCAACAGCCCAATAACCACTCGCGACAGCTGCACCACCGTAGCCCGGATACCTTCCGGGCTACGCCACGATTTCGTAAGAGGAGACCACTCCATGAGCTTGAATATTTTCTGGTTCCTGCCTACCCATGGCGACGGCAAATACCTGGGCACCGCCGAGGGCGCACGCACCGTCGATCACGGTTACCTGCAGCAGATTGCCCAAGCAGCCGACCGCCTTGGCTTTGGCGGTGTTCTGATCCCGACTGGACGTTCCTGCGAGGACTCCTGGCTGGTGGCAGCATCGCTGATTCCCGTGACCCAGCGCCTGAAATTCCTTGTCGCCCTGCGCCCTGGGATCATTTCCCCGACGGTGGCGGCGCGTCAGGCCGCGACCCTGGACCGTCTGTCCAACGGCCGCGCGCTGTTCAACCTGGTGACCGGGGGCGACCCGGATGAGCTGGCCGGCGATGGCCTCAACCTGTCCCACGCCGAACGCTACGAAGCCTCGGTGGAATTCACCCGCATCTGGCGCCGCGTGCTGGAAGGTGAAGTGGTCGACTACGCCGGTAAACATATTCAAGTCAAAGGCGCCAAACTGCTGTATCCCCCGATTCAACAGCCGCGTCCGCCGCTGTATTTCGGCGGCTCGTCGGAAGCCGCGCAGGATTTGGCCGCCGAGCAGGTCGAGCTGTACCTGACCTGGGGCGAGCCACCGGCTGCAGTAGCCGAGAAGATCGCTCAGGTGCGTGAAAAGGCCGCTGCGCAGGGCCGTGAAGTGCGCTTCGGCATTCGCCTGCACGTGATCGTGCGCGAAACCAACGCCGAAGCCTGGGCCGCCGCCGACAAGCTGATCAGCCATGTCGATGACGACACCATTGCGCGTGCCCAGGCCTCCCTGGCGCGCTTTGATTCGGTCGGTCAGCAACGCATGGCCGCCTTGCACGGCGGCAGCAAGGACAACCTGGAAGTGTCCCCCAACCTCTGGGCCGGAGTCGGCTTGGTGCGCGGCGGTGCCGGCACGGCACTGGTTGGCGATGGCCCAACCGTGGCCGCTCGGGTCAAGGAATACGCCGAGCTGGGCATCGACACCTTTATCTTCTCCGGCTATCCGCACCTGGAAGAGTCGTACCGAGTTGCCGAACTGATGTTCCCGCACCTGGACGTCAACCGCCCAGAACTACCCAGCGGGGCCGGCTATGTCAGCCCCTTCGGTGAAATGGTCGCCAACGACATCCTGCCCAAGGCGGCGTCGGCCAGTTAAGCGCAAGCCCCCTGACCTGACGGCACTCAGGAGCAGAGGGAGATGTGGACAAGGATTCTTCGAGGTAACCGATGAGCAACGCAACCTTACACAACCTGGCTCTGCGCCTGGCCCCGTGGGCCTTGCCGGTGGCGCTGCTGACGGCCTGGCAACTGGCGGTGGTCAGCGGCCTGCTGTCCACGCGCATTCTGCCGGCCCCCAGCGCGGTCCTCAGCGCCGGCTGGGAGCTGCTGCGCAGCGGCGAAATCTGGACCCACCTGGCCATCAGCGGCTGGCGCGCCGGTATCGGTTTTGCCATCGGTGGCGGCCTGGGTCTGTTGCTGGGCTTTATCACCGGCCTGTCGAAATGGGGCGAGCGCTTTCTCGACAGCTCGGTGCAGATGATCCGCAACGTGCCGCACCTGGCGCTGATCCCGCTGGTGATCCTGTGGTTTGGCATCGACGAGAGCGCAAAGATCTTTCTGGTCGCCCTCGGCACCCTGTTCCCGATCTACCTGAATACCTACCACGGCATCCGCAACGTCGACCCGGCGCTGGTGGAAATGGCGCGCAGCTATGGCTTGTCCGGCTTCAGCCTGTTCCGTCAGGTGATCCTGCCCGGCGCCCTGCCCTCGATCCTGGTCGGCGTGCGTTTCGCCCTGGGCTTTATGTGGCTGACGCTGATCGTCGCGGAAACCATTTCCGCCAGCTCCGGCATCGGTTACCTGGCAATGAACGCCCGCGAGTTCCTGCAAACCGACGTGGTGGTACTGGCCATTCTGCTCTATGCCGTGCTCGGCAAGCTGGCGGATGTGGCCGCACGAACACTTGAGCGTATCTGGCTGCGCTGGCATCCGGCCTATCAGGTCAAGGGAGGTGGACAATGACTGCGCTGCACACCCTCAAACGCGGCATCCCACTGGCAATCAATGCGATCCACAAGGCCTTCGGCGAACGCGAAGTGCTGAAGAATGTTCAGCTGAACATTCCCGCCGGGCAGTTTGTCGCCGTGGTCGGCCGCAGTGGTTGCGGCAAGAGTACCCTGCTGCGCCTGCTGGCCGGCCTGGACGTACCCACCCAGGGCGAACTGCAGGCTGGCAACGGCTCGCTGGCCGCCTCACGCGAAGACATTCGCCTGATGTTCCAAGACTCGCGTCTGCTGCCCTGGAAGCGGGTGATCGACAACGTCGGTCTGGGTCTGTCCGGCAACTGGCGACCACAAGCGCAACAGGCGCTGGAAGCCGTTGGCCTGGCGGATCGCGCCAATGAATGGCCTGCTGCTTTATCTGGCGGACAGAAACAGCGCGTGGCCCTGGCCCGTGCGCTGATCCATCAACCGCGCCTGCTGCTGCTCGACGAGCCACTCGGGGCACTGGATGCCCTGACCCGAATCGAGATGCAGCAACTGATCGAACGCCTGTGGCAACAGCACGGTTTCACCGTGTTGTTGGTGACCCACGACGTCAGCGAAGCGGTGGCGATTGCCGACCGGGTGATTCTGATCGAAGACGGCCAGGTTGGCCTGGACATCAGTGTCGATCTGCCACGCCCGCGTCAGCGTGCGTCGACACGCCTGGCGGCTGTTGAGGAACAGGTGCTCAACCGCGTGCTGTCGCTGCCGGAGCTGCCACCGCAACCGGACCCCGTTTCACCCTTGCCCACGCAATTGCGCTGGGCACTTTAAACCAGCCCGCGCCCGGAGCATTGGGGCGCGGTGCAACATCCTCCCGGAGTGCATCCGGGCTACTTGAGACCTGAAAGGAGCATCACCATGACCATTAAAGCCATCAACGTCCGCAACCAGTTCAAAGGCACCATCAAGGAAATCGTGCTGGGCGACGTACTCTCGGAAATCGACGTACAGACAGCCTCCGGTATCGTCACCTCGGTGATCACCACCCGCTCGGTGAAAGAACTGGAACTGGGCGTGGGCAGCGAAGTGATTGCCTTCGTCAAATCCACCGAGGTATCAATCGCCAAGCTGTGAGCAACAATGAAGTGGGCGGCTACCGCCCACACATTGATTAAAGATCGATTTACCATGCGGCTGAAAATGAACTGGCCGCGCGCATGTAGGATTTTATTGTCGCTAGAAATGCGCCTGGTCAACTGACCGAATTTTCCCAATGCCACGCATTGACCGGGATACGTGTCGAATGGCCGACCTTGGCCAAGTACTTATCGACTAGATCCTTAAGCAGCACACCGCCCTTCTTGGTGCACTCGATTACACCAAGAACACTCAGCTCAGTCTCACGGTGCTTCACCCGCGCCTCGGCCGCCGTCTTGCGTGCGAGGGTCTGGCGTGATGTGGAAACGTGCATCCCATCTTTTTTGATTCGAATCTGAGCGGTGTAACTGATCGTGCCGTCAGCCTCGGCTAAGGTGTCCCATCGCATATCCGTAGCGCCGATGATGGATTGGACAGTTTTTTCCTAAACGCCTTAAAAAACCTTGCTTATAAGCTGCGCCAAAAAGCACGTACCATTTTTGTACCACTCACGTTAATGCACGACGTATAAACTCATACCGACTTGCCGACTTCAATTCATAGCTAGCCGTCACAAACACCAGTAGCCAACCCGAGTCGCCCTTGACAGCCAACACAAATCGACCAGAGATGGCGATTTTTAGGCTCCAGCCGCACAGTATTTCAGCTCTTCGACTTTAGGCAGAACCGCTGCCCGATTAACCCCCAAAAGCCCAAAATTCGTTGACCACAAAAGGGCTACACGAACATTCAGCGCAATACCTTGAGACGACCGCTTGGCGAGAGATTTTATCCGCACCGATATTTGGGTCATGCAGCTGGCAGGATGTCCAAACTCTTGGGTTATGCACCCTTAAGCTTCTGGGATTAGCGTGAACTTTTTTCGTTGCTAAGAGCGTCCGCATACGTGCTCTCCTTACCCCAAAAACCACGTTTTAAACGTGGCCTCATGAAGCACTTCAAGATCAACGTCTTGATCGGTCTTTTCTGGTTCCCCATGATGCTGCTGCCTAGGAAAAGTTCGTGCTGGCAGCCGAAGACGACTGGTACCTTAATTCGGCCGAAATAAGTTCAACGGAACATGGCTTTGCTGTCGAGCTTATTTTCGCAGTTTACGAAGCTGCTGGTGCCACAGTTAGCTACGAAGTAGTGCCTTTTCTCGCGCTATGGCTGTAGTCAAAAGTGGTCGTCCTGCAGTGCAGTGATCTGCCGTAACACAGTCTCACCCCCCAACGGACTATGCTTAAATCGGCATACAGTCTGCTAATCAGTGAGTATCAGATATGGAACATCCAATTGTGTTGGCACAGCGTCCTATCGTCTTGGTTGTAGACGACACACCGGACAACCTGAGTCTGATGAGCAGTCTGCTCAAGCCCAACTATCAGGTCAAACTGGCCAATAACGGAGCAAAGGCTTTGCAGCTTGCTCAGTCGGACAGCCCACCTGACCTGATCTTGCTCGACATCATGATGCCGGAAATGGACGGCTACGAAGTCTGCCGAGAACTCAAGTCCCAAGCCCGAACACGCGATATCCCGGTAATTTTCCTGACAGCCAAGGTCGAAGTGGAAGATGAGCGCCTAGGCCTGTCACTCGGTGCCGTTGACTACATCACCAAACCAGTAAGCCCGCCGATTGTCCTCGCACGGGTCGAGACCCATCTCAGCCTCAAGCGAGCGGCTGATTTTCTGCGCGACAAGAACGCCTACCTGGAAAACGAAATACAACGCCGCTCCCAGGAAATCACGGCAATCCAAGATGTGACCATTCTGGCGATGGCCTCGCTCGCGGAAACACGTGATCCAGAAACAGGCAATCACATCCGCCGTACCCAGCACTACGTCAAAGCATTGGCCACTGAACTGCGCAAGGATGCGCGCTACAGCGACATTATCAGTGACGCGTTTATCGACCTGCTTTACAAGTCGGCCCCCCTGCACGACATCGGCAAGGTGGGTATTCCCGACCGAATCCTGCTCAAACCTGGGCGTTTCACTGCCGATGAATTCGAAGTGATGAAAACCCATACAACCCTGGGTTTCAAAGCAATAGAACATGCTGAAAAATCTCTCGGGACGCCCGTAGCCTTTCTCGACATGGCCAAGGAAATCGCCCTGTACCACCAGGAAAAATGGGATGGCTCCGGCTACCCAGAAGGTCTGGCAGGAGAGGCAATTCCTCTATCGGCACGCCTGATGGCCGTGGCAGATGTTTACGATGCCCTGATCAGTCGCCGTGTATATAAAGAAGGCATGCCTCACGAAAAAGCCGTTGGCATCATCATCGACGGTCGTGGCAGTCACTTCACCCCTGATCTGGTCGATGCATTCATGGCAATCGAGGGAGAGTTTCGGACTATTGCCCAGCGCTTTGTCGACAGTGATGAAGAGTTGCAGGAGAAGCTGTCATACCTCGACAAGGCCCTGAGCGAGGCTCCATGACCGACGCCCGCTGGAAGCTTGCCGCAGCACTGCTGGTATCTCTATTGCTGGCATTTGCTGCCGATGCGATCTACTTGCTGGTGGAGCGTAACGCATACCAACAAATGCTCGCCGATCGCATCGAGCGCGAAGCCGAGAACCTGCCGCAACTGACCCTGTCGAGTAAAGGCATGGGCGCCGTGCAATTGGCCGGCAGGCTCAACCGGGAGATTCAACAGGTCGCGCACGGCAACAACCTGTTGCTGGTACAAGCGCGGGAAGCACTTGAGGTCCTAGCCAAAAACACAGGGGCTAGCAATACCTTTGTCGTCAATGCCAGCGGCATCATCGTCCAAGACTGGGACCTGTACGGTCACCATGAACTAGGGCTGAATGTTGGCTTTCGCGACTACTTTCGCCAAGCCATCAGTGGCAAGGAAAACGTTCACGCAGCCATTAGCCAGAGTACTGGCAAACGCATGTTCTATGTGGCGGCCCCGGTCTTTCTTGACCGTTCGGCAAACAGCCGGATCAACGGCGTAGTCGTTGCTGGTTTTGAAATAACCAAGCTCGATCAATTTATGGCCAGCTGGAAAGACACCATCGGCGTGTTGATCTCGCCGAACGGTGTGGTCATGGCCAGTAACAAGCCCGAATGGCAGATGCGCTCCGTCAAACCAGTGAGCCCCGAGCGCCTGCAACAGCTGCAAGCGAGCAAGCAGTATGGTGCGTTTTTATCACCCGACCCAATACCCGCACTTCCCTCAATGGATTCCCCCGTCATCCGCATTGATGGCACCGACTATCTATCCCGCCAAGTAAGCATTGAGTGGAACGACCCTCAAGGCCCATGGACCCTGCTCTTACTTGGCGAGCAGGCCCAGGCCACGCCAATGGGAAAGCGAGCACTGCTGTTCGGCAGCGTACTGGTGTTCTGCCTGATAGCCCTACGGCTATGGCGAGACAGACAGTTAAAGCTGCAGAGCGCCAGAGAACGAGCCGAACTGTTTGCCTTCCAGCAGGCCCTAATCGATACCCTGCCCCATCCCTTGTTCTACACCGACCGAGATACACGCCTGCTGGGTATCAACCAGGCATTCCGCGAGATGTTCAACGTCAGCGCAGAAACACTTCTGGGTAAACGCCTCATCGAACTCAACATCCTGCCGCCCAGCGAACGCGAGCGCGTTCAGCAGGAAATAACCCAAGTCATCGGCACCTCCCAGCGCCTGCAAAGAGAAATCAGCCTGCCTCTAGGCACCGATCAAACGCACCAATTGCTCTACTTCATCTCAGGCGTGCAACTGGGTGACAGCAACCTGGGTGGGGCGGTCGGCAGCCTGGTTGATGTCAGCCCAATCCGCGCTGCCGAGCACGCCATGATGGAGGCTCGCGACCGTGCCGAAAGCGATCGCCTGCGTCTACACGACAGCGAGCAGCGTATCCAATCAATGATCCGCAACGTGCCTGGTGTGGTGTATCGCTGCCTGCCCTACCACCCCTGGACCATGCTGTTTGTTAGCGACGAAATCGAAACACTCACCGGCTACCCAGCCAGTGACTTTGTTGGTCCTGACGCCACTCGCACCCTCGGTGAGTTGATGCACTGCGACGATATCGAACCCACCAGCCTTAACACCGAGGTGGCGATTCGCGAGCAGCGACAGTACATCAACGAATACCGAATCAAAGACCACCGTGGCATCACCCACTGGGTCGATGGACGGGGAATGGCCAGTTACGACGCCAATGGCCAACCCGAGTTCCTTGATGGAGTGCTCTTCGATTTCAGCGAGCGTAAACAAGCTGAAGCGACCGTGCTGGAAGCCAAACGCATCGCCGAGGATGCCACCCGCACCAAAAGTGAATTCCTCGCCAACATGAGCCATGAAATCCGCACACCGATGAACGCCATCATCGGGATGGCTCACTTGGCCTTACAGACCGACCTGGCACCGCGCCAACGCAACCATGTGGAAAAAATCGATAAGGCCGCAAACAGTCTGCTCGGGATCATCAATGACATCCTCGACTTCTCCAAGATCGAGGCCGGCAAACTGCAGCTTGAACAGGTTGAGTTCAGACTCGACGAGGTGCTCGACAACCTGGCCAACTTGATTGCCTTCAAAGCGCATGAAAAAGGCTTGGAGCTGCTCTTTGACCTGCGTAACGAACTACCCGTCAGTCTGATTGGCGACCCTCTGCGTCTGGGTCAGATCCTGCTCAACCTGGCCAGCAATGCAGTCAAATTTACCGAACAGGGCGAAATCATAATCCGCGTCGAACTGGAGTCCAGCGACAGCGGCGGCGTGTGGTTGAACTTCAGCGTGCAGGACAGCGGCATCGGCATGACTACTGAGCAATGCAGCCGACTGTTTGGGGCGTTTTCCCAGGCAGACAGCTCGACTACCCGCAAGTACGGCGGCACCGGACTTGGCCTGGCTATTTCACGTACCCTGGTGGAGCTGATGGAAGGCAGCATCTGGGTGGAAAGCGAACTGGGCGCCGGCAGCCGCTTTCAGTTCCGCGTGCATCTGGCGCTGCCAGAGCAAACACCCGTTGCACGCATGTTCCGCTCCGACGAGCTGGCAGCTACGCGCGCCCTGCTTCTAGAGGGCAGCACGGCTGCCCGAGAGATTCTCAGGGATCAACTGCTCAGCATTCAACTGCAGGTCAACACCACCGAAAATGCGGCCGACGCCCTCGTCGAATTGCGGCATGCTGCAGCCGATGGCACGCCATATGACCTGCTGTTAGTCGGTTGGAAGACCGGCAGCCATGCCGCGCAGGCCTGTCTTACTGGGCTTGCTCAGCTATCGTTGAGCAAGACACCAGCAGTTATCGTTATTACCTCTTTCGGTCGCGAAGACTTTGTCAGCCTGGCACGTCAGCAGGGCCTGCACTACGCCACCATCATCAATCACCCGATCACCTCTTCCCTACTGCTGGAAAGCGTCGGCAGTGTGCTGGGCAAGGGACCGCTTATCGAGCGTCGTCAGCTGCACGATGGCCACGAGCAACAGCAAGCCCGTGAGCGGCTAGCTGGAGCCCGATTACTGCTGGTCGAAGACAACGAGATGAACCGCGAGCTGGCCGTCGAACTGCTGGGAAATGCACAGATCCACTTGGTCTGCGCGCAGCATGGCGAGGAAGCACTGGCCATTCTGACCAAGGACCACGACTTCGACGGCGTTCTTATGGATTGCCAGATGCCAGTGATGGATGGCTACACCGCCACTGGGCTGATTCGCGCCAACCCTGCCTGGGCTCACCTGCCGATCATCGCCATGACCGCCAACGCCATGGCCGGCGACAAGGACAAAGTGATTGCCGCCGGGATGAATGATCACATTGCCAAACCGCTGAATGTTGAACAGATGTTTATCACCCTCGCGCACTGGATCAAACCCACTCGCCAACGCGGCGACGTGCAACTGAGCGCTAACCTCAACATCCATGAAGCGTTGCCTGAGCTGCCCATGCTGGATCAAAAAGCGGGCTTGGCGAGAATGCAAGGCGACCAGCACCTTTACCGCAAGATGCTGCTGCGTTTTACGCAGAGCCAATCAAGCTTCGTTGAGCATTTCGGTGCAGCTATCGCCAGCCACGACTTCGCTACCGCGCAACGTCTTGCTCACACCTTGAAAGGAACTGCCGGGACTATTGGTGCGACCGAGCTACAACTTGCCTCACAAGCACTGGAGGAAGCCTGCACAAGTACCGATGAGGCACTCAGAGGCGCACGCTTTGATCTCGTTGAGCAGCAACTCAACGCCGTTCTACACGCGTTACAACCCTTGCAGGTCGCTGAACTGGCCGGCGTACGAGCAGCGTCAGCACAGCCCACATCGGAGCAATTCAAGCAACTGGCAGAGCTGCTAGCTGACAGCGACTCGGAAGCACTTGATCTGTGCAACGACTTGGCTAATGGCATCACCGATCAAACAATGCGTGATTGTTTTGCCGTGGTTCTGAAGCACACCGAGAACTGCGACTTCGATGAGGCCTTAGCGGCATTGCAACCTTTGCTCTAGGAGGTATCTGCGCACCGCTCGCTGCAGATAGCATCTGCCGGTATTTCTGCTCAGTGCGGCTGTGTTCGGGTAAACGTTTCGATGGAGGACGTGATCTGAAAAAGACTCACGACCAAGGAACAGTAGGCTCGTTTAGGTTATGCGCATGGCAGCGTCACCTTAACGGTGGTTGTCTCGGTCTCATCTGAGGTTTCCATCGCAATGCTGCCATTTTGCGCTTCGACCAGGAGTCGGGCCGAATAAGTCCCCAGTCCAGAGCCACCTTGCTTGCCAACAGTTACAAACTTGTCGAAAAACCGATCCCGGATCTGAGCTGGCACAACGCCCTTGTTGAGAATCGTCACGCAACGTGGATTATCGCCAAGCACGGAAATTTCTACACGCGAATCATCCGGTGCGGCTTCGCAGGCGTTTTTGAGTAAATTCTCGAACAAGGAATAACAGAACATCTCATCGCCTAATGAGTCCAGTGCAGAGTCGCTAATACCCGACGCGGTATCAACCTCGATGGCCAGCCCCTTGATAGCAAAGGTCTTGCGCGCGATTGCGGAAATACGCTTGAGAATTTTAACCAACGCGACCGGCTTGGACTCCAGCACAAAGCGTCCGGTCTCAATTTTGTACAGTTCAGCTGAGAGATTGATCATGCTCAGCGTGCGCAAGCTGGCTTCCTCGGCCATCTGCAGCTGCTCAAGCATTGAGCCGGATAGCGTGCCCGACTCGATTACCCCTTGAATGAGCCCCAGCACCCCAGCCAAGGGGGCTTTCATGTCATGGCGAGTGATGCGTTCAACATCATCTTTTAACTGCTCGGTAATCAGCATGCAGTCGTAATCAGCCTGCAATTGACGACGCAGATCAATGTAGCGAATGAAATTCTTAATCCGGATACGCAAGCCTTCGGGGTCAATCGGCTTGGTTACAAAATCAATTGCTCCTAACTCCATGCCACGCGTTCGTGCAGCGCTGTCGGTCATAGCGGTAACGAAAATGATCGGAATATTTTCTGACGCGGGGTGACTGCGCAAAGCCTTGGCCACCTCGAATCCATCCATGCCGGGCATCATGATATCGAGCAACAGCAGATCAGGCGGCGTATCCGATTGACAGATTTGCAGCGCTTTCTCGCCGTTATTGGCCAGTTTCACCCGGTACTCATCTTCGAACAGGCCTGCCAGCAGTTGCAGGTTGTCCGGCGTATCATCCACCACCAGAATGGTTGCTCGCTCCACCGGCTTTTCAATAGGCGGCAGCGTGGCTTCGACATCATCGAGTCCTTGAGCGACCCCGGAGACCTTTGAGTTCAACCCGGCCATTGCCTTGACGGGATCAATCGGCCCGCTGAAACGCGGATGCCAATTGAGCATACGCGTCAGGCGCTCAGCAAAGCTGCTGTAGGAGAATGGCTTCACCAACAGGTCCGAAACGCCGGCCTGGGCTGCCTGCAAGACCAGGTCGCGTTCAGTTTCGGCGGTGATCATCATAAAAGGCAACCCATACAGCTTAGGGCTACTGCGCACCGACAATAAAAACTCAAGACCATTCATTACCGGCATATTCCAGTCGGAGAGCACGACCGTGACAGGGTGGCTTTCCAACAACCTCAACGCTTCGGCGCCATTAGCCGCCTCAAGGATGTGAGTGATGCCAAATTCGCGAAGATAATTAACCGTAATCTTGCGCATCGACTCTAGATCGTCGACGACTAGAACAGTGCACTTACGGATGCGTGCAAAGAGGTCAAAGGCGCTAGCCTGCACTGCAGACGAAAATGGATCACTCATCGTTTATTCCCTGCATTCGGTCTGTGTAAAAGGCCGGATCTAAGAGTGCTCCTACCTAAAAGCCAACACCGTAATTAATTGAATACCTGTGGCACATTGGCCCGAATTCTCTTGATAAAAAACACTGGCGCAAGGCCCATTTTTTTATCAAGAACATTAACCACTCAGAACAACTTAATGGGTTTTGATCATGCCCTTAGTGCCCGCTTCGGTATCCATCCAGAAGCTTTTCCCAGCTGGATCATCAGTTACTGTGAATGTAATCATCCCCTGCTGAAAATGCAGGGCAGCACCCGCGTGCTTGGCTGTTACCGATTTATCATTCACCAAAACCTTACCACCGGGCAGAATGCGGATGGTCGCCACGGTATTGCCTTCGCCGTTCACGGCTAACAGGTTCCGTGTTTGGTTATGTGCTGCCGAGTGCGTGGACGTTGCGGGCATGCTGCCGAATCCAGCCTTGGCATTTTCCGCCTTGGTTTTGTTGATATCGCAGCCTTCCAGCTCACTCACCTGGGTGCAGCCTGAGCGTTCAAGCTTCTGCTGATATTTATGATCGGTGGCAAAAGCAACGGTACTCACCACAGCAGTCGAAAGCGCAACCAATGTGATTTTCTTCAACATGTTGCTCCCCTCTCAAGAAGTTGACCGGTAACGGCCCGAGGCCTAATCATCAGTTCTATGCAGCCATGCTGAGCCTGTCGAGTTAAAACAGTGCCTTTCTCAAGTCAACCGTCTGACAGCTCCGAATCAATCACCTATTACAAACACATCTGGAATTTCATAGCGCTCGCTACCGAGCGTCGCGAAGGCCGTATCGCCTTCGCGCCCTCTGCCCGCATAAGCGGACAGAGGGCCTTACCTAGATACCTCCGTGGTGCTGATTCGGATCATCAGCCAAAGGGTTCTCGATAGCTGCCAAGTCATCAACCACTGGATCTACTGACTGCTCATTCGCAGCGGTGTGCTCACCTGACACGCCAGCATGCTGCAGATCCATAAGCACTGCCGTAGGCGGCATGTGCATGTCATCAGCCGTTGGCGTGAGTGAGTCAATACCGGCAGCGGCTAGGTACTCATGTACCGCAGGATTTGACATGCCGGAATGCTCACCCATAGCGGCTGAAGGCATGGCGCTGCCGGCAAACTGCAGGTAATCCGCGACCGGCGAGTATGAATCCGCAGCGCCGCCCGTTGTTCCTGCGCTATGTACATCAAGCCCTGGATCATGAAGCGCATCACTCTGCGCGGGCGCAGCGGCCTCATGATGGGTATTGTCTGCCGAGCTGACGGGGTGATTCAGGTCAACCACGACCGCAGCATGCGTGCCCCCCTGCAGATTATCAACGCTAGGCGTTGGATCGTCATATTGTGGTCCGAAATCATCTGCCGCAGGTGGTGCTGGCGACGGTGCCGGTGGCTGCGCGGTCAGAGACAACTCACCAAACGTATATTCCTCGACCCAGCCATTGAATCCAGTGCCGTCGGGCAAGCTGACTTGGATGTTGTGCAGATCGCCGCTGTTGTGCAACCACATGTGGGTGCTGTCCAAACCGCTATCACTGGTGGCAACAATGCTATGCCCCTGTGCGTGCCAGAGCAGCAGCTCGCTGACATGCAGCGTGGCGGCATTCTCGGCGGTGGGCGAAATGCTTTGCACCACCTGCCCGAACTTGTCGACCACCTGCACATGCACACCGGTGATGCTCAGGTCTAGGTTACCCACCGATGCCAAGCTGCCTTTGTCCAACTCGTCGGCAAGGCCTTGATATTGATAGCCAGCAGCGTGCACGGCGGCCAGGATGCCGGCAAACACATCATGTCCGCCGGCGCTGGCTGGTAGCTGGATCACTGGAGGCAACTGCATCCCCGCCGGCGCACCGCCTACTTCAACATCGATGTCATGGGCCGTGCCGTCCACGCTGTGCACCGTCAGCTGTTCGGTGATGTGGGAGTTGGGCAGCAGGTGCTGGACGAAGCTGTCGTGCCCATCCACCTGGTAGGTCCAGTGGCCCTGGGCATCGATGCTCAGGCTGCCAAAGCTGCCCTTGACCGTGCCGGCCTGGAAACCGCCCTGGCCGGCATCGTCATCGCTGGCGTGCAGATCGCCCGAGGTCTGGGGATGCACACCGGCCTGCACCTGGCCGCTGTCCACGCCGTAGATGAAGGTGCTGTCGTTGCGGCCGGTGATGTGAATGCTCAGCAACTGTGTGGCCGTGGCCCCTGCGCTGTCGGTGACGGTGATGGGAATGTCGATGTCCCGCACCTGGCCGGCAGTCAGACTTTGGTAGTCATGGTGGCTGGGGTCGAAGCTGTAGCTGCCGTCGGCGTTGAGCGTGAAGCCGCCCACCGCGTTTGGCGTGCTGAAGTGCAGTGCATCACCGTGGTCTACGTCCTGCGCCGCCATCTGGCCGCGCAGCAGGCTGCCGTCTTCGGTGACCGACTGGCTCTGGGCCTGCAGCATCGGCGTGTCATTGCTGCCCTGCACGGTGACCGTCAGCACATGGGTGCTGCCGTCCACGCTGCTGACGGTCAGATGTTCGGTGAAGCTCTCGCCCGCCTTGAGCGCTTGTACTGTGGCGCTTTTGTTGTCCAGGGTGTAGGTCCAGGCACCGTTGTCCTGCAGGCTGAAGTGCCCGTGCTGGGCCGGCACGTCGGCCTGGGCGATGAAATGCGCCTCGCCCGGATCGGGGTCCACGATGCTCAGCTGACCGCCGACCACCGCTTGGGCCGCATCCTCGACCACGCTGCCACTGTCCACGCCGCTGATCACCGCCGCGGTGGCCACGCGGCTGCCGAAGAGCTGCACCGTGACGGTGTGGCTGCTGCCATCGGCGCTGGTGACGCTGAAGCTGTCACTCAAGGCCTGCCCTGCCGCCAGTTGTTGCAAGACGCCTTGATGGCCGTCGGCCTGATAGTGCCAGCTGCCCTGCGCGTCGATGCTGAACTGGCCGTAGTGGCCGTGCACGCCGTGCTGGACGGTGAAATGCGCCTGGCCGCCGTCGGCGTCGAGCACGGTCATGTGGCCCTGGGTCTGCAGCTGCGCATCGCCGTCGGCCAGCACGCTGCCGCTGTCAGCGCCGCCTAGCTGGGCGGCGGCATTGCCGTGCGCTGCGCCGCCCGCATTCGCCTGCGGCAGGCCGTTGATGGGCACGCTGCCGAGCAGGTGATTTGCCGGCTGGTTCATGTAGGCACCCTCGAACCTGAGCATGCCCTCATCGCCCGCGTTGTGGAAGAAGTAGCCGGCGCTACCGCCCACACTGCCCTGCATCACCAGCATGGCGCCGGGATGGGCCTTGAGCTGCTGGCAAAGTTCGTCCATCGGCACGCGGTAGCCGAAGAACTTGGTCCCCTGGTCGAAGGTGTGCAACACATGGCCGGCGGCATCCACCACGGTGGGCTTGCCGTCGAACACATTCATGACCACATCGCGCAGGCCGGCCGAGTCACCCGCAGCCATGCGTTGGGCGATCACTTGGTAGCCACGCGTGTCCCAGCCGCCCTGCGCCATCAGAGTGCGGGAGATCTCGGGCCAGAGATCGGGCTTCTCGTCGGCGCCGTTGACCGTCACATTGATGGTGTGTGCCGTGCCGTCCACGCTCTTGACCACAAAGGTCTCGACGGCGGACTGGTTCTTGCTCAGTCCGTTCAGCGCCGCGCTGTTGTTGTCGGCGGTGTAGGTCCAGAGGCCGGACGCTTCCAGCGACAGATGGCCATACTGGCCAGCCAACTCATGCAGCGGCGCAAAGGCTGCCTGGCCCTTGTCGGGGTCCTGGATAGCGAGCTGGCCATGGGCCTCGATCAAGCCCGCGCCGGTGACATGGGCGTCTTCGGTGACGCTGCCGGTGTCCACCCCGGTGATCACCGCATCCTCGGCCGTGCCCTGGATGTTCAGCGTGATCTGGTGCGTCGTGCCATCGGCACTGGCCACGCTGACGACCTCGCTCAGCTCGCCCGGCACCGGCGCCGTGTGCCATTGCAAGGCCAGGTGCTGGGCCGCGCTGGCTGGGTCGTTCAACTCGGCCACGCCGCTGAGCGGCAGGCCGTGCAGGCGGGCGGCATCGCCGCGGTCGTGCACAAAGGCCTGCACATCGGTCTGCGCGCCCTGCAGATGGACCTCGTAGCCCATGCCCTGGTGCATCCAGCTCAGCAGCTCGTCCACGCCGATGGTGGACCGGCCCTGCGCGTCCATGGCATAGACCACCGGCGTGGTGCCGGCCGGGCCGCTGAGCACGATGGCCGCGCCCTGGATGCTCAGATCCAGCGCCCCTTCCACGCCATCGGTCGTGCCCCGACTCAGGGCCTCGCCCACCGCATGGAAGCCCGGCTGCGTCGACTGCGATAAGGCTTCCGCCAGCGCATGGAACACATGGCCCGTCTCGCCCGGCGTGCCGCCGGGCTTGAGCGCCTGCACCTCGGCCTTGTTGTTGTCGACCTCGTAGCGCCAAGCGCCGCTGGCGTCGATGCTGAAGTGACCGAACTTAGTGGCCACCGCGTTCTGCGCCACGAACACGGCTTCGCCGGCATCCACATCGCTGACCGTCAGCTGACCGTGCGTCTCGATGCGGCCGGCCGCAGTGACCTGCTGGTCTTCGATGACGCGGCCGGTGTCGGCCCCGCTGATCACCGCGCCGTCGCTTTGTCCGTGGATGGTGATGTTGACCGTGTGTGGCGTGCCGTCGGCACTGTGCACGGTGATGGTCTCCAGCAGGGTTTCGCCGTCCTTCAGCGCCTGAACATCGGGGCGGCTGCTGTCGAGCTGGTAGACCCAGTCGCCGTTGACATCGATGCTGAAGGTACCGTGAGCCGCGTGATGGACAGTCATCGGCTGCATGGACGACTGGCCCTGGTCGGCGTCCTGCACCTCGATGAAACCCGAGATTTGCTGGCCGTTGTCTTCCAGCACATGCGCCGCGTCGTAGAGCACCGGGGCCATGGCCGGCACGACGGCGCTGCCTTGCACCGCGCCGCCGCTGCTGGCCGCCTGCATGTCCGGGTACAGCACGACAGCCGCGTTGAAGGGCCCGCTGAAACCGGTCACATACTGGTTGAAGCCCGACATCTTGTCGGGGTCGCCGGGGTCATGAGGGAAGACATTGACCGGCATGCCGGTGGCATCCACCAGCACCACGTCGTAGCCCTGTCCCTTGTTGTGCCAGTTCCTCAGGTCCATCAGCGGCACCGTCGTCATGCCCCCTGCGGCGTGGTAAACGCTGGCCAGGCTGCCGTCGGGCGCGCGCAGCGCCACGCTGGTGTTGGTGAAGGACATTTCGGCCGAGACGTAACTGCGCGGGTCGGTGTTGCCCAGCAGCACCTCTGCCATGAACTGGAACTCGCGGTGCTCGCTGGACATCAGCTGCACGCCGATGATGGTATAGACATCGGACGAGCTCACCTGCGCCGCCTGGGCCTGCGGCACAAAGGCAGCCGCATCGTCCTGCCCCTGGATGGTTACGGTGATGGTGTGCGCCGTGCCATCGGCGCTGTGCGCGGTGAGGGTGTCGGTCAGCGATTCGCCGGTCTTGAGCTGCTGGATGGCGGGGTTCTTGTTGTCGGCTTCATACAGCCAATAGCCGTCCGCATTGAGAGTGAAGTGCCCGTAACTGGCCTGCACCGTATTCTGCTGCTGGAACTGCAGAGGCCCGGCGTTGCCATCGGGGTCATCGACCTGCAGTTGCCCGGTGACATGCAGATTGCCGAAGCCATCGACATCCTGGTCTTCCGTCACCGTCCTCTGGTCGACACCGGTGATGACGGCTGCGTCGTTCTTGCCGGTGAGGGTGATGGTCAGGTCCCGTACCGAGCTAGCGCCCATGTGGTCGGTCACAGTGATAGGGATGGTCAGCGTCTCGATCTGGCCCTCGGCCAGATGCTGGTAGGCCGCGTTGGACGGGTCGAAGCTGTAGCTGCCGTCGGCCTTCAGGGCGAAACCGGCCACCGGCTGGTCAATGCTGAAGGTCTGGGTGTCGCCCGTATCCGCGTCGCTGGCGTGCATCTGGCCGTTCAGCAGCGCACCGTCCTCGCTCACCGCCTGGGCCTGCGCGAACAGCACCGGTGCGTCATTCTTGCCGTAGACCGCCACCGATACGACATGGCTGGTGCCATCCGCACTCATCACCATGAAGCTGTCGGTCAGCTGGGCGCCGGCCTGCAGGTTTTGCACTGCGGCCTGGCCGTTGTCCACGCTGTAGACCCAGTGGCCGCTGGCGTCGATGCTGAAGCTGCCGTAGGTCCCGGCCACATCCCTCTGCGCGTTGAAGTGGTTCTCGCCGGTATCTGCGTCGCTGATGCTGAGCTGGCCGCTGGTCTGCAGCTGGCCGGCGTGATCGACGCTGATGTCGGTGACCGAGATGGTCAGCGAGTCGCTGACATCGGGCACGGTCGCCGCCGCGCTCAAGGGGGTGGGCAGGCCGTCGATGGGCACCTGGCCCATGGGGTTGTTGGCCGTGTTGTAGTGGGACAGGCCGCGGAAGTGCAGCTCCATCACGTTGCCGCTGTCGTGCAGATAGAAGCCACTGCTGCCGCCGACGTTGCCGTCCAGCACCAGCTGGGCACCCGGGTGGCTCTTCAGCAGGTCCAACACCTGGCCGATGCTGATGTCGTGGCCGAACGCGCCGAGACTGCTGCCGCTGGCCAGCACATGGCCGTTGGCATCCACCACGCTAGGGTTGCCGCTGGTGAAGGCCAACCTCATGGAGCCAAGGGCGCCGACATCCCGGGCATCGATGGCGTGGCCGATCAGGTTGTAAGGCGCCCAGTTGCTCTTGATGGTGCTGACGATGCTGGACCAGATGTCGTGCCGGGGCTCGTCCGCGCCCTGGATGCTCAGGCTCAGGGTGTGGGCCGTGCCGTCGACGCTGTGCACGGTGAAACTCTCGGTGGCGCTCTGTCCGCCGTGCAGGGCCTGCACGGCGGGGCTGTTGTTGTCGGCCTTGTAGACCCAACTGCCGTCTGCACCCAGCGAGAGATGGCCGAACTTGCCGGCCAGGTCCTGCAGGGGCGTGAACTGGTCGCCGCCGGCATCAGGCGTGCTGGCATGCAGCTGGCCGTGGGCGATGAGCTGGCCGCCGCTGACGTTCTGGTCCTCGGTCAGGGTCTGGTGGTCCTCACCGGTGATGACCGCGGCATCGTTCTTGCCGGCGATGCTGATGTTGACCGTGTGCGCCGTGCCGTCGGCGCTACGTACGGTGAAGCTGTCGGTGACGTTCTGGCCGTCGCGCAGAGCCTGCACCTCAGGCTTGCTGTTGTCGATCTGGTAGTGCCACTGGCCGTTTTCATCAAGGCTGAATTGCCCATAGCTGCCCGCCGTGCCGCTTTGCGCAATGAAGTGGGCCTCGCCATCGTCGGCATCGGCCACCGTGAGCTGACCGCTCAGTGCATCGGGCCGGTCTTCCTGCGTGGCGCCGGTCTCGACCCCGCCAAAGGTGGCGGCGTCGTTGGCGCCCCTAAGAAGGATCGTCAGGGTCTGCGTTGTGCTAGCCCCCGCACTGTCGGTCACGGTGATGGGGATGCTCAGCGTCTCGCTCTGGCCGGCGGCCAGGTGCTGGTAAGCGGCATTGCTCGGGTCAAAGCTGTAGCTGCCATCGGCGTTCAGCGTGAAGCCGTCCACCGGGTGCCCCAGGCTGAAGGCCAGGGTGTCGCCCACATCGATATCGCTGGCGTGGAACTGGCCGCTCAAGGCAGGGCCGCCTTCGGTGGCCGTCAGCAGGCCGCTGTCACTGGCTGTCCCGGTGCTGGCACTGGCTTGCCAGGCGTGGAAAGGCGGCCAAATGCTGACCTGGTTGACGTAGAGGCTGGCCTGGCCCTGCGGCCCGGTGATGTGGTTCGGGTCGCCGGCATCGTGGAAGCTGATATCCAGTCCGACCGTGCCCTTGGGGCCGAACACGCGGAACTCGTGGCCGGGGCCCTGCTGCTGCCAGTCCACCAAGGTCTGCAGCTTGAACTCCTGCCCGGGCGCGAAGACCTGGGCCGCCTGCCCGTCAGGCCCGACCAGGGCCAGGCCGCCCAAGCTCACCGTGACGCAGGTGTTGGCATAGGCGCCGATGGGGGCCTGGCCTTGCAGGATCTGCTGAATGTCCAGGTACTGCGCGATCCGGCTGCTGCCGATGTTGTTGATGACAAGGGGCAGAACATCGCCCGACTCCACCTCGGGGTGGTAGTCCGGCGCGACCTGCAGATGGAACTGCGGCGCGTCATTGGTACCGGTCAGCGTCACCGTCACGGTGTGCTGGGCGCCATCGGCGGCCTGCACGGTGAAGGAGTCGTTCAGGGTGGCGCCGACGGCCAGCTGCTGGATGGCCTTCTGGCTGTTGTCGGCGCTATAGCTCCAGTGACCCTGTGCGTCCAGGCTGAAGCGGCCAAGGCCGTAGCTGCCCAGCACATCGGTCTGCGGGATGAAGCGGCCTTCGCCGCTGTCGGCGTCGGTGATGCTCAGCTGGCCTGTGGCCTGCAGCTGACCGGACTGGACGGACTGGTCCTCGGTCACCGCGCCGGTGAAGGCACCGCCGATCACGGCACCGTCATTGGCACCGGTGATGGTGAAGGTCAGGTTCTGCGTGTGGCTGGCCCCGGCGCTGTCGGTGACGGTGACCGGGATCACGAGATCCTGGGTCTGGCCGGCAATGAGGTGCTGGTAGGCGGCATTGCTCGGGTCAAAGCTGTAGCTGCCGTCGGCATTGAGGGTGAAACCATCCACCGCGTTGGCAATGCTGAAGCTCTGGGTGTCGCCTGCGTCGACGTCGGTGGCAACCATGTGGCCGTTGAGCTGAGCGCCGTCTTCGGTAACGGTTTGACTCTGCGCGGTAAGGATTGGAGCGTCATTCGTGCCGACGACCATGACCCGCACGATAGTGCTGGACGAAGCGCCAGAGCCATCAGTGACGGTGATCTGGAAAGCCTCCTGCGCCTGCTCGCCAGCTTTCAGCGCCTGAGTATCAGCATCGGATTTGTCGAGTTGATAAGTCCAGCGACCTGTTTGAGCGTCAAAGTCCAGGTGACCAAAGTGCCCTTGACCGCCGCCCGAGACTGACCAGGTCTGGGTATCTCCGTCATCGGTGTCGCGGACATGCAGCTGGCCGGTGATGCTTATGCTGGGCGCGTCGACATAGACCATACGTGCCGAGGCGCGTGTGCTGCGAATGTCGGGCGCGTCGTTGGTACCTGCCACCGTGATCGTCAGGTTCTCGGTGCTGGTACCGCCTCCGCTGTCGATCACCGTGATGGGGATGACGACATCCTGAGTCTGGCCCGCGGCCAGGTGCTGGTAGGCCGCATGCGCCGGGTTGAAGGTGTAGCTGCCATCGGGATTGAGGACAAAACCGGCAACAGGGTGAGCGACCGAGAAGTGCTGCGTATCGCCCGCATCGACGTCGGTGGCGACCATCTGGCCGCGCAATAGACTACCGTCTTCGGTCACGGACTGGCTCTGCGCTTGCAGCACCGGCTTGTCTTCGGCGCCTTTGATGGTGATGGTGACTACCTGCTGCGTACCGTCTGCTGTCGCCACGGTGAAACGGTCGGTCAGCGTCTCACCGGCCTTGAGTTGCTGAATAGCGTTTTGCGTGTTGTCGGCGGTGTAGCTGTAACGGCCGCTCGCATCGATGCTGAAGCTGCCGTAGTGGCCAGCACCGCTCACGCCGGTTTGCGCCACGAAAACGGCTTCGCCCGCATCTGGATCGACCACCGTGAGCTGGCCGCCGGCCCTGAGCATGCCGGCCGTGGACACCACGCCGTCTTCCGTCACGAAGTTGGCAATCCGACCGCCAATGACCGCGGTGTCGTTGGTGCCAGTGACGGTGATGGTCAGGTTCTGGGTGCTGGTGGCGCCCGCGCTGTCGGTCACGGTTACGGGGATGACCACATCTTGCGTCTGGCCGGCTGCAAGGTGCTGGTAGCTAGCGTGCGTCGGGTCGAATTGATAACTGCCATCGGCATTGAGCGTGAAGCCGTCCACTGCACTGGCGATGCTGAAGCTCTGGGTGTCGCCTGCGTCGACGTCGGTGGCGACCATGTGGCCGCTGAGCAGGCTACCGTCTTCCGTCACAGCCTGGGTCTGTGCCGCCAAAACCGGGGCATCATTCGTACCCATGACCGTGATGGTGATGGTGTGCGTCGTACCGTCCGTGTGCGTGATGCTGACGTTATCGGTGGTGGTCTCGCCGTCCTTCAGCGCCTGGGCGGTGGTGGCGCTGTTGTCCAGTGTGTAGGACCAGGCGCCATCGGCATCCATGCTGAACTCACCCAGGGTGGTGCGCAGCGAGCTGACAGGCACGAACTCTGCGCTTTCTCCAGTGGCCACCAGATGCCCGCCGGTGACCGCCGACACGTCTTCCTTGACCACGCCCACATCGACGCCGCCAATCACAACACTGTCACGCTGACCTTGAATGGTGACGGTGATGCTGTGGCTGCTGCCGTCTGCACTGTGCACTGTGAAGGTGTCTGTAGCGGTCTCTGTGCTCTTGAGCGCCTGGACTTCGGGCTTGCTGTTGTCCAGCTGGTACTGCCAGTGCCCGTCCTCGCTCAGCGTCAGACTGCCGTAGCTGCCGGCCGTGGCGGTCTGGGCGACGAAGTGCGCCTGGCCGTCGTCCGCGTCGGTGATGGCGAGCTGGCCGCTGACCGACAGGGTCAGGTCTTCAGTGACCGTGCCGGTGGCGACGCCGCTGATCACGGCTCCGTCGTTGGCACCGGTGATGGTGATGGTCAGGTTCTGCGTGCTGGTGGCGCCCGCGCTGTCGGTCACCGTGATCGGGATGACGAGATTTTGCGTCTGGCCTGTAGCCAGGTGCTGGTAGGCCGCATTCGCTGGATCAAAGCTGTAGCTGCCATCGGCATTCAGCGTGAAGCCGTCAATGACTTGGGCAGTGCTGAAAACTTGCGTGTCGCTGGCGTCAACATCGGTAGCCACCATGTGGCCTTGCAACTGGGCGCCATCTTCAGTGACAGCCTGCGTCTGCGCGGCCAACACCGGCGCATCATTGGTGCCGGCCACGATGACGGTCACCGTGTGTGCAGTGCCATCGGCACTGGTGACCGTGAAGCTGTCGGTCAGCGTGTCACCGGCTTTCAAATGCTGGATTTCGGGCTTGCTGTTGTCGGCGCTATACGTCCACTGACCGGCGGCATCCAGAGTAAAAACACCGTAGTGGCCGTTCGAGATCAGCGCATTGAAGTGATCCTGTCCGGCGTCCGGGTCGATCACGGTCAAAGTGCCCGACGTGCTGATTTTGCCCGATGTGATATGGCTGTCTTCGGTCACAGCGCCACTGTCGGTGCCGGCGATGGTGGCGCCATCATTGCTTCCGGTCAGCGTGATCGTGAGGTTCTGCGTACTGCTCAGGCCAGTGCTGTCGGTCACGGTGATAGGGATGACGAGATCTTGCGTCTGACCTGCGGCGAGATGCTGGTAGCTGGCGTGGCTCGGATCGAAGCTATAGCTGCCGTCGGCGTTGAGGGTGAAGCCATCGACGGTATTGGCATGGCTGAAAGTTTGCGTGTCACCATGGTCCGCATCTGTGGCGACCAAATGGCCGGTCAGTTGTGTACCGTCTTCGGTGACAGCTTGGGTCTGGGCGCTCAATACAGGCGCATCGTTCGTCCCCATGACCGAGAGGGTGATGCTGTGGGTGCTACCGTCCGTGTGGGTGATGGTGACCGTTTCAGTGGCAGTCTCTCCGGCCTTCAGTGCCTGAGTGCCTATACGGCTGTTGTCCAGCGTATAGGTCCAGGCGCCATCGGCATCCATAGAGAAATCGCCCAGCGTGGTGCGCTGCTGCAGCGGCACAAATTCCGCGCTCTCGCCCGTGGCCACCAGATGCCCGCCGGTGACCGCCGACACGTCTTCCTTGACTACGCCTACATCCACGCCGCCAATGACGACGTTATCGCGCTGCCCCTGGATGGTGATGGTGATGCTGTGGCTGCTGCCGTCTGCACTGTGCACTGTGAAGGTGTCGGTAGCGGTCTCTGTGCTCTTGAGCGCCTGGACTTCGGGCTTGCTGTTGTCCAGCTGGTACTGCCAGTGCCCGTCCTCGCTCAGCGTCAGACTGCCGTAGCTGCCGGCGGTGGCGGTCTGGGCGACGAAATGCGCCTGCCCGTCATCCGCATCGCTGATTTGCAGCTGTCCGTTGACGGACAAGGTCTGGTCTTCGACGACCCGGCCAACATCGGCGCCACTGATGTGGGGCGCGTCATTAGTGCCGATCAGCCTGATCGTCAGGTTCTGCGTGGCCGTAGCGCCCGCACTGTCGGTCACCGTGACAGGAATGACGACATCTTGTGTCTGGCCTGCCGCCAGATGTTGGTAGCTGGCATGGCGCGGATCAAAGCTGTAACTGCCATCGGTGTTGAGTGTGAAGCCGTCAACCGGCTGGGCGATGCTGAAGGTTTGAGTGTCGTGTGCATCCACATCAGTGGCGACCATGCGGCCTTGCAACAAGGTACCGTCTTCTGTGAAGGCCTGCGTTTGCGCCGCCAGTACCGGGGCGTCGTTTGTGCCCTGAATGGTGACGGTCACGGTATGGGTTGTGCCGTCCGTGCTGCTGGCGGTAAAGGTATCGGTAAGCGTCTCGCCGGCCTTCAATTGCTGGATTGCGCTCTGCGTGTTGTCCGCGCTGTAAGTCCAGTTTCCCGATGGGTCGAGCACGAAGTTGCCGTAACCGTTTGCACCAGCGCCATGCTGGACGGCGAAAGCAGCCTCACCGGTGTCGACATCCGTCACATCAAGCTTGCCTCCACAGCTCAGGGTGTGAGTGGCGCTGAAGCCTTGATCCTCGGTGATCCTGCCATTGCTGACGCCGCTGATCACGGCGCGGTCGTTGACGCCGGTGACCGTGATGGTGAGGTTCTGTGTGCTGGTCCCCCCGGTGCTGTCGATAACCGTGATGGGGATGACGACATCTTGCGTTTGGCCTGAAGCCAGATGTTGGTAGGACGCAGTTGCCGGATTGAAGCTGAAACTGCCATCAGGATTGAGTGCAAAGCCGGCGACTGGGTGAGCGACCGAGAAGCGCTGGGTATCGCCCGCGTCTACATCGGTAGCCAGCATCTTACCCGTAAGCCGGGCACCGTCTTCGGTGACGGCGTGGGTCTGCGCTTGTAGCACCGGTTTGTCTTCGGCGCCGTTGATGGTGATGGTGACCACCTGCTGCGTGCCGTCTGCTGTCGCCACAGTGAAACGGTCAGTCAGCGTCTCGCCAGCCTTGAGCTGTTGAATCGCGCGTTGGGTGTTGTCGGCGGTGTAGCTGTAATGCCCGCTCGCATCGATGCTGAAACTGCCGTAGTGGCCAGCACCAGTCACGCTGGTTTGAGCAACGAAAACGGCTTCGCCTGCGTCCGGATCGACTACGGTGACTTGGCCACCGGCTCTGAGCATGGCTGCCGTGGAGACCACGGAGTCTTCCGTCACGAAGTTGGTAATCCGACCGCCGATGACCGCGGTGTCGCTCGAGCCAGTGACGGTGATGGTCAAGTTCTGTGTACTGGTGGCACCGGCGCTGTCAGTGACAGTGATTGGAATCAGCACGTCCTGCGTCTGGCCTGCCGCCAGGTGCTGGTAGCTGGCGTGGCTCGGATCGAATTGATAACTACCATCGGTATTCAGCGTGAAGCCGTCCACGGCCTGCGTGGTGCTGTAGCTTTGGGTGTCCCCCGTATCAATGTCGGTTGCGACCAGCAGGCCCCGCAGTAGAGCGCCGTCTTCAGTGACGCTTTGCGTTTGTGCATTAACTACCGGAGCGTCGTTGCTGCCGTGGATGGTGATAGTGATGTCCTGAGGTGTGCCGTCGGCACTGGTTACCCTGACCGTTTCTAGAAGCGTCTGCCCTGCTGCCAGATGCTCGACCTTGCTGTTATCGAGCGTGTAGGTCCACTGGCCCTTGGGGTTGATCGAGAGGCTGCCATAGCTGCCGTCATGCGTTTGTGTCTTGAAGAAGCTTTGGCCAGCATCGCTATCGGTGACAGTGAGCTGCCCATGGGTACTGACGACTGTGTTTTCAGTCACTGCGCCAGTGACATCGCCGCTGAACTGGGCTGAGGCGTTACCGTTCAGCAGGATTTGCACATCAATGACACCGGGGGCGACGACGCCCGGATCAAAGATTGTCACGCTCGGCACTGCTTGCGCATGGTCGATGACGATGGGTATGTCGGTGCACGCCACAGCCGTTGCGCCGTCCGGGCCGGTGGTCGTGACTTGCATCTCGAGCCGCAGGTTGTCGTGCGAGCCGGCCGGGAGTTGAGCGGTGAGGCTGGCGGTGTTCCAGTCGTGAATGTCGACTTTGTCGTCGGGGCCGGTGACGGTGTGCGCGTGGCCATGCCCATCGTCTAGCACAGTGCCGGCGGCAAAGCCCTTGATCAGGGCTTGCGTCAGATGGTCGTCAGCGTCTGCAGGCGTACCAAAGCTGGGAGTTAGATGCAGCAGTGCTCCAGGATTAGGCGAGGCAATCTGCGTGTCGACCATGGTCGACGGTGTAGTGATGACGCCCACGCTGGTCACCGTGTGGTGGCCGGTGGTATCAACCAGGCCGCTGCCACTGGCCTGAATGTCGATGACCAGGCTGGGCGAGCCGTGCAACACGTCGCGCAAGGGAGCTTGCGCCACTTGCGCGGGGGTCACATGGCCGGTGGCCAGCGCGGCGCTAAACATCTGGCCATGCCAAGCATCTGAGGGCGAGAAACCGCCGCCGAAGCTGTCCTGGTCGTTGCCGAAGGCCAGTTTGCCGTCGCCTGGAATCTGGTAACCCTGGCCCACGCCATCCAGGTGCTTGACGACCTGTCCATCGCGCAGCACGTCCAGCGTGCCGGCTGCGCCATCCCACAGGAAGGTGAAGCGGTGGCTGGCGGTATCGCTGCCCATATTCACGCCAGTGGCGTATTCCTGACCGTTCACCTTAACGGTCAGGTTGGCCGGATTCCAGATGTAGAACTCGTCCGAATTGCTCGGCGTGGCATAGCTGACTAAGGTCGGCCCGTTATGACCCGCTACAGCCACTTGCTGTCCGCCGATCACGGAAAACTCAATGGCCATGGCGCTCATAGCACCATGGGTTTGCAGTGTGCCGCTGTTCAGTATTGCCCCGGTGCCAGCCTGGCCGAACTCGATGACGTGCTGCTCGGCCACCACAGCCAAACCCGGTGTCGGTGCATCGGTGACCGGGGTGATATCCAGTTGCGCGTGAGCCGTCGTGGTCTGATGGCCATCGCTCACCGTAATGCTCACTGGTATGTCGTCGTGATGGGCATTCGGCGCCGGAGTGAATTGCCAGTCGCCGCTTTGCAGTTTGGTAAAGCTGCCGTATTGGGCATCCACCGTTATGCCGGTGATACTGAGGTGGTCGCCCTCGATATCGGAAGCACCGACCAGTTTAAGCAGATCAGCTTCGGTGTAGGACTTGGCCGTGTCTTCGGTCACAGGGTCAAGCGTCGCTGCTGACACCGAGGTGGCGGCAGTGACGACGGGGGCATCGTTGCTGCCGGTCACGCGGAAGGTGACATCACGGGTAACGGTTTCGCCGGAATCGGTGGTGACCGTGACATGGAAGGATTCGGTCGTGACCTGACCCGCTGCCAGCGCCTGGGTTGCAGCCAAACTGTTGTCGAGTACGTAGTGCCATTGGCCTTGGGCGTCGATACTGAACTTTCCGTACGTGCCCTGGCTATCGTGTTGGGCAGTGAAAGCCGGGTGGTCGTTGGCGTCAACATCGGACACCGTCAATTGGCCGCTGACATCCGAGTGGCTGGCGCTATCTTCGGTGACGGCGCCCAGCGACGCCGCCTGATCGGCAATCGTTACCGCGCCACCCGAAACGTGCACGGTCTGTGGGTCGGATGCCACGCCATTGGTGAGCGTATGCAGTTGATGGTCGCCGTCGGCCAGCGCTTGGGTTGCCGTCAATGTCCAGTGGCCGTCGGCGGCCACGGTGACGTGACCGAGAGAGGTCTGGCCATCGAAAACTTCCAGTGTGGCGCCTGCCGTGCCCGAGCCGTGCAAGGTGGTAAGGCCATGGTTGGCGTTAACGCCGGGGATCAGCTTGAAGTAGATGTAATCATTTTCTCCAGGGTTTCCCCCATGCACATTGATCATGCGCCCGACGCTGCCGTCCTGGAACACGACGATGCCGCCATCCCAGTTATTGCGTGCGCCGTGCGTGTTGAAAGTGGCTGCAAGCGTCGGCATGTGGGTGGCCAGCCAACCACTGGACGACAAATATTGGAAACCAAGGCCCCCGTTCAGGGCATAGGCGGTTTGCGTCGTAGCCAGTTGGTCAGCCGGAATGCCTGCCAGTTGGTTGACCGTGCTGCCCGGCAGGTACATGGCTACAACCTTCAGCCCCGTATTCACGCCGGTCGCTGTTTCGGCAATGCTGCCGAAGTCCGTCGCCCCGTTGATATCGTTGATCACTGACACTGCATCTATGCCGTGCGCGGCCGCGGTCGGCACGCTAATCACCGGCTGATCATGCGTGCCGGTAATGGTGATGGTGATGTCTTGCGGCTCACCCTGTGGCGGATGGACTGTGATGGTTTCTGTGCGTGTATCCCCCGCCTTCAAACCCTGAACAAGCGGGTTGGCATTGTCGAGGGTATAGATCCAGTGGCCACCGTCCCGCAGATCGAGGGTACCAAACTGACCGTGCAGGACCTGATCCCCAAGATGCAGCGCAGTTCCGCTCTGAATGTTATGCAGGTCGCCGGTGATGATCGGGGTAGTGTCTTCCACCGCGCTGCCGCTGAGGCTGCCGGCCAGCACCTTATCGTTCTTGCCTTCCAGGGTGATGGTGATGGTCTGCGTGGTGCCGTCTGCCGCCCTGACAGTGAGCGTATCGGTAAGGTGATCCCCGGTGTTGAGGTCTTGAATGGCCTTTTGGCTATTGTCGGCGTTGTATGTCCAGTGCCCCTGCTCGTCGATGGCGAGGCTGCCGTAGGTGCCGGCAATGGCGCTCTGCGCGACAAAGTGGGCTTCCCCGGCATCGGCATCGGTGATGGTCAAGATACCGGAGGTGGTAATGGTGCCGGAGGCGACGGCAGTATCTTCGGTCACGGAGCCGCGATCGGTTCCTGCGATGATGGCACCGTCATTGGCACCGGCGATAGTGACTGAAATCGTGTGCTGGGTGCCGTCAACGCTGGTCACGGTCACGCTGTCGGTCAGCGTTTCGCCGGCTTTGAGTTGCTGGATCGCGGTCTGGGTGTTGTCGGCGGTATAGATCCAGTGGCCTGCCGTATCAATGCTGAAACTGCCGTAACCGTTGCTACCCGCTGCATTGGCCTGCGCGGTGAAGTGGTCTTCGCCGGCATCAGGGTCAGTCACGAACAGCTGCCCGGTAGTGGCGATTTTCCCAGCCGTGATGCTCTGGTCTTCGGTTACCGTGCCGCTGTCAGCCCCACCGATCACGGCACCGTCATCTTTGCCGGTGACAGTCACACTCACCTGATGCGTCGTGCCGTCGGCACTCGTTACGGTGAAGCTGTCAGTGACGCTATCGCCGGTTTTAAGGGCCTGTACAGAGGCTTTGCTGTTGTCGAGCGAGTAGCTCCACTGGCCTTGTTCGTTCAGGGAGAAGGTACCGTACGTGCCCGCCGAACCGCTTTGTGCGACGAAGTGCGCCTGGCCATCGTCCACATCCGCCACCGTCAACTGGCCGGTGACGGCCTGCGTGTTGTCTTCGGCGGTGCTGCCTGTGTTTACCCCAGAAATAGTTGCGCGGTCGTTGACGCCGGTGACCGTGATGGTGAGGTTCTGTGTGCTGGTCCCCCCGGCGCTGTCGATAACCGTGATGGGGATGACGACATCTTGCGTTTGGCCTGAAGCCAGATGTTGGTAGGACGCAGTTGCCGGATTGAAGCTGAAACTGCCATCAGGATTGAGGGCAAAGCCGGCGACTGGGTGAGCGACCGAGAAGCGTTGTGTATCGCCCGCGTCTACATCGGTAGCCAGCATCTTACCCGTAAGCCGGGCACCGTCTTCGGTGATGGCGTGGGTCTGCGCTTGTAGTACCGGTTTGTCTTCGGCGCCGTTGATGGTGATGGTGACCACCTGCTGCGTGCCGTCTGCTGTCGCCACAGTGAAACGGTCGGTCAGCGTCTCGCCAGCCTTGAGCTGCTGGATCGTCGCTTGGGTATTGTCGGCGGTGTAGCTGTAATGCCCGCTCGCATCGATGCTGAAACTGCCGTAGTGCCCAGCACCGCTAACGCCGGTTTGCACGACGAAAACGGCTTCGCCCGCATCTGGGTCGACGACCGTGAGCTGGCCTCCGGCCCTGAGCATGCCGCCCGCAGAGACCACGGAGTCTTCAGTGATATTGTTTGCAACCCTTCCGCCGATGATGGCGCTGTCGTTGCTGCCGATGATCGTGATGCTCAGGTTCTGCGTGCTGGTCGCACCTGCGCTATCGGTCACCGTGATCGGGATCGTCAGGGTCTGGGTTTGGCCGGCGGCGAGGTGCTGATAAGCGGCATCAGCAGGATCGAAGCTATAACTACCATCCGCGTTGAGGGTAAAACCGGCAGGCGGATTTTGGGTGCTGAAAGCTTGCGTGTCGCCCGTATCTAGGTCGCTGGCAACCATCTGGCCAGTTAGTCGCGCGCCATCTTCGGTGACGGACTGCGCCTGGGCACTCAGTGTGGGGGCGTCGTTGCTTCCCTGGATCGTCACGCTCAGGGTGTGGCTGGTGCCATCGGCACTGCTGACCGTCATGCTGTCGGTGAGCGTGGCGCCAGCTTTCAGCCCCTGGATCGCGGCCTGGCTGTTATCGGCGCTGTATCCCCAGTGACCGGCCGCGTCGATGGTGAAGGTTCCGTAAAGACCTTTCGTGACCTGTGCGTTGAAGTGGTCCTGGCCGGCATCAGGGTCGGTTACGGTCAACTGCCCGGCCGTGGCGATTTGGCCAGCCGTAGCGTTGCTGTCTTCGGTGACGTTGCCACTGTCGGAGCCACCAATCACCGCCCCATCATCTTTACCGTTAACGGTGACGGTCACCTGATGTGGCGTGCCATCGGCGCTGGTCACCGTGAAACTATCGGTGACGCTGTCGCCGGTTTTGAGTGCCTGAACTGCAGCCTTGCTGTTGTCGAGCTGGTAGCTCCAGTGGCCGTCCTCGGCCAGGGTGAAGCTGCCGTAATGACCGGCGGTGCCGCTTTGCGCCAGAAAGTGGGCCTGGCCGTCGTCCGCATCGGCAATGCTGAGTTTGCCGGTAACCGCTTGGGGGTTGTCTTCGGCGGTGTTGCCGCTGCTCACGCCCGCGATGCTCGCGCCGTCGTTGATGCCGGTGACGGTAATGGTGAGATTTTTTGTACTGATGGTGCCGGCGCTGTCGGTTACTGTGACGGGAATGACCACATCTTGCGTTTGGCCTGCGGACAGGTGCTGGTAGCTGGCATGTGACGGGGCGAAGCTGTAGCTGCCGTCGGCGTTCAGCGTGAAACCGTCCACCGCATTAGCCATGCTGAAGGCTTGAGTGTCGTGTGCATCCACATCAGTGGCGACCATACGGCCTTGCAACTGGGTACCGTCTTCTGTGACGGCCTGCGTCTGCGCCTGCAATACCGGCGTATCGTTCGTACCCTGAAGCGTAACAGTCACCGTATGGCTCGTTCCGTCAGCGCTGGTGACCGTGACCGTGTCGGTCAGGCTATCGCCGGCCTTGAGCTGTTGGATAGCCGTCTGACTGTTGTCAGCGCTGTAGGTCCAGTAGCCTGTGGTGTCGATACTGAAGCTACCGTAGGTGCCGGCCACGCTCGTCTGCGCGGTAAAGTGAGCCTCTCCAGCGTCAGGATCAGTGATGCTGAGCTGGCCGCTGGCTTGTAACTGACCGCTATGGACGGACTGATCCTCAGTGACCGTAGCACTGTCGGTACCGGCAATCAGTGCGCCATCGTCTTTGCCCGTGACGGTCATGCTCACCTGATGCATCGTGCCGTCGGCACCGCTCACCGTGAAACGATCCGTGACGCTGTCACCGGTTTTCAGCGCCTGCAGCGCAGGCTTACTGTTATCGAGCTGATAGGTCCACTGCCCTTGTTCATTCAGGGTGAACGTGCCGTAAGTCCCTGCGACACCGACTTGCGCCATGAAGTGCGCCTGACCGTCGTCTACATCGGCAATAGTGAGCTGACCCGTGACGAGCTGGGTGTTGCCCTCGGCTGTGCTGCCGGTATCAACCCCAGAGATGGTTGAGCCGTCATTGGTTCCGGTCAGGGAGATCATCAGATTCTGCGTGCTGCTCGCACCCACGCTGTCAGTCACCGTGATCGGGATCGTCAGCGTCTGCACCTGGCCTGCTGCAAGGTGCTGGTAAGCAACATGACTCGGGTCAAAGCTATAGCTACCATCGACATTGAGGATAAACCCTGCCGGTGTTGTCGAAGCGCTGAAAGCCAGCATGTCCTGATGGTCAACATCATGCGCCTGAAGCTGACCGGTAAGCAGGACACCGTCCTCTGTTACGGCCTGAGCCTGTGCACTCAGCACCGGTATGTCGTTGGTTCCGGCAACAGAAATATGCAACTGGCATGCAGTGCCATCAACACTGGTGACGGTGATGACGTCGGTGACCTGTTCACCGGACTTCAGGCCCTGTACAGCTAGGCTGGTGTTATCCAGCACGTACAGCCAATGACCATTAGCATCGAGGCTGAAGTTGCCATATTGACCGCTGACAACCTCAGGATTGAAGTGCGCCTGGTGCTGATCGGCATCAGTGACCACTAGCGTGCCTTTGGCCAAAAGTGCTGAGTCCTCGGCGACCGAGCCCGTCAGACTGCCAGTGATCTGCGCCACATCATTACCACCACGAATGACGATAGTGATTTGCTGAGGTGTGCCATCCAGCGAGGTGACCGTGAGGGTATCGGTAGCCGACTCTCCTTCACCCAGCGCCTGCACGCTTGGGTTGGCATTATCCAGCTGGTAACTCCAGTGCCCTTGCGCGTCCAATTGCAGCTGGCCATAACCCCCTGTCAGCGTCTGCGGCACAAAACCGGCTTCGCCTTGATCGACGTCACTCACGCTCAGCCTGCCCTGCGCGCCCAGCAGGTTGTCCTCAGTGACCGTAGCACTATGAGTACCGCTGATTAGGGCCCGATCATTGCTGCCATGTACGGTGATGGTGATCTGGTGAGTCGTGCCATCCATACTGGAAACCGTCAGCACGTCAGTCGCCGTTTTACCTGCGCCAAGTGCCTGAACAGCAACATTGCCGTTGTCCAGTTGATAGAACCAATGCCCCGCCGTATCCAGGGTCAAAATACCGAGGCGGCCACTGAGTACCGTACTGTGGAAATGCGCCTGGTCGGCATCCACGTCACTCACCGTGAGCGTGCCGCTTACCAATAAATTTCTGTCTTCCGTAACCTGCCCGGCATCACTACCTCTGATGATTGCCTGATCGGCCGTACCATCAATGGCAATAGTCAGCGGAATAAACCGGGTACGTCCGGCAGAATCAGTCACCGCCGCGACAAAGTGCTCACGAACCTGCTCACCCGCGCAAAGCCCTTGCACCTTGCTCGATGTATTGTCCAGGGTGTAGCGCCAATGGCCGTCTTCGTTGATCTGCAAGTGGCCGTATAGGCCAACACTGCGATCAATCTGCCAATGCTCCGTGCCACTGACCCCAGTGCTACTCAGCTTGCCGCTGACAACCTGTTGAGCGTCTTCACGTAGATGACCACTGGTATCTCCGGTCACAGCCAGAGCGGACAATGGCTGCCGGTCTTGGACTACGGGCTTTTCCGTCTCCCCATGGACGCTAATTGCATGAATGCTGCCAGCGCTGGGCACTTCAGTAAGCACAAAATTGCTTTCAGGCGCATTGAGAGGCACTAAGCGAGTGGCGTCAGCAACATCCGTATCAGCCGCGTTATAGCCAAGCCACGCTGAAGCGCCTGGGGCCGCATTGACTTGCGGAGATGGGGTTGGCGCTTCCGGCCAAGCAACGCCACCAGGCGTATCCACAGAGTCGACAACGCCATCAGGTGCCACCAACGGCGCGTCGGCAAGTAAGACAGGCTCTTCAGCCATGACTGGCATTGGATCTGCGGGCAGAGCCTGCTCAGAGTCATCAGGGATTGCAGAACTGGCAGTATCGTCCACAACCCAGCCAACCTCGGTCACAGGCTGGGCATCCTGAAGCTGACCTAAAGGCGCATCCTTGGCTTTGAGTCGCTCTGCTTGGTCGGCCGCCGAACCTTTACCAGTAGAAACTGCAGAGGGATCGTTACGCTTGACCATGGAAGGCCTCCAAGCACATCAACTGACGGACAAAGACAACCCTAACAAGAACGTCAACGCTCGTGAAATGAAGTGTCTGCAGTCAGAAAAATAGGTTTAAGCAGATACTGAATAACGGACTTACGCCCGGTCACGATATCCGCCTCGCCAGTCATGCCGGCGATGATGCGACGCTCGCTGGAGCCGATATAGGGGTTATCCAGACTGATCTGTACTTTGTAAAAACTGGCACCCGTTTCCTTGACTTTGATCGAGGTCGGTGACACTCGCTTGACCTTCCCTGCAACAGAACCGAAGCGGCTGTAGTCATAGGCATCGACCTTGACCATAGCGTTCTGGCCAACCTGGATAAAACCGATATCACGAGGCGCGACCATAACATCCATAACCACGGCCTGATCCGCCGGGACGATATCCGCCACTACACCACCCGGCGCGATAACTGCGTTTTCCAATGTTTGCGGCAGGTTCATCACCACCCCGGCTACAGGGGCCTTTATCTCGAAGCGTGCGCTGCGCTGTGCCAAGGCTCTCTCTTCGGCCTGCAATTCACGCCAAAGCTCGGTGGTCTTGCCAAGCTCAATGCTGACCCCCTGAGTGAACTCGGCATCCACACTGGCCATCTCGGCCTGCAGAGTGATGATCTGATCTTCAGCAGACGCTATACGTGAAGCGAGCTCAGATTGACGCCCCTCGACCGCTGCAACCTGCTGACGTGCCTCGCTAAGCATCAGTTGACTCACTAGCCCCTTTCGAGCGCCTTCGTCGAGCCGCACTAAGCGGTTACGTGCCTCTCCAAGCTCGCGAGCCAGCAAGGCCTTGTCGCGCTGAAGCTCTGCAATTTGTCGCTGCTGCTGAGTAATGGCACTGCGTTTGGCATTGTTCAGGGACTTGCGCTGAGCATCCTGTATTTCGTAGGACCTTCGCGCCTGCTGCACCATATGGGGATATTTCATATACGCCGTGAAATCAGGCTGACGATTCTCGAGCAGCGCGCCCAGCCGCTCACGGTCAATCAACGCTGAGGTCAGCTTGATTTCATTTTGCTCCCGTTCCTTATTCAGATTGGTCGCTGCGAACTCGACCAAGGGCTGCCCCTGAGTAACGGTTTCTCCCTCACGTACCAGTAGCTTGACGATACTTCCGCCCTCTTCGACCTGCAGGCTTTGTACCCCCTCACTAGGCTGAACGTCGCCGTGCGCACGGGCCAACTCATCAACCTGGGCAAATGCGGCCCAAACGATGAACACTATGACCAGCACCACAATCGACAGTAGCGTGCGACGCAACAAGCGTGTCTGGCGCGAGTCATCCAGCAGGTTATCGATACGTGCGCTGAAGTTTTGCTCAGCCGCAACAACCGCAATGATTTCTGGTGCTTCTTTTTTAGTCATGGGGGTCATTCGCTGGTCAATGTGGCAGGGGCGGCTTGTTCACTCTGCTCGACAGGAGCAACCGGGCCGAAGTGCAGCAAAGCACCTTCATTCAAGATGGCGACCTGATCTGCCAGTTGAATGAGATCTGGGCGATGCGTCGTCATAACGATGGTGCTATGCCCACGGATCGATTTGAGCAATTCCTGAAAATACCGATCCAGCAGCGGATCCTGATCACCGATAGGGTCATCCAAAAGAATGATGGCGGGGGCCTCAAGAAAAGCCGAGGCTAAACGCACAATCATTCGTTTACGTACATCCGCGGGGTTTTCACTCCAGGGATCGATGACCAAATCCAACGCCTGCTCAGCTGAATCGGCGCCCAAAACATTCCACCATGAGCGCCCGGCGATTGAGCTCAGTGCCGAGAACAGACTGGCATCCATCGCCACAGGCAGGCGCAAAGTCAAGGCCTCGCGAACCGTAACTGGCAGACCACGCACCTGCTGCGGGACGTAACCTGTCCAGGCCCGATAGTCACCTACATCAAACTGGCGGATGTCTTTGCCACCCACCAGCACGCGCCCACTCTGTGGCTGGCGAATACCCGCGAGTATTTCCAGTAATGTGGTTTTTCCGGAACCATTCGGGCCTACAACGGCGACTATCTGCCCTGCCGGTATGGCAAAGCTGACACCATTGAGTGCCGCTTCGCGCTCGCTGCTGTAGCGGTAATAGAGGCGGTCGATCTGAATGTCATGCTGTAGATCACCGATAGGGGCAACACTCTGCGGGCTGGCCATCTCACCGACACTTTGCAGCAGACGATCTAGCTGACGGGTCGCATCGCCAAGCTGACGGAGGCGTACTTGATTTGAAAACATCTGCTGGGCCGGTGTCGTGATCCGCCAGATCAGCATCATGGTGGCAATCAAACCGCCGGTGCTCATACTTTCCTGCAACACCAATGTGACACCCACACCCATGGTGGCAAGAACAGTTAGCGAAGACAGTGTCTGCGCCATCGTTTGCGCCAGACCGGTAGCCAAGGCGTAGTCCCGATTGGCTTCAGCCCCATCGGCAATCAGCTCGGAAATTCGTCTGTACCAAAGAACAGAGCCCGCTACGCCATTGAGGCTGCGCAGATGCAAGGTGAGCGTCAGGCTGATGTCATTCAACTTGCGGGATACAGCACTGACTTTGTTGGCGCGATTTTCGACGTACAAAGCCATAGGCTTTGCAAAAATCAAGAAGAGCAGAAGGCTGGTCAATGGCACCAGCACAATCCAGCCACCGAGCAGAGCAATCACCAGCAGGAAAATGACAGCAAAGGGATAGTCGGCACTGACCGCGCCACCGCCGCCACCAAACCACTGACGCACACTCTCGATTGAACGCAGGCGGGAAAGGTTACTGTCGACGCCCACTCTCGCAGACACTTCCAGCGGCAAGCCGAGCGCCTTTCGGTAGGCCAGGTTGCCGATTTTCGCGCCAGCCCACGCCGTCATAGTCGCCAGAATCTGCGCACGTGCCATACGCAGCCCCCATCCACCCAGTACCGCAATAACGGCAGCCAGCGTGACTGCCATCAGCGTCAACATGGCACCACTAGGAATGATGGTGTTGTAGACGAACATGGTGAACAGCGAGACAACCAATGTCAGCAGATTGGCAACCAAACTGATCAGCAACACACCGCCAATTTCTTTGCGTGCGGTAAGAACTAACTTGCCCAACCAACCCGGATGAGCGGCGTCTACAGACTTGTGTTCGTTCGCCTTTCGTACGAACAGCAGAGTGTCACCAGCCTGCGGCTGCACGGCGTAAATCAACTGCTCGCCGTCATGCCAACACTCTTTGCCTTCATAGCGACCTAGATAGACGAAGACCTCGCCATGCCGGCACAAGAGACTGGCCTGTGGCAGCGTCCTTCCTTCTCGCCAGGTGCTCAATCGGGTCTGAAAACCGAGGTCGCGCAGTAACTCCTGAAGGTCTGGCAAGCTCAGTGGCTGTTCGGCAGCCGGCAAGCTATCCAAAATGATTTGCGGCGCGCCAAACCAATCCAGGGCGATCAACAGAGGCGGGATACAGCGGGCCAGAGGCTGGGTTAGCCTGCGAACACCGAGCACATGGCGTAAGTCCGCCAGTCGATCAGCCTCGCTCGCGTAATTGAGCGCCTCTGCTACAGGGAATGAAGCACTCATAAACCGCTGCCCCCCGACTCCATGATCAACTGCCGTGTACACGACTCGATCAACTGCTCTTTGTGCGACACCAGCAGCACCGTGGTGCGCCCTTGCAGTGATTTGAGCACCTCAGCCAGGCGCTTGACGCCATCCAGATCCAGCCCGCTTGCTGCATGATCGAGCAGCAATATTCGTGGCTTTTGCAACAGTCCGCGGATGATCGAAATGCGCTGATAAATACCCTCGTCCAAATGCTCCGCAGCACTCCCCCCAACCTCGGTCAGAACGCCATGACGCAACTTGTCCAAATAAGGCTGTAGTCCGAGCAGTTGGCAATAATGCTTCACTTCATCATTGCGGCGCGGATCAAAGAGGGTGAGGTTGTTGAGAATCGTGCCAGGCAATAACGCTGAGTGGCGAGTAACCAGAACGACAGCCTGACCATAATCACTCCGTTTGAATTGGTCGATTGATTGGCCATCGAGCTTGATCTTGATCCGCTCGTCATAAGTATGCCCTGCGATCAGTGACAAAAGCTGTGATGCGTCGGTAGCTTGCTCGGAGTGGATATGCACCACTTCGCCGGCGGCAATGGATACCGGTGCAGAGAACCAGGCCGGCGTGACCAGCCTCAGGTCACCCTGTTTAATCTGCGCGTAGGATGCCTGGCCGGCTTTAGCGAAAGGATCACGGGCTTGCAGATCAAGCAGTTGATCGACCTTGGTCTGGGCGGCACCTGTTCTCGATAGCTGCGCCCAATAACCCAGGCTGGCCATAACCGGACCAATCGATCGCCCGACTAACATGGTGCAGGCCGCCAGTGCCCCAGTCGTCAACTGACCCTGAACCACTGCAACAGCCCCCCAGGCAACCACCAATACGGTAGCCAATTGGCTAATCGCCTGAGCATTCTCGCGCACCCAGCCGAGCAGGGTTTCCAGCTTGGCACTGCGTCGCATGAATTGGGCATTCAGCCGACGGTAAACGGCGGCAATACGCCCCTCGGCACCGGCTGATTTGATATCGGCGAGACCGGCGAAACTGCTCCAGGACAGCGCCCTGCGCTGCCAATCACTTTCTTCAACCTGATCTGCCACATAGGCGATGCTGCGAGTCCAACGCAACACCAGCAGTACGCTGAACAGAAACAGTGCCAGAGGCACCACAACCAGCCAACCACCGATATAGCCTATGAGTGCCAGATAAAGCAGTGCAAAAGGAGTTTCATACAGTGCGACCCCAGCCTGACCTGACCAAAAATCCCGGACCTGACCGATTGAGCGCAAAGCATCAGTTATCGCAGGAGCCCCGCGCTGCTCGACGGCATTGACGTCGGCATGCAACAAACCCTCCAGGGCCCCGAGATAAGCCTGTACTTCGTAGCGAGCAGCGAAACTGGCAAACAGAGCCGTACGCCCATAGCGCAGCAGCGCTTCGAGCATAATCGCAAGACCAACCCCCAATACCAAAACCAGTGCTGTGCCATAGGACTGACTCGGCAGAATGCGGTCATAAATTTGCAAAAGCGCCAGAGGCAAAGCCAGAGCCAAAATATGAATCACTGCAGTAACCAGCAGCAGATCACCACGTAGGGTTGGCTTGTTGAAAAATTTGGTGCTGGGCATATGTCTTTCTCAACACGCGCGTTTAAATCTTCGATCTACAATAGCAAGCTTATTCATAAGCAAACCAGACGGGTCCGAATTACGATTCAACAGCAACTTATCAAGTGCCTGCCCGCCTACTCACATGCTATCCAGCGTCATTAGTAGTGTCTTACCTAAAAGCTCTCAGGGACGTTGACTGAGGGGTATAACGGAAAGCTGACAGTAAGCTCTTTTAAGCCAGCAAGGCTACACAGCGCTGCTGCAGAAACGCCTGCAACAGCTTGACCCGCTCGGACACTTGGGCGCGATGGGGGCACAACAGATTGAACGGCGCGCTCTCGCCTTGCCAGTCCGTTAGCAGCGGTAACAGACGCCCGGCATCGAGGTCGGCCTGCACGTCCAGTTGCGCCTTGTAGACGATGCCGTGCCCGGCCAACGCCCAGCGCCGCGCCACTTCACCGTCGTCACACACATAATCACCGCTGACGCGCACCTCCTGCACCTCGCTGCCACGGCTGAAGCGCCAGAGGTCGTAGGCGCGCTCATTACGCAGATACAACACCGCCCGATGATCGGCCAGCTCGGTCGGGCTCTGCGGCGTGCCGTGCTGCGCCAGATAGGCTGGGCTGGCGCAGACCATGCGCCGGTGCTGCGGCGCAATCGGCAGGGCCACCAGGCTGGAGTCGACCGGTACGCCGTAACGCAGGGCGATATCCACCGGCTCGCGGAACAGGTCGGCATTGCGGTCATTAAGCAGCAGACGCAATTGGATATGCGGGTGCTGCTGCTTGAACTCATCCAACCAGGGCAACAGCACGTTACGGCCGAAATCCGAGGGCGCGGCCAATTGCAGAGTGCCGCTCAGGCCCAGGGTATGGGCCTGCAGCGCCTGCTCGCCTTCGGCCAGGGCGCCCAAGGCCAGGCGCACGCTGTCCAGATAACGGCGGCCTTCATCGGTGAGGCGCAGGCTTCGCGTTGAGCGCACCAGCAGGCGCACACCGAGGCGGGTTTCTAGGCGTTTGATGGCGATACTGGCGGCCGCCGGGGTCAGCTCAAGGGCCCGCGCCGCCGCGGAAAAACTGCCGCTGTCGGCCGTACGCACGAAGATGTCCAGATCAAGAATCGAGCTCATTGATAAAAACTCTTAACAAGTGATTCCTTTTTACCCGGCTTTTTCCGCCACTACCATTGTTTGATCATGCAACCACGCCCACCACGGAGCAGTGACCATGACCTGGCACTTCGATCACCTGGCATTCAACACCCACGACGGCGCGCCGTTGCAGCGCCTGTTTGGCGACCTGCTCGGCCTGCAGGCGGGCCCACGGCCGCCCTTCCCGTTCCCTGGCCGCTGGCTGTATCAGGGCGACCAGGCGCTGGTGCATGTCATTGAGCGCGGCGATGTGAGCGAACCTATCCTCAGCCATATTGCCTTGTACACCGACAGCGATGCTGCGGTGGTATTGCAGCGAGTACAAGCCAGTGGCCTGCCCCATCAGATCGCTCAGGTGCCGGAAGACGGTCTCTGGCAAATCTTCGTACAGCTCCCCGGCGGCCTGCTGCTGGAACTGGATGCACCAGCCGCGCAACCCCTGCCCAGCACTTATCACTATCAGAACAACGCCGGCGCACCGGCCTGAACCTGCCAACAAGGAACCTGCACATGACCACTAACACGCTGTTTCACCCCCTGACCCTGGCTGGCCGTGAACTGCCCAACCGCATTGTGATGGCCCCCATGACCCGCGCCCGCAGCAGCCAGCCCGGCGACAGTGCCAACGCGCTGATGGCCGAGTATTACGCCCAGCGTGCCAGCGCCGGCCTGATCATCACGGAAGCCACGCAGATCAGCCCTCAGGGCAAGGGCTACAGCTTTACTCCAGGCATTTACAGCGCCGAGCAAGTCAGTGGTTGGCGGCAAGTGACCGATGCCGTGCATGCCGCCGGTGGGCGCATCTACCTGCAGCTCTGGCACGTGGGGCGCATGTCCCATTCCAGCTTTCATGCCGATGGCTTGCCGGTGGCGCCGTCCGCGCTGGCACCGGATGCGCAGGTGTGGGTGGTGGGTGACGATGGCGTCGGCCGTATGCTCGACTGCCCGACACCACGTGAACTGAGCAGCACCGACATCGCCGCCATCATCGAGGACTACCGCCGCGCCGCGCGCAATGCCGACCTCGCGGGTTTTGACGGGGTGGAGATCCATGGCGCCAATGGCTATCTGATCGACCAGTTTCTGCGCAGCACCTCTAATCAGCGCAGCGATGCTTATGGTGGCAGCCGAGAGCGGCGCCTGCGTTTTCTTCAGGAGGTGGTCAGCGCCGTGGCCGAAGAGATCGGCGCGGCGCGGGTGGGTGTGCGCCTGGCACCGTTTATCACTGCACGCAACATGGCCTGCCCGGACATTATCCCGACCATCCTTGAGGCTGCCGCGTACCTTGACCGCGTAGGTATCGGTTACCTGCACCTGTCGGAAGCCGACTGGGATGACGCCCCGCAGATCCCCCAGGAGTTTCGCCTGTTGCTGCGCGCGGCCTATCGCGGCGTCATCATCGTGGCTGGGCGCTATACCCGTGAGCGCGGCGAGGATTTGCTGCAACAAGGGCTGGTGGACATGATCGCCTTTGGCCGTCCGTTTATTGCCAACCCCGACCTGCCAGCGCGCCTGGCCCAACAGTTGCCGTTGGCCGACTTTGACGGCGCACGCCTGTTTGGTGGCGATGCCCAAGGTTATAGCGATTACCCGGCATACCCGCGTGACCGCGAGGCGCGCCCATGAGCAACGCCGTACATTTACTCGCCACCCTGCACGCCCATCCAGGCCATGGCCCGACACTTGAAGCCGCCTTGCGCCAATTGGTGCCGGCCAGCCGGGCCGAAGCTGGCTGCCTGCAGTATGAGTTGCACCAGGACCGCGACACGCCTGAGCGTTTCTACATGCTGGAAATCTGGCGCAGTGCCGCCGCCCTGGAGCACCATCGGCAGACTGAACACTTTCTGCGCTTTGGTCGCGAACACGGCCACCTGCTGGCCAATTTCAAACTCACCTACCACACCCCACTTGCCTGACTATCACGGAGTTTTTGCATGAAAGCCGTCGCCTATTACCAGTCTCTGCCCAGCAGCGACGCAGAGTCGTTACTGGACATCGAACTGCCCGCGCCCACACCCGGCCCAAGGGACCTGCTGGTGCAAGTACGGGCCATCTCAGTCAACCCGGTGGACACAAAAATTCGCAGCAATGTCGCCCCCACCGACAGCCAGGCCAAGGTGCTGGGCTGGGACGTGGCCGGCGTGGTACAGGCGGTGGGCAGCGACGTCAGCCTGTTTCAGGTCGGTGACGAGGTGTATTACGCCGGCGCCCTGCAACGTGCCGGCGGCAACAGCGAACTGCATGTGGTGGACGAGCGCATCGTCGGCCACAAGCCAACGCGCCTGGGTTTTGCCGAAGCCGCCGCCCTGCCCCTGACCGCCATCACCGCCTGGGAGCTGCTGTTCGAACGCCTGAAGATCGCCCAAGGCAGCGCCAGCAACGGGCAAAGCCTGCTGATCATCGGCGCCGCCGGTGGCGTTGGCTCGATCCTCACCCAACTGGCGCGCCAGCTCACCGGCCTGACGGTGATCGGCACCGCCTCGCGCCCGGAAACCGCCGCCTGGGTTAAGCAATTGGGCGCCCACCATGTGATCGACCACAGCCAGCCCTTGCTGCCACAGCTTCAGCAATTGGGTATCCAGCAGGTCGACCATGTGGCCAGTCTGACCCACACCGACCAGCACTACGACCAGCTGATCGAAGCCCTGGCACCCCAGGGGCAACTGGCGCTGATCGACGACCCGGCCCAGCTTGATGTGGTCAAACTCAAGCGCAAGAGCCTGTCGCTGCACTGGGAGTTCATGTACACCCGCTCGCTGTTCGAAACCCCGGACATGCAAGCCCAACACGCATTGCTTGAGCAGGTCGCCCAACTGGTCGACGGCGGCATTTTGCGCACCACCCTGGGCGAGCACTTCGGCCGCATCAACGCCAATAACCTGCGGCGAGCCCACGCTCAACTGGAAAGTGGCACTTCACGCGGCAAGATTGTTCTGGAAGGCTTTTAGGCTTAGCAATAACAGGAACACTGCCATCTTGCTCGACGGTGCTCCAAGATCACGGACGCCGTCGACAAGAAGTGACTCGCCTCAGCCGCCTTCTTGCGCGCGAAGGTCTAACTCTCTGTGTAAACTTACACCCCCATTTTTAAAATCAAACTTGTACGGTGTAACTGACCGTGCCATCAGCCCTCTTTCGCGGTCTGATCGTTGCCATGGTGGTACATCCTATTGGCCGTCGGTACACGCAAGCACTGGGGCGGTACAGCCCACCACCCAGCTTTAAAAATGCCCGCCACCCCTGGAAACACGCCTGAAACACGCACACCGGAGACACCCATGCTACAAGGCTTAACCCCAGCAACCTCGCCGCCTACGGTGTCCCGTCGCTTCTCCGTTGCGCCGATGATGGATTGGACAGATCGTCATTGCCGTTTTTTCCTGCGTCAGCTTTCACGGCACGCGCTGCTTTACACCGAAATGGTCACCACGGGGGCCATTTTGCACGGTGATGCAGAACGCTTTTTGCGACACAACGTGGCGGAATACCCGCTGGCCCTGCAGCTCGGCGGCAGCGTGCCGGCGGATCTGGCGGCATGCGCCAAGCTGGCACAAGCCGCAGGCTACAACGAGGTGAACCTCAACGTCGGCTGCCCGAGTGATCGGGTGCAGAACAACATGATCGGCGCCTGTTTGATGGGCCACCCACAACTTGTAGCTGACTGCGTGAAAGCCATGCAAGATGCGGTGGCTATCCCGGTTACGGTGAAGCACCGAATTGGTATCAACGGCCGCGACAGCTATGCCGAGCTGTGCGACTTCGTCGGCACCGTGCGCGATGCCGGCTGCCGCAGCTTTACCGTGCATGCGCGCATCGCCATTCTCGAAGGGCTCTCACCCAAGGAGAACCGTGAAATACCGCCATTGCGTTATGAGGTCGCGGCGCAACTCAAACAGGACTTCCCCGAGCTGGAAATTATCCTCAATGGCGGCATCAAGACCCTGGAAGACTGCCAACAGCACCTGCAGACCTTCGATGGCGTGATGCTGGGCCGCGAGGCTTATCACAACCCTTACCTGCTGGCGCAGGTGGACCAACTGCTGTTCGGCTCAACGCGCGCCGTAATGAGCCGCTTCGAGGCGATGCAGAGCATGCACAGCTATATCGCCGCGCACCTCGCAGAAGGCGGCAGCATGCACCACATCACCCGCCATATGCTCGGCCTGGGCCAGGGTTTCAACGGCGCGCGGCGCTTTCGCCAACTGCTCTCGGTGGACATTCACAAGACCAGCGAGCCCTTGGCGCTGTTCGATCAAGCGGCGCAATTGCTGCAAGGCCGCTGACTCGGGTAAGGTCGGTGCATCTGCAACGACAAGGCTGTGTCATGACCTCAAAGCTGGATCAACTCAAGCAGTTCACCACGGTGGTCGCCGATACCGGCGACCTCAACGCCATCGCCCGCCTGAAGCCGGTTGATGCCACCACCAATCCTTCCCTGCTGCTCAAAGCCGCTGCCATGCCTGGCTATAGCGAACAGCTGAAACGTGCCGTCGACACCAGCCAGGGCGACCTCGGCCTGGCCTGCGATCACTTCGGCGTCGCAGTAGGCGGAGAGATCCTCAAGATCATTCCGGGGCGTATTTCCACCGAGGTGGACGCGCGCCTGTCCTTCGACACCCAGGCCACCCTGCACCGCGCTGAACGCCTGATTGGCTTGTATGAAGAGGCCGGCATTGGTCGCGAGCGTGTACTGATCAAGATCGCCTCGACCTGGGAAGGCATTCGCGCCGCCGAGCAACTGGAAAAAGCCGGCATTCAGTGCAACCTGACGCTGCTGTTCTCTTTCGCCCAAGCCCAGGCCTGCGCCGATGCCGGCGTATTTTTGATTTCGCCCTTCGTCGGGCGCATCTACGACTGGTACAAGAAGGCTGAAGGCCGTGATTTTGTCGGCGCAGAAGACCCCGGCGTGCAGTCGGTTACGCGCATCTACAACTACTACAAGGCCAACGCCTACCAGACCGTGGTGATGGGCGCGAGCTTCCGCAATATCGGCCAAATCGAACAACTGGCCGGCTGTGATCGCCTGACCATCAACCCAGAGTTGCTGCAGCAACTGGCCGATGACCAGCAGCCACTGGCGCGTCTACTCAGCCCTGGAAAAGCTGCCGAAGCCAAGCAGAGCCTGAGCGAAAGCCAATTCCGCTGGGCCATGAATGAAGACGCCATGGCCACGGAAAAACTCGCTGAAGGCATTCGTCTGTTTGCCCGCGATCAGGAAAAGCTGGAAAAACTGCTGACTGCTCAAGCCTGAATAACCTGAATGCAAACGGGGCGCTCATTGAGCGCCCCGTTTGTTGAATGCCCCGAGTCAGTGGTGTTCGAGGGCATTGACCAGATCGTGGAAAGCTTCGCGATTGGAGTCGTTCAGCCCCATCAGAATGCGGTGCGCTTCCAGCACCTTGGCGCGCACCAGCTCTTCCGACTGATCCTGCGACGGCAGGTCGTCCAGACAATCCGGACACGGTACAGGTGTGTCGACGATATTGAAGACCTGATCGAACCCCATCGACTGCAACAGTCGAGTGATATCGGCGTGGGTGGTCACCACTGTCGGCAACAGACCGATCTTCTGCCGCGAGAGAATCGACAGCTTGGCCAAAAGCCCAAGGGTCGTGCTGTCGATACTGCGGGTCTCGGTCAGATCAATCACGATGGCTGAGAAATTCAGCGCAGTGAAGATTTTCTCAATGGTCGCATCCAGAGCCGAACAAAGTGTCAGGCGTACCTCACCCACAAACTTCAGGATGAAGGTACCATCTTGTTCGGCAAACTGAATTCTACCGGGGCTTATCCCAGGGTTCATGCAAGGTTCCTGCTCAACACCAGCAAGGCAATATCATCCGGCATATCCCCCAGATTGGCCAGCCCAAAAGCCGTACGCAGGCCATCCAGGGTGCCACCAGCAGAGCTGATCAGCTGCGGTAACAGGGTTTCCTTGTCTTTCAAGGTATCACCTGGCAGCAGATCGAGAATGCCATCAGAGAGTAACGTCAAACTGAAGGCCTTTGGCAACTCCAGTTCCAGATCTTTGTACTCAGCTTCGACAAACAACCCAACCGGTAAGCCACGCCCTTCCAGATAACGCGCCTGACCATCGCTGTAAAGCACTGGCAAAGGCAAATGACCGCCAATGCTGTAAGTCAGACGGTTACTCGCCTGATCGATCACACCGCCAAGCATCGTCACGTGCTTGCCCAGCTTGCAGTTGATCAGGCCGCGATTGATATGACCGAGTACTTCTGAGGGCTTGAAGTCCGGAAAGCTGCCCACTCGGCGCGACTCATACAACAGCCGGGTGGTCATAAACTTCAGCAGCACGGTAATGAATGCTGAAGAGGCTCCATGCCCGGAAACATCTGCCAGATAAAACGCAATACGGCTGTCATCGACACGGAAGTAGTCGACAAAATCGCCGGAGAGGTACAAGGAAGGGATGATCTGGTGCGCAAAACTCAGGCCATCAGCTTGCCAAGGCGTCACTGGCAGCATGTTCATCTGCACCTGGCGCCCAGCATTCTGGTCTTCTTGCAGTAAGTGCAGGCTGGCTTGCAGCTCACGATTGGCGGTTTCCAGCTCCTCACGATAGCGCTGGTTTTCCAGACGCAGGTTGGCACGGTCTAAGGCACGGCGCACAGAGTGCTCCAGCACAGCAAGATCGGCCAAGGGCTTGATCAAATAATCAGCAGCGCCCAGGCGCAAAGCCTCAACGGCGTCGCTCATCACGCCTGCACCGGAGACCACAACGACCGGGGTTTCTACCTGAAGGGCATTGATGCGGCGGATCAACTCAAGACCATCGACTTGCGGCATGCGCAGATCACAGATCACCAAATCCGGTGACTCGGCGCGGAACACATCCAACCCCTGCAAACCGTTACTGGCCTGCAGCACATGAAAACCGCTGTCCTCCAGGTAGGCGGCAAGGCTTGCGCGCACTACATCGTCGTCGTCGATTATCAGCAGCGTGGCACTGGTCATGTGCATGGGATATCCAGGCAAACTACGCCGGGTTTAGGTTGGCATATGCGTCAGACCGCAGGTCTGTCCGCGCAGAGTCAGCTTGCATCACGGCGCAGACGGTACTCCCATCTGCTAGCTGATTCAAGCGTGCGCCGGTCGTCGTAACACGACTTTACACCTCAAATCGGGCAAGGTTATAAGAGTCTCAGGACAACCCCCATAACAAGAGGAAAGTGCCCCATGAGTCAGAATGATCGTGCTTACAGCGAGAAACGCGATTACATCCGCATGCGGCTTGAGGCACCTGTTACCTTGCACCATGAGGGGCAGGAAACTCCAGCGTTGTGCTTGGATCTCTCTAGTACGGGCATGCAACTTGAAGCCAGAAGCAATGTGAAAATGGGCGACAAGGTGCGTATCCATATTGCATCTGATCACAACGAGTTGCGTGGACTGGATGCTCAGGCAGAAGTCGTTCGCGTATCCGAACTTGAAGATGGTCGACAGGCACTGGGGCTGGCGATCATATCAATGAATTGATTCAGCCAGAACAAACGATAAGGCGGCCACTAGGGCCGCCTTTTTATTTCAGCCAACAGACTCAGAAATCGTCTTCGACTGCGCCATCACGCACTTTAAACTCACGGTTCTGCAAGTAAGCATTGCGCACAAAGATGTACTTGTCGCCACTCACCAAACGCTCAGCGGAGAGTAGTCTGGCGCGGAGATCAACCACCTCAACGCCGCTTACGACGTTACGTGTAGGCACATGGCTGATGTGCATCGGCGCTGTCAGCATAATATCCGGGATACGCCCGGCAGCATCGCGTACAGTGCTTGGCCCCAGCAATGGCAGCACGACATACGGACCACTGTTGAGCCCCCAGACACCCAGTGTCTGACCGAAGTCTTCATCACTGCGCTGCAACCCCATGCTCGTGCCCACATCAAAAAAACCGAGCACGCCGAAGGTCGTGTTGAAAATCAGACGGCCACTGTCCACACCGGCATCGTGCAGTTTGCCCTGAAGCAGATTATTCGCCAGGTTGCCAACATCACCGATGTTGCGAAAGACGTTACGCACACCATCCTCGAAGAACTGCGGCGTCACAGCCTGATACCCCTTGGCTAACGGCTTGAGGGTATAGGCATCAACATTATCGTTAACCTTGAACATGAAACGGTTGTAACCCTGCCATGGATCCTCTTCCTCGGCTTGCGCCAATGCAGGCAGCAATAAGATGCCTGTACAGGCAATCAGCAAGCCCAGTCGTTCAATCCAGCTCGCACCGGTAACACGCATATACAGTCGCTCCTTGAAGGCATTCAGGCCGCACAACTCAGCAGCCACATCAGATGGCGCAGTATAAGGCGGCAACTCAGAAAGACAGCATAGCGGATGCGCAAATACCTGAAAATCTAGCCGGTAACGGCCCGCAAGGCGGCGACACCTGGCCACCCATGCGTCATCAGCCTGTCATGCAACACTGCTAAATTGGACTAGACCATATCTAGGGATGGCTCATGCATAATTCTGCATCCTCGCCGGCATTTAATGCCGTACTGTTCAGCTTGTCCGGTTGCCTTGTGGACTTTGGTGCCCGCAGTGTGCCGCTGACTCTGCAACGGCTTTACCCCGATGCACATGAACCGCACAGCCTTGCCCAATGCCTGGGGCGGGAGCCGCTGCCCACCGAGTGGCAAACCTATCAGCAGGCACTCTGCAGCACTGCACAGGAACATAGCGAGACCACGCACGCTGCTCTGCCGCTGTTGGAGCAGCTACGTCAGCAAGGCGTGCCTTGCGCCTGGCTGGACGAGCTGCCGCGCGATGCGAGTATCTGCCTGGCCAGTGCTCTGCCGGACTGGCTCTCGGGCACACCCAATCGCAGTCATCGGCCATGGCCAGCACCCGATGCCATCTGGCTCAGCCTATTGGAGCTGCAGGTTGAACAGCTCACCGGCTGTGTATTGGTCAGCGGTGAGCCGCGCTTACTGCAAGCCGCTCTGAATGCGGGCATCTGGACCATCGGTCTGGCCATCAGCGGCCCCCTCTGTGGTCAAGCGCCAGCAGACTGGCAGAGTCTGCCAATCCGCGAGCGTGACCGCCTGCGCAGCCAGGCTACCCTCAGCCTTTATCGCCTGGGCGTGCACTCAGTAATCGATCAACTCAGCGATCTGCCTACCTGCCTGGCCGATCTCAGCTTGCGTCGTCAGAAAGGTGAAAAACCTTGATGCCGCTTGCCGGATAACACATCGCCTGGCGCTTGATCCAAAGCAAGCAAAGCCTCTTGGCTTGGATTAACCTCAAGACATGCCGAACCTTTCGCCCCTGCGCAAGGTCAGTCAAACAGTCAATCATTGAAGGGAGAATTCCATGCCTGCAAGCCGCCTGCAGCAACAACTGCAAGATCTGCGCGACCAACTGGCAGAGCAGCCGCCGCTGAGTGAAGAGGAACGCGCCGAGCTGTATGTGTTGACCCAGGAAATTGAACTGCAACTGGCACGCCAGGCTGCAGCGGCCCCTGACGCCACGCTGATCGACGGGGTTAACCTCGCGGTAGAACGTTTCGAAGCCAGCCACCCGACTCTTGCCGGCACCCTGCGCAATATCCTGCAGAGTCTGGCGAATATGGGCATCTAAACGCACGCAGCGCTAATGAAAACCCCAGCTCTAGCTGGGGTTTTGCATTACTGGCGCACTAAGCGTTGATTATCGGGGCTGATAGGCCCACTGCTGCGATAGGGGTTGATGTCCAGACCGCCACGGCGCACATAACGCGCATAGACTGTCAGATATTCAGGCTTGAGCAAGCGCTGCAAGTCGAGAAAGATCCGCTCCACGCACTGCTCGTGAAAATCCGCATGCTGGCGGAAGCTCACCAGGTAGGCCAGCAGGCTGGCGTGATCCAGCGCCAGGCCACGGTACTGCACCACCAGCGTGCCCCAGTCCGGCTGACCGGTGACCGGGCAGTTGGATTTGAGCAGATGGCTGTGCAGGTTTTCCTCAATTACTCGTCCGGCATCACAACGCAGCAGTTCTGGTTGCGGCTGTGCATAGTTGCTGATGGCAACATCCAACTCGTCAATGCAGATACCTGGCGCGGCTTGCACACCGTCGGCCACCACCTCAGTCAGGCTGCGCACGCGCACGCCAACCGGTTTACCGGCGGCTGCCGAGAGGTCCTGTGTCAGCACCGCCAGCAGCTCGTCAGCAGTGCCGAACACCGACTGATTCAGCGAGTTGAGGTACAGCTTGAAGGATTTCGACTCGATGATATTCGGCGAGTCGGCGGGAATGGCGAACTCGCCCATGGCCACCACCGGCTTGCCCGATGGCAGCAGCCAGGACAGCTCGAAACAGTTCCAGAAGTCCACGCCCTGGTACGGCAGGGTCTCGGCGCTCAGGCCCAACTCGGCCCATTTCGCGGCACGCGGAATCGGGAACAACAAAGACGGGGTGTAGGTAGCGATGTATTCGCTGGATTTGCCCAGTGGCGAATCTTCGGCGGCGGGATGCATGGAGAAAACCTGGCTAGTCGAAATGCAGCAATTGTATACAACCTTTCAAGCAGATTCAGGCGGCAAGCGCGAAACCGAACTTGCCGCAGCAGATCAGGCCAGCTCCGCCACCACCGCCGCCAGCGCCTGCGCCGGATCGGCAGCCTGGCTGATCGGGCGACCAATCACCAGGTAGTCAGAACCCGCGTCGAGGGCCTGACGCGGAGTCAAAATACGGCGCTGGTCATCCAAGGCGCTGCCAGCCGGACGAATCCCCGGAGTCACCAGTTGCAGCCCCGGGTAAGCCGCCTTAAGCGCCTGAGCTTCCTGAGCCGAACATACCAGGCCGTCCATTCCAGCCTGGTTAGCCAGGCCAGCCAGGCGTAATACCTGCTCCTGTGGCTCGATATCCAGACCGATGCCGGCCAGGTCTTCACGCTCCATGCTGGTCAGCACAGTCACCCCGATCAACAACGGCTTAGGGCCGTTGAATGTATCCAGGGTTTCGCGGCACGCCGCCATCATGCGCAGACCGCCCGAGCAGTGCACATTGACCATCCACACGCCCATCTCGGCAGCGGCTTTGACCGCCATGGCCGTGGTGTTGGGGATGTCATGGAATTTCAAGTCGAGGAACACCTCAAAGCCCTTGTCACGCAGCGTGGTGACGATGTCAGAGGCGCAGCTGGTGAACAACTCTTTGCCCACCTTGACCCGGCACAGCGTGGGATCGAGCTGATCAGCCAATGCCAGCGCAGCATCACGGGTCGGGAAATCCAGGGCAACGATAATCGGGGACTGACAAGCGGACATGGCGGACTCTCGGGCAAGACAAATTCGGCGCGCATTGTAGCGGATGCGCCACCCGCGCGCCGCTCCAGTGATCTGCCGATACACGCTGCGTACCGCTGCATGTAGCGAAATCGAATAGGCCGCTGAGTTGAGCGACACGGCAACTCAACGCGCCAGCGGATCGTCCCAGAATGGCCGTTCGCTTTCCTGCATCACATCAGCCCGACTCAAGCCGAGATCCTTCAAGGCCGCATCATCCAACATCGCCAAACGCTGACGCTGTTCAGCCAACTGCCACCAGCGCTGAAACTGCCGGCCAATATTGCACAACACACCTAATGGCCGGAACGCCTGTGTGCGCCCAGTACCCACCACGGCATAACCTTTCTGCCCTTTCATCTCGTCGCCCTCCTTGTGGGGTTGGCGACAGTCTCACGCGGGCCTTATGATCAATCCAACGAATGTTTCTTATGCAATACATCTCAGAGATTGATGAATGGCCAGTTACCCAAGCATCGACAGCGAACTGCTGCGCACCTTTGTCGCGATTGCTGATCACGGCGGCTTTACCCGCGCAGCAGAGATGGTCAACCGCACCCAATCGGCCGTCAGCATGCAGATGAAACGCCTGGAAGAAGACGTGGTACAGCGCCCACTGTTTCTGCGCGACGGCCGCCAGTTCAGCCTTACGGCAGAGGGCCAGCTGCTCCTGAGTTATGCCAGGCGCATTCTCAAGCTGCATGCGGAAGTGATGAACAGCATGCGCGAGCCGCATATGGTCGGCACCGTGCGCATCGGCACGCCGGACGACTATGTGATGCGGTTTATGCAGGGCATTTTGGTGCGCTTCGCACAGGCTTATCCGCTGGTTCAGGTGGAACTGCACTGCGAGCCGTCCTTCCAGCTGCTGCAACGCCAGGATCTGGACCTGACCATCGTCACCCGCGAACCCGGCACGGAGATCGGCCAGCTGTTGCGCCAGGAACACCTGGTCTGGGCGCAGGCGCGCAACACCAACCTGCATGAGCTGGAAACACTGCCCCTGGCAATGTTCAACTCATCCTGTTTCTGCCGCTCCTGGGCCTGCAATGGCCTGGATGCCCAGGGGCGTAACTTCCGCATTGCCTACACCAGCCCCAGCCTGTCGGCAATTATGGCGGCGGTTAGTGCTGGCCTGGCGATTACCGCGCAACTGCATAGCCTGATTACCCCGGACTTGCAAATCCTCGGCGAGGCAGAGGGTATGCCGGGCCTGCCCTCTGCCAGCATCGTTTTACTGCGCAACAGCCAGACCCAGTCGCAGGTTACAGAGACACTGGCCGAGCAGATTGTCGAAGGCTTCAGACTTTAAGTGCGAGCAGGGTTGCACAGAGCAGTAGAAAGCCGACAAACAACCCACGCAATACCCGCTCAGGCAATGCATGGGCGCACTTCACCCCCCAGCTGATGCTGAGCAAACCGCCCAATGCCAGGGGAGCGCCCAGCAACCAGTCAACGTGATCATGCAGGGCATAAGTCGCCAGGGTAATTGCCGTGCTCGGCGCCGCCAGAGTCAGGGACAAACCCTGCGCCACCACCTGACTGGTACCGAACACCGAGGTCAGCACTGGTGTCGCCAGAACCGCCCCCCCACGCCGAACACCCCGCCTAGCAATCCCGCACCGCTGCCCAACAGCGTCAACCAGGGCCAGGGATAGCGCATCCCCACGGCAAGCGTGGCCGGCTTGCTGACCAACCGTGACAGGTTGTAGACCGCCAACAGCACCAGAAAAGCCACAAACCCCAGGCGCATGCGCGCTGCATCCAGCTCAACCGCCCAGCCCGCGCCCACCAGGGCAAACAACAGGCTGGTCAGCGCCAGGGCCAGGGCATGACGCCAGTCAATACGATTGCGCTGGTGGTAGCGCCACAACGCCAGCAACACATTGGGCACCACCATCACCAGCGCCGTACCCTGAGCCAGTTGCTGATCCAGGCCAAACAGCACACCCAGCGCCGGAATCGCAATCAACCCGCCACCAATGCCAAACAGGCCGCCCAACGTACCCAGAATCAGTCCAAGCAGCAGGTTCAAGGCAAAGTCGAACAGCGTCATCACAGGCCTCCAGAAAGATGCCGCACAGACTAATCATTCGCCACTGGCAGCGAAACGCATAGCAACGCACAATGGCTTTGCATAATTCGCACAGCCGAGCCCCACCATGAACCCCGACACCCTGACCGATCAACTCAGCCTGTTTATCGACGTGCTGGAAACCGGCAGTTTTTCCGCAGCCGCTCGCCGCCATCCGCTGACGCCCTCGGCCGTGGCCCGGCGCATCGATGCCCTGGAGCGCTCACTGGGCAGCCAACTATTCAGCCGCAGCACCCACGCCGTACGCGCCACGTCTGCCGGCCTGGCCTTTGCCGAACGGGCCCGGCGCATTCTCGCCGAGCTGCATCTGGCCCGCGCCGAAGCAGTTTCCCTGAGCAGCGCGCCGGAAGGGTTGATCCGCATCGATGCGCCCGCCCCCTTCGGCCGCCGTCATCTGGCACCGGCCATCGCCGAGTTTCTGATGGCCTACCCCGGCCTGGATGTGCAACTGCGCCTGATCGACAGCTTTGTCGACCTGCATGGCACCCACCTCGGAGAAGTCGATCTGGTGCTGCGCATCGGCCCGCTGGCAGACACACGCCTGGTTGCCACAGCACTCTCACCCATGGTGCGCGTCGTCTGTGCCAGCCCCGATTACCTGGCCCGACGTGGCGTACCGCGCAGCCCGAACGAACTGCTGGAGCATGACGGCCTTGACTGGGACAGCCTGGCACCGCCCTACGCCTGGCGCTTCGAGCAGGACGGCAAACTGCAACTATGCCGCCCCAAGCGCCTGCGCATGACCGCCAACAATGCCGAAGCCCTGCTGTTCAGCACCCTTGCTGGCTTAGGGATCGCCCACCTGCCCACCTGGCTGATCAGTGATTACCTGCTGCGCGGTGAGTTGCTACCGCTGTTCTGCGAAAATGGCCTGCCTGCTCCCGAACCCAGCGGCATCTACGCCTTGCGCCTGGAACGTGAAACCGACTCGCGCAGCCGCCTGTTGCTGGAGTTTCTCAAGGCGCGCTTCGGCCCTGTCGCGCCCTGGGATCTGGCCCTGCAAAGCGGCCTGCAGCGCTTCGTCTGACGCATCGACATCCTTGCCCCTACCGTGCAACGCAGAGCGCAAAGGTGGCTAGGTGGACAGCTGACTGCTCAGATAGTCAAGAAAACAGGTGATGCGCGAGGCCAGCGCCGTGTTGCGGTAGTAGACCGCATGAATCGGCTGAAGCACCTCGACGGTATCACTCACCAACAGCTGCACCAATTCACCGCTGGCGCGGTCAGCGGCGGTCATAAAATCCGCCAGGCAAACAATTCCAGCACCTGCCAACGCCAGTTGACGCAGCGTCTCGCCGCTGGACGCACTCAGGCTCGGGGCGATGCTGTAGGCATCGCCCAAGGCATGACGCAACGGCCACTGATTGAGGCTTTCGGGTTGGGTAAAGCCGAGCAGGCTGTGCTGACTCAGCTCTTCGACACCGTGCGGCATGCCATGGGCTGCGAGGTACGTTGGGCTGGCCAGTACGCGCAAACGGTTGGCGCCCAGAGGCCGTGCATGCAGAGTGGAATCACGCAGCAAGCCGATACGAATGGCCACATCGGTGCGCTGCTCCAGCAGATCGATGATCTGGTCGCTGCTGTGCAACTCCAACTGAATGTCCGGATACCGCTCACGGAATCCCGCTACCAGCGGCACCACCGCATGCAGCATAAACGCCGCGGCAGCATTGACCCGTAAACGCCCGGCGGGTTTCTGCCGACGCACTTTCATCTGCTCTTCGGCACTGTCCACCGCATCGAGAATCTTGCGGGCCTGGACTAGGAAAACTGCGCCCTCTTCCGTCAACTCCAGGCGGCGAGTGGTGCGCCGCAGCAGGGTGACGGCGAGTTTCTCTTCCAGGCGGCTCAAGGCACGGCTGACACCGGACGCTGTCTGTGCCAACTGTTCGGCCGCTGCACTGATCGAACCGCTGTCAACCACGCGAACAAAAGCCAAAAGCTCATCGAGGGTCGTCTTCATTCATGCACTCTAGTCAAATATGCCGACCTGAAAACCCTACACGGCCTCACAAAACTCGGCACTTCAATTCAGGTTCAACGGGATAGGCACCTAAAAATCGACCTTACCGCGCCCGGCCTTGATCGTGCCGCGAATGCTCTTGCCTTCCAGGCGGCGCTTCTTTGAGCCCAGCGTCGGTTTGGTCGGACGGCGGGCTTTCTCGGTCTTTGCGGCACTGCGAATCAACTCGACCAGGCGTTCCAGCGCATCGCTTCGGTTCTGCTCCTGAGTGCGATACTGCTGAGCCTTGATAATGACAACGCCACCGGTGGTGATGCGACTGTCGCGCATGGCCAGCAGTCGCTCCTTGTAGAACGGCGGCAGACTCGACGCCTGACTGTCGAATCGCAGGTGTACCGCACTGGACACCTTATTGACGTTTTGCCCACCGGCTCCTTGAGCACGAATGGCGGTCAGCTCAACTTCATCGTCGGCAAGGTGAACGCTGTTGGAGATAACCAGCATAGGTGGGCTTCGGTTCAGGTTCAGGAAAGGGCAGCCAGAATATCGTGAACGCTTCGCGCTTGCCTGCCCCGCCATCTGATCCGCTTTTTATTGGAAAACCTGAGTCTGTTATCCAGACAGCTGCGCTCGCATCATGCGCCTCGCCTGATAAAGCCCGACGAGGCCCGTAATGAGCGAACGAATTCCCGCGCAGATCATCGAAACCATCGACCCGCGCCAGCCTATCCGCCTGACGCCGTCACAAGCGGGCGGACCGATCCATACCCGCAGTTTCAGCGGCCGCTTTCGCAATCTGCGCCTGTACGGCGCGGGCCTGCTGTTTCTGATCTTCTTCGGCACCGCCTGGCTGGACTGGGACGGCCGCCAGGCGGTGTTGTGGAACCTGGCCGAGCACCGCTACTACATCTTCGGCGCGACATTCTGGCCGCAGGATTTCACCCTGCTGTCGGCGCTGCTGATCATTGCCGCCTTTGGTCTGTTCACCATCACCGTGGTGGCCGGGCGCGTGTGGTGTGGCTACACCTGCCCGCAGAGTGTGTGGACCTGGGTGTTTATGTGGGCGGAAAAAGTGACCGAGGGCGAGCGCAATCAACGCATCAAACTGGATGCCGCGCCCTGGTCGCTGAACAAGCTGGCGCGGCGCAGTGCCAAGCACACGATCTGGCTGAGCGTCAGCCTGATCACGGCGCTGACCTTTATCGGTTACTTCACCCCGATCCGCACACTTGCCAGCGACTTGCTGCGCCTGCAACTGGACGTCGGCACGCTGGTATGGGTGCTGTTTTTTATGGCCGCCACCTACCTCAACGCCGGCTGGTTGCGTGAGAAGGTCTGCGTGCACATGTGCCCCTATTCGCGCTTTCAAAGTGCGATGTTCGACGATGACACCCTGCTGGTGGCTTACGATGCCGCGCGCGGTGAAGGCCGTGGGCCGCGCAAGAAGGACAGCGACCACAAGGCTGAGGGCCTGGGCGATTGCATCGACTGCACACTGTGCGTGCAGGTGTGCCCCACCGGTATCGACATCCGCGATGGTCTGCAGATCGACTGCATCAGCTGCGGGGCCTGTATCGATGCCTGCGATTCGGTCATGGACAAGATGGGCTACGCCCGAGGCCTGGTCGGCTACCACTCCGAGCGCGAACTGCAAGGCGGCAAAACCCACTGGCTGCGACCACGGCTGATCGGCTATGGCATCGCCCTGGTGTTGATGCTCGCGGCCTTTGTCTGGGCCTTGAGTGCGCGCTCGATGCTGTCCATCGACTCGGCCAAGGATCGCAGCATGTTCCGCGAGAACCCGCTGGGGCAGATCGAGAACACCTACCTGCTCAAGGTGATCAACAAGACCCAACAGCCACAGCGTTATGGCCTGACCTTGCTCGACAGCCCCGGCCTGCGTCTGGAGGCACCGCAGCAGTTGCAGCTAAGCCCCGGGGAAATTCTCGATGTCCCGGTGACCGTGGTGCTGGAGAGCGAACAGACCGAGGCCAACACCCTGCCCGTGCGCTTCGCAATCCATAACCTGGCCGATAGCCGTGAGCAGGCGCAAACGCAGAGTATTTTTCTTTCGCCGCGTGGACGCTGACAGTCGCATGGCCAGGCAACTCCCCGTAGAGTGCGGTCATTTACTGGCCGCCCCTACGGACCCGATGAAGCGCTACGAGAAATTCGCCGACCAGATTGCCGAACTGATCCGCAGCGGCATGCTCGCCCCTGGCGAAAAAGTGCCCTCGGTACGCCACGCCAGCCGTACCTACGGGGTGAGCCCGTCCACGGTGTTCCAGGCCTATTACCTGCTGGAAGACCGCGGTCTGATCCAGGCCCGCGCCCGCTCCGGCTACTTCGTCCGCGAGCTGGCGCGGCATTCTCTGGCCGAACCGGAAACCAGCCAGCAGCCAACGCAAACCACCGAGGTGGATGTCAGTGAGTTAGTGTTCTCGGTCCTCGCCTCACTCAAAGACCCCGGCACCGTACCGTTCGGCTCGGCCTTCCCCAGCCCGCAGCTGTTTCCCCTGCCGCGCCTGGCGCGCTCCATGGCCCAGAGCGTGCGCGATATGCAACCGCAGGCGGTGATCGCCGATATGACCGAGGGCAACCCCAACCTGCGCCGGCAAATAGCCCTGCGCTATATGGTCAGCGGCGTGATGCTGCCGCTGGAAGAACTGGTGATCACCAGTGGTGCCATGGAAGCCCTCAACCTGTGCCTGCAAACCGTCACCCAACCCGGTGATCTGGTGGCTATCGAGGCACCGGCCTTTTACGCCACGCTGCAGGTGCTGGAGCGCTTGAAGCTCAAGGCCGTGGAAATCCCGGTCAACCCGCGTGAAGGCATCGATCTGGATGTGTTGAACGAGCGCCTGGCCAGTCTGCCGATCAAGGCCTGCTGGTTTATGAGCAGCCTGCAAAACCCCCTCGGCGCGAGCATGAGCGATGACAAAAAACGCGCGTTGTATGAACTGCTGCAGCGCCATCAGGTGCCACTGATTGAAGATGATGTTTACGCCGAGCTGTATTTCGGCAGCCAGCCGCCTAAACCAGTGAAAAGCTTCGACCGTGACGGCCTGGTGATGCACTGCGGCTCGTTCTCCAAATGCCTGGCACCGGGTTACCGGGTCGGCTGGGTGGCCGGCGGACGCTATGCCGAGCCAATCAGTCGACTCAAGCTGATGACCACCCTCTCGCCCTCCGTACCGGCCCAGGCCGCCTTGGCCGATTACCTGCAGCACGGCGGTTATGATCGCCACCTGCGCAAGCTGCGCCATGCCCTGGAGGCGCAACAGGCGTCGATGCTCGCTTCGGCCGCGCGGCACTTCCCGGCCAGTACCAAGGTCACCCGTCCCAGCGGCGGCTACTTCCTCTGGTTCGAGTTTCCCGAACAGGTCGATGCCCTGCGCCTGTTCCAACTGGCCCTGGTCCAGGGCATCAGCCTGGCACCGGGGCCGATCTTCTCGGCCACCCGGCGCTTCGGCAACTGCGCACGGCTGAATTACGGCCATCCCTGGGATGCGCAGAGCGAAGAGGCAATGGCCGTGCTAGGCCAGATTCTCGCTGCCTTCTGATTCTTACCGTACAGGCCCTTAAACAGCTGCGGTGGCCTTACGCTTTTGCACACGACCTTTCCAGCCCGTTCATGGGATTGGAGTAGGTTGTGGTCTTTTCCATAACCTCCTCTTAAAAATTGAGCCCCTACGAAATTCTGGGCCATTCAATCGAGATCAGCGACGGCCCCAAGGAGCCGTCAGCTGGAGTGACTCGCTCCAGAATTTTCCAACACAGAGTTAAGGAGTGGCGTATTGCCTTGCCACCTCGGTACTCCCGATCACTCGGCCCCAAGCCACTTGAAAGGCTCCGCAGGCTTGAGTACTGCCGAAAGCTCACCCGCAAGGAACTGCCCACGCTCAACCCTGACGACCTTCGGAGCAGCACCTTCTGTTAAATCAATCTTGTTCATGTCGAGCCAAGACACGGCAGGAAAGACAGCAGACTCAAAGTAGTAAATCTTCGCCTTATGGTCGGCAAAGGTGCGCCATAGTGTCATCGCGAGGTTCGGGCGGTCTGGATCCGCTATGCCCAGAGGCACGCTCACAGCGCGAATTTGCGAGAACACCGATGCGAGTGCAAGGTCGTTATCTTCGCACTTAGGTGAGGCGCCAAGAGCATAAGAGGCCCGGACAAAACGGTCGGCCGCATTGATCGTACCCGGAAGGAATTTACTTCCGCCGACCTGTTCCCAATAGGCGTTAAGGGCTAGTTGCTGGTCGAACGTGGGCGAGTTGGTCATCACCTTGTACTGCGAACCGTGGTGAATGACGAGCTTGCCATCGATGTATTCAAGGATCGCAGAGTCGCCCGTGGCATCAGAAATCGAAAGATGCAAGCCTGCCGCGCTGCCGTTTGGCAGTGTCGGCGCAATGATGGCAAATGGCGGGTTGGCCATTGCGGTAACCGCCTCTTTCACTGTTGCGTAGTTATCAAGGAAATACTGCGCCCAAGCACCAGCGGTCAGGGTGGGCTTTCCCGTATTGGTTGCATCCCCCCACTCGGCTTCCTTCAGATACAACAGATTGGCAGCAAGCCCTTTCTCGTTCATGCCATCGGCCGTTCCGACATCATAAAAAGAGACAGCAATTGAGCCATACATGGCTCTCCACTTAATTGGATTTTCTCCAACCGTCCCGTCGCGCTCCATACCCTTGGGAAAGACCCAGAGCGCCGTTTTGGCGGCAGGATCCATCCAATCCATGGACCGTCCAGTGATGTAGGACTGATTGCCCGTCTCGTATACGAGGCGTGTGCACGCCTGTGCGGTGTGCAAAGGCCCGCAAACGATCGAGATGACTGATGACTAAGGTGCTGAGCACAGTCTTCATCGTCGAGTAGGGTTTCATCTTCATCTCTGCTTCCTCTTTGGTTTGTGAGGTGACGCACTTGAAGGATTAAGCTAATAGCCGAGCAAAAGCGTAGCTTCCACCTGGCCAGCAAGCGAAGTGAATGTCTTGAAAGCTTGGGCACTGTTACGGATGAAAGAAGGCGCGATTAGCTGATCAGTCAGCCCCTCTGATGAATGCAACCGCTTTGAGCCAGACCGACTGCCCCCTTTGAAGTTTAAGTGACATCACTACCGCGATATCGCCACGGCATCATTGAGTATTAAGACGCTGACGCCTGCTATAACTTAATAAGTCAATGCACCCTCGGAGTGCCTGCCATGCCACGATTTTTTCCTGCCTTGCTGATGGCCCTCGCTGCCCTGCTCTCGGCGCAGCCGCTACTGGCTGACAACGCCTTCGCCACGCCCCCCAAAGACCCGGTCATACTGAGCATTTCAGGCAATCTGGCCTGTTGTCCGCAAGGTACGGCCTACTTTGATCTGGCGCGCCTGGATGCCATGCCACAAACCGAGGTGAGCACCACCACACCGTGGACAGAAGGCAGTGCCACCTACAGCGGTGTGCGTATCAGCGCGTTACTCAATGCAATGGGGGCGAAAGGGTCGACGATTTCGGCCACCGCACTGAATGACTACAGCATTTCGTTTGGCACCGCGGCGGCCATGCAGTACCCGGTGATTTTGGCCACACGCAGCAACGGCCAAGTGATGCGTGTGCGTGACAAAGGCCCGATCTGGATCATTTATCCGCTCAGCGAATACCCACAACTGCGCAAAGAAGAGTTTCACCAGACCATGGTCTGGCAGCTCAAATCCCTGACGATCAGCGACTAATCCAATGCGCCGTTTGCGCTATGTGTTTTTGCTGGTGGTGACCCTGGGCTTTGCCGTGGGCATCGTCGCATCCCTAATCAATAACCAGCGCAGCGCGGAGTTGACCGCCACGCGCATTCAGTTGTCGGCTTGGTCACTGGCGCAGCTGGAACAGGAGTTCATCAAGTTCCACACCAGCCTGCGGTTGTTTCAAGTCAATGCCGCGTCTGCCGCACAGATGCAGTTTGATTACGAACTGTTGTGGAACCGCCTGACGGTTTTTTTGACCGGCGAGGAAAACCGCGTTATCCGCGAGCGATTTGGCGCGCAAGCGCTGGCGGACAAGCTGTTTACCCAGCTGAAAAATGATGAAGACCTGCTGCTGTCAGCCTCACTCACACCGGGCGATGCCATTGAGCAACGCATCGCAGCTTACGAGGCATTCAGGCTGCCCATTCGCCAATTAATCGTGCGTAACTTCACCGGCCCTGAGGCGGCGCGGATTGTCGATGAGGTGCATGCCCAGCGCTTTCTCACCCAAACCCTGCTGCTGGGCTTGTTGTTTTGCGGCGGCGCTTTGCTGCTGATGCTGTTTCTGGAAAGCCGGCGCAATAACTTTTTGGCCCACTACGACGCCCTGACTCGTCTGCCTAACCGGCAAACCATGCTGGCGCTGCATAACGCCAACAAAACCAGGCTGACCTACAGCGCCCTGGCGGTGATTGAGATGAACAACTTTCGCGCGGTGAATGAAACCATTAGCCATGAAGCGGGCGATCAGTTGCTCAGCCGCATTGGCAACCTGCTGAACACGCTCAAACCTGAAGGTAGTTTTATCGCCCGCGTCGGTGGCGATGAATTCCTCATCACCTTTGCCGAACACTTTCCGCCTCATCTTGTGATGGAAACCTTGAAAGCGCTGAGCGCTGCATTGTGTTTTGACTTTCAGAATGACAAACAACTCTTTCAGGTCAATGCGCGCATTGGCGTGGTGTTTGACAGCGAACAGATCCACAGCGCCGAAAAGCTTTATTACTGCGCCACCCTGGCCGCTCGCGAACTGCGCCTTGGCCATGCGCGCGGACTCAAGGTGTTTGATGAAGAAATCAACAACCGTTACTTGCGCAGCCGCCAGTTATTGAGCGACCTGCGCCGTGCACTCAAGGGCAACTTTTCAGGCCTGGCGCTGCATTACCAACCCATCATCGGTCTCAAACGCGACACCCTCGGGGTTGAGGTGTTGCTGCGCTGGAACCATCCGGCCATGGGTTTCATTTCGCCACTTGAAGTGGTTGAGCTGGCTGAAAACAACCAACTCGGCCTGCAGTTCTGGCATTGGCTGCTGCAACGCCTCAGGCAGGACATCGGCAAGCTGCCGCAGGATATGCGCACGCAGTTGTATTTTTCCGTCAACGTTGCGCCCTCGCAATTCACCCTGCGCCTGGCCGATAGCCTGCAACAATGGCTGGTGGACACCCCTATAGGCGCAAATCAATTGTTGGTGGAAATGACCGAGTCCATTTCCGTGGCCAACTTCAACGAATCGCAGAAAATTTTGCAGAGCGTCAATGCCTTGGGTATCGATATTGCCCTGGACGACTTTGGCACGGGCTATTCATCGCTGTCGTACTTGAGCAGCTTGAAAGTGCAGCGCATCAAAATCGACAAATCCTTCGTCCAAGGCATCAGCCAAGACCCGCAACTGCAGCGCGTGGTGCGCAGCATCATCGAGTTGTGCCACAGCTTTAACTTTACGGTGATTTGCGAGGGCATTGAGGAGCACACCGATGATCAACTCATCCGCGCTCTGGGCAGCGATTACGCACAAGGCTATTTTTATGGCAAGCCGATGGCGATTACCGGGCTGATGGCCTGGTACAGCCAATACGAAGCCAACGCACCCGAACCGCGCACCGCACTGCCCAGCCTGCCAACGCATCACTGAAACCTTTTCTCGAACATTTACCGCAGCAGATCCTTGAGCCTTGGGCTAAGTTAGCCGCTTGTTTCTTCCAAGGACCTGCCATGGACTCGATAACCCAAGCCGTACTCGGTGCCAGCATCCAAGGCGCGATGCTCGGCCGCTGGCAGGGGCGCAAGGCGCTGCTGTATGGCGCCATGCTCGGCACATTGCCGGACCTGGATGTGATCATCGACTATGGCGACGCCGTGGCCGACATGACCTACCACCGGGGTTTCAGCCATTCGCTGTTTGTTCTGACCGGCCTGGCGCTGTTTCTGACCTGGCTGACCCGACGATTCCGGCATAACCCCGGCTACTCCGCGCAGCGCCTGTTCCTCACCCTCTGGCTGGTGCTGATAACCCATCCACTGCTCGACAGCTTCACCAGCTACGGCACCCAGTTGCTCTGGCCACTGACGCCGATACCCACCGCCTGGTCGAGTATTTTTATAATTGACCCGCTGTATACCGTTCCGCTGTGCGTTGCCGTGGCGGTTAGTCTGCTATACGGATTACGGGACAAAGCAGGCAAAGCCCCAACCCTGGCGTTGCTACTGTCTTCGCTGTACCTGGGCTTCACCCTGGGAGCCAAATACATGGCCGAACAGCGCGTGGCTGCTGAGCTGACAAATCAGGGTATCGAAGCGCAACAGATATTCAGCACCCCAACACCGTTCAACAGCCTGCTGTGGCGGGTAATCGTGCTGGATGGTGGGGATTACCATGAGGCACTGGTCAGCTGGTTTGACGACGCCCCACCGCAATTGACGCGTATTCCCCGTGGCACCCATTTGGCCACAGCACTGGCCGACTCCCCGGCGCATAAGCGGCTGGCCTGGTTTACCAATGGTGTGCTGCGCTACGACCAACTGGGTGAGCAACTGGTAGTGACCGATATCCGCCTGGGCATGACAGGCTTCCATCCCTTCCGCTTTGTCTTTGCCACGTTACGCGATGGCCAGTGGCAGCCCATTGAACAGATTGAACGACTGCCGGTAGAACGCGGCGATTTTACTCGCCTGCAACTGCTGTGGTCCCGCATCTGGCAGCCGCACATTGACGTGCCCTTGCTGGCATGGGCCGATGAACTGCGCAAAGCGCCCGTAACCCTTGGTAGCGGGCAATAATGGTTTTTTGGCCATAGGCCACAAATGGCCGTTACATGAGCTAGGCTGAAGTCCTACTTGGTCTTGTTGGAGGTTTAGGAATGAATATCCGGCAAAAAATGATCGCCTGTGGGGTTATAAGCGTATTGGCAGCCAGTCTGTTAGGTTGTATTGGCTTCTGGGGGCAAACCCGCCTGGCCAGCGCGCTGAATGAAAACCAGTTGAGCATCAGCGCGCTGCGCAATCACCTTGAAGGCGACATGATGCATGACGCCTTGCGTTCCGATGTACTGGCCGCCTTCTACATCGACCCCAACGACAGCACGGCTGCCACACAGTTGCGTAAGGATCTGCGCGAGCACAGCGAATGGTTTACCCGCACGCTCAATGACAATGCCAAACTGCCGCTCAGCGATGCTATTCGCCAGGCTGTCAGCCAGTCGCAACCGGCGCTGGCGGCGTATATCCAGCAGGCAGAAAGCATCGTCGACCTCGCACTGAAAGACCCTCAGGAAGCTCGCCGTCACATGCCGGATTTCGACACCAGCTTTGCTGAACTGGAAGAGAAAAACGAGGCACTGAGCGGCCTGATCGAAGCTCATTCGGCCAACGCCCGTAGCGACAGCCAAGCAGCCGTAAAGGATGCGGCCTGGCTGTTGGTTGGCGGAATTCTACTGGTGTGCTGCCTACTCACCCTGCTTACCGGCCAACTCATGAGGGCTGTGCTTCGCCCGCTGGAAACCGTCGTCAACGTGGCTCGCGCCATCGCCCAGGGCAATTTGCGCAATGTCATCAGCGTCGACAGTGACGACGAAGCCGGGCAATTGCAGCAGGCATTAGCCGACATGCAAAACAATTTACGCAAAATGATCGATGAAATCAGGGCCGAAGGCGAGCAATTGCAGCAAACCGCGCACAGCCTGAACGGGGCCTCGCAGAGCATTGTCTACAGTGCCAATGAGGGATCACAAAACGCCACCAGCATGGCGTGCGCCATGGAGCAGATGATTCAGAACATTGGCCAGATTGCCGGCCATGCCCGTAATGCCCAGGAAATATCCTCGCAGTCCGAACATCTCGCAAGCAGCGGTGGCCAGGTGATCATGGGGGTAGTCGACGGCATGAGCCGCATTGCCGAGGCCGTCAATGAGTCCAGCGCTACGATCACCGCGTTGGGCCAGTCATCCGAAGAAATCCACTCGATCATTCAAGTGATCAAAAGTATTGCCGAACAAACCAACCTGCTCGCCCTCAACGCCGCCATCGAAGCCGCGCGCGCAGGCGAAGCCGGGCGCGGGTTTGCGGTAGTAGCCGATGAGGTGCGCAACCTGGCTGCCCGTACGGCACAGTCAACCCAGGAAATTACGCAAATGATCGAGCGAATCCGCAGCAGCACCTCACAAGCAGTGGACAGTATGCAGACCGGGGTAACCCGGGTGAATGACGGCGTTTCACTGGCTCGCCAAGCCGGGGAATCAATCAATGAAATTCGTGGCGGTGCCCACCGCGCGGCCGAAGTGGTGGAAGAAATTTCCCAGACCATCAACGAACAGAGCAAAGCCAGCAACGAAGTGGCCTTGCGCGTGGAACACATCGCCCAGATGTCACAGCAGAACAGCCGTACGGTCAACGAGCTGGCCGCTGCCACACAAAGCCTCGACCGCGTGGCGCGCAGCATGCAGAGCGCCGTGCTGCAGTTTCAGACATAGGCGCCGCCACAGACGAAAAACCCGGCCTGAGCCGGGTTTTTTCATACTTGCACAGCCTACCGCTGAGGGTTGCTTACCTGCTTGAGGCGGTAACAAACCCAGATAAACAGTACCCAGAACGGTATGGCGTAGACCGACATCTGAATGCCCGGAATCATCAGCATCACGCAGAGGATAAACAGCACGAACGCCAGGCAGATGTAGTTGCTCAAGGGGAACCAGAACGCTTTGAAGCTCGGCTCCACGCCCTGGCCCTGCATGGCCTTGCGGAACTTGATATGGGTCAGGCTGATCATCGCCCAGTTGATTACCAGCGAGGCCACCACCAGCGACATCAGCAATTCCAGCGCCGATTTCGGGGCCAGGTAATTGACCACCACGCAGAGCAGGGTCACTGCCGCAGACACGCCGATGGCAAGCACCGGCACCCCACGGTTGTTGACCTTCATGAGCGCCTTGGGTGCATCACCCTGCTCGGCCAGGCCGTAGAGCATGCGGCTGTTGCAGTACACGCCGCTGTTGTAGACCGACAGCGCGGCTGTCAGCACCACGAAATTGAGGATATGCGCGGCGGTGTCGCTGCCGATCAGCGAGAAGATCTGCACGAACGGGCTGCTGCCGTAAGCGTCGCCGCCGGCGGTTAGGGTCTGCACCAGGCTGTCCCAGGGATACAGCGAGAGCAGCACAGTGAGCGCGCCGATATAGAAGATCAGGATGCGGTAGACCACCTGGTTGATTGCCTTGGGGATCACCGTCTTCGGCTGATCGGCCTCGGCGGCGGTGATGCCGACCAGCTCCAAGCCGCCAAAGCTGAACATGATGATCGCCATCATCATCACCAGCCCGCTGATGCCATTGGGGAAGAAGCCGCCGTGGCTCCAGAGGTTAGTGACGCTCGCCTGTTCACCACCCGCGCCGCTGAATAACAGGTACAGGCCAAGCAGGATCATGCAGATGATCGCCACCACCTTGATGATAGCGAACCAGAACTCGGTTTCACCGAAGGTTTTCACATTGATCAGGTTGATCGCGTTGATCAGCACGAAAAACGCCGCCGCCGTGGCCCAGGTGGGGATATCCGGGTACCAGTACTGCACGTACTTGCCCACCGCCGTGAGCTCGGCCATGCCGACCAGCACATAGAGCACCCAGTAGTTCCAGCCGGACAAAAAGCCCGCATAGGGACCCCAGTAGCGGTGGGCGAAGTGACTGAAGGAGCCGGCCACCGGCTCCTCGACGATCATCTCGCCAAGTTGGCGCATGATCAGAAAGGCAATGAACCCGCCGATGGCATAGCCGAGAATCATCGATGGCCCCGCGCTTTGCAGCACCCCGGCCGAACCGAGGAACAGCCCGGTACCAATCGCGCCGCCAAGGGCGATCAGCTGGATGTGGCGATTTTTCAGGCCGCGCTTGAGCGGGCCGGCGTGCAGCTGTTCAGACATCAGCACACCCCCCAAGCAGGCGGAGGGAAGGACGAATACGTGGCATGCGATCACCTGTCGGTCAGTTCCGTGACGGGAACGAACCCGCAGGACTTGTGATCCAGCGGAGTGGTCGAGGGCTATTGGCCAGGGCAAGCGTGGATGCGCGCAGGCATCGGGTCACGGAACGCCGCGCAGTATATACAGCCCAGCAATTGTGCGGCCAGCCAGGCGACAGCTGTTCAGGCCACTCACCTAGCAGCAACAAAAAAGGGCGCACAGCTTTTGCCCGTGCGCCATTCTCTCCTGCGACTCAGCTAGCGCGATTAAGCTCCGACCAGTACCGGCACGACGTTCGGCCTGAGCACTTCACCCTGTATCGCCAGCCGACCGATGGCTCGGTAATCCAGTACCATTGGCCAATCGGGTCAAACATCAACCAGCCCAGGACGTGCAGGAACACCACCATGATCAGCACCGGGCTGACGTAGCGCACCATAAACAGCCACAGCGCATAGCCCAGCAGCAGGTCCAGGTCATCACCCATGATCTCGCTGCGCAGGACGTAACCGGCCAGCAGCAGGCTCATAAAGATCAGCCCAGTGGCATCATCCAGCGAAAGGCCTTTTCGACACCAGCCTGCACGCCCTTGCCGACAACCCACAGGGTCAGCCGCGCCACCCACACGCTCTAGCCACCGAGTTGCCAGGGGTTGGCGTTATGGGCCTCGAACACCCTGCCAAGTTGCTCGACCGCGGTAGCGGCCAGCGAGCCGTCAAGCATCTTCCGCGTATAGGCAAAGGCCCAGCCTGCCACCACCACGTAGAAACACAGGCTCATAAAGCCGGCCAGCATGGCCATGCCGCCGACCGCCTTGCACAGCGGGTTGCCGTTGTTTTCCTTGACCACCCGCCCGATTGCATCGATGGGGCTGCCACGGCCGCGTCGGCCAACGGCGATCTCGGTCATCATCACGGGGATACCGATGGCCAGGATGCAGGCCAGGTACGTCAGTACAAACGGACCACCGCTGTATTCGCCGGTGATAGGGCGCCGGTTTCGCCGACCCTAGCGGCGGCGAAACCGGCTGGGATCACTGGGCGTCGGGTTGCACCTCCGGCACAGCCTGCTTAAAGGCCAACAAAGGCTCACAACGCGCCGCCATGGCGAGAATGCGCGGGTACGCATCGAGGTCACAGTTAAAACGGCGCGCATTATACAGCTGTGGGATCAGGCAGGCTTCCAGATATCCGGGTCGCTCACCGAGTGACAGGCGATCATTGAATACCGCCAGCCCTGCCTCGACCGCAGCCAGTCCTTTATGAAGCCAATGCCGATACCAGGCGTCCTTGGCCCCCTCGCCCACGCCCAGCTCACCGGTCAGGTACTGCAGCACCCGCAGGTTGTTCAGCGGGTGCAGGTCGCAGGCGATATGCAGCGCCAGAGCACGTACCTGAGCACGCTGCTGCGGGTCGCTGGGCAGCAGTGCGGGCGTCGGGAACACCTCATCGAGGTATTCAAGAATCGCCAGCGATTGAGCGATGCGCACCCCGCCGTTGCCTTTGTCGACCAGCAAGGGCAGCAGCTCCTGCGGATTCAGCGCCTGATAGTCAGCCGAGTGCTGCTGACCGCCGTCCTTGACCAAGTGCACCGGCACTTGCTGGTAGGCCAGACCCTTGAGATTCAGCCCGATCCGCACCCGGTAGGCGGCGCTGGAGCGCCAGTAGCCGTAGAGCGTCAACTCAGTGTTCATAGCGCTCCACCGCCTGGTCGATGGCACCGAACAGGCTATGGCCGGCGGCGTTGAACATCTCGATGCGCACGCGATCGCCGAACTTGAGAAACGGGGTTTTCGCCTCGCCGCTCTCGATGACTTCCAGCATGCGCTTCTCGGCCAGGCAGGAAGAACCCGCGCTGCGGTCGTAGTTGGACACGGTGCCGGAGCCGATGATGGTGCCGCTGCCCAACGGACGGGTCTTGGCGGCGTGAGCCACCAGGGTCGGGAAGTTAAAGGTCATGTCCACGCCGGCATCCGGTCTGCCAAACAGCGCACCGTTGATATGCGACACCAGTGGCCGGTGCACCTTGCCCTCCTTCCAGCTGTCGCCCAACTCATCCGGGGTGATGGCCACCGGCGAGAAGCTCGACGACGGTTTGCTCTGGTAAAAACCAAAGCCCTTGGCCAGCTCGCCGGGAATCAAATTACGCAGCGACACATCATTGACCAGCATCAGCAGCTGGATATGCGCGGCAGCCTCGGCAGCGGTCGCGCCCATCGGCACGTCATCGGTGATCACTGCAATCTCGGCTTCCAGATCGATGCCCCAGGCCTCATCGGCCATCAGGATCGGGCTGTGCGGCGGAATAAAGCAGTCGGCACCGCCCTGGTACATCAGCGGGTCATGCCAGAAACTTTCCGGGATTTCGGCGCCACGCGCCTTGCGCACCAGCTCCACGTGGTTGACGTAGGCGCTGCCGTCGGCCCAGTGATAGGCACGCGGCAACGGGCTGTGACAGGCGGCCTGCTCGAAGGCAAACGCGCCCTCTTCCAGACCATCGTTGAGGCGCTGGTAGACCGCTTCCAGCTTGGGCTTGTTGATCGTCCAGTTATCCAGTGCCGCTTGCAGGGTCGCGGCAATCGCCGGGACTTCGGTGGCGCGGCTGAGGTCGCGGGATACCACGACGAGTACACCGTCGCGGCCTTGATTCAGTGAGGCGAGTTTCATCAGGATTCCTTGCCCGGCGCACGCCAGGAATTCACGTATTCGGGAACATCTACACTGGCGGCGGCTTCGCCGACTTCCAGGGCGCGGCGGGTGTCGATCATCACCGCCACTTCATCGATAAAGGTCGCTGGATCGGTCTGCGCTTTTTTCAATGCCTTCGGGTGCGGGCCGTGGGGGAAGCCACATGGGTGCAGCGTGACCATGCCCTGCTCAATGTTGTCGCGGCTGAAGAAGTTGCCCCGGTGGTAGAACAGCACTTCATCGTAGTCGTCATTGTTGTGATAGAACGGCACCTTCAACGCGCCGGGGTCGCTTTCCACCGGACGCGGGGTGAAGGTGCAGATCACAAAACCATTGGCGACAAAGGTGGTGTGCGCTGACGGCGGCAGGTGATAGCGGTGGCTCATCAGCGGGCGGATATCGCGCCAGTTGAGGCGCACCACCGTGTTGTCGCCATGCCAGCCGACCACATCCAGCGGGTTGTAGGGGTAAGTCACGGTGCTGATCTGGCCGCGGCGCTTGATGCGAATCTGCCAGGTGTTTTCGTCCTGCTGCGCCTTGAAGGCATCATCGATGCGTGGATGATCAAGCACCGCCGGATCGAAGATCGCCTGCGGGCCGAGCAAACCCTTGTCCGGAAGCTGATAGGCGCCGTCGGTGCTTTCGATCAGCAGCATAAAGGTCGGCTCGCAGGCCTCAATACGCCAGGCGGTTCCGCGGGGGATCAGCAGGTAATCGCCGTCGCGGTAGGTCAAATGACCGAAATCGCAATAGAAGTGCCCTGCTCCCTCATGAATAAACAGCAGGTCATCGCCATCGGCGTTGCGCACCAAATGGCGCATGGCACCGTGGGTTTTCCACACGCGCAGTTTTACATCGCTGTTATGCAGGGTCAGCGGCGCGGCCAGCGGGCAGTCGCGCTCGCTGGCAATGGTGTTGAAATTGAACGCGTGCGGGCGCAGTGGCCCCTGCCAGTCGATCCAACCGGTGGGCGGATGCTTGTGGTGCAGGTGCGCGGTGGGGCCGAAAAAGCCCTCGCGGCCCATCTCGCGCTCGTAGGTGCCTTCGGGAAAGTCGCAGTGCGCCTGACGCGAGCACTCGCCTTCACGCAAAGGGAAACGGATCCATTGCCGGCTCATGGCATTACTCCTCGGAGATCACGCCGCGCTTAATCTGGTCTTCTTCAATCGACTCGAACAGCGCCTTGAAGTTGCCCTCACCAAAGCCCTGGTTACCCTTGCGCTGGATGATCTCGAAGAAGATCGGGCCAATCACCGTATTGGTGAAAATCTGCAGAAGGATGCCGTCATCGCCCGGCGCACCGTCGATCAGAATGCTCAATTCACGCAGCACATCGCTCGGCTCACCATGCCCGGCCACGCGGGTGTCGACCTTGTCGTAGTAAGTGCCAGGTGTGACCATAAACTGCACGCCATTGGCCCGCAGCTGGCGTACGGTGGTGTAGATGTCTTCGGTGCTGAGGGCGATATGCTGGATGCCCTCGCCCTGGTACTCGCGGATAAATTCCTCGATCTGCGACTTGTCGTCGGCCGACTCATTGATCGGGATGCGAATCTTGCCGCACGGCGCGGTCATGGCGCGCGACAGCAGTCCGGTGAGCTTACCTTCGATGTCGAAGTAGCGGATCTCGCGGAAGTTGGCGATACGCTCGTAGAAGCCTGACCACACGTCCATCTGCCCACGCTTGACGTTGTGGGTCAGGTGATCCAGCGCTTTCAGGCCAACCGCGTTATCACTGGCGCTGCGCCCTTCGATGTACTCGAAGTCGACGTCGTAGATGGTCTTGTCGCCATAACGATCCACCAGGTACAGCAGCGAACCCCCAATGCCTTCCACACAGGGGATATTCAGCTCGCCGAAATTGGCGTGACTACCGACCAGTTTGGCACCCTGGGATTCTACATAGGCGGCCGCCTGAGCCGCGTTCTGCACACGGAAGGCCATGGCGCAGGCGCTCGGACCGTGCTTCAGACCGAATTCACGCACGTGCCCGGTGGGGCTGCCGTTGAGAACGAAGTTGATGTCGTTTTGCTGGAACAGCCAGACCTCTTTCGAACGGTGCTTGGCCGTTTCGGTAAAGCCCATGGCGGTAAACAGCTCACGCAGCTGCTGGATGCCTTCCGGGGTCGGCGCGGTGTATTCAACGAACTCGAAGCCGTCGGTGCCGATGGGGTTGTGCTGCTGGATCTTGTTCACGGCGTTCATTGCGCCTCCTCGTTGTTGTTTTGATCAACCGCTGCGCGATGCAACGGCGCGGATTGACCTCATAACAACCGAGCACAGCCCTGCTCACAAGCCGGCCCAGAGCGCCCTGCCCCAAGTGTGGCCATGGCTTTCGGCAAGTTTTTAATACAGCGAGAAAAACAGCGGGAATGCTGACCGAAAGCACCCACCATGCGTAACGATAAATTTACAAAGCGGTCGATTTAACTGCCAGGCGCGGGGCAGCAGCGCGTCCTGGCAAGGTCATGACCCACGAAAAAGTGTGCAATCAGAAGAAACCGTAAGGTGGATGACGCTTGCCCAGCGCAGCTATCAGTGCTGCAGATGCCCATACAGCTTGGCGTAAAGCCCGCCCTCGGCGATAAGCTGCTGATGCCCGCCGTCTTCGGCGATGCTGCCACCGTCGAATACCAACACCCGATCGGCCTGCTTAACCGCACTCAGGCGGTGAGCGATGATCAACGTGGTGCGGCCTTGGAGGAATTGATTGAGCGCCTGGTGCAAGGCGTATTCGGTGGCGGCATCCAGGGCCGAGGTGGCCTCATCCAGAATCACCACTTTCGGCTCGGCCAGCACCATGCGGGCAATGGCCAGACGCTGACGCTGACCGCCCGACAGACGCACGCCGGAACGCCCGACGATGCTGTCCAGGCCTTGTGGCAAACCGTGAATGGTGTCAGCCAATTGAGCAATCTCCAGCGCACGCCAGCAAGCGTCATCGCCCCGCTCACGCCCCATACACAGGTTGGCGCGCACCGTGTCGTTGAACAGCGCCGGATGCTGCAGCACCACCGCCACGTGCTCTCGCACGCCTTCCAGACCGATTTCTTCCTGGCTGCTGCCGCCAAAGCGGATGGTCCCAGCCTGCGGCGTGTAAAGCCCGAGCAGCAGTTGCACCAGGGTGCTCTTGCCACCGCCACTGGCGCCGACAATGGCGACCTTCTCGCCGGGAGCAATGCTTAGGTTGAGCTGGTTCAGCACCGGTTCATCGTTGTAGGCAAAGGTTAACCCGCTGACTTCGATGCCCACCGTGTCGCGCCCCTTGAACGGATCAACGCGACCGGGGTACTGCGGCTCATCCTTGCGTGCCAGCAGTTCGTTGATCCGCGTCAGCGCACCACCGGCCGCGTAATAGGCGTATTGCAGGCTGAGCAATTGCTCGACCGGACCGATCATAAACCACAGGTAGCTGAACACCGCGAGCATCTGGCCGATCGACAGGTCAGAGAACAGCACAGTGAGCATCGCCGCCGCGCGGAACACGTCGATACCGAACTGGAACAACAGGCCGCTGGCACGGTTCGAGGCATCGGTTTTCCACTGTGAGGCCACGGCATAGTCGCGTACTTCCTTGGCCCGACCACCCAGGCGACCGAGGAAGAAGCCCTGGCGGTTGCCGGCACGGATTTCCTGAATCGCCTCGAGGGTTTCGGTCAGCGCCTGGGTAAAGCGCGAGGTGCTGTCGTTCTCCAGCTTCTTCAGGTGTTTGACGCGCTTGCCCAGCTGCACCGTGGCGTAGATCACCAGCGGATTGAACAGCAGGATCAGCAACGCCAACTGCCAGTGCATCCAGATCAGGATCGCCGAGGTGCCGGCCAGGGTGAGCATGGCCACCAGAAAGCGACTGAGTGTTTCGCCGACAAACTTATCCAGCGTGTCCAGGTCGGTGACCAAATGCGTGGTCACGGTACCGCCGCCCAGGCTTTCATATTCGCCCAAGGAAATGCGTTTGAGCCGCTCGATCAGTCGAATACGAATGCGGTACACAATGTCCTTCGACAGACGCGCAAACAGCCGCGCCTGCACCACGTTAAAGACCAACGCGCCGCCGCGCAAAAACAGGGTCAGCACCAGCATCAGGCCGATGTAGCCGGCGGCGGTTTCCCAGTGCGCGGGCAGGAAGTTGTCCATGACCTTGAGCGCGGCGTCACCGTCGTTGAGCAGCACTTCGTCGACCAACAGCGGCAGCAACAGCGGGATCGGCACGCTGCATAGGGTCGCCAGCACGGCAACCAGGTTGGCCCAGATCAGCGCCTTCTTGTGCTGCAGGGCCAGCCGACGAACTTCCGCCCAACTCAAACGATCAGGCATGGGCAACCCGCTCCAGCCAGCGCGTCAGCAAGGGCTGCAGCACTTCAAGGGGTTGATAGCCGTTGGTCAGCAGCGCCAGTTGGCCGTTGCGTTCAGCGAGCAGCGTGGGAAAGCCGGCAATGCCCAGATCCTGGGTCCAGCTGAAGTCAGCGGCGGTGGCGGCGCGCTGTGCAGCGCTGTCAAAGGCTTCGGCAAACACGATACGTGGAATCCCGGCGCGCTCGGCCAACTCCACCAACACGCTGGCGCGGGTGACATCCACCCCTTCGGTGTAGAACGCCCGCTGAATCAACCGGGCCAATGGCCAGGTCAATTCAGGTGCCAGGCTGCGCGCAGTGACCAGGGCGCGGCAAGCCGGCTCGGTGTCGTAGACCAAACCCTCAGGCAGTCCGGCATTGAAGTTGAACAACTGCCCAGTGCTGGCATTGACCGCCTGCCAGTAGCCCAGGTAACGCACCCGCGCCGCCGCATCAATGGCCACGCCATCACGGCGCAAGCCACCTAGCACCAGTTCCAGCCCCACACCTGCGGCAGCAGCCTGCTCAGCGAGGGACTCAAGTACCGGGGCAAAACCCCAGCACCATGAACACATCGGGTCCATCACATAGAGCAGGCGTGCGTGCATGCTTAAGCCTCGCGATTTTGTCGGGGGTTGTAGCCCAGCGGGTGCGGCTGATTGCGCTCTTTAGCCAATTCAATCTGCCGTTGACGCTCGCGGGCGCCGGCGCGGGTTTTCTCCGGCAGCGAGTCCCAACAATGCGGACAGCTGACGCCAGGGGTGTAGAACTCGGACTGACGATCTGCCACCGACACCGGGGTGCGGCAGGCGTGGCACTGGTCGTAGTCACCTTCGCTGAGGTCGTGACGCACAGTAACCCGGTTATCGAAGACAAAGCAGTCGCCCTGCCATTTGGTCTCTTCCTGCGGCACTTCTTCGAGGTACTTGAGGATGCCGCCCTTGAGGTGGAACACCTCCTCAAAACCCTCACCGAGCATATAGCTGGAAGCCTTCTCGCAGCGGATGCCGCCGGTGCAGAACATCGCCACTTTCTTGTGTTTGGCCGGGTCGAAGTGCGCCTTGATGTAGTCGGGAAACTCGCGAAACGACTTGGTTTTCGGGTCGACCGCGCCTTCAAAGGTGCCAATCGACACTTCGTAATCGTTGCGCGTATCGATCAGCAGCACGTCGGGATCGCTAATCAGCGCATTCCAGTCCTTGGGCTCGACGTAGGTACCGACCTTCTGGTTCGGATCAACGCCGGGCACGCCCAGGGTGACGATTTCCTTCTTCAGCTTGACCTTGGTGCGATAGAACGGCTGCTCGTCGCAGTAGGATTCCTTGTGGTCGATGTCGGCCAGGCGCGGGTCCAAGTCAAACCAGGCCATCAGGGCATCAATACCGGCACGCGAGCCGGAGACGGTGCCATTGATGCCCTCTTCGGCCAGCAGCAAGGTGCCCTTTACCGCGTTATCCAGCATGCATTGCAGCAGCGGCTCACGCAGGTTATGGAAGTCAGGCAGGGAAACGAATTTATACAGCGCGGCGACAACGATCTTGTCAGTCATAAGCAAATCCTTCAGTAGTCGCCCACGTAAAGGGCGGACCGGGACACAAACGTGACCAGCAGCGGCTTTGACAGGCTGCTGAGCCACAAACAAAAGCGCCGGCGCTAGGCCGGCGGGGTGCGCAGTTTACTGCCCTTGAGGGGAACCGTGTAGAGGCGAATTGCCTCAGAACCTGCTTACGATCTGCTGCGCGTCGGCCCTGCTGCGTTAAAAGCAGACTCGGATGCTCATGTACAACTCGTACACTCCGCTTCCTCGCCTGCTTTTGCCTTACGGCGCTCTAGCTCGCGAGATCGTAAGCAGGTTCTCAGTGGCCGCCCTTGCAGGTCGGCGAAGCCGGAGCCACGCCCTGCTGTGACCACTCATCGGGTGTATAGGTATGCAGTGCCAGGGCATGGATCTGCCCCATAAGCTCGCCTACGGCGGCATAGACCTCCTGATGCCGCTTGACCGCATTCAGGCCGGCGAAATGCTCGCTGACGATCACCGCCTTGTAATGGGTTTCCAGCCCCCGGCTGTGCATATGGCTTTCATCCAGCACATCGAGCTGCTGGGGCTGCAAGCTTGCCAGAGCGGCCTGCAACAAATCGATCTTCGGCATAGGGACTGTCACTCAGGGCTTCTTTGGAGTCAGCTTGGTGGTCATTTCCGCCAATAGCTGATTGACCTTGGGTACGGCGGTTTCCAGCTTGCCCTGAGTCAGCTGCGCCGACTGTGCGGTCAGCGTTGGCATTTTCTCCAGGACTTTCTTGCCCAGCGGCGACTCGTAGAAACGGATCAGGTCCTTCATTTCCTGCTCGTTGAAGTTGCTGGTGTAGAGCTTGACCATATCCGGCTTGAGCTTGTCCCAACCCACGGCTTGTTCCAGAGCCGCATTGGCCTGAGCCTGGTAGGTTTCCAGCACAGCCTTCTCGCTCTGCGGCGCATTGCTCTCGGCAAAGCGCTGGGCAAACATCTGCTGCACCTGGGCAAACACCGGTACAGCGAGCTTGTCAGCACGGGCCAGTACGAGAAAACGCTCGGCATCAGCAGCGTGGCCCTTGGCATCGGCGAGCACCTGAGCACTACCGCACGTCAGTATTAGGGCAGCGCAAAAGGCAGGTAAACGTGACATGTACTACTCCTGAATGAGAGAAGAGCCGTGTTTGACTCACTTTGCGGCATTTTGTGCCCAAGGGCTTGTCCTACTCAAGCCTGCACGCCGCTTTAACCAGATCAAGCTACAACTGTGCACTGGCGCACAACCTGCTTAAAGTTCAAAATGCCAGTAATTGCTGTGTTGATGTGCACCTGTGCATGCTCACAGCATTGGCCATCTCTGTTTCAGCGCACCGCCAGACTCGTAAGGTTGCGCACACATGGACGTGTTTGATGAACAGCTTTACTCATCCCGAACCCTTCGCCGCTATTGCCCTGTGCGATAGTCATGGCCAGTTGAACCCTCAGGCGGTTGGCTGGGCACCCAGGCCAATGGTCGACTGTGCCATTCCCGGTAACCTGGGCCGCCGAAAACGCTGGAATCACTGGTGCATCACCACCCCACAGTGGATGCTTGCGTTCACCATTGCCGACCTGGATTACCTGGGCTACGCCGCGGCCTACTTTCTGGACCTGCAGTCTGGACAAGGCATGGCCTACAGCCAATTCCGCCTGTTCGGCCGAGGCTGCGAGCTGCCGGATCACCCCCAGATCAGCCATGAGTTCAACCACCCTCGCCTGCAATTGCGTGTGTCGGAACATACTGGCCGTACCCGTATCACCATAAATGCACCTGATCTCGGCGGGCAGCCGTTACAGGCATCACTGGATATCCAACGCCCCGCCCACCTTGACTCAGTGAACCTGGTGGCTCCACTCAAAGGAAAGTGCTTTCACGCCACAAGCCGGCAACTGGGCCTCCCCTGCTGTGGAACAGTGCAGTTGGGTAAACGCCAATATGGTTGTCTACCTGGGCAGAGTTTTGCTTCCTTGGACTTCGGTCGCGGTGTCTGGCCGCTTAATAGCCATTGGACGCGGGCGGCCTTTGCGGCACCGGGTGGCATCGCTGGCAATTTCGGCGCTGGCTGGACAGATCATAGCGGGCTCTCCGAAAACACCTTGTGGTTTGGCGGTGAACTGCTGCACCTGGACAGCCCTATCGCCATCACCCAAGGCCCGAACACCAGCCTGGCGCCCTGGCAACTGCGCAGCCAGGATGATGCCGTACAACTGACATTTTCCCCGCGCCAGCGCCACCAGGCCTACCGCCGGCTTGGGCCGTTCTTTGCTGACACGCAGCAGTGGTTTGGGCATTTCGAGGGGGTTCTGCGCGGCCCGGAAGGTGAGCGCGTACCCGTCAACAACGCCCTTGGCTGGCTCGGTGAAACCCGCGCCCGCTGGTAGTTAACTGCGGCAGTTGAACCTCTGCTGATGCACAGCGACCTAAGCTGAGATACGCCCAGGCTGGCAGTCGCTGGCCTGGCAATCCCTATGCTGCATGCGCAACCATCAGGAGAGCCACCATGAGCCGCACTGAAACCGACAGCCTGGGTCCCATCGAAGTACCCGATGAAGCCTATTGGGGCGCGCAAACCCAACGCTCGCTGATCAACTTCGCCATCGGTCAGGAGCACATGCCCTTACCGGTCGTGCATGCCCTGGCGCTGATCAAGAAAGCCGCCGCGCGGGTCAATCAGCGTATCGGTGAGTTGCCGGCCGACCTGGCCCGACTGATCGAGGAGGCCGCCAATGAAGTCTTGGCCGGCCAACATGATGAGCAATTTCCCCTGGTGGTCTGGCAGACCGGCAGCGGCACGCAAAGCAACATGAACGTCAACGAGGTGATTGCCGGGCGGGCCAACGAACTGGCGGGCAACGACCGTGGCGGTAAAACGCCGGTGCACCCCAACGACCACGTCAACCGCGCGCAAAGCTCCAACGACAGCTTCCCCACCGCCATGCATATCGCCGCCGTGCACGCCGTGCAGCAGCAATTGCTGCCCGCCTTGCGCGAACTGCGTGCTGGACTGCAGGAACAAGCTGAACGGCATGCGCGGCAGGTCAAAACCGGGCGCACACACATGATGGATGCTACACCGATGACCTTCGGCCAGGAGCTATCGGCCTTTGTCGCGCAACTAGGTTATGCCGAACATACTATCCAGGCCGCTCTGCCGGCCGTCTGCGAACTGGCCCAAGGGGGGACAGCTGTGGGCACTGGGTTGAACTCACCACAGGGTTTTGCCGATGCTATGGCTGCCGAACTGGCCGCTTTGAGTGGCCTGCCACTGGTCAGTGCGCCGAACAAGTTTGCCGCCCTCGCCGGCCACGAACCGCTGGTGGCGCTCTCAGGTGCCTTGAAAACCCTGGCAGTGGCCCTTATGAAACTGGCTAACGATCTGCGGTTGCTGGGCTCCGGCCCTCGCGCAGGCTTGGCCGAGGTGCGTTTACCGGCCAATGAACCGGGCAGTTCAATCATGCCAGGCAAAGTCAACCCAACCCAATGCGAGGCGCTGTCGATGCTGGCATGCCAGGTATTGGGGAACGACACCACGATTGCCTTTGCCGCTAGCCAGGGCCATCTGCAACTCAACGTGTTCAAACCGGTGATCATTCACAACTTGCTGCAATCGATACGTTTATTGGCGGACGGCTGCCATAACTTCCAGCAGCACTGCGTCGCGGGCCTGCAACCGGACGCAGGGAAAATGGCCGAGCACCTGGAACACGGTCTGATGCTGGTCACCGCACTGAACCCGCATATCGGCTACGACAAGGCCGCACAAATCGCCAAGCTGGCCTATCAGGATGGCACTACCCTGCGTGACGCAGCGCTGCAACTGGGCTACCTGAGCAATGAACAATTCGACGCCTGGGTGCGTCCCGAAAACATGCTGGAGGCGGGTCAACATGAGTGACGCAGTAAAGAGCGGCGCAACACCACTGGAAGGTGATGGTAAACGCATCCTGATGATTCTCGGCACACCCAAGGCCAACAGTTTCTGCCATGCCCTCGGTGAAGCCTACGCTCAAGGCGCACGCCGCAAGGGCCACGTGGTACGCCAGCTGAAGCTGGGTGAAATGGACTACGACCCAGTACTGCGCGACGGCTATGAGCAAAGCCAGCCACTGGAACCCGACCTACTGGAAGCACAGCGGCAGATTCATTGGGCCGAACACCTGGTATTCGTCTATCCGGTCTGGTGGGGAGGTATTCCCGCACTGCTCAAGGGCTTCTTCGACCGCACCTTTCTACCAGGCTTCGCCTTCAAGTACCGCAACCGCTCGCAACTCTGGGACAAGCTGCTGACGGGACGCACTGCCGACCTGCTGGTGACCATGGATACGCCGCCCTGGTACTTCCGCTGGATCTACGGTGCGCCTGGGCATCGGCAGATGACCCGCACCATCCTCGGTTTCAGCGGCATCAAAACCCGCCGCCTGGCCGAATTTGCGCCGGTACGCCCCTCGAGCGAAGAACAGCGCCAAAGCTGGTTGCGCCGCGCGGAAAACCTTGGCGGCAAAGCCTAGTCGCCGAGGTACTCACGGGCTTTCAAACCGACATAACGCCGACCGGGGTTATCTTCACTGGCGCTCCACTCCTCAGGGGAAAACAGCTGGAACAGGCCAATGCGGCAGAGCGTAGGAACGGCCAACGCCAACTCACGCTCGACCTCGCCGCGCTCACCCTGGTTGTACAGTTCGATATTGTGCAGCATGGTGGCGACCGTACCCGTCTGGACTCGGCTGCCATCACGCAAGGTCACCGCCGGTAAAGACGGCTCTCCGGCAGCCAGTATCTTGCCGTTGACTCGCGCCAGTTCATCGGTACTCATTTCAGGGCTCCTACAGGCATCACGCCGCTCTTGCGGGCTTTCCAGCTGGCGACCAGGGATGGGCCGAGCGCCGTCAACGCTGACCCCAGCACCACCAGTACTGCGCCACCATAGGCTAGCCAGTTGATCTGCTCAGGCTGCACATGATCAGGCCACCAGCTGGCAGCCAGCGCCACCGAGGCAAACGTCACCAACGGGGTAATCGCCAATGCCGCACTGACCCGCGAAGCCTCCCAATGCGCCAACGCTTCGGCAAACGCGCCATAAGCCACCAGCGTGTTCAGGCAACAGGCAAACAGCAACCAACCCTGCAGCGGGCTCAACTCCAACGCTTGCAGCGGATGTGCCCAAGGCGTCAGCAGCATGGCGCAGGCCAGGTAGATCACCATCATCACCTGCAGCGAGTTCCACACCGTCAGCAACTGTTTCTGCGCCAAGCCATAGAACGCCCAGACAAACGCCGCCAGCAGCACGATCAACACACCGGTGGTGTAGGCCGTCAGTGAAGTCAGCAGCTCATCCAGACGTTGATTAAAGAACAAGACAAAACCGATCAGCAGCACCAACAAGCCCAGCCCCTGGCCAAGGCTGAAACGCTCGCGGAAGACAAACAGACTGCTGATCAACAACAAAATTGGCGCAACCTGAATCACCAGCTGCGTAGTACCGGGGCTGAGCAAATTGAGGCCAACCAGATAAAGCACATAGTTGGCGGTCAACCCGGCTATCGCCAGCAGCAACAGCCATACGCCCTTCTTGCCCAACGGACGGAAGGCGGGCAAGCGTTTGCTGGCCGCCAGATAGGCGAGCAGGATAGAGCCGGAAACCAGCAAGCGAAACCAGGTCACCGTAACCGGGTCCATCACCTGCAGCACTTCCTTGAGCTTGATCGGCAGTACGCCCCATAACAACGCCGTTAACAGTGCCAGGAACAACCCATACAGCCAACGACCGGAGGAAACATGCATAAACGCCTCTAAACCCAGCGCTACAACCATCGACTGATGCAGGTTGCAGCCGCAAACCAGCATTCTAGGCCGCGCCCATGGACCGGCACAGCCACAGCTAGGCAGTGCTATTCACTGCAACTGTACTGATAGCCAGGCAACATCAAGTCACCCAATTGACGCCAAAAATACAAAATCAAGGAAAAAGATGGCGATATTCGGCGAAAACGACCATTTGTCGTTAAATTCAGCAGCCAGAAAAACGCCGTTTAGACTGATTTTCATCAGCTCATCTTGCGGGAGGTTCATCCATGTTCGGTCAACGTAATGTCGATCACAGCCCTGGCACCCACTACCGCAGTGAACGCGTTAGCGCGGTCAACGGCCAATACTTCTTCTCCACCCGCGAGGGCACCCTGGAAGGCCCCTACTTCAACCGAACGGATGCCGAGCGAGAGATTGCCTTTTATATCCGTCGAATGGCTCAGGCCAACGAGATCATCGAAAGCCGTGCATTCTGAATCACCCCAGCCAGCCCTCTCTAAGCCAGTGAGGGCCATAGAACGGGGCTTGCAACAGGCCTTTAACCTGACCTCAACAGAGCTTTTCAGAAAAAAGCGCCAATGTAGTCACCCTCATCATGACGGTGATGGTATCGCCACACGAGATCCAGTTCAGGTAATGGCCCGCCTGTAGCGAAAGGCTTACACACCATGGCTGCAATGCCGATAGGGGTAAGCGTATATCTCATGCAGCAATGGTTTGTCGTGGAAATACATTCGGCGAATTCTGCCCACCATTTCCATGCAGATCCCCTGTTTTCTCCTACTCAAAAAACGAGCGGAGGCAGTTGAACACCCGCCTCGATAAGCTGCGCAGCATGAATACTCCTGTGCTCAGTCAAGCCTACTCCCGCCGCGAGATGGTCTACAATTTAACCTATTCCTATACTAACGGTTCTCATTACATCGGAGGGCTGAACTATGATTGAGCTTTGTTATGTCAGTAGTGCCAATGAGAGATACAAATCAAAAGATTTGGTGCAGTTACTGACCCAGGTAAGAGCAAAAAATCAGCGTCTTGGCATTACGGGTCTATTACTCTATGACGGAACCGGCACCTTTATTCAGGCCCTTGAAGGTGATAATAAAATAATAGAGTCGTTATTTGATGTTATCAAAGCCGATAGCCGGCACAAGAGAGTCAATTTGCTCGGCATCCACGAAATCCACGAGCGTTCGTTTGGGGGCTGGAGTATGGGTTTTCGCTCATTAGATCATCCTGAAATAACCAGCCTGAATGGTTTTTCTGAGTTCTTGAATGTTTCGCCAGATACCTTTAATCAAAAAGTACAAACGGAATCAGGTTTTGCTTTAAGGATGTTGTCTTACTTTAGGCAGCAGGCATTGGCTGAGACAGAAGATAAACATGATATTTAATTGTTACTTAGGTTGAGGTTGAATATATGCTGTCGCTCTTGAAGATATCTCATAAAGTCTATTTGATGGGTGTTGTGCAGTTAGGCTTGCTGATTTTAATCGGAGGCATTTCAATAGCGCAGATGGCGAAAATAGGCACTCAAATACTTGAAGTTGCCGAAGAGGATATTCCTCTGACGCGAAAAATTACGAAAACAACTGACTACCAGTTACAACAAGCTATTGTTTTAGAAAGAGTCTTCTTTAAAGCCACCTTAGTGAAGGAAGGTTACTCAGGTGCCCAGTCTGAATTGGATAAAAATATTCAAAAGGTTTCTGAGTACCAAAAGAGCGCCCAGGCAGAATTGAATAACGCGAAGAACTTTGCACAGGACGCAATGAGCAAGTTACATACCGAAACAGCCAAGACAGAGTATCGCGCAATAGTTTCTGACCTTGCGGCAGTTTCGTCTGAATTGACCGTACTGGAGGGGCTAACGGCTAAAGTTATCAGCTCTGCCAGGGCTGGCGATATTGACAGCGTTATCGAGCAGGCCAAAGTCATTGAAGCACTGGAAGCTGAAGTCAATGCTCAACTTATCGAGTTGCTAGACACTATCCAAAATTTCACTCAGCGGTCTGTATCGCAGGCTGAGGCCGATGAGCAGTCTGCCATCGAACTCATTGCCGGCCTGTTCATCGTGTCGCTTGCTCTTTCGATTGCGCTGCCATTTCTCATAAGCCGTTCCATTGTTGTCCCTATCAACAACCTACTCACTAGGCTTAGAGAGGTTGCTGATGGCGACGGCGATTTGCGCCTGCGTCTTGATGACTCTGCAAAAGATGAAACCGGCGAGGTGGCTAAAGCCTTTAATAAATTTATGATGGTGTTGAATAAGGTTATCAAAAGTGTGTCCACTCAGGCTGATGAGCTTGGGACTTCGGCAGAAGTCAGCCTTAGGGTGATGGAGATTACCGTTAAGAACGTAGATACACAGCATCGTGAAACGGAGCAAGTGGCAGCGGCTGTTGAAGAAATGAGCGCCACCACTAATGAGATTGCCAGAACTACCAACGAAGCCAGTCAGGTAGCCGACGCAGTTCGAGATAAAGTTCGTGAAGGCCAGAATATTGCTCAGAACACACAAAAAATCATAGAACAGCTGGCCACTGAGGTAGAGCAGGCGGCCGAAGTTATTTCAGGTTTAATGGCGGAAACCAACAATATTGGCCAAGTGACGGATACCATACAGTCCATCGCCGAGCAAACTAACCTACTGGCCCTGAATGCTGCCATTGAAGCCGCTAGGGCGGGTGACAGCGGGCGCGGGTTTGCTGTAGTGGCTGACGAAGTGCGCTCTCTTGCAAAACGCACAAGAGATTCAACTGTGGATATTCAGGGGTTGGTGCAGCGACTGCAAGAGCAAGCCAATAAAGCTGTTAATAGCATGGCCAGCGGTAAAAGAAGTACTTCCCTGTGCTTTGAAAAAGTCGTTGAGACTACCAAAGCGTTTGACGATGTATCGACTGCCGTTGATGGGATTTCTGATCTAAATACGCAAGTTGCTGCGGCGTCAGAGCAGCAGGCTTTCGTGTCTCAAGAGATCAACAACACGCTGTTGAGAATAACCCATATTGCTCAGCAAACCGCCGACGGTGCCCGAGAGACTTCTGATGCCAGTGAAAAAATTGCCAAGCGTTTGATTGATTTGCATACCAATATCAACATTTTCAAAACTTCGTAAATATTGAATACAAAGACCAGCCAATAAAAAACCGCGACACGTCGCGGTTTTTTATTGGACGCAGGACGATCAGCGCACGGCTTCAAACAACCCGGTCGCGCCCATGCCGCCGCCCACACACATGGTGACGATGCCGTAACGCAGGTTACGTCGCTGCAGCTCACGCACCAGATGACCAACCTGGCGCGAGCCGGTCATACCGAACGGATGGCCGATGGAAATCGAGCCGCCATTGACGTTGTACTTGGCGTTGTCAATTTCCAGACGGTCGCGCGCGTACAGGCACTGCGAAGCAAACGCCTCGTTAAGCTCCCAGAGGTCGATATCGGCAACACTCAGACCCTTGGCCTTGAGCAGCTTAGGCACCGAGAACACCGGACCAATGCCCATCTCATCCGGCTCGCAGCCGGCGGCCACAAAGCCGCGGAAGAACGCCAGCGGCTTGAGGCCTAGTTCGATGGCTTTTTCCAGGCTCATCACCAGAGTCATCGAGGCGCCATCGGACAGCTGCGAGGCATTGCCAGCGGTGACCGACCCGTCGTCGGCAAATACCGGTTTGAGCGCGGCCAGGCTTTCCAGAGTGGTGTCGGCACGGTTGCAGTCGTCGTGAGCGACGATGCCATCGATGATGCTCTTCTCGCCGGTGGCTTTGTCTTCGACCTGATACTTGACGTGCATCGGCACGATTTCATCATCGAACAGACCTTCAGCCTGCGCCCGCGCAGTGCGCTGCTGGCTCTGCAGGGCATAGGTATCCTGGGCTTCGCGGCTGACGTTGTAACGACGAGCAACGATCTCGGCGGTCTGACCCATGGGGTAATAGATACCCGGCAGATCTTTTTGCAGCACCGGGTTGAACAGGTTCTGCGTGTTCATGCTTTTCAGGGTCATGGTGATCGACTCGACGCCACCCGCCACGATCACATCGCTGCAACCCGACGCCACCTGATTGGCTGCAATCGCAATGGCCTGCAGGCCCGAGGAGCAGAAACGGTTGAGGGTCATGCCCGCCACATTGGTGCCCAGGCCGGACAGCACGGCCACGTTGCGACCAATGTTCATGCCCTGAGCGCCTTCATTGGAGCCGGCACCAACGATGCAGTCATCCACCAGCGCCGGGTCGATACCGGTGCGCGCCAGCAGTGCATTGACGCAGTGAGCCGCCATGTCGTCTGGACGGGTCAGATTGAACTTGCCACGAAAGGACTTGGCCAAACCAGTCCGTACGCTGTCAACGATCACCACTTCACGCATGTCGCACCTCATTGTAATTGGGTTGAGTTGCCAACAAGAATAAAGCTGGACAATCTCACTCAGCGACAATCATTCATCAGCCGTATGCGCGACCATCCTGTTGCCCGTGTAACTCAGTCTTTGCCGAATGCGGCCTCAAGCGCTTCATTGATAGTGCGCAGCACCTTGATCCGGGCAAAGCGCTTGTCATTGGCTTCCACTAACGTCCACGGGGCGATCTCGGTGCTGGTGCGATCGACCATATCGCCAATTGCATCGCGGTACAGCGGCCATTTCTCGCGATTGCGCCAGTCTTCTTCGGTGATTTTGAAACGCTTGAAAGGAATCTGCTCGCGCGCCTTGAAGCGTTCCAGCTGGGTTTGCTGATCGATCGACAGCCAGAACTTCACCAACACCACGCCGGCTTCGCTGAGCTGCTCTTCGAAGTCATTGATCTCGCCATAGGCGCGCAGCCAGTCGCCGGTGCTGCAAAAGCCCTCGACCCGTTCCACCAACACTCGGCCATACCAGGAGCGGTCAAACACGGTGAACTTGCCGCGCGGCGGAATGTGCCGCCAGAAACGCCACAGATAGGGCTGCGCGCGCTCTTCTTCGGTCGGCGCGGCAACCGGGACGATGCGGTACTGACGGGGATCGAGCGCACCAATCACCCGACGAATCGCCCCACCCTTGCCGGCCGCATCATTGCCTTCGAACACTGCAATCAACGAATGGCGACGCATGCGCTTATCACGCATCAGGCTGGACAAGCGAGCCTGTTCGATAACCAACTGTTCAGCGTACAACTCCTTATCCAGCGCCTGACTCATGTCCAGGCTGTCGATCAGCCCGCGCTGATCGAGACTGGAGGTCAGCGGCGCAGCATGAGGATGGGGCACGGGGCGCGTCTTGGCCTTCAACGCGGCTTGCAAGCCATCGAGCAGAATGCGCCCGACCGTCAGGCTGCGGTAATACTCATCCACGCCTTCCACCACATACCAGGGCGCGTAGTCGCGACTGGTGCGGCGCAACACACGCTCGCCGACACGTACAAATTTGTCGTAGGTTTTTGATTGCTGCCAGTCCAGCGGACTGATCCGCCAGCTGTGCAGCGGGTCGTCCTGCAGCGCCTTGAGGCGCGCTTTCATCTGCAGCTTGGATAGATGGAACCAGAACTTGAAGATCAGCGTACCCTCATCGCAGAGCATGCGCTCCATCCCCAGGGTGCTATCGATGGCCTGGTCAAGCACGGCATTCTTAATCCGCCCATGCACCCGCCCCTGCAGCATCTGGCTGTACCAGTTACCAAAGAAGATGCCGATACGCCCCTTGGGGGGCAGTTGCCGCCAGTAACGCCAGGCCGGCGGTCGCGCCAGCTCCTCATCGGTCTGCTGGTCGAAGGTATTGACCTGAATCAGCCGCGCATCCATCCACTCGTTAAGCAGCTTGACCGTCTCTCCCTTACCCGCACCTTCGATCCCGTTGATCAGAATAAGCACGGCAAAACGTCCTTGCTGCTGCAACTCGTACTGCGCCTCAAGCAACGCTTCGCGTAGCGCGGGAGCCTCGGCTTCAAAAGTTTCTTTATCAATACGGCGGCCGATCTCGGCGGATTCGAACATAGCCCACTCCCTGACATTATCGTTTGAGCCTAGCGGATCGGCAGTGGCTTTGGCCAAAGCTATTGCGGGATTCATTCAGCGCCGAGTGATCAGCCCCTGCTTGGCTACACGCGTCAACTGACGCACGGTTTCATCCAGCTGCGCGGCCGTTGGCGCCTGGATCACCGCCATATCGAAATGATTGCTGGCAAAGCGCGCAAGCGACTCGCCATCGTGAACGAAATTGATCAGAAAGGTCCGTGGCCCTGCCCAGCGCTTGGGCCAGCCATCGAGATAGCGCAACAGCGTCGGCTGATGGCTACCGCCAAGGAGTATTTTCGGATTGCGCAGGGTCAGCCCAGAGGTGATCGGGGCCAGGCGAATAAGCGGTTGGGGACAGTGCATCGATATGTCTCCGCCTCATTGAGTCCGCTGGGCAGCGGTGAGAGGCGACACCGAACCAGCGCTTTAGCGGAATTTCGAAGCCTCCAAGAGAGTACTTCTCAGGGCGCTGCAATCAGCAGGTAACCCGGCGCCCCGCAAGTAGCTGTTTAAATCGGCGCTGGGTCAGCATCCTAGAGAAGCACGCGCAAAACTGTCAAGTCAGCGGCGCGCCCAACCGCCACCCAACCTTCGATTGGAAAAGCAGATAAACAGCCTGCCAATCCATCAATAAGCCGGCGTGCACTAGCCTCTCGCCCCGACATCTGGGGCCTGCCAGCAAGGTTGGGCCGTTTCAGCCCGTAACAACCGCGCAGCAACCTGTTTGCGACAGGCGCGCAACAGACCAGACGCAAGGCCCGTGGCAGAGCCTTGCACGTATTTTGTGCTGGAATGGCATGCTTTCTGCCATTGCCTTGGGGCTGAAGTACGCGCCATGGGACGGGCGTTTTGGCTGCATGGACTGCCTTTAACTGCCCGATAAACCCTAGCGAGAGCACCAATGAACAACAATAAAACCCTGCTCGCCCTCTGCCTGGGCGCCGGCTTGCTGGCCTCTGGCAACACCCATGCCTTCTGGTTCGGCTCCTCTGGATACACCCAGACCAAGTATCCAGTTGTACTGGCCCACGGCATGCTCGGCTTCGACAGTATCCTGGGAGTCGACTACTGGTACGGCATTCCTGCCGCGCTGCGTCGCGACGGTGCCAGCGTGTACATCACCGAAGTCAGTCAACTGAACACCTCGGAAGCCCGCGGCGAAGAACTGCTGAACCAGGTGGAAGAGATTGTCGCCATCAGCGGCAAGCCCAAGGTCAACTTGATCGGCCATAGCCATGGCGGGCCGACCATCCGCTACGTCGCTGCCGTCAAACCAAACCTGATTGCCTCCGCCACCAGCGTCGGCGCACCGCACAAGGGCTCGGCCACCGCCGATTTTATCCGCCAGGTTCCAGCAGGCTCGGCCGGTGAAACCCTGCTAGCCGGCATCGTCAATGGCCTCGGCACGCTGATCAACTTCCTCTCAGGCAGTTCCAGTACCAGCCCGCAGAACGCCCTCGGCTCCCTGGAGTCGCTCAACAGCCAAGGCGCGGCGCGGTTCAACGCCAAGTTCCCGCAGGGTATTCCCACCACGGCTTGCGGTGAAGGGGCCTACAGCGTGAATGGGGTGCGCTACTACTCTTGGAGTGGGACCAGCCCGATGACCAACATCATCGATCCCAGCGATTTACTGCTAGGCGCTACGGCTCTGACCTTCAAGGGTGAAGCCAACGACGGTTTGGTCGGCCGCTGCAGCTCGCGTATGGGCAAGGTGATCCGCGATAACTACCGGATGAATCATCTCGACGAGGTCAACCAGACACTGGGGCTGACCAGCCTGTTCGAAACCGACCCGGTTACGGTCTACCGCCAACATGCCAACCGCCTGAAAAACGACGGCCTGTAATACAGGACCGGGGGCTGGCGACAGCCCCCGGTTTCAGTGCAACCGTTTCCACACCAGATGAAGAGTTCCCGTGAAGAAATTTCTGCTGCTATCGCCACTGGTGTTTGCCGTTTGCGTGACTCTGGCGCTGTACCTGAAACCGGTGGATATCCCTGCTCAACTCAACGGCAATCCTCTCGCAGCAGCCACGCCCCAGCCACAACGTTCCCCCCCTTGCTGCAAGCCGGAACAACTAAGGCTGCACATGCGCTGCAGAGCCTGCCAGCCTCCTTCAGCGGTACCATGGTGGACGGTACATTTCGTCTCGACGCAGCAGGTAACCTACTGATCAGCGAAGACATCCGACGGATATTCGACTACTTCCTCGCCGCCGTGGGCGAAGAGCCATTGCGCACCAGCGTGGAGCGGCTGCGGGCCTATATCGCCGAGCAACTGCCGGCAAATGCTCGTGAACAGGCGCTGGCCCTGCTCGATCAATACCTCGACTACAAACGCGAGCTGGTCTTGCTGGAACATGACCTACCACAGGTTGCCAACCTGGACGCCTTGCGGCACCGAGAAACAACCGTGCAGGCACTGCGTGCGCGAATCTTCGACACGGCAACGCAACAGGCATTCTTCGCCCGCGAAGACGCCTACAACCAATTCACCCTGCAACGCCTGGCCATCCTGCACGACAGCCAACTGGACGATGCCGGTAAGGCCACTGCCGTCGATCAACTGCGCAACAGCCTGCCTGCCGAGATGCAGGATGCTGTCCTGCCTCAGCTGCAGAATGAACTGCGCCAACAGACTGCTCAGCTACACGCCGCAGGGGCCAAACCCGAGCAAATTCGCCAACTGCGCCAACAACTGGTGGGCGCAGCAGCCACCCAACGTCTAGAAGTGCTCGACCAACAACGACAGACCTGGAAGAAGCGGATTGCTCAATACCGCATCGACAAGGCCGCAATCGAAAACAACCCTGGCCTGAGTACCAGCGATAAGCGCGCAGCGATTGCCCAACTGGCAGCAGAAAACTTCGATGAACGCGAACGATTGCGCCTGGAAGCCGCTGAACAGTTGGCGACACAGAACAAAGCACAACCCTAAAATGCAAAAAGCCCACCGAAGTGGGCTTTCCGCAGTTTACGCAGGCTTCGCTTAACCGGCGATGCGCTTGTCCAGTGACAGCTTGCCAGCCCCCTCGATCATCACCGCAATACTGATTGCCAGCAGAGCCAGGGCAAACTCGTAGCCGTTATTGCTCATAAAGAAGCCATTGGCCAAATGCACAGTAGCAATCGCCACCACCATGGTCAGCGCCAGTACCGCAGCAGCTGGGCGCGCCAGCAGGCCAATGATCAAGGCCAAGCCGCCAAAGAACTCGGCGCTACCGGCCATCAGGGCCATCAGGTAACCCGGTGCCAGACCGATACTTTCCATCCACTGAGCCACGCCTTCCAGGCCATACCCACCAAACCAGCCAAACAACTTTTGTGCACCGTGAGCGGCAAAGGTGATGCCAGCGATGATACGCAGGACAGTTAGGCCATAGCCTGCTTGAGTTGCAACAACGGTTTTGATCAGAGCGTTCATGTGCAGCAGTCCTGTAGTGAGAAGTTGATGGGGTGCAGACTAAACTAAAAATCGAATACTTAAAGCGAATAAAATTGCTATAAACAATCTAATAAATAGATTAATTATTCACTGAGCTGCATCAAGGCTCCAGTAGATAACGCTCACGGTCATACGCCAGGTAGTACTTATTCACACTATTCACATAGCTGACGACCCCCATACCCATCTGCTCCATGGCCACCCGCTCCACCTGGAAAAACCACTGATTGGGATTCAGGCCGCGTCGGCGCGCTTCAGCACGCAGCCCCTGAACCCGCTGCGGCCCCAGGTTGTAGCCGGCCAGAATAAATGCCATGCGCTCGCGCTCATTGAGTTGCGGGCTGTTGAAGTAGTTGCGGCGAATCATCGCCAGGTACTTCGCGCTGGCCTGCACGTTATTATCCAGCGCACTGATATTGCTCACCCCAACGCTGCGGGCGGCCACTGGGGTGATCTGCATCAGGCCGGTGGCACCACTTGCCCCCCGCGCGGCTGGATTGAGGGTCGACTCCTTAAAGGCCAGTGCTGCCAGGGCCAGCCAGTCAAAATCATGCTGGGAGGCGTAGCGTTGCAAGACTGGACGAACTTTCTCCAGGCGCTGGCGCTCGGTACGCCCAAGCGGGTAATGCACCTTGTACAGACGACGGTAAACGCGCTGGAACACGGCATCCAGATCCGCAGGATCTTTGTACCCCTTGAGAAAGCGATCAATGCTGGCGCCGAGCATTGGCGTATCTCGCCGCACATACCAGCGCATGTCACCGTCCTTGGATAGCTGCAGATGACGATCCAGGCGCAGCTTGGGCATCACCTTGGCCCAACGCTCGGCAATCGGCTGCTCGACCGCTGTTACCGCGAAAATTCCTGCCTGCACCATCTCCAGTACATCTTCGACGGCAAGGCTCGGGTCGACCCATTCGATGACAATGGGCGAGCGCTTCTTATCAATCAACTTCTGATTAAGCAGCCGAATCGCTTCGGCAGCCACACTACCCGCAGGTAATGCCAGGCTGCGCCCGGAGAGCTGTTCAAGATTCTGGTATCGCCGATTCCCCTGGCGAGCCACGATGATCAGCGGCACATCCTGGCGTATTGCAGCACTGGCGCTGAGCTTACTGCCACGCGGCATATTAAGCAGCTCTCCGGGGGCCACCAGATCGCCCTCACCGCGCTGCAGAGCCGCCAGCAACTGATCCTTGGCTCGCGGGATAAGCTTCAATTTGAGGCTACGGTCATCGCGCGCGTTGCGATTGAGGTACTGCTCAAAGGCTCGCAAACGGTGGTACTCAACGCCGATACTCTGGCCTTTGACTTCCCCCGAGCTGTTGCGGCTCTGATTGACCAGCACACGCAGTTCACCACTGCTACGAATGCTCGCCAAGTCTCGGGCAGCCTTGGGCTGCTCGACTTCCAGCGGCCCAGCCACACGTGCTACCGCTGTACAGGACAGCAGCAACAGGCAGCAGGTGAGCAACACTCGCAGCATCTGGGCTCCAGGGAAAAATGCTCGACAGATCAGCAACACGCCTGTCGGCTAACACATGACTGGCCGCTCGCGCGGGGCGCGGAGGTTCGCACAGCCCACCCATGGACGCCAGCCAGTTGTCACACAAAACATCACATAAACAGGATAACTATTTGTATTTATTGACCTTTTAAATAGACAAAAAAGCTCTGCTATGCTGCCCGGTCAATTCAGCAGGTAGCACCATGCAACTCATCGACATCGGCGTCAATCTGACCCACCCCAGCTTTGCCGAGCAACGCGAAGCCCTCCTCACTCGGGCCTATGCCGCAGGCGTCCAGCAAATGCTGCTGACCGGTACCCGCCTCGACGAAAGCCGCCATGCCTTGGAACTGTGCCGGCAATTGGATAGCAGCGGCACACATTTGTTCAGTACCGCCGGTGTCCACCCTCACGATGCCAGCAGCTGGAACAGTGACAGCTCTGCCGAACTCAAGGCTCTGCTGGACGATGTCCGAGTTCGCGCCGTGGGCGAATGCGGCCTGGACTTCAACCGTGACTTTTCCCCCAGGCCACAGCAGGAGCAGGTGCTGGAGCAACAACTGGCCCTGGCCGTGGAGTTGCAGCTGCCCGTGTTTCTGCATGAGCGCGATGCTGACGAGCGCCTGCTGGCGATCCTGCGTCACTACCGCGATCAGCTACCGGCTGCCGTGGTGCACTGCTTTACCGGGGAGAAACGCGCGTTGTTCAACTACCTGGATATGGACCTGCATATCGGCATCACCGGCTGGATCTGTGACGAGCGCCGTGGCAGCCACCTGCACCCACTGGTCAAGGAAATACCCCGTGGCCGCCTGATGCTGGAAAGTGATGCGCCGTTCCTGCTGCCCCGCAGCCTTCGGCCGAAACCGAAGAACGGCCGCAATGAGCCGGCTTTTCTGGTAGAGGTGCTGCGTGAAGTCGCATTGCACCGCGGTGAAACCGAACAGATTTTGGCGGCCCATACCAGCGCTGCGGCGCAGGCGTTTTTCCAATTGCCTGCACCCGGCAATAGCCAGCCACACACCTGAGCCCGCGGTTGATAAGGGTCAATAGGCCTGCGCAGGTTTTACCCGATACTGGTGGCACGGTGGCAAATGCTTTTATTGCCATCGGCCTAAACCCGACAGGGACTTCGCCGATACAGACTGTGCCGTCCATTGCATACCGAACATCCCATAACGCCCTGCGAGTAAGCAGCCAACCTCCACAAGGAAGAGATGTGCATGAGTCACTGGATTAGCGATCTTTCCCTGAAGTACAAATTCTGGGCCGTCAACGCGGTAGCCTTCTTCACTACGCTGCTGCTGGTGCTGTATGCCCTCCATCTGGAACATCAAACCCATCTGGACGCAGCCAAGCTTGCCGCCCAGCAGCAAGCCCGCCTACTGAGCCTGTGGCCGGCAGAGCAAGCCTTGCCCAGCGCTAATAACCTGCTGAAACTGACCAATGGGCAAACGCCGCGCCTACCGGACAACCAAGGCAGCGCTCTGGCCAATGCTCGCGGCTGGGTCGAGCTCAATGGCAGCGAAGGGTTGATCGGTGCCGAGGTCATCACCCGCCAGGACGGTCAGCGCCTGGCTGTCACCGCCACAGCGCCAAGCCCGACCGACATATTCCTTGACCGTGCGCCCAGCTATGCGCTGGTGGTTGCCCTACTGATGCTGCTGCTCCTGGCCGCCTCACAGTTGCTAATCCGCTTCCTGCTAAGCCACCTCAACACCCTCAAGGATGTCATGCTGCAAGTGGAGAAAAGCGGCGATCTCAGCGCCCGCGTCCCCCTCGACAGCCGCGATGAGGTGGGCCAGATGGCCAGTGCCTTCAATGCCATGCAAGCTGGCTACCAGCGAGTTGTCGGCATCGTCGCACAATCGGCAGCGCAGCTGGATGAAGGCGCCGAGCGCATGGCCAGCAGCATGCGTGACGTACGCCAGGGCATGCTTGATCAGCAGAGTGAAACCGAACAGGCGGCCACCGCGATCAACGAGATGTCCGCCACGGTGCACCACATTGCCGAACATGCTGCCGACACCCGCGATCAGTCCCAGAATGCCGAACAACTGGCACGCAGCGGCCAACAGGTGGTCAATCGAGTCACGCAGTCAATTTCCGGCCTGTCCAGCGGTGTGCAAGAGACCGCGCAGATGATCGAGCAACTGGCCGCCGACAGCCAGAAGATTGGTGGTGTGGTCAGCGAGATTCATGGAATTGCCGAACAGACCAACCTGCTCGCCCTCAACGCGGCCATTGAAGCCGCCCGCGCCGGTGAAATGGGCCGAGGTTTTGCCGTGGTAGCGGATGAAGTGCGCAACCTGGCCAAGCGTGTACAGGACTCCACTGACCTCATCACCCAGATGATCAATACCCTGCAAAGCGGCACACGCGATGCTGTGGACTTTATGCAGGACAGCTCGATCAAGGCCGATGAATGTGTCAAGCAGGCGGATGAAGCGGGTCAGGCGCTGGCAGCCATCACCGAATCCGTGGCGCATATGCGTGAAAGCAACACGCAGATCGCCGTGGCGGCCGAACAGCAAAGCCAAGTAGCTGAAGAGATGAACCGCGCGGTGATCCGCATCCGCGATGTCACCGAGCAAACCGTCGGACAGACCGGCGAGTCGGCGCTGACCAGCGCCAACCTGGCCAACCTGGCCGGCGAACTGAACAAGGCTATCCGCCAACTCAAGCTGTAGAGGACCAAGCAGCTATTGCCGTGCTGCACACTGCTGCAACGGCAGTAACCGGCGCTTAACCGAACACCGCCACCGTCTGCCGGCTGATGGCCAGCAACTCACCATTGGCCGTCCACATTGCTGCCGCCACGTGGCCGTACCCATCACGGGCATGCTCGATGTGCGCGCGGTAGAGGCACCAGTCCTGCGTCGTCAACGCACTCATGGGCTGCACGAACTCAATGGTCCAGGTCAACGTGCTGCCAGGCGCTGGCGCACTCAGGTGCGGCAACACGGCGGGCGGCCAGGCATCGACCAGGGCGAGCAGGTGAGCCTCACTGACAGGTTCAACCGCCGCCTGATCACGCAAACGTACCCAACCGCCCATGTCCCGCGATGTATTGCCGCTGAACGGCACGCCACCGAAGGCCCAGCGCATGGCCAGGTAACGGGTGAATTCAGGGGTGACGTTGGGGATATAAGGTAACTCCTGGCAGGCCTCCACGGCCGTGGCCTGCGGTGCCGGCTCAGCTGCGACCGCGATGTGCGACTCACGCCCGGCGCCGAAACTGCCCTGCACGATGGTCACCACCTGACCATCCTGTATCGCCCGGCCGAGCACCTGACTGACGGCCTTGCCTTCGCGCAGCACGTCCACTTCAAAACGCACCGGCACATCCGGCGCCGCCGGGCCCACAAAGGTCATGGCCAGGGAGCGCAGCGGTCGCCCGCTCGACACCTGGGCGCGCATGGCTTCATACACCAGCGCAGCCACCAGGCCACCAAAGCTGGCGCGACCCTGTCCCCACTGCGCGGGAATCAACACCGCCTGCGGGTTGTCGCGCACGGCCTGAAGTAACTCGGAAAAACCCATAACCACCTCGAAATCTGAAGATGCGGATGATCTTAGGGTAAAGGCAGCGATGAATGACACGACATTTCGGCCAAACAAGCCGAATGTATAACGACTCTTCAGCCAACTCAGCTGCTGGCGTGAACAAACCCTGCGGTCAATCCTTGCAAGGCCAGACTGGCTTGCTGCTCGGCACTCTGCATAGCGTCACGCCAAGCAAGCACGCAAGGCTGCAGATCCACCTCCGCTTCGGCACGTTGTAACCACTGCCAGTGGTCGTGCCAATCACCCAGCGCTGACTGCACCTGCTTTAGCTGCAAGCGCATACGCCCAGGCATATCGGCCAACGCTGGATAGGCCTCGGCGGCATAACGCAGACGCTTGACCAACAAGCGCAGGCGATGACGGTCATGGGCGGGGTCAAGCAGAGCCTGTGCCAGGCGTTTACGATCCTTGCGCAAGCGTTCCTTGATCAGTTTATGCAGGCCGTGCAGTTGCCCATTGCTGGCAGCCTGGCGCCATTGCTCTGGCCAGTCATCCAATGCATCAAGCAAATGCGCCAACGGTGCACTGTCCAATAGCTGCAGATAGCCTTGCTGCAGCAGTGGCATCCGCGAGTACGCAGCACTCTCGTGACCTTGCTGTTGCAGATAAGCCTGCAGCACTTCAAGATCGCGCAGTGGACCGCTCAAGCGCCCCAGCTCGGCCGCACGCTGCTGCAAGGCCTCACAGACCGCGACCGAAGATAACGGCCGCAGCAGGCTGCGTAATTGGCGCAAGGCAATACGCAGATCGTGCAAGGCCTCGTCATCGGTGCACACACGTAGCCGCTCGCGGCAGGCAAACAAACGCATTTGAATGCGTAGTACGTGTCGCGGTATTTCATCAATCATGCCTTGCATCGCCTCACTCCTGTGATATCGCACCCAGCTTATGCACTGGTTGATTAGCCACAAGTGGCCAATGGTCGCTATGAGTCCAAACGAGTAAGCCGCCAAGGCAATGCCTGCCGCAGCGCCTTTAGATGCTGACGTAACTGCACAGCAGAAGGTTCTTGCCCGGCATAGCGCTGAGCCTCGAACGCGGCTGCAAAGTTGCCAATCGCTTGCGCCTGGGCCGGCATCTGCTGGGCTGCCCGCGCGGCATAGTCGCGCGGGCCTTCACCGGGTTTGCGTGGCACACCATGACGCGCCAGCAAACCCTCGAAACGGCGGAACAAGCGCTGCTGCACATCGCGCTCGCGCTGCCAGGGCTTGAACAGCCAAAGTGAAAGCAAACCGAGCAGCAGCGCCCCGCCGCCGACCAGGCCGATCACCAGCGATTGGGCATCCACCCGACCCAACCAGCGCTGGAGAAACTCCAACTGCTGCTGACTCTGATAGCCCAATACCCAGCGTTGCCAGCCGTAGTTGATGTTGTCCCAGGCCAGACGCAATTGATTCAACCAACTGAGATTGCGGTAGCGCAGTGGGGAAAAGGGCGAGTCTTCAAGAAAACTCTGCTCGTCAGCCAAGGCTTCTTCCAGGCCCATTTCGACCCGTTCGGGGGCTACCTGGAAGGTCGGATCGACACTGACCCAGCCCTGCCCCTCTTGCCAGTATTCGACCCAGGCATGGGCATCGAACTGACGCACCTGTACGTAATTGCCCGTGGGGTTGTACTCACCGCCCTGATAACCCGCCACCACCCGCGCTGGAATGCCGGCCGCACGCAGCACATAGGTCATGGCTCCGGCGTAGTGGGCGCAGAAGCCGCTGCGGGTTTCGAACAGAAAATCATCAATATTGTTTACGCCTAACGTTGGCGGAGTCAGGGTGTAAGCAAAGGGCTCACGGTTGAAATGGCTAAGCAGCGCCTGCACCAGCTGTTCGGGCTGTGGGTGCTCACGTTTAAGTTGTTCGGCCCAGGCGCGGCTGCGCGGCTCACCTTGAGCCGGCAACTGCAACGCACGGCGCAGGGTCTCCTGGGCCGGCTGCGGCTCGCGTAGCGCCTGTGGCCAGGAGGTGGCCTGATAGATCAGCGAGCGATCCACCGGCTGACGGCGTTGCAAGCGAAAGTCGCTCATCTGCCGAGTCTGCTCCAGCGGGGTTTCCGCCACATCCAGAGCAAACAGCCAGCGCTGCGCACTGGGCTGCATGACGATGCTGTAACTCAGTGACTCGCCCTGCTTCTGCCACTGCGCACCGGGGCCAAACTCGGCGTAATCGGATTGTGACCAGCGCCGGCCATCAAAACGATCCAGGGTCAGTGCACGCCAGTACAGCTCACTGCGCGGCGGTGTTTCGCCGTTGAAGCTGGCGCGAAACGCCAGGGCCGCGGAACGACTCAGATCGGCGATATCCGCCGGCGCCATACTGTCCGACAGACCGGTGGTGGCCTTGTCATTCGGCACCGGCAAGGACCACAGAGGCCCCATACGCGGGAAAAATACAAACAGCAGCAGCATGACCGGCAGCGCTTGCAGGAGCATCGCGCCCGCCAGCCGCGCGGTCGGCCAGGGCTGAGTGGCCAGGCGGCTCTGCTGCAGGCCAATCAAGGCCGCGAGCAAAGCGGTGACCGGTAGCAGGCTGTAGAAGGCCACCAGCATGCTGTCATCGAACAGGTAAGCGGTGACCACCACAAAGAAGCCCAGAAACACCAGTACCAAAGCATCGCGTCGTGTACGCATCTCAAGCAGTTTCAGGACAAAGGCAGCGACCAGCAACACCACCCCGGCATCCAGGCCAATCAGGCTGCCACGGGAGAGAAACACGCCAAGCGCTGCGGCCAGCATCAGAGCACCCTTGGCCCAGGCATTCGGATAACGCGCGCGCATGCGGAAAATCTGAATACGCCAGGCTGCGCTCCCCAGCCACAGGCCGATAATCCACAGCGGCAAATGCGTCAGATGCGGAAGGATCACCAGCACCTGCGCCACCAGCAGCCAGGTCAGGCTGATGCGCGGAATCGTCGTAACCCGACTCATGGTGCACGCCCGAACAGCGCCAGGGCGCGCAGGCAGGCATCACGGTGCAATTCGCCGCTGTCGACCTCCAGCACCTGGCCAGGCAGGCTCAGGGCAAAGGGTTGCTGCCGCTCGGACAGCTGCAATACCCAATGGCAGAGCAGCGACAGGCGCGTCTCCATATCTCCGGACAAGGCGTCGAAATCCAGGTACAGGTCACGCCCGGTGATCGAGGCGAAGTCCTTGACCAGCAAACCCTGGCCACGGGAGTAGGCTTTCCAATGCAGGCGACGCTTGGAATCGCCCGGCTGATAGGTTTTCAGCCCCTGGTAGTCATCCACACCCTGACCATGGGGCCGACTACCCTCCTCGTCCGGATCTTCACTGGCACCGGCGGACAGCGGCAGATCACCGGGCAAAGGCTGTGGGTAAACCAACACACGCTGATCCAGATCGACCCAGCTCCAGGCCACCAGAATGCCCAGCGGGAAACGGCTTTCGACCCTCAGCCGACCAGGCCGCAACCAGCCGCGCTGCAGTGCCGGCAGGTTCAACTGGCATTCGCTCACGCCTTCGGCTGGCACATCCAGCGTCTGCAATTCGGCCGGTGGCCAACCCAGACTGACGGCCTGATGGGCCCGCTGGCTGCTTTCCAGGCGCAGGCGAAAACCGGCTGGCTCGCCAACAAATACTGCCGGCGCACTGCCGGCCTTGAGGATCAACCCGGCGAGGTTCCGGTAAGTGTGCAGAATGGCCACGACGAACACCGAGGCCAGCAGGAAGGTCAGGCCATAGGCCAGGCTGTTCTGGTAATTGATCGCCGCCAGTAGCATCAACAGCAGCGCCAGCATAAAGGCGCCACCGACACGGCTGGGGATGATAAAGATCCGCCGCTGGTTCAGGCGTACGCTGCTGGCTGCCGGAATGCGCCGTGCTAGCCAGCGGTTCCAGCGCGGTCGGAGCTGGGCGATCAAAGCGCCGGCACCTCACGTAGCAACCACTGCACCAGGCTGCCGGCACCATGCCCAGCGGGGTCGGCGCGCTCGCGCAGGCGATGGCCGACCACTGACGGCAGCACGGCCTGTACATCTTCTGGAATCACATAATCACGCCCGGCGAGGAAGGCCCAGGCTTTCGCAGCCGCGAGCAGTGCCAGGCTGGCCCGAGGTGACAGGCCCCAGGCGAATTGCGGCTGGGTGCGGGTGGCATCGACCAGGCGCAGCACGTAGTCGATCAATGCATCACTGGCGCGCACTTTCGGCACTTCGGCCTGCACCAGCGCCAGTTCAGCGTGGTCCAGCAGCGCTGGCAAAGTGGGCAGCAGGGAGCGCCGCGAGTCGCCCAGCAGCAGGGCCTTTTCCGCGGCCTTACCGGGATAGCCGAGCGACAGACGCATCAAAAAACGGTCCAGCTGCGACTCAGGCAAGGCAAAGGTGCCGCCCTGGCTGACCGGGTTCTGCGTGGCGATTACAAAGAAGGGTTCCGGCAGTGGCCGGGTCGCGCCTTCGATGGTCACTTGGCCCTCCTCCATGGCTTCGAGCAGCGCACTCTGGCTTTTCGGCGTGGCGCGGTTGATCTCATCGGCCAGCACCAGCTCAGCGAAAATCGGCCCCGGATGGAAGATAAATTGCCCGCTGTCCTTATCGAACACCGAGGTACCGAGGATGTCACCGGGCAGCAAGTCGGAAGTGAACTGGATGCGCTGGAAGCTCAGGCCCAGCACCTTGGCCAGGGCATGGCTGAGGGTGGTTTTGCCCATACCGGGCAAGTCCTCGATCAACAGATGGCCCTGGGCCAACAAACACGTCAGTGCCAAACGCACCTGCGGCTCCTTGCCCAGAAGCACGTGATTGACCGTCTGCAGCACAGTTTCCAATTTGGCGCGCATGTATCACTCCTTTAAAACCGATTGGTGATGCTACTGCGCCGCGTTGCCACGGCATAGCGGCTGGAAACCTTTACTGACGAACTTGTGAGCCATTCAATTGATCAAAGCTAACACCCACCTCGTTTGTGGTGTTTAGGCTAAAGACCCGAACAGCGCTGGAGCAGATCAAATGCAAGCGCCATCTGGCCATAACTGGCACGCCCTGCCAGCGCATCAAAGCCTGCAGCACCTCAACAGCAGCAGCCAAGGCCTGGACAGTGCTGACGCCGCCCAGCGGCTCAGCGAGCACGGCCTCAACCTGCTGCCGCAACAACAGGCCAACGGGCCGCTAAAGCGCTTTGCCCTGCAGTTTCACAACCTGCTGATCTACGTCCTGCTCGGCGCCTGCCTGCTCACCCTGCTACTGGGCGAATGGCTCGACAGCGCGGTGATCTTTGCCGTGGTGCTGATCAATGCGCTGGTCGGTTTTGTTCAGGAAGGCAAAGCTCAGCACGCCATGCTGGCGATTCAGCAGATGCTCAGCCTGGAAAGCCGGGTACGGCGCAACGGCCAGGTGCACAGCATTGCCGCCGAACAGCTGGTACCCGGCGACTGGGTGCTGCTGGAGGCCGGCGACCGCGTGCCCGCCGACCTGCGCCTGCTGGAGACCCGCGACCTGCGTATTGACGAGGCCGCACTGACCGGTGAATCCCTACCCGTGGATAAACACCACGATGCCGTAGCCACCTCGGCCAGCCTGGCCGACCGCCGCAGCATGGCCTATTCCGGCACCCTGGTGAATGCCGGCAGCGCTGCGGGCGTGGTGGTGGCCACGGCCAAGCAGACCGAGCTGGGCAAGATCAGTCACATGCTTGAAAGCGTGGTCAGCCTGCAAACGCCGCTGCTGGTCGACATGGCCAAATTTGCCCGCCACCTGACCCTGGGCATTCTCGTTCTGGCGCTGCTGACCTTTGCCTTTGGCATCCTGCTGCGGGGTTACAGCGCCGAGGACATGCTGCTGGCCGCAGTCAGCCTGGCGGTGGCGGCCATTCCGGAAGGCCTGCCGGCGGTGCTGACGATCATCCTCGCCCTCGGCGTGCAGCGCATGGCCAAGCGCCGGGCGATCATTCGCCACCTGCCAGCGGTGGAAAGCCTCGGCGCGGTCACAGTGATCTGCTCGGACAAGACCGGCACCCTGACGTGCAATGAAATGACCGTACAGCAGGTGTTTACCGCCGCTCACCATTACCGCGTAGACGGCGTCGGCTATGCGCCCCAGGGCAGCATTCACGGTGATGACGGCCAACTGTGCCAACTAGGCGCTGCCGATGATCTGCGTGAACTCGCGCGTGCCGGGCTGCTGGCCACTAACGCCAGCCTGCGCAGTGGCGAGAACGGCTGGTGCATCACTGGCGACCCCACCGAAGCCGCCCTGCTGACCCTGGCCGGCAAGGTCGGTCTGGAGCTGCAGCAGGAGGCGCACAACCTGCCGCAGGTCGATGTCATCCCCTTCAGTTCCGAGCAACGCTGCACCGCCAGTCTGCACCATGACCATGCTCGCCATGGTCTGATCTATATGATCGGTGCCCCGGAACGCGTGCTCGAAGCCTGCAACCGCCAATGGCGTGACGGCCATCCCGAACCGCTGGACCCACGCCACTGGCATCAGGCCCTGGACAGCGGCACCCACCAGGGCCTGCGTATGCTTGGCCTGGCCATTCGGCCGCTCGGCGAACCGCAGCAGAGCCTCGATTATCAGGACTTGGACGGCGATTACGTGCTGCTCGGCCTGGTCGGCATGCTCGACCCGCCACGCGAGGAAGCCATTGTCGCCATTGCGGACTGCCACAGCGCTGGCATCGCGGTGAAGATGATCACCGGCGACCATGCCGGCACCGCCAGCGCCATTGCCCAACGCCTTGGCCTGGGCGGTGGCAAACCGCTGACCGGGGCCGAACTCGACAGCCTCAGCGACAGCCAGCTGGATCTGCTACTCCCCATCACCAGCGTATTCGCCCGCACCAGCCCGGCGCACAAGCTACGCCTGGTTGAACGCCTGCAAGCCTGCGGCGCGAGGGTGGCCATGACCGGCGATGGGGTCAACGATGCGCCCGCGCTGAAACGCGCCGACATCGGCGTGGCCATGGGCATCAAGGGCACGGAAGCTGCCAAGGAGGCCGCGCAGATGGTGCTGGCCGACGACAACTTCGCCACCATCACCCACGCCATCGAAGAAGGCCGGGTGGTTTACGACAACCTGGAAAAATCCATTTTGTTTATCCTCCCCACCAGTGGTGGACAGTCACTTACTCTACTGGCGGCCATCGCCCTGGGACTGACCTTGCCGATCACCCCACTGCAGATTCTCTGGATCAATATGATCACCGCTGTGACCCTGGCGCTGGCACTGGCGTTTGAGCCGGCAGAAGCCAACCTGATGCGCCGCCCACCACGTGATCCCAAGGTCAATCTGCTCAGCCACCACCTGCTCTGGCGCGTAGTGTTTATCGCGGTGCTGATGACCCTGGCCAGCCTGGGCCTATTCCTCTACACCCAGACTCTTGGCTGGAGCCTTGAAAGCAGCCGCACCCTGGCGGTCAACGCCGTGGTTGCCTGTGAAATCGGCTACCTGTTCAGTAGCCGTCGCCTCGAAGGGCCGGCGAACTTTGGCCTACACGACAACCCGATGATCTGGTGCATGGCTGGCCTATTGCTCAGCCTGCAGCTGATACTCACCTACTGGCCGGCCATGCAGCAGGTCTTCACCACCGCCGCCCTGCCGGCATACGCCTGGGGTTGGTGCCTGCTGGCAGCGCTGGGCGTATGCGCCTGCGTGGAAGCGGAGAAGTGGCTGTTGCGGCGGCAAGGCCCTTAGGGACGCTGCAACTCAAAGCGCTGCAAGGTGCGGGTATAACCACTGCCGCCAAGACGGCCAATCAGGTCGAGCTGACTGCTGTCGATACGACCCTGCTCATTCAGCACCGCATCGTCGATATGCGCCAGTAGCACTTCGGCGAAGATCAGATGGCAATTGGGCTTATCTGCCGGGTAGGCCTGGATCTGCGCCACCCGGCATTCAAAGGCCACCGCCGCGCCGGCCACCCGAGGCGGTGCGACTCGCTGCGAGGGCAGGCTGGCGATGCCGCACTGTTCGAACTCGCTGATGCCGTAGGGCAATAGCGCCGCACTGGCATTCATCGCCTCGGCCTGGGCAAACGACACCAGCTGAATCACCAGTTCGCCACTGGCCTGCACATTCAACAGAGTGTCCTTGAGGCCACCATCGGCGCGGTGATTGACGTTAACCATCAAGGTTGGTGGATCATCGCTGATCACCTGAAAGAAGCTGAACGGCGCCAGGTTGCTAACGCCCTCAGCCGACTGACTGGACACCCAGGCAATCGGTCGCGGAGTAATGGTCGAAGCCAGCCAGCGGTAACGCTCAAGCGGTGTGAGTGAGGTAAAGTCCAGTTGCATCAGCGACCAGCCCGCGACTCGCGAATATAGAAACGGGCGCGCTCGGATTTCGCCGTGCAGCCTTCATAGCCCTCAAACTGTTGCTGGGTTTTCGCTGCTGTAAGCAGCGACAGGGCCTTGGAATAGCTCACCGTACCGGCAAAACCTTCAGCCTTGGCCAGATCCAGTTCACGCCAGGCGGCATCCAGCTGATTGGCGCAACTGTTGCGATAAGCCGTTTTCCCCGCACAACCGCTCAACACCAGCAGCATGGGCAACACAATCCACAGTTTCATCAGGTAACTCCTGCAAATAGATCCACGAAGAACTCGGTAGCAAAACGCATCATAGCGCTGCATCAATCCCTGCACTCTGACGCACATAACAGACAAAAGTGCCAGGTCGCTCAATGGCCACTGCACTGGATACTAGCAAATCGCGCCTTGGCGACTGGGGTTGTGGCGCGTATGTTCGCGGCATCTGTTTCGGAGGGCATCGGCATGAGCAAACGCATTGCGCTGGTACTGGGTTCCGGCGGCGCGCGCGGCTACGCGCACATCGGCGTAATCGAGGAGTTGGAAGCCCGCGGCTATGAAATCGCCTGTATCGCTGGCTGTTCCATGGGAGCGGTGGTCGGCGGGATCTACGCCGCCGGCAAACTCAATGACTACCGTGAGTGGACACAGAGCCTGGATTACCTGGACGTACTGCGCCTGCTCGATGTGAGTTTTCGTCTGGGGGCGATTCGCGGTGAAAAGGTTTTCGGCAAAATTCGCGAAATAGTCGGCGAGATCAATATTGAAGAGCTGCCGATCCCCTTCACCGCCGTGGCCACCGACCTGACCAACCAGCAGGAAATCTGGTTCCAGGAAGGCTGCCTGCACCAGGCTATGCGCGCCTCAGCGGCGATTCCCAGCCTGTTCACCCCGGTGGTGCAGGGCAAGCGCATGCTGGTCGATGGCGGTCTGCTCAACCCGCTGCCCATCGTGCCGGTGGTATCCAGCCACTGCGATCTGATCATTGCGGTCAACCTCAACTCGACCCAGCAGCGGCATTACGAATTGCCGGTGATCGAACGCACGCCAGCGCTCAAGGGACGCTTCGACCTGCTGATGAGTTCCCTCGGTTCCCGCTTGCCCTCGTTCAAACGCAAACAGGGTGAGGATGACGAACTGCTTCTGCTGGAAGACCAGCGCCACGCCGTGCAACCTGAAGCGATCAACCCCTGGCAGCAGAATGCCCGTGGCAACCTGGATAAACCGGCGGCCCCGAAATCCGCCAGCGGCTCACGGGTGGCCGATCTGAGCGGCCCGGCGTCACTGCTGGAGCTGATCAACCAGAGTTTCGAAGTGATGCAGACCTCATTGGCGCAATACAAGATCGCCGGCTACCCGCCGGACATCCTGATCAACGTGCCCAAGCGGGTGTGCCGCTTCTTCGAGTTCTACAAGGCGCCGGAGCTGATCATGCTCGGCCGGCAGATCGCCCGCGATACGCTGGATAAGTACGAACGCGGGGATCACTGAGGTCCAGGGTCAGAAGCGATAGGACAGGCTCAACGAGGTGCTCTCGTTGTTCTTGTCCTTGCCGACCTGGTTGGAGTCCTTTTCCTTGTGCTCATAACTGACGGCAACCAGCAGGTCCTTGGTCAGTTTATGGCCCAATGTAAGGGCGTACTTGTCTTCATCCTCTTCTTTACCCTTGGGGTCATTGCCATAGTCGGTATGCCGACGGGTATAGGCGATGCCGGCAAAACTGTCCCAGGGCAATTTGCGTGCATACGCCACTTTCCAGCCGCCCTGATCCTTGTCTTTTTTGCGCTGATCATTGTCCTCGACCTTGGGGGAATAACTCAGGTCGAAACTGTCATGGCTTGTGGGTTTGAACTTGACGGAAAACTTCAGCGTATCGATTTCAACGTCTGGGCTGTTCTCGCTGTTGAGGTCGCGGTTTTCGTAGTTGTAGCGAACCCCTAACTCCAGCACGCGATTAAGCTTGTGGCTGACACCCAGCGACCAGATGGTGCTGGAAACGTCATAGCGGTGATCTTTGTACAGTTGCAGGTAAGTGACCGATGGATTGACCTTCAAACGCCAATCCGGCACCAGAAAAACCGGCCCCGTGGAAAGCGCAATCGTCTCTCGGTTCAGAGTGTCCTGGTCGTCCTGGCGGGCTTGACTGAAATTACCGGCGAGATTCCAGCGATCGCCGCGCTCATTCAGGCCATAGGAATAACGCAGCGCAGCAGACGCTTGACGACGATTGTCATGCACAGAACGCTTGGGCTTGGCGGGAGTAGCGGTATCCCCCGCGTCAGCATCTGCATCATCATCCGCGCCCTCTTCATCTTCCCCGCCGTCCAGGCCCTCTTCTTCGTCGAGGTCATCCTCGTCCAGGTCCACGTCTTCGAGCAGATCATCGTCAAAATCGGCATCAGCGAAGTCATCATCTTCGTCAAAATCGCCGTCTTCGTCGTCGAGGTCTTCATCGTCATCATCATTAAATGACGGTTCACTGACCGGGCTGCCAGAAGAAGCATTGGCCGTATCGGTGTCATGGATCAGGGCAAACTGGACTTTGCCACCGTAGCTGTGCGCTTTGGTCTTGCTCGCTGCTTTGCGCTGCAGCTTACGCGCCTGCTTGGCCTCTTCACTGTCAGGCGCGGTCGCGATCAACTGCGCCAGTTCACTGCGGGCGGCCGGGTAATCAAAGCTGTCGAGATACAGGCGCGCCAGACGCAACCGAGCGGTGTTGTGCGACGCTTCTAAATCAGGGTTGGCCAGCACTTGGCGATACGCAGCGATGGCAGCACCCAACGAGCCCCAACGCGCCTGTTGCTCGGCCTGTCGACTGATTTCGGCATACTCGGACGCTTGTCCATATAGCGGTAAGCCCAAGGTTCCCAATAATGCGGCAACAGCGACACCCTTGCGATTCATGACAGCTCCTGAGACGCGTGCAGATCAGTTTTGCGGCGCAGTCTATGCAGACTCCAGAAAGCCGTCTAGCACGACGCCAGAATGCGAATGGTCGTTCACAATTTCTCGCGCAGGCGATAGCCAACCCCGGCCTCAGTGACGATAAAACGCGGCGCGGTGGGGTCGTCGCCAAGTTTCTGCCGCAGGTGACCCACCACCACCCGCAGGTAGTGGCTGTCTTCGCCGTGGGTGGGGCCCCAGATGTCCTTGAGCAGTTGCTGCTGGGTCACCACCCGGCCGATATGCTTGGCCAGTTGTGCCAGTACGGCGTACTCCTTGCGGGTCAGGCTGACCTCGACGCCATCCAGGCTGACCCGACGGTAGGCGAAATCCACCTGCAGCGGGCCGCTGCAGACCGCAGAGCTGGCTTGTTCCGCGCCACCGGCAAGACGCAGCAACACGCGCACGCGGGCGAGGAATTCCTGAATGCCGAAGGGTTTGGTCACGTAGTCATTAGCCCCGCCATCCAGCGCCAGGACCTTTTCGCCCTCGCTGGCCCGCACCGATAGCACCAGTACCGGTACCTGTGACCAGGCGCGCAGCTCGCGCAGCACCTGTTGACCGTCCATATCCGGCAGGCCAAGGTCGAGCACCACCAGGTCCGGCTTGCCCAGCGCAGCTTGAGCCAGGCCTTCCTGCCCCGTAGCACCTTCCAGCACCTTATAGCCCTGGGCCGTCAGGCTGATGCGCAAAAATTTGCGAATCTGCGCTTCGTCATCAATGACCAGAATGGTCGCGGGGTTTTGGCTCATTGGCTGTCCATCACTGTTCTTCTTCCATCGGCGGCTGGGTGTGCAACGGCAGGTGCAGGGTCAGGCTTGCACCCAGGCCATCCAGCCCTTCGCCCACTGTTACCCGGCCGCCATGAGCGCCGAGCATGCCCTGGCAGATCGCCAGCCCCAGACCAGTGCCCTGCCCGCCGCGATCACCCCGGGCAGCGGTATAGAACATATCGAAAATCTTCGTGCGCTCATGCTCAGGAATACCCGGCCCCTGGTCACTGACAATAAAGCGCAGTTCTTCGGCATCCGCCTCGATGGCCACGCACAAACGCCCCTGGGGCGGGGAAAAACGCGCAGCATTCTCCAGCACATTGACCAGCGCCTGTTCGATCAGTGCGGCATGCACATAGAGCAGCGGCAGCTGCTGCGGCACCTGAATTTCCAGCTGCAAGGCAGACAATACCGGGCGCAGACGCTGGGTTGCACTGGCAACGATATCCGCCGGCGCGACCCAGTCACGCGCCAATTTCAGCCCACCGTGACCCAGGCGCGTCATGTCCAGCAGGTTCTGGATATAGCGGTCGAGGCGCTCGGCCTCATCGCGGGTGCCCTCCAGCAACTCGCGGCGGTCCGCCAGGGGAATCTGTTCCCCCAGCGCCAGCAGGCTATCAATTGAGCCGCGCATGGCGGTCAGTGGCGTGCGCAGGTCATGGGAGACCGAGGCCAGCAGCGCGCTGCGCAGCTCCTCGGTCTGCCCGTGCAGGCGTGCGGCTTCCAAATCCTCGGCCAGTTGCGCGCGCTCGAGGGCCTGCGCCAGTGGCTGGCCGAGGGCGGTAATCAAGCGGCGCTGCTCGGCAGGCAGTGCACCGCCATCCTTGGGGCTGATGCCAAGCAGCACCAACGGACCGTCCTCGCCCGACAGAGGCGACCACCACCAGCGCCCACCCGGCAAGGTGCCGGTGCCCAGGCCGGCTGGCTGATCGTGCTGCCAGGACCAATCCGCCGCTGCCCGTTCCTGCTCGGTGAGCAGGCGCTGTACGCCGGCCTCGACTTTCCATACGCCGTCACTGCTGCGCGCCAGCAGGCTGACTTCAACCTCATGCCACTGGCTGAACTGCTGAATCGCTGCGGCCAGTACGGCCTGGCGGTCGGTGGCGGCTGTCAGTTTGCGCGACAGTTCAAGCAAAGCGGTGGTTTCGCCCTGGGTCTGACGTAACGCCTGCAGCTGGCGGCGCTGACGGCTGGCCAGGTTACCAGTCAGGCCAGCCATGATCAGGAAGAACAGCAGGGTCAGCACATCCTCCTGACGCTCGATGGTCAGGGTAAAGGTCGGCGGAATAAACAGAAAGTTGTAGGCCAGAAACGACAGGCCGGCGCAGGCCAGCGCGGGTCCCAGCCTGCTGCGTACCGCCACCACGAGCACGGCAATAAGAAAAATCAGCGAGATATTCGGCAACTCAAGAAACCGCGACAAGCCAAGCGCAACACCGGCCGCCACCATGGTCGCGAGCAAGGCCAGCAGGTAATCGGCCCAGGCCAGCGGTGGCGCGCTCCGGCGTACGGCCGGAGCTTGGTCAACCTCGGTGTCCAAGACGCTGACTTCCAGCCCCTCGCCAAGACTTAACAGCCGCTCAGCGAGGCCGCGACCAAAACGCCAACGCCGACGCAGGCGCTGACGACTGCGCCCCACCAGGATCAGGCTGGCGCGACGCTCGCGGGCATGTTCGACCAGGGTGTCGGCCACCGAGTTGCCCCGCAGCAGCACCACTTCGCCACCGAGGCGTTCGGCCAGTTGCTGCGCGGCCTGCAAGTTACCCAGACGCTCTTCGTCGCGCGTGCCGCCGGTGTCTACGTGCAACACCGACCAGGGCAGATGACGCCGCTCGGCCACACGGCAGGCATGCCGTACCAATCGCTCGGCCTGGGCGTCGCCGTCGATACCAAGCAACAATCGGCCGCGTACCGTCGGGGCCTGCTGACCTTGCTGGCGGTAGCGTCGATTAAGGTCAGCATCCACCCGCGCAGCCGCTGTCTGCATCGCCAGCTCGCGCAGAGCCGTGAGGTTGGTTTGGCTAAAAAATGCATCGATGGCGGCGCGCGCCTGTTCCGGCACATACACCTTGCCCTCACGCAAACGCTCCAGCAGCTCACGCGGCGGCAGGTCGATCAGCAGAATCTCATCCGCTTCCTGCAACACCCAGTCCGGCAGGGTTTCGCGCACCTGCACCCCGGTAATGTCGCGCACCTGATCATTCAGTGCTTCGAGGTGTTGCACGTTGACCGTGGTGTACACGTCGATGCCGGCATCCAGCAGTTCCTGCACATCCTGCCAGCGCTTGCTGTGGCGGCTGCCCGGCGCATTGCTGTGGGCCAGCTCATCGACCAGCAGCAGCTTCGGTGGCTTGGCCAGAATGCCGTCAAGGTCCATCTCGCTCAGCGCCACGCCACGGTATTCCAGACGCTGCTGCGGCTGTTGCGGCAAGCCGGTGAGCATCGCCTCGGTTTCCGCACGGCCGTGAGTCTCGACCACGCCCACGCGCAGGTCGACGCCCTGGCGCAACTGCGCCTGCGCCGCCTGCAACATGGCGTAGGTTTTACCCACGCCCGGTGCCGCACCGAGAAAGACCTTTAGCCGACCGCGCCCTTCTCGCGGCATTTCATCAAGCAGGGCATCGGCCCGTACGGCATCACTCATGCAACTTACTCAGTCTTGGCGGGAGGCGAATTGTCGGCCAGCGCCAGGTTCAGCGCCAGCACATTGACCACCGCCGGCCCTACCAGCGGTTTTTCCACGTGCTGTTCGATCAGTCGCTCCAGACTGGCAGCGGGAATACCGCGTGCTGCGGCAATCCGGGCGATCTGAAACTGCGCCGCTGCCGGCGACAGGTGCGGATCAAGGCCACTGGCCGAGGTGGTCACCAGTTGCATGGGCACTGCGCCTTGGCCTTCAGCCTGCAAACGCTGGGCATCGGCGGTGATCCGCTCGGCCAACACCGGGTTGCTCGGTGCCAGGTTGCTGGCACCGCTGGCCACGGTGGCGAAGCCCGCCGCCGAGGGGCGTGGCGCAAACCATTCGGCCCCACTAAATGGCTGCGCCAGCAGGCTGCTGCCGAGCACCTCGCCTTTAGCACCCGTGATCAGGCTGCCATTAGCCTGTGCTGGGAAGGCCAGTTGCGCCACGCCGGTGACAGTCAGCGGGTAGACCACGCCGGTGACCAGGGTCATAAACGCCAGCACGCTGATGGCTGGACGAAGTTGTTTAAGCATGATGATTCTCCACTCTTCACTTGTAAGGTGGACAGCACAGGGCATGTCCACCATTGCGCGATAAGGTTCGCTAGGCGGTTAAACCAGTCCGATCGCCACCAACAGCAGATCAATCAGCTTGATCCCGATAAAAGGCGCGACCAAACCGCCTAGACCATAAATGAGCAGGTTGCGCCGTAGCAGGCTCGCCGCATCAGCGGCTTGTACACGCACCCCGCGCAGGGCCAGCGGAATCAGCGCGACGATGATCAGCGCATTGAACACGATGGCCGAGAGAATCGCGCTCTGCGGGCTGTGCAGCTGCATCAGGTTGAGTGCGCCAAGCTGCGGGTAGATACCCGCGAACAGCGCCGGCAGGATGGCGAAGTATTTGGCCACATCGTTGGCCACCGAGAAGGTGGTCAGTGCGCCACGGGTCACCAGCAGCTCCTTGCCCACCTGCACCACGTCGAGCAGCTTGGTCGGATCGGAATCGAGGTCGACCAGGTTGGCCGCCTCACGCGCCGCCTGTGTACCGTCGTTCATCGCCAGGCCCACATCGGCCTGGGCCAGCGCCGGTGCGTCGTTGGCGCCGTCGCCGCACATGGCGACCATCTTGCCTTCGGCCTGCTCGGAGCGGATGCGTTGCAGCTTCTTCTCCGGGGTGGCTTCGGCGATCAGGTCATCGACACCCGCTTCGGCCGCAATCGCAGCAGCGGTCAGGGGGTTGTCACCGGTCACCATCACGGTGCGGATGCCCATGGCGCGCAGCTCGGCGAAACGCTCGCGGATGCCGGGTTTGACCACGTCCTTGAGGTGGATGGCGCCAAGCAACTGACCGTCGCCGGCTACCAGCAAAGGAGTACCGCCGCTCTGGGCGATCTTCTCGATCTCGCGGGCCAATACCGGCGGCACGTCACTGCGCTGGATGCCCAGATAAAGCAGCACCGCATCCACCGCGCCCTTGCGGTAGCTGTGACCGTTGTAATCAGCACCGGACAGACGGGTTTCGGCGCTGAACGCGATCGACTTGATTTCACTGCGCTCCGGCTCCTGCATGGTACTGAGCCCGCGCAGGTATTCGACAATCGACTTGCCTTCAGCAGTGTCGTCCGCCAGCGAAGCCAGCAATGCCGCATCGCTAAGCTGCTTGCCGGATACGCCCGGTGCTTTGTACAGCGCGCTGCAACGGCGGTTACCGAAGGTAATGGTGCCGGTCTTGTCGAGCAGCAGCACATGCACGTCCCCCGCTGCTTCCACCGCGCGGCCGGACTTGGCGATCACATTCAGACGCACCAGACGGTCCATGCCGGCGATGCCGATGGCCGAGAGCAGGCCGCCGATGGTGGTCGGGATCAGCGTCACCAACAGTGCAGCGAGGTACACCAAAGGCAGATCACCGCCAGAGTAACGGGCAAACGGCTGCAGGGTCGCGACCACCAGCAGGAAGATCAGGCTCAGACCAATCAGCAGAATATCCAGCGCCACTTCGTTGGGCGTCTTCTGCCGCTTGGCACCTTCGACCAAGGCAATCATCCGGTCCAGGGTCGACTCACCGGGATTGCTGGTGATCTTCACCAGCAGCCAGTCGGACACCACCCGGGTGTTGCCCGTCACGGCCGAACGGTCGCCGCCGGACTCACGGATCACCGGCGCGGATTCACCCGTAATCGCCGCTTCGTTGACTGCAGCAATCCCTTCGATCACCTCGCCATCGCCAGGGATCAATTCACCGGCCTCGACCCGCACGATATCGCCACGGCGCAAGCTGCTGGCCGCCACGGTCTCGAACTGCTGACCATTCTTGCGGCGCGCATTCAGACCCTGACTGCCGGCCTTGAGGCTGTCAGCGCGGGCTTTGCCACGCCCTTCAGCCAGTGCTTCGGCGAAGTTGGCAAACAGCACGGTAAACCACAGCCACAGGGCAATCTGCACGGCCAGACCGGTAGACACCTGAGGGTTGGGGATAAAGCACAGCACAGTGGTCACCACGGCCGTCAGTTCGACCACCAGCATCACCGGTGAGCGCACCAACTGACGCGGGTCAAGCTTGACGAAGGCCTGGCGCAGCGCGGGTTTCCACAGCGCGGCGATCGAGGTTTTCGGTTGTTGCGCGGCGCTGTTCAGCACCGGTTCGGTACGGGCGTTCATCATGGTTCTCCCTTAGAAGCCCTGGAACATAGTCATGTGCTCAGCAATCGGGCCCAAGGCCAGTGCCGGCAGGAAAGTCAGGCCACCAACCAACAGAATGGTCAGGGTCAGCAAGGTGACGAACAGCGGGCCGTGGGTCGGGAAGCTGTTGCTGCCTACGGGCGCACGCTTCTTCGCCGCCAGACTGCCGGCAATGGCCAGGATCGGCAGGATGTAGCCGAAGCGACCGATCAGCATGGCCAGGCCAATCATCAGGTTGTGGTACGGCGTGTTGGAGCCGAAGCCACCGAAGGCCGAACCGTTGTTAGCCGCACCAGAGGTGTAGTTGTAGAGAATCTGGCTGAAGCCGTGCGCGCCCGGGTTGGTGACCGAAGCCGCCGGGCCCGGCAAGCTGGCCGCCAGCGCGCCGAGTACCAGTACGCCAACCGGCATCACCAGCAGGGTCGCCACCAGCAGGCGCACTTCGCGCGCTTCGAGCTTCTTGCCGAGGTATTCCGGAGTACGACCGATCATCAGGCCGGCGAGAAACACCGCGATCAGCACGAACAGCAGCATGCCGTAGAGCCCCGCACCGACGCCGCCGAAGATCACTTCGCCAAGCATCATGTTGAACATCGGGATCATCCCGCCCAGCGCGCTGAAACTGTCGTGCATGGCGTTGACCGAGCCGTTCGACGCTGCGGTAGTGGTGACCGCCCACAGCGCCGAAGCGGCGATGCCGAAGCGACTTTCCTTGCCTTCCAGCGAACCACTCTGCTCAATCGGCAGCGCAGCCAGGGCCGGGTTCGGCTGATGCTCGGCATACAGGGTCACACCCAAGCCGAGCACGAAGATGATCAACATGCAGGCCAACAGCGCACGGCTCTGGCGCAGATCCTTGACGTAATGACCGAAGGTGAACAACAAGGCCGCCGGAATCAGGATGATCGAGGCCACCTCGAACAGGTTGCTCCAGGCCGTGGGGTTCTCGAACGGGTGCGCCGAGTTGACGCCGAAGAAGCCGCCGCCGTTGGTGCCTAACTGCTTGATGGCAATCTGACTGGCTGCCGGGCCAAGCGGTACGACTTGATCGGTGCCGCCAAGAGTGTGCGCCGTAACGTATTCAAGGAAGGTTTGCGGCACGCCCTGCCACACCAGAAACAGCGCCAGCACCAGACAGAACGGCAGCAGGCCATAGAGCGTGGCACGGGTCAGGTCAACCCAGAAGTTGCCGACGCTGTTGCTCGAACGACGGGCAATGCCGCGGCAGAACACCACCAGCACGGCCAGACCGACTGCCGGGCTGACAAAGTTTTGCACACCCAGGCCAACCATCTGACTGAAGTAGCTGAGCGCGGCTTCGCCGCTATACGCCTGCCAGTTGGTGTTGGTGACGAAACTCACGGCGGTGTTGAACGCCAGCGTCCACTCCAGACCCGGCAACTGCTGGGGGTTGAGCGGCAGACTGCCTTGCAGCATCAGGATGGCGAACAGCGTCAACAGGCTGACCAGGGTGAAGGCCAGCAACGCCAGGGCGTAGGTTTTCCAGTCTTGCTCAGTCTTGCTATCGATCCCGGCAATCCGGTAGCAGAGACGCTCGACCGGCTGCAGCACCGGGCTCAGCCAGGTTTTCTCGCCTTCCATCACCCGGTACAGGTAACGCCCGATAAAGGGCGCTGGCAGCAGGACCAGGGCGAAGAACGCCAGGATCAAGGTGAAATCGTAACTGTGCATATGCGCTCCTACGCCTGATCGGCGCGCAGCAGCGCAACCAGCAGATAAATGAATAGTCCCAAGGCCAGGCCCAGGGACACCCCGTCGAGAATGCTCATGTGTTTGCTCCTTATTGCGGTGGCTACCGCTTGGGGCAAATTGTCGGCAACCAGGGCGTAAAGGAACGAGTGCGGGGGATGCCACCCGGCATAAAGAAAGCGTAAAGATCGTGGGCCACGGACAAACAAAAACGGCCAGGCGCCCTGCTTTACAGGTCGTCTGGCCGTATGTGGCGCTCGCTACGCCCTGGGCGTAGCACTGAAGGCGTTACTGAATGGGGCTTTCAGCCTCGCTTTCGTCCAGCAGCATTTCCTCAGCCGGGGTTTCAGGGGCCATGCCCGCCAACCCACCACCGCTGCTCATGGCCAGTGCCACGAACTGTTCTACGGTCATCTGCTTGCCGTTGAAGGTCACCTGATCGTTGGCGTACTGCAGGCTGGAGCTGATGTCCTGCCCCTGCACCACCGCCAGTTCGCTGGCCACCGCCATGCCACTGGCCATTTCACCCACCATCGCCGCCTGCTGGGCAATCGCTTCCTTGTCGGTTTCCCCGGCCAAGGTGGCCTGCACGCCAATCACATCAGTAATCATCGCCTTGGAGACCAACAACTTGGCATCCAGCTGGGCGATCAACTGCTTGGCCAGTTCAGGCGCCGGCAGGTCGAAGGACGCCGGCTTGTTCAGGTCCAAGCCAAAGCTGAAGCTGCTCTCGCCGTTGGCGGTCTTGAATGCCAGCTTTTCCAGGGCCAAACCCGGTTTGCCGGCCAGCAGTTTTTCCAGATCAGTCTTGAACTGCTCGGTTTGCACGTCGGTTACTTCCGGCATACCGGTTTCACTGTCGATCTTGCCGTCCTTTAGCAGCGTGCCGTAAAGCTCGACCATGGATTTCAGTGCAGCGGCATCAAGGTTCTTTACGCTCCAGTGCATCTGCGAAGAACCGATATCCGTGCCCTGGTAGCTGATCATGCCGACGTCATAGCTGTAACGTGCCGAGAGCTGCTGGTTGGCTTCGCTGGTTTCATCGCGCTGGACAAAATCCTTGATCAGTACCGGGGCATTCTCGCCAACCTGCAACTCGATCAGTTGCAGGCGCACTTCGTTCTGCCCCAGGTAGAAATCACTGACGCCTTTACGCGTGTTGCTGTCCAGGTTCATGCCCTTGAATTCGATACGCAGGTCTTCATCGCTGTCCAGTTTGGCGCTGATCTTGAAGCTGTCCATCAAGCCCGTGGCGCTGATCTGCTCGGCGTCGGCCGTGGTATCAAAGTCAACATTCAGACCAGTGAAATCGATGCGAGTCTGCTCATCGAGATCCAGCTGCAAGGGTTGCAGGCGCAGATTTCCTTGCATTGAACGGTCATAACCAAGGCTGACCTGGCCTTGCAGCGGTGCACCACTCTGACTGGCGGCAAACCAGGCGTCCAGCGCCGGGCTGCGTTCCAGGGCGTAATTGCTGGTGGCCATGACCGGCAGCAATTTGAATGCCTTGAGTCGCGACAACGGGAAAGGACCGTGCTCGATATGATCGATCATGGTCCATTCGAAGTTGGCCGGGGCCTCGCCGTCCAGACTCCCCACCAGTTTGATGCGGTAGCGCGCATCGCTGCTGAACAGCTGCTGCTCCAGTGAAACCAGTTCGACCGTGGCACTGAAGCCGACAGCCGGCAGCGTCTTGGCCATGTCTTCGTTGGCGTTCTTGATCGCCGTATCCAGCACCGTAGGCAACTGCTGGCCGGTGTACCAGGCGCCTGCCGTACTCAATGCGCCAAGGGCAACAATAACGCCGATGGCGCTGCCTAGAATTTTCTTCATGAAGGGTATATCCGTTGCTTGGTTAAGAGGTCTTCCCTGTTGCCACAGGCAGCGCCAGAGACGCGACATGTGGTTTGAGGTGCAGCCGCCAATGGCTGCTGCAAAGCGCGTGCAAGGCTACCACCCGGCCCAGCGGCGACCAAGCGGGGCCGCAGAAAATCCACAGAAAATGCCAACCCGCTCGAACAAGTCGGCGGGTTTCCAGCAACGAGGCTCAACTGTGCGACGTGTCGCGGTTCTCCGGCTGCTGTGCAACCGGTTGGCCAAGCGGCGCCTCAACCCAGTCGCTCAGCAGGCTGTAGGCCACTGCCAGCAGGGTGGGCCCGAGGAACAGCCCCATAAAGCCAAATGCCAGGATGCCACCGAACACCCCCAGCAGCACCACGATCAGCGGCAGGTTGCCGCCACGGCTGATCAGGTACGGCTTGAGGATGTTGTCCACGCCGCTGATCACCAAGAACCCCCAGACCAGCATGAAGATCCCCATGCCAACTTCGCCCTGCCAAAACAGCCAGGCCACGGCGGGCCCCCAGATCAGCGGCGGTACCATGATCAGGCTGAAACCGAAGGTCAGAATGCCCAGTATCAGCGCCCCCGGTACCCCGGCGATGGTGAAGCCGATCCAGGCCAGAATGGCCTGCGCCGCAGCGGTCCCGATCACCCCATTGACCACTCGTTGCACGGTGCCGGCGACCAGCTCCAGGTAATGCTCGGCACGCTCACCGATCAGACGCTCCAGCAGGCTCTCGGCAAAGGCCGCCAGGCGTGGGCCGTCGCGGTAGAAGAAGAACACCAATACCAGGCTCAAGGCCAGCTCGACCATGCCACCGCCGATCCGCGCACTGCGCGCCAGCAACCAGTTGCCCACCTGCCCCAGGTACGGCTGCACCGTGGCGAACAATGCCGCGCCCTGCTGGTCGATGGTTTGCCAGAAACCCAGGAGGTTTTCCCCAATCAGCGGCACATCAGCCAACCAGGTCGGAGCCGGCGGCAGGCCGTCAACCTGGAAGTCCTTGAGCATGCCAGTCAGGTCCTTGATGTGGTCGGCCAGGTTCAGCCCAAGCATCACCAGCGGCACCGCCACCAACAGGGTCCACACCAGCGTCAGCACACCGGCGGCCGTTGCCTGACGGCCACCGAGCAGCCGGGTCAGCACACGCATCACCGGCCAACTGGCAAACGATAATACGGCCGCCCAGAACAGCGCTGACCAGAACGGCGCCAGCACCCACAGGCTGGCGCCCAGCAAGGCCAGTAGCAGGATCTGCACGAGCAAGCGATCGTTATTGGCCATTCAAACAGCTCCCAGCAAAAGCGCAAAAAGGCTCTGCCACAAGGGGCAGAGCCACGGCAGTAAAGTGCGGCAAGGTTACCGGCAAATAGGGGGTCAGCGCAGCACGTTGAGTTGCACGCCACTGACATCAGGCTCGCCCAGCTCCAGCCGACTGGCACGCACCCGCTGTTCAATCAGGGCTTCACGCCAGGCTTCGGCCTGAGCGCCACTGATGCTGACCCGCAGTGTGCTGTCGAGTTTAAGCGTACGCGCCAGCAGTTCGACCCAGACCGCGCTGGGCTCAACCTGCTTGCTTAACTGCAATGCACCGCTGCCCTTGAGCTGGCGCTGCAGGGTGGCCGGTGTCGGCATCACATCCGCCAATGGCGCATTCGCCGCCAGCCGTTCGGCATGCAGGTACGCACGCTTGTTGCCACGGGTGATGCTGTACAACGCCAGCAGGCTGTCCTGGTGCGGCGCGGCCAATCGCAGCAAAGCATAGCTCTGCTGCTCATCCGATCCGGTCAGGGTCGCGTTGTCAAAAACGGCGTTGGCCCACAGGCTGCTGGAGCCACATTCACGACCCACACACCAGTAGAGCAACTGCGCATCCTGCGCCTGCAGAGCTTCACGGGCGCTAGCAAAGGCTTCATTGGCCGTGTGGGTGCGTGGCAGCTCATAGGTCACGGCGGTCAGCGGGCCCTGCACCGTCACTTCACGCTCATAGCGCAAGGTGCCACTGATGCGACGAATCGCCCCCTGCGGGTAGATGCGCTCCTGTTCGGTGAGGTTTTTGAAACTGACAATCTTGCTGTTCGCGAAGCGCGGAAGGACGTCAAGGTCCTGGCTGCCTGGAACATCAGCACAGGCCACGGCACTGGTCAGCAGCAGACTCAATCCGAGGCCGTAACGATTAACGCCGCTCATTTGATCAGCATCGCTTGGGCAGCTTTGACGACTTTTTCACCGTCTGCTTCGCGCTGTGGCACCAGCAAACCACGCTGCACAGCTGGGCGCGCAGCCAGCTCACTCATCCAGCGCTGCAGGTGCTCCAGGCCATCGACGGAAACACCGGCCCAGCCATGGATACGCACCCAGGGGTAGGTGGCAATATCGGCGATGCTGTAGTCATCAGTCAGGTACTGCGACTCGCTCAGGCGGCTGTCGAGCACTTCGTAGAGGCGGCGGGTTTCGTGCTGATAACGGTCGATCGGCCCCTGCAGCTTTTCCGGGAAATAGCGAAAGAACACGTTGGCTTGCCCCTGCATCGGGCCGACGCCACCCATCTGGAACATCAGCCACTGAATCACCCGCGAGCGACCCTTGACGTCACTGGGCAGCAACTGGCCGGTTTTCTCAGCGAGATACAGCAGAATGGCACCGGATTCGAACACGGCGAAATCATCATTAGCGCGGTCGACAATTGCCGGGACACGGCCGTTGGGGTTGATCTTGAGAAAGGTGGGACTCTTCTGTTCCTGCTTGTCAAAACTCAGTGCCCGGACGTTATAGGGCAGCTGTAACTCTTCCAGTGCGATGGACACTTTATGGCCGTTGGGGGTGGCGGCGGTATACAGGTCGATCATGTGGGTCTCCATGGCTATCGACCACACCTTTCCCCAGTTGCCTTTAGCAAGTCAAGGCGAACCCAGGAATGCTTTGAAACAGTCTGCTACCAAGCCAGCACCCGCGTCGTCATCCAAGTGCAGGTGATGGCCACCAGGCAGCTGAGCCACCTCGAGGGGAAGATCGGCAACCAGCTCGCGGATGCTTGGCTGCACCAGCAACATGCCCTGCTGCGCCATCACCAGCTTGGTCGGGCATTGCAGGCTGCGCACAAATGCCAGCGCATGGGCGTGTGTCAGGCGCAGTGGCGACGGCAGGGTCAAGCGGCTGTCAGTGCGCCAGGTATAACCACCAGGCACCGGCATCAGGCCACGCTGAGCAAGTAACTCTGCGGCTTCACGACTGACCGCACCTACCCCACGCATGCGCGCTTGCACAGCTCGGTCGAACTCGTCATACACCGGTTTGCTCTTGCCAGCCAGGGCCAGCTGCGCCGTGAGCGCTTCACCCAGCTTCTGCGGCGCCGTGTCCGGCTCACCGGTGTAGGGAATCAGTCCATCAATCAGCGCCAGACGTTCGATTCGCTCCGGCATCGCACCGGCCAGCAACACCGAAACAATCGCGCCCATGGAATGCCCGAGCAACGAAAAGCGCTGCCAGCCGAACTGCTCGGCAACCTGCAGCACATCGTGGGCATAGTCCCAGATGGCGTAACTGCCACCGGGCGGGCGGTGATCGGAATGGCCGTGGCCGGCAAAGTCCAGAGCCACGATGCGCAGCCCCGGCAACAGCGGCGCCAGACGGGCGAAGCTGGCGGCATTGTCCAGCCAACCGTGCAGGGCAATCACCGGCAGACCGTCTTCCGGGCCATACAGATGGGCTGCAAGCTCGATATGTGGCAGGCGCAGACGCACTTCTTCGAAATTCAGGCTCATGCACGTTGCTCGCTTACAGGGTGTCCAGCCCAGCGCTGGAACAGCTTTTTCAGCAACTCCGCGGTGTCTTGTGGGCGTTCCAGGGGAAACATATGCCCGCCAGGCAACGTCAGGTACTCGCCCTTCGGCACGCGGCGCACCAGATGGGCGTGATGCGGCATAACCACTCGGCTGTGCCGGCCGCGAACCATCGCCAGCGGCACCTTCAGCTGCTGCGGACGACCAGGGCTGGTGTGCGGCACGCTGCGGTAGATACTGATTTCCGTAGCCGGATCAAAGCGCAGGCGCAGGTTATTGCCCGTTGCTTGCAGGCCGTGTTGCACATAGGCATCCAGGCAGTCCGGATCAAAGCGACGGAACAGCCCCTTGCCGGCGAAATAACCCCGCGCCTCGGCCAGGTCAACAAACTCTTCCCGCCGCCCCAGGGTACGCCCGGCCGGGGTAATACGGTCGATAAAGCCAAAACGCTTGGCGGCGCGAATCACCATTTTGTCTGCCAGGGTCAGCACCGGCGAATCAAGCATTACCACCCCACGGTACAGCTCGGGGCGCAGCAAAGCGGCGTGATAATGCAGTACGCCACCGAGGGAATGGCCAACACCCCAGACTGGCTGCTGGCTGGCTTCAAGATGGTGGATCAGCTCATCGACCAGGTTGCTCCAGTTGTCGTTCACCGGGAAACGCGGGTCATGGCCATGCTGTTCCAGGTGCTGCACCGAGTAGTCAGGCGCCAGCGCGGCAAACAGCTTGCCGTAGGTGGCCGACGGAAAGCCGTTGGCATGGGCAAAAAAAACGGGCTGGTTCATGGCGGCGGCTTGTCAGGGAAGTTACGGATGATTGTCCGGCAGCCTTGCCGATGCGGCAATGACAAAACGGCCAGTGAATGACGGCACTATAGCCAAAGCTGATGGGAGGCCCGCCAGTTGACTCGACGCTGACGGGTCGCGTTAGCCGCAAGCGGCTTGCCGAGCTTGCTTGTAATGCAGCAGGACCGACAAGCAGCAAACTTTGCGCAGGTTCTAGCGTTGCGCCGGGCCGTTCTCACCCAACGGCACAATGGCCATAGTCAGCCGGGAAATGCAGCTGGCCTTACCATCCTCGCCACTCAGGCGGATATCCCAGACATGGGTGGTACGCCCCAGGTGCACAGGCCGCGCCACGGCCGTAACCCGTCCACTGCGCAGACCGCGCAGATGGTTGGCGTTCACTTCCAGGCCGACGCAGTAGAACTTGCTGCTGTCGATGCACAGGTGGCTGGCGGTGGAACCGAGGGTTTCCGCTAGCACCACCGAGGCACCGCCATGCAGCAGGCCGTAGGGTTGGTGGGTCCGCGCATCGACCACCATGCTGGCGGTCAGCGACTCGTCATCGAAGGCGTCAAAACGAATATCCAGTTGTTCGCCAATGGTGTTCTTCAGAAAGCCATTGAGCTGAGCCAGGTTCGGGGTTTGCTGCCAGAGGGCCATGGTTTGTCCTTTAAGGTCGATTCAGCCAGAACGCGGCCAGCACACAGCTGCCGGCCACATGCCAGATCACTCGTGCCAGAGCACCGTTTCACTGCGTTCGGTCCATTCGCCGAAGCGTTCGCTGTAGGTGCCTTCCACCACCGCGCGCTTGATCTTCAGGGTCGGGGTGAGGAAGCCGTTATCCACCGCCCAGACTTCTTTGACCAACACCAAGCGTTGCAGACGCTCATGCTTGTCGAGGCTCTGATTGACCTCTTCCAGCAGTTTTTTCAGGCTGTTCTCCAACTCGCCACGGCCACTGGCGGACTCGCTGCGGCCGACATCGGAGAGCACACAGAGCGCCATCGGCTGTGGCATACCATCGCCGACCACACAGACCTGCTCAATGCGCGAGTGCTCACCAAGCAGGTTCTCGATCGGTGCCGGGGCGACGTATTTGCCCTTGCTGGTTTTGAAGATTTCCTTGATTCGCCCGGTCAGGCGCAGGTTGCCTTCACCGTCCTGCTCACCCTTGTCACCGGTACGCAGGAAGCCGTCGCGGGTGATGGTTTCTGCGGTTTTCTCCGGGTCCTTGTAGTAGCCCTGCATGGTCGCGCCGCTGCGCACCTGCACCTCACCATCCTCGGCGATGCGCACCTCAACGCCAGGGCTGTTCTGACCGATCCAGCCTTGTTTGAATTTGCCCGGCCGGCAGACATGGGAGTAACCACAGTTCTCGGTCATGCCGTAGACCTCAAGCACATCCAGGCCCAGGCGTTTGTACCAGTTGAGCAGCGCCTCAGGCACCGGCGCGGCGCCAGACAGAGCGTAGCGCACGGCGTCCAGGCCGAGGCCGACCAGCACCTTCTTGCCGACGATGCGACCGATGATCGGCAGTTTGAGCAGGAAATCCAGTTTCTCCGCCGGCATCTTGCTGTAGACGCCCATCTGGAACTTGGTCCAGATACGCGGCACGCCGAACATCACGGTTGGCCGCGCGCGTTTGAGGTCTTCGAGGAAGGTGTCCAGACTTTCGGCGAAGAAGATCGTCTGCCCGGCGTAGATCGAAGCCAACTCGACAAACATGCGCTCGGCCACGTGGCACAACGGCAGGTAGGACAGCACCCGGTCATTTTCGCCGACGCCAAACAACTCGGTGGCGCGGCTGGCGGCAAAGCCAAAGTTGCTGAAGTGATGCATCACGCCTTTCGGCGTGCCGGTGGTGCCGGAGGTGTAGATAATGGTGGCCAGCTGATCGGCGGCCGGTTTGGGGTTGTCCTGAATCGGCGTACAGGCCTGCAAATCATCCCAGGTAAAGCTGAACTCACCCTGCGGACGCAGCGGCAGGCCAATGGTCGGCACGCCCTCAGGCACACCCGCCAACATGGCTGGCCAATCGTCCAACTTGCCAACGAACACCAATGCTGCCTCGGAATGGCGCAGCACCTGACCGACCGAATCGGCCGTGAGGTTAGGGTACAGCGGCACGGAGACGTGTCCGGCCATCCAGATCGCCAGATCGGTGACGATCCAGTGCGCGCAGTTCTTGGAAATGATCGCAATGCGGCTGCCCTGCGGCAATTCGCGGCTGCGCAGCCAGTTGGCCGCACGGCGCGCCTGCTCGCCGACGTCGGCCCAGCTCAGTTCCTGCAGCTGGCCGCCCGGCAGCGGCTGCACCATGTAGCGTTTATTCGGGTGCCGAGCCTCACGCTCATAAAACACCTCAAGCGGCAAACGGATAGCATCAGCCACAGGGCTTCCTCCTTTGTTGTTTTTGTGGAGCCAACCAAGCAATTGCTTGGTCGGACTATTCCACGCACAAAGGCGGCCCGCAAGAGGAGAAATGTTTCGGTGTGTAGTGCGCTGTCAGCGATATGCCGGGTGCTTGTGGAGCGACAATTTCATTAATCCGGCCAGCAGTTCATCGCCTTCCAGCAACGCCAGGCTGGCGGTGTTCATTGGCAACGGTTGCTGGCGGTGGCCGTGGATCAACAGCCCTGCCAGGCTCCCCACCAGCGGTTGATGGGTCACCAGCAGCAGCTCATCGAGGACAACGCCACCCAACTCACGCAGAGCTTGGCGCAGATCGCTTTCCGGCGTCAGCCAGGGCACGGTTGCCCGTAGTCCGCTGAAACCCAGCGCCTCACAAAACAAATCGGCGGTCTGCTGGGCTCGTACATAGGGGCTCACCAATACCGCCTGCAGCGGCTGTCCCAGCATGTAATTGGCAGCCTCACGCACCTGCTGCCGACCATAGGCCGTCAAATTGCGTTCGGCATCGCTGCGGGCCTGCGGCTCAGCCTCACCATGCCGTAACAACCAAAGCTTCACCGCACGCGCCTCCCTGCACAACAGCTCATAGTTTCGGTTCTTCGTCACGTGCCGGATGGGGCGCGGGGGCAATGCTGTGCGGGATTTCACCCCGTGGTGCTTGCGCGGTTGGCCAATCAGCGAACGGCCAGGGTTTATCGTCCGTATTGAAGGTGCCGAAGCGGCCAATCTGCGCCAGGTACTGGCTCAGGCTGTCACCAAAGCCCAGCAGGCCGGCATTCGGTGCACCGTAGAACAGGCGATATCCCAGTTGCAGCAGCACCACGACCCCCAGGAGGATTTCCGCCAGTTGCCAAACGATGACGAAAATCACCATCCAGAGAATGCGCAACAGTATCGATTCACGCTCAATATCCTGATTACTTTCACTCATGCTCATCTCCTTAAGGGTCGTAACGTTAAAACTCAAAAACCGCTGATGGGGATAAAGTCGACGTCGGTCTTCGGCTCACCGCGCATCAGAGCGCCGATCACCTGATCCAACGTGCGCCCCTCGAACAGAATGGCATGCAGGCCAGCCACTAACGGCATGTACACCTGCAACTCCTCGGCTTTGGACTTCAGCACCTTGATGGTGTTCACCCCTTCCGCCACTTCACCCAGACGCGCTACGGCCTCCTCCAGACTCAATCCCTCCCCCAGGGCAAAACCAACCTGGTAGTTGCGGCTTTTGGCCGACGAGCAGGTGACGATCAAGTCCCCAACCCCCGCAAGCCCGAGGAAGGTCATGGGGTTGGCGCCCAGCTTGACCGCAAAACGGGTCATTTCCGCAAGTGCGCGGGTAATCAGCATGCTCTTGGTGTTTTCGCCCATGCCCATGGCCGCCGCCATACCGGCGATGATCGCGTAGACGTTCTTCAGCGCCCCGCCCAGTTCGACGCCAAAGCGGTCGCCACTGGCATATACGCGAAACGTGCGACCGTGTAACGCGGCCTGCACCTGCCGACAGAGGTCTTCGTCCTCACTGGCAATCACCGAGGCCGTCAAAGCATGCTCAGCCACCTCGCGCGCCAGATTCGGCCCAGACAGCACGCCAATGCGCGCCTGCGGAGCAATGTCCTCGAGAATCTGGCTCATCAGCAGAAAGCTCTGCGCCTCGATGCCCTTGGTGGTGCTCACCAGCAACTTGCCGCTAAGCAGCTCGGCCGCTGGCTGCAAGGCCTGGCGCAAGGCACTGGAGGGCAAGGCCACGAAAATAAGCTGACAGGCATTCAAGGTCGCGCTCAAGTCAGTTACCGGCTCAACACTCGGGTGAATCTTGATGCCTTTCAGGTAACGGGGGTTCTCCCGGGTCAGCCGAATCGCCTGAGCCTGTTGCGGGTCACGCATCCAGTGCAGAACCTGTTGACCATTCTCGGCCAGCAAATTGGCAATCGCTGTGCCGAAGCTACCGCCGCCAAGCACAGCAATGGGGTGCTGATCAGTCATAACGCATCCGTGGTAAACCATTAAAAGTGGCGAATTTCTCGCATTATACGGCGACACCTGTATGCAGCCAGCTTTTAGCAGTTTGCCTGGTACTGGCAAAGCCAGGCCGCTCGGTTAACATGCAACCTTTAAAACGCAAACAAGGTTGTGGCGTGATCTATTGCACCCAAGCCCGGCTTCTCCCCGAGACCTCACACAATCGGCCGGTTCGCCAGTTTTCGCAACGCCTGCGTAATAGCGGAGGAGCCCGATGATTCTGCGCCGCGGCTGGAATATCCATACCCGCACGCAGCTGATAAGTGTCGGGCCCGCCTTGCTGCTGACCCTTCTGCTGACCGGCTTTTTTACCTTCGCCCGCTTGCAGGACCTGCGTCAGGAACTTAACCACTACGGCCAGTTAATTGCCAACCAACTAGCTCCGGCAAGTACCTACGGTGTGATTTCCGGCAACTTCGGCGTGCTCGATGCCTTGTTACAGGCGACGCTGGAAACTCCACATGTGCGCTTTCTCGAAGTACGCGACCGCACGGGCAAGATTCTCGTGTATGTCGAGCAGACGCCCGGCAGTGGCCATGCCAGTAGCCAGGTTGAAATTTTCCAGGCGCCGATACAGCGTCCCAGTCTTGCCATAGGTAACCCTGCCGCAGCAGCTAGTGCGGATGCCTACCTGGGCTATGTTGTCGTCGGCATGTCCAATGACGCGTTCAACACCCGCCAACAGGAAATCCTGTTCAAGGCCACCCTGCTCGCTCTGTTCGCCCTGGCCCTGACCTTTATTCTCGCCCGCCGCCTGGCTCGCCACCTGTCGCAGCCGCTTAGCGCCATGGGTGAAGCCGTCAGTGCGATTCAGGCCGGTAACTACCAGACCACCCTGCCCGAAGTCGGTGAAGGGGAATTGCAGGCGCTCGCGCGGCATATCAACAACCTCGCACACGGCCTGGCCAGCGCCAGTGAAGAACAACAACGGGCCATGGCCCTGCTGATTCAGGCGCGCGAACAGTCGGAGCTGGCCAACCGCGCCAAATCTGACTTCCTGGCGATGATGAGCCACGAGTTGCGCACGCCGATGAATGGCGTACTGGGCATGCTGCAATTGCTGGAAACCACCGAGATGACCCAGGAGCAGGCGGAATACGCCGCCCTGGCTACCGAGTCCACCGAGCACCTGCTGAAAGTCATCAACGATATTCTCGACTTCTCGCGCATCGAACGCGGCGCGCTGGAACTGGAGCGCATCCCATTCAGCCTGCTGGATCTTTTGCATAATTCGATCCAGGTGTTCCAGCACAGCGCTCAGCAGCGCGGCCTGCAACTGCAACTGGAACTGCAGAGCGGTGTGGAACACCTCCAGGTGCAGGGCGACCCAACGCGGATTCGGCAGATTCTGGTCAACCTGATCGGTAATGCCCTGAAATTCACCGAAAGCGGCAGCATTCGCGTGCATGCCAGCTGGCAGGCGCTGGATAACCAGGTGCTGTGGTTCAGCTGCGCCGTGCACGACAGCGGCATTGGCATCTCACCTAAGCGCCTGGAGCACATGTTCGATGCTTTCCAGCAGGCCGACACTTCTATTTCAAGACGTTACGGCGGCACCGGGCTGGGTTTGCCCATCGCTCGCACGCTGGCTGAGCGTATGGGCGGCACTTTGCGCGCGGTCAGCGAAGAAGGTCAGGGTTCGGTATTCACCCTGGAAATCCCCCTGCCGTTTTCCCAGCAGGCCGCCGAGGTGGCCCATGACCACCGGCCTCCAGGCCAGAGTGGCCAGGGTCAGCCGGTACTGCTGGTTGAAGACAACCCGGTCAACCAGACCGTGATCGAGGCCATGCTACGCAGCCTGGGCTACCAAGTCAGCCTGGTCGGCGATGGCGCTCAGGCTGTGCACCAGGTCACCCAGCAGAATTACGCGGCGATTCTAATGGACTGCCGCCTGCCGATCATGGATGGCTACGAAGCCACCCGGCAGATCCGCCGCCTGGCAGATTGCGCTGAACTGCCGATCATCGCCCTCACCGCCAATGCCCTGCAGGGCGACCGCGAGGCCTGCCTGCAGGCGGGGATGAACGATTACCTGGCAAAGCCGTTCAAACGTGCCGATTTGCAGCAAATACTGCAGCGTTGGCTACCCCCTCGACCTTCGACGGGTAGTCAAGAAGGCCCAACTGCTGCAGGCTAGAGCCAGGCATTCAGAACAGTCGCGTAAAAGCGGAGTACAACTGTACTCACAAGGCTGTGACTTTCACCACAACGCAACAGTCTATGACTAGGCTGTTGGCAGGCGCAGAGGCTGCGTCGCCAGCCAGGACGATTCGCCCAGCCTTGGCGCATGGGACATATTGAGGAGCTCGCATGACCAAACAAAACGCCTTCACCCGGGAAGAACTGCTCGCCTGCGGTCGCGGCGAACTATTCGGCCCAGGTAATGCGCAACTGCCCGCGCCGAACATGCTGATGATCGATCGCATCACCCACATCAGCGACACCGGCGGCAAGTACGGCAAGGGCGAAATAGTCGCCGAGCTCGATATCACTCCTGACCTGTGGTTCTTCGCCTGCCATTTCGAAGGCGATCCGGTGATGCCAGGCTGCCTGGGCCTGGATGCCATGTGGCAGCTGGTCGGTTTCCACCTCGGCTGGCAGGGCAACCCCGGCCGTGGCCGCGCCCTCGGTTCGGGCGAAGTGAAGTTCTTCGGCCAGGTCCTGCCGACTGCCAAGAAAGTCACTTACAACATCCAGATCAAGCGCACCATCGCCCGTTCCCTGGTACTGGCCATTGCCGATGGCACCGTCAGTGTCGATGGCCGCGAAATTTACAGTGCCGAAGGCCTGCGTGTTGGCCTGTTCACCTCTACCGACAGTTTCTAAAGGATTCTCTACATGCGTCGCGTCGTGATTACCGGCCTGGGTATCGTTTCCTGCCTGGGCAATGACAAAGAAACCGTCTCAGCCAACCTGCGCGCTGGCCGTCCGGGTATCCGTTTCAACCCGCAATATGCTGAGATGGGCCTGCGCAGCCAGGTATCCGGCTCAATCGACCTGAATCTGGAAGAGCTGATCGACCGCAAGGTCTATCGCTTTATGGGTGATGCTGCGGCATTTGCCTACCTGTCGATGGAACAGGCGATTAAGGATGCGGGGCTCAGCGCGGAAGAGATCTCCAGCCCGCGCATCGGCCTGATTGCAGGCAGCGGCGGTGCTTCCACCTTCAACCAGATGGAAGCAATGGACATCCTGCGCGAGAAAGGCGTCAAGCGCGTAGGCCCGTACCGCGTGCCGCGTACCATGGGCAGCACTGTATCCGCCTGCCTGGCCACGCCGTTTAAGATCAAAGGCGTTAACTATTCAATCTCTTCGGCCTGCGCCACCAGTGCACATTGCATCGGTAATGCCGTCGAGCAGATTCAACTCGGCAAGCAAGACATCGTCTTTGCCGGAGGCGGTGAGGAAGAACATTGGAGCCAGAGCTTCCTGTTCGACGCCATGGGTGCCCTCTCCACCCAGTACAACGAAACCCCGGAGAAAGCCTCGCGTGCCTACGACGCCAAACGTGACGGCTTCGTGATCGCCGGCGGCGGTGGCATGGTGGTGGTTGAAGAACTCGAGCACGCCCTCAAGCGTGGCGCGAAAATCTACGCCGAAATTGTCGGCTATGGTGCCACCTCCGACGGCTACGACATGGTCGCACCGAGCGGTGAAGGTGCGGTGCGCTGCATGCAGCAGGCCTTGGCCACCGTCGATACACCTATCGACTACCTCAACACCCACGGCACCTCGACACCCGTCGGCGACGTGGCCGAAAGCCGCGCAGTACGTGAAGTGTTCGGTGACAAGGCACCGGCGATCAGCTCGACCAAGAGCCTGTCTGGCCACTCGCTGGGTGCTGCAGGCGTACAGGAAGCCATCTACTGCATGCTGATGATGGAAGGCAACTTCATTGCCGGATCAGTCAACATTGATGAAATAGACCCAGAAATTGCCGATCTGCCGATTCAACGTACAACCGTTGAGAACGCCAAGATCGACACCGTGATGAGCAACAGCTTCGGCTTCGGTGGCACCAACGCCACCCTGGTGCTCAAGCGCTGGGCAGGCAAGTAACCCCCTGTTCTTGCTGCACAAGAAAGGCCACCGTGACGGTGGCCTTTCTTATTGCGGAGAGTTTATTGCCAGTCTTTCAGCGCCTGCTTGGCCGCCGGATTCATCGGTTCAGCCAGCAGGCCGGCAGGCGTCAGGTTGATACTGAAAACGGCTTCGTCGGCCAGCGGCAGATAGTTCACCCGACGCGCCTGTGGGTCGAAAATGAACAGATCATGCGAACCCAGCCGCAACCAGCGCCACAGGTCAATACCATAGGGGCTGCGCGCCAGTTCGACACGGGTATGCTGTGCCAGGCTCTGCTGCTCAATGGAAAGAAAACGCCCGGAGAGCTTTTCCAGCCGAAAGCCCGGCTGTAGACCAATCAACGCAGCCAACCCCTTCCACTGGAGAAGGCGTGCATCCAGCTGCCAAAGATCGCCCTCCATCGTCAGCGTACGCTCCTGGGCGCCCTCCAGCACACTCACACGGTACAGCGGGCCATCGGCCTTGAAGCTCAGGGTCGCCAGTGGCTTGCCTGCGGCAACCGGTGCGTAGCTGTACAAGTCATAGGCAAGCACAGCAATCAACGCCGTCAGCGCGACAAAGGCCAGGCCGCAAGTACCGCGCAACCAACCCAAAAACCACTGCCGACTGAACAAAATGCGTGCGGCCACAAATGCCGCCAGTAGCGCCAGCAATGCCATTGCCCAAGCCAGTCCGCCGTATTGCATCGCCTTGCATTCCTTATGCGGTGAATTGACGGCATTATGCGCAGCTACCTGACTGGCGAACAGACGAAGTCACGCACAATTAGACACAGCGCGTATTTTGCCGGCTTATCTGGCAAGCTGCCGGTGATAAGCCGACGCTACACGCGATCAAACCTCTTCCGGTAATTGCTCATGGCTTTCCCGTTTGATTTCGGCATGGAATTGTCGACCCTGGCGATTCTGGCTCTGGTGGCCTTTACGGCTGGTTTTATCGATGCAATCGCCGGAGGGGGCGGCCTGTTGACCATTCCCGCCCTGCTCACCGCCGGTCTGCCGCCCCACCTGGCCTTGGGCACCAACAAACTCTGCGCCACCTTTGGCTCTGCGATGGCCAGCTACACCTTTTACCGACGCAAACTGTTCAACCCTAGCCAATGGCGTAACGCTCTGACCGCCACAGCCATGGGCGCCCTGATGGGCGCGATACTGGCGCACTGGCTGCCATCGGACTGGCTCAACCAGTTCTTGCCTGTGGTGGTGTTCGCCTGCGGTCTGTACCTGCTGTTTAGCAAACCGCCCACCGCACCGCTGACAACCGATGCCGCGATTGCCAAGGGGCGTCAGTGGCCGCAGGGTCTGACGCTGGGTTTCTATGATGGCGTAGTTGGCCCCGGCACCGGCGCGTTCTGGACAGTCAGCAGCCTGCTGCTGTATCCGCTCGATCTGGTGAGGGCCAGTGGCGTGGCACGTAGCATGAACTTCATCAGTAACGCCTGCGCCCTGAGCATCTTCATCATCAGCGGCAAGGTCGCCTGGCTGCTGGGCATCAGCATGGGCCTGGCATTGATGGCCGGGGCGTTTCTTGGCGCACGGACAGCGATCAAAGGCGGCTCAAAGTTTATCCGCCCGGTATTCATCATGATGGTGCTGGCGTTGACGGCTCGCTTAGCCTGGCAGCACTGGTTCGGGCAGGCCTAGACGACGCGCGACATAGACGTCGATCAGGTAGCGGGCAATTGAGCGCGGAGCTGGCAGAGGCGGCAGGTCATGGACACTGAACCAGCGCGCATCCTCGATTTCATCCACCTGCATGACAATCTCGCCCGACGCGTATTCGGCATGAAACCCCAGCATCAGTGAATGCGGAAACGGCCAGCCTTGGCTACCCAGGTACTGCAGGTTGCAGATCTCCACACCGACCTCTTCGCGCACCTCGCGCGCCACGCAGTGCTCCACCGATTCGCTCGGCTCAACAAAACCCGCAAGCGTGCTGTACACCCCGGCCACGAAACGTGGCGAACGAGCCAGAAGAATTTCATCGCCGCGGGTAACCAAGACGATCATGCTCGGCGACAGGCGCGGATAATGTTGCTGTTCGCAACCCGCACAGCGCATGGCCCGCTCACCAGGCACCTGTTGCATCGCGGCACCGCAATGCCCACAGAAGCGGTGCTGCGCAGCCCAGGTGGAGGTTTGCGCGGCGTAACTGAGCAAACGGAAGGTGTCGCTATCATCGCCCTGCAGCATGAATTGGCGCAGGCCTTGCCAGAGGAAACCCGGCATGTCATGTAACTGCTGCAGTTCAAGCAGATAGACAGCATCGCCCTTGAAATAACCCAGGCCATGCTCGGCGACCACCGATAAGTCCTGTTTTTTCAACCACTCGCGCGGAAACAATACGCCATTGCTGTCTGCCAGAAAGTGCTGCTGACAATGTACCAGCGCCCAGCCGCCCGGCTGCTGACAATCAAGCACCTTGGGTTGCCAAGGGAGCATGTTCAAACCTCCAACGACATGCCCAGCGCGCGCACGCTCTCGGCTGCAAGATCAAGCACGCTCGGCTGAGTTTCCGGCCTCAGCACAGCGCCGCCCTCGAGGTAGTACTCAAGGCTGCTCAGGGCATCGGCCAGGGTTTCCAACATCTGTTCGGCCGGCATTTGCTGGGCATCGAACATCTGCGTCTGGATGTAATCTGCACAGGCACCCACCAACCCTGCCGCACGCTCCTGCCCAAGGAACCATAAGCCGCCACGCACAGCTTGAAGACTGAACGGTACATTGGACAGGTGCATGCGTTCGCCGCCTGACTCCAGGTATGCCGTGATTGCCCGCTTAGCCAAAGCTAGGCCTGCCTGAGCTTCATCCACCACAACAATCCGCGCCTCGGTGAGTTGGTGCAGGGCAAAGGACTCTGCCTCATCACCCGGTTGCACCTGTGCAGGACGCGCATCACGATGCTCACCACGCTCCAGGCTGGCGACCATACCTTCGACATACAGCACGGCATCCGCCAGTCTGTGCAGCTCCTGGGCGTGCGGCGGGGACGCCTCACTCCAGCTGGCCACAGTTTGCAACTGCGCACCCAGCGCATTGCCCGCTGAGCTGAGCCCCACCATACCGAGGGTTTTGCTTAATTTGCCGAGCAGCGCATGCAAGCTAACAAGGCTTTCGCCTTGCAACGTGCCGCGCTCGATCAGGTCAAGCATATCCTTGACACTATTGAGCTCTTCGCGGATAGCCGAACTCAGCGAGCGCATAACCGCCTGCCCCGGGCCGGCGAGACGCTGGTATTCCTCTTCCAACATGTGGTCGGTAAATGGCAGCGGCATCAGCCCGAATACGTCACTCAAGGTTGTCGCCAATGGACCGCGGGTATCGGCCAATGCCACCAGATACAGCAACTCTTTAAGCAGGTTACGCGGCGCTTCGTATTGGCCATTGATCAACAACTGCTTAAGTTCGCGATCAATCCGCGAGAACAGCTGCTTGCGCGACTTGCGTGGCAGCAGTTGTCCATCAACCTGCGCTTCAACTGCTGCGCAACCCACCCAACACAAACGACCGCGCGGCTCATTGGCGAACAGGCTGTCGAGGCGAGTCAATGCACGCCCCATCAGTTTGAGACTGGCCTGAGGATTCTGCTCACGAAGGAAACCGAGCAGACCAACCTGATACATGTGACGCAGACGACGGCCTTCCCCTTCGCGCGCTGCGCCATCAATCGAGGCAGGCGCCGTGCGTGGCCGGGCATGGTCGAGACGCACGCTGAAAAAGAAGCTTTCCGGCAAGGCAGGTTGACCGCCCGCTTGACGTAGATCATTGATGGCCGGCAGCAGCAGTTCCGGCATTTCCTGACGATGTGCCTCGACGTTTTCCAGGTAGCGGCGCAATACGTGCAGCGCATTGCTCAGGGCAGACAACTGGACGTCGCGTTCCTCACCGGCACCGGCTGGGATATCGGTGGCTTGATCGAGTACTTCCTGCGCCAGCAGTTCGGCACCGGCCAGCTCGATCAGGTTCAGCGTGCCGCGCACTTGATGCAGGCTTTCCACCGCCTGCTGCAGCAGGCTGCCGTTGTTGCGATCGGCAATGAATTGCTCAAGGCTCGACTCGGCCTCTTCCATGGTGGTGAACAGTTCATCGCGCACCAGATTAAGCGACGTGGCTCCGGAAACCATGGGCAATTACGCCTCCCGCGCCTGAATGAAAAATAACTGTAAGGGCCGCATCAATCAGCGAACTCCGGTTTCTGCTTGCTCATGTGCGCCGTCATGGCCACACGCAGGTCGGCCGACTGCAGCATGGCCGCGTTCCAAGTGGCGATGTATTCGAGGCCATCGTCGACACGGTGGTCGCGCATGTAGCGAATCATTTCCTTGGTACCACGGATGGCCACTGGCGACTTGCTGGCGATCTCGCGGGCAATGCCCATCACACCATCAAGCAAAGCATCAGCGTCAGCATAAGTACGGTTGACCAGGCCGATGCTGCGCGCCTCCTCACCGTTGATGGTGCGCCCGGTAAAGGCCAGTTCGCGCATCATGCCGTCGCCGATGATGCGTGGCAGGCGCTGTAACGTACCAACGTCGGCGGCCATACCGATGTCGATTTCCTTGATCGAAAACTGCGCATCAACCGTCGAATAGCGCATGTCGCAGGCCGATACCAGGTCAATGGCGCCGCCCAGGCAGTAACCCTGAATAGCCGCCAGGACTGGTTTGCGGCAGTTGTCCACGGCATTGAATGAGGCCTGCAGTTCGAGAATCTTGCGCCGCAGTTTTTCGGCATTACGGCCGACATCCGGGCCCAACTGACTACCGACCGAGGCCAGCATCATCAGGTCGATGCCTGAGGAGAAGTGTTTACCGGCACCGGAGATCACCACCGCACGCACTTCATCGGTGTCATCGATCCAGCGGAAAATCTCGATGATCTCGCGCCAGAAGTCCGCGTTCATCGCATTGACCTTTTCCGGGCGATTGATCACCACATGGGCGACCTTATCTGCCAACACGACATTAAAGGCTTTGTAGTCGGACACGGCAGTCATCCTCAGCAGGGGCGCAAGCGCAAGATGGAAATTTTCTTATGGTAAAAATCGAGCAACTATAACAACCAACCGACAAATGTCGATGCTGGCCACTGTGACGCAGGGCACGTCATTAAAGTTAAGCTCAATTTTTACCTATCGGCGATAAGCGCTTGATCTACAGAGGTAAGCCGCACAGCACAACCAGCCTGCCGCTTAACGCGGCAGGCTGGTCAAGTGTCAGGCCTTAATGCAGTCGACGGTATAAGCCCCATCCTCACGCTGCAGACCGTGCACATCGGCATCGAAACCGGGGAAGCTGCGGTCGAACGTACGGGCAAACGCCAGGTAATCGATGATCGAACGGGTCTGCGCGGTAAACCGCTCACCGGGCATGATGAGCGGGATTCCTGGCGGATAAGGCACCAGCATCACCGCAGCAATGCGCCCCTCCAACTGCTCGATTGGCACCGCCTCGACTTCACCACGCACCAGTTGGTTATAAGCATCGGCGGGCTTGATCGCCACCTCTGGCAGCACCGTGTACATGCGTTTGAGGGCCTTGGCAGTGGCGTTTTCGCGGTAGCAGGCATGCAGTGCATCGCACAGATCACGCAGGCCCATGTCCTGATAGAAGGTCTTGCCGGCCTGAGCAATCGACGGCAGCACATCACTCAACGGCAAGTTGGCGTCATAGCTGCGTTTGAACTCCAGCAATTCGGTCAGCAGCGTGCTCCACTTGCCCTTGGTAATACCCATAGAGAACAGCACCAGGAAGGAGTACAGCCCGGTCTTCTCTACCACCAGGCCGCGCTCCCAGAGGAACTTGCTGACCACCGCCGCCGGTATGCCACGCGCATCCAGCTTGCCGTCTGCAGTTAAGCCCGGCGTCACCAGGGTCACCTTGATCGGGTCGAGCAGCACATAGTCTTCGGCCACCTCACCAAAACCGTGCCAGTCGGCTTGCGGTTGCAGCAGCCAATCCTGGGTGGCCACATCATCGGTGCCTTCGGCCTTGGCCGGCTGCCAGATGCTGAACCACCAGTCATCGGCACTGAGGTTTTGCCGCAGATTGGCCAGGGCACGGCGGAAACTCAGGGCTTCATCAAAGGTTTCCTGAATCAGTGAGCGCCCGGCCGGGCCTTCCATCATCGCCGAGGCCACATCCAGTGAAGCGATGATGCCGTACTGCGGTGAGGTGGAGATGTGCATCATGAAGGCTTCGTTAAAGCGATCCCGATCCAGCTGACGCTTGCCACCGTCCTGCACATGGATCATCGAAGCCTGACTGAACGCGGCCAACAGCTTGTGAGTGGAATGGGTGGTGAACACCAGTGGCGTGTCTTCGCTGCGCGCGGTGCCCATGCCGTAACGCCCGCGGTAAAACTCATGAAATGCCGCATAGGCGTACCAGGCCTCATCGAAATGCAGCACCTCGACGCTGTTGCCCAAGGTCTGTTTGATCAGCTCGGCGTTGTAACAGAGGCCGTCGTAGGTCGAATTGGTCACCACCACCAGCTTGACCATCGCGCCACTGCTACTTGGCACACGGCCGCGCGCCAGCGGGCTGGCATCGATCTTCGCCTGAATCGACTCACGACTGAATTCGCTCAGCGGAATCGGACCAATGATGCCCAGCTCGTTACGCTCCGGGCACAGATAGAGCGGAATCGCCCCAGTCATGATGATCGAATGCAGGATCGACTTGTGGCAGTTGCGATCCACCAGCACCAGGTCGTCGCGGCCGACCATGGAGTGCCAGACAATCTTGTTCGCCGTCGAGGTGCCGTTGATCACGAAGTAGGTGTGATCGGCACCGAAATTGCGCGCCGCGCGAGCTTCGGCCTCAGCAAGCGGGCCCGTGTGATCGAGCAGCGAACCCAGTTCCGGCACCGATACCGAGAGATCAGAACGCAGGGTGTTCTCGCCGAAAAACTGGTGAAACGCCTGCCCCACCGGGCTTTTGCGATAAGCCACACCGCCACCATGGCCGGGCGTGTGCCAGGAATAGTTGGACTGCGCAGTGTGCTGCACCAGCGCCTTGAAGAACGGCGGCAACAGGCAATCCAGGTAATTGCGCGCGGCGCGAGCCACTTGGCGGGCCAGAAATGGCACGGTGTCTTCGAACAGATAGAGAATGCCGCGCAGCTGATTGAGATCGACCATGGCCTCGGCCGGCGCGTTTTCGATGGTTACCTGCTCGCCCAAGGCAAAAATCGGCAGTTGTGGCGCACGGCGGCGAGCGATGCGAATCAGCTCGACCATGTCCTGCAACAGGGTCTTGTTCTCCCCTGCACCTTCGGCGGCGACCAGAATGCAGGCCAAACCATGGTGCGTGGAGGCCACGATGCGCCCCTCGGCGGAGCTGGCGGTAGAAAGGATACTGAAACCGTCCTGCTCCAGTTCTTGGGCGATGGCGCGTACCCGGTCACCGGCCACGGTATCGGCCTTGATGTCGCGGTGCACGATCAGGACGGGGAACTTGAGGTCTTTATACATTGTGGCGTCCCTGAGTGTGACAGGCTGAGCCTGCCTATCTCATCAGGGTAGAGGCTGGCTCCGCCAGGCGGAACCCCCTCTGCGTGACGCTGTACGAAAAGGTCGCGAGTGGATAACTCAACACTCGCTAGAGCCGTTCACCTACAGGCTAACGGCAACCGCCTGGCGGCCGATCAGGCCTCCACCTTGGGCTGCTCAAGCTGAACCCAGAGTGGCGGAGCACCGGCCGACTTCTCGATGATTGCCAAACGCGCCAAATGGGCATTCAACTCGTCGTCACTGGCGCGGATCACCCGTGTGCGAGGCCGCTCAGCCGACAACCGACGAATTGCACTGGGCTGCTGACGGCCATTGCTGTCACCTTCCGAGCCGTCACCAGCGAGGGACAAGTTGGTCTGTCCGCCGGTCATGGTCAGGTAGACGTCAGCGAGAATCTCGGCGTCGAGCAAGGCCCCGTGCAGATCACGACCAGAGTTGTCGACACCATAGCGTTTGCACAGGGCGTCGAGGTTGTTGCGCTGCCCCGGATGGCGCTCGCGGGCCATCATCAGGGTGTCGAGGATCGAGCAGTGCTCACTGATATCAGCGCGGTCGTCCTGCTTGACCAAGGCAAATTCGTTGTTGATAAAGCCAACGTCGAACGCCGCGTTGTGGATGATCAGCTGCGCGCCCTTGATGAACTCGAAGAACTCATCGGCGACGTCCTTGAAGCGCGGCTTGTCTTTGACAAAGTCGTTGGTGATGCCGTGCACCGCAATCGCGCCTTCGTCGATTTCGCGATCAGGCTGTAGGTAAACGTGAAAGTGCCGCCCGGTCAGACGCCGGCCGATCAGTTCAACACAGCCGATTTCGATAATCCGATGGCCATCAGCCACCGGCATACCCGTGGTTTCTGTATCGAGCACCACACTACGCATGCTTCAACCCTCTTACTTCATCAACACCGCGGTTGGCCAACTGGTCAGCGCGCTCGTTACCTGGATGGCCGGTATGGCCGCGTACCCACTGCCACGTCACTTGATGACGATTGACCTGCTCATCCAGCGCCTGCCAAAGATCGGCATTCTTTACCGGCTCCTTGGCGGCGGTCTTCCAGCCGCGTTTCTTCCAGTTCGGCATCCACTCCTGAATGCCCTTCATCACATACTGTGAGTCGGTAACCAGGCGCACCGAACAGGGCCGCGTCAGTGCGATCAAGGCGCAGATTGCCGCCATGAGCTCCATGCGGTTATTGGTGGTATTGGGATCACCGCCCCACAGTTCCTTCTCCACACCCTTGCAAATCAGTAACGCTCCCCAGCCACCCACGCCAGGATTACCTTTGCAGGCGCCGTCGGTGTAGATCTCGACCTGTTCACTCATCTATCTGCAATCTCTCGCTCAATTAGTCCGGCCGGTTCTACTGCCTATGCCAGCTACTTCTGCGGTGTTTCACGCCGGCTGACCTTGGCCACCGGCATCGGCAACAGCTTGCCCACCGATTGCCGGCTGGGTTGGCGCAACGGTCGCAGCCCCACCACCAGCTTGCGGGCCACCAGCACGTAAAAACCGCCACCAGGTGGCTGCCAGGCCGCCCCAATGCGCTCCAGCGCAACCAGGCGTGCTTGCCAGGCCGGCGCAGAAAGCGGCGGACGATAGCACCCGAAGCGGCGTTTCTCCAGCGCGAAGCCCAGCAGGTGCAACCAGTCGCTGACCCGACTAGGCGCAATACATCGGGCCAGACGGAACGCGTCGCGAGAAAAAAGATGGCGTACACCCCAGCTACTCATCGGGTTTATCCCGACGATCAGCAGATGACCGCCTGGCCGCACGCTACGCGCTGCCTCACGAAGCAGGCCATGGGGCGACAGGCTGAAATCCAGACCATGCTGCACCACCACCACATCCGCAGCATGCTCGGTGAGCGGCCAGGATTGTTCCTCACAGACAATCTCCACCCCCTTGAATGGCGCGCCCAGGCGCACGCTGCGCTGAATTTGCCGAGCATTCGGCGGCGTGTCTGCAGCAGGGCCGTAATGCACCAGGTACCCGCCAAAAAAACGCGCCAGCTCTTCCTCCAGCAACTGCCGCTCCTGCTCTAACAACAACTGCCCGAGCGGGCCGCTCAGCCAGGTGCGCGCGGAACCAATCAGGTCGAGCCATTCACGGTCTGCATGGGCAAAAGGGTGATCGGACATAAGGGGCTACTCCCGTAATATTCACGACCGAGCGGGGACTTAGAACCTACTCACGATCTCGCGAGCTAGAGCCATGCAAGGCATAAAGAGGCGAGGAAGCGGAGTGTACTTTTGTACATGAGCATTCCGAGCCTGTTTTTAACGCAGCAGGGCCGACCCGCAGCAGATCGTGCGGCGTAGCCAGCACCGCCATTGCGCCCTAAGATGCACCTTTGTGTTCTGCTTAGCGACCCGCTGATGATAAAAATCGACGCCCTGCCTGCATTCTCCGACAACTATATATGGCTGCTGCAAGACCAGAAGCAGCGTCGCTGCGCGGTGGTTGACCCGGGTGACGCTGCGCCAGTCGAAGCCTGGCTGGCGGCCAATCCCGGCTGGCAGTTGAGCGACATTCTGATCACCCACCATCATTTCGACCACGTCGGCGGTATTGAACGGCTAAAGGCGGCAACCGGTGCCCGGGTATTGTGTCCGGCCAATGAGAAGATTCAAGGGCGTGACCTGGGGTTGTACGACAGCGACCAGGTTGACGTGCTGGGCCAGCGATTCGATATATATGAAGTGCCGGGGCACACACTCGGACATATCGCCTATATCCAGCCCGAGCAGCACTGGCTGTTCTGTGGCGACACGCTGTTTGCTGGCGGCTGTGGTCGCCTGTTCGAAGGCAGCCCCGAGCAGATGCACACCTCGCTCAGCCGCCTGGCCGCCCTCCCCGGACAGACACAGGTGTATTGCACCCATGAATACACCCTGAGCAACCTGCGCTTTGCAGCGGCTGTTGAACCGGATAATCCGCAAGTCCAGCAGCGTCTGGCGCAAGTCGGCCAATGGCGCGAGGACGGACAAATCAGCCTGCCATCATCCATTGCACTCGAACGTGCGACCAATCCATTTTTGCGCTGCCACGAACCGGCTGTCATCACCATAGCGGCCCAACGAGAAGCGGCGGCAAACCTGACGCCGACACAGGTGTTCGCCGCCTTAAGGGCCTGGAAGGATCATTTCTAAACCTCGACAGCCCCACAAAAGACTGGTTAAAACTTGACCAAGCGCAGGCTGCTTCCTAGAATCCCCCGAACTTTTTGCCGGGATATACACCGCCGCCAATGCCTCTATCACCACGCAAGACCTTGAATTTAAAGGCATTGATACAATGCGCTCAGACGCTTGTGGTGATCATGTGCATGGTCTTGGCCGGCTGCCAAACCACTAGCAACTATCGCCACGACAGCGGTCGCGATACCGATCGCGCAGTAGGTCTGGAGCAGGAACCCGAGTGGCTCAGCAGCCAGGCCTCAGAGCTCCCCGATGAACCCAAAGACATCTGGGAGCGCGTACGCAGCGGTTATCAACTGCAAGACAGCATAACCCTCAACCCACGCATTGAGCAGCAACGCCTGTGGTTTGTCAGTAATCCATCGTTTGTCGAAAAAGCCGGCGAACGCAGCAGCCCTTATATCCATTTCATTGTCGAGCGCCTGGAAGCGCGCAACATGCCCATGGAGCTGGCCCTGCTGCCGATTATTGAAAGCTCATATGACCCCATGGCCTACTCGCCAGCCGACGCGGTCGGGCTATGGCAGTTCATCCCCTCCACTGGGCGCAACTTCAACCTGCGCCAGACCAGCTGGTATGACGGCCGCCGCGATGTGATGGCCTCTACCGACGCGGCCATTAATTACCTGACACGCCTCAAGGAAATGTTCAACGGTGACTGGCTACTGGCGCTGGCCGCCTATAACGCCGGGGAAGGCCGTGTCAGCCGGGCGATTGAGCGCAACCAGAAACTTGGGCTGCCGACCGACTACTGGAATCTCTCGCTACCAACCGAAACACAGAACTACGTGCCCAAACTGCTGGCCCTGTCTCAGGTGATCATGACGCCGCAGGCCTATGGGGTCAGCCTAAACCCCATCGCCAATGAACCCTATTTCGAGAAGGTCGAGTTCAAGCAGCGCATGGACCTGGCCCGCGTCGCCGCCATGGCCGATCTGGATGAAGATGAGCTTTACCTGCTCAACCCCGCATTCAAAAAAGGGATTACCCTCGATGGCCCACAGCATCTGCTGGTACCCACCGACAAGGCTGATCTGCTCACCGCCAACCTGTCACTGATGAAGCCTCAGGAACGAGTCGACTGGCAGCAATACCGCGTGCGCTCGGGCGACAGCCTGCACAGCATCGCCAATCGGCATCAATTAACGGTCAATACCCTCCGGGACATCAACAAACTGTCCAGCAACAACCTGCGCCTCGGCCAGGTTCTGAGCATTCCCACTCAGCCCGGAGTAACGCCACATGAACCACTGTTTCAGCGCCCAGTGGCACAGAGTCAGCCGGTACGCACCTACCGAGTAAAAAATGGTGACAATCTCTGGCTAATTGCCAAGCACCACAATGTGTCAGTCAAGGACGTGCAGCGCTGGAACAAGCTGTCCGGCAACAGCCTGCGCGTCGGCCAGGTACTGACCATGCAAGCCGGCCAGGCAGCTTCCGGGGGAAGCGGCGGCGCGCCCCGCAAAGGAGCCACCTACTACACAGTACGCCAGGGTGATTCCCTGTATCTGATCGCCAAGCGCTTCAAGGTACCGATGAAAAGCCTGCAGAACTGGAACCCCAGAGCCGGCAAGGCACTCAAGCCTGGGCAGACCCTGACTCTGTACAGCGTAAACTGATCAGGCCTTCTTGCTCATTGCGTCCAGGCAGCGCCCGGTCAACTGGGTAAAGCGCTGAAAAGCGACAAATTGCTCATGCTTCAGCGCCCGCCCTGATACCCGGCTATCGGCATACAGCAAGCCAATTTCGCGCGTTCCTGCCAACAGCGGCGCAATAAAGAACATGCCCTGTCCCAGACGCTGACGGATTGGCTGAGTGACCAATTCATTGAGGTTGTAACTGGCCGGCACCCCCATCCATAGCGCCTCTTTGTTACGCAGGGCATAGCTGAAAATATGCGGTTGCTCGGCTTGCTCAACCGGCAGGATAAAGTCATGCGCCCAACCGCCTGTGCCCTCACCGATCACCCGCTTGCAGCGAAAGCAACTCTGCCCGTCCGCCAGTACCACCAACATGATGCGCTCCAGCCCAGCGCCCTGATGCAGGCCCTTGAACAGGGTATCGAGCACCAATCCCAAATCGGCACGCCGCGAAACCAACAGCCCAAGGTCCTGGAGGGCTTGCTGCAAGATCAGCAGATCAGGTTGCAACAGCCGCGCCTTGCGCTGTTCCTGCTGCAGGCGAATCTGCTCCGGATCGGTATTGGGAATCAGCTTGCCTAGCTGGCCCACGCCAAAGGTGGCAGCCATCGCTACAGTTTCTTCAGCGCTGGCCAGCACCTGTTGCATAGCCTCCTGCGGGCTCACGCCGATAAAACCGGCCAGTTGCCCGACCAAAGCGTCCATGGCCGGTGAATCCCAGCCTTCAAGCGCCACCTGACTGATCTTCGCGCCAAGAGCCACGGCTTTGCCGGCAGGGTCATGCTGACTGCTCGACTGCAGCGCCAGACTCAGGGTATCGCCGAGGTTCCAGCTTTTCACCAAAGCCAAACTCATTTGCCGAAAACTGCTGCCCAGCACGCTCATCACCACTTCATCGGCATTTACACCCGGCTGCGCCAGGGCACTGGCCAATTCATCAGCCACTTCACCGGCGCAGCCCCAGAATGCCAGTTCACCCACGTTATGCAGCAAGGCGGCGATAAACACCTCCTCGTCACTTCGGGTAAGCACGTAGCCGGCAATATTGCGCGCCTGCACAGCGGCATGAAACGACTGCGCGAGCAATTCGGCGAGCTGCTCGCGAGAGCTGCGCGCCAACAGGCCATCAATCAGGCTGATCGACAGACCAATCTGGCGCACGTTATCAAAGCCAATCAGCACAATGGCCCGGGAGATGGTCCGAATGGGCTCTTGAGAGGGGTTGTAGAACACGCTGTTGCCGACGCGTAAGACCTTCGTGGTCAAAGCCGCATCCCGTAATAAGACATCGGCCAGTTGCTGCACCGAGGACGTGTGCCCCTGAGTCAAACGATGCAAGTCATGCACCACTGTGGCCAGAGCAGGTAATTCGGCTTGGTTGAAGCGATCAATCCATGACTGCAAACCATGGCAGGCTGTCAGCAAAATGATGCCCTCGCAGTGGATAGTCTGAGTGTAGTCAAAGTGCTCTCGTCACCGGCTCTCGATACGACCCTTTTTCCTGCTGATACAAGCTGTTAATGTGCCTGACCAGCAGCCCACAAGACGCCACGGATCGGATATTTCACTTGATACGTCCCCTCCTCTCGCTGTTTCTCTGCCTGGCCATCAGCTCATCTGCCTGGGCGACCCTGTATAAAAGTCACGGCTACGCTCAGTTTGGTGAGCTGAAATACCCTGCCAGTTTTACCCATTTCGCCTGGGTCAACCCGGAAGCGCCCAAGGGCGGCACGCTACGGATGATGGCCAACGGCACCTTCGACACGCTCAACCCTTATACCTTCAAGGGCAGCAGCCCGATCAGTACCGCCAACTTCCTGCAGTACGGCGTCAATGAGCTGAATGCGCCGCTGATGGTCGGCACCGGTGCCTATGACCCTTCAGGTGACGAGCCGGCTTCCAGCTATGGCTTGATCGCCGAGTCGGTGGAATACAGCGATGACCGCAGTTGGGTGGTATACAACCTGCGCCCCGAAGCACGCTTTCACGATGGCAAACCGATAACCGCCTATGATGTGGCCTTCTCCTACCGCCTGCTGCTCAAGGAAGGTCACCCGCAGTACCGCACCAACCTGCAGGAAGTCAAACGGGTCGATATCCTCAACCGCCACAGCATCCGTTTTGTACTCAAGCGCGCCGGCAACTCCCTACTGATTCTGCGCCTGGGCGAATTACCGGTGCTGCCGCAACATTACTGGAAAGATCGCGACTTCAAAGCCACCACCTATGAACCGCCGTTGGGCAGTGGCCCCTACCGTATTACCCAGGTCAGCCCCGGACGCAGTCTGCGCTTTGAGCGGGTCAAGGACTGGTGGGGCGCCAAGCTGCCGGTCAACCGTGGCAAATACAATTTCGACCGGGTCGACGTGGAGTTTTACCGCGACAGCCATGTGGCCTTCGAGGCCTTCAAGGCCGGTGAGTTCGACATTTATATCGAACAGCAGGCGAAGAACTGGGCCAACGGCTATCGCTTTCCGGCACTCAGCCGTGGTGAGGTAATCCGCGCCGAAATCCCGCACAAGATTCCTACCCAGTCCCAAGCGCTGTTTATGAACACCCGCCGCGAGGTGTTTGCCGAGCGCAAGGTGCGCGAAGCATTGGGCCTGATGTTCGACTTCGAATGGGCCAATCGCGCGCTGTTCAACAGCTCTTACACCCGCGCCCAGAGCTATTACCCCAACAGTGAATTCGCCGCCAGCGGTAAACCGGAAGGCGCCGAGTGGCTGTTGCTCTCGCCTTACCGCAAGCAACTTCAGTCACGCCTGTTCAGCGAACCGTTCAGCGTGCCGCAAACCGATGGCCGCGGCATCCCACGGGAAACCTTGCGCCGCGCCCTCGGTCTATTGGCCGATGCAGGCTGGAAGCCCTCCGGCCAGCGTCTGCTCAACAGTCAGGGGCAGCCCCTGCGCTTTGAAATATTGCTGGTTAACCCGAACCTTGAACGCATTCTCCAGCCCTTTACCGAAAACTTGGCCAGCATCGGTATCCAGGCCAGGCTGCGCACCGTTGACCGCGCGCAATACAAACAGCGCCTCGATCAATACGATTTCGACATGATTCTGGTCACCCTGCCACAAACCCTGAGCCCCGGCCTGGAACAGTCGCTGTATTTCCATTCGTCGCAAGCCAAGGTCAAGGGCGGCAGGAACTACGCCGGCGTTACCCACCCGGTGGTCGACGCCATGATCGAAAAACTGCTCTCGGCGCAGAACCGTGACGAACAGATTGCCGCTACACGCGCCCTTGACCGGATACTGTTGTGGCAGCACTACAGCATTCCGAACTGGTATATCGATTACCACCGCCTGGCTTACCGCAACCGATTTGCCTTCGTCACCACGCCACCCTACACCTTGGGCCTGCGTACCTGGTGGCTGAAATCCATGGAGAACGCTGAATGACCCATGCCGTGCGCGCCCTGATTATCCGCTTCAGCAGCCTTGCCCTACTTGGCGTTGCCGGCCTGGTCCTGGCCGGCCCCAAGCACGCACAGACCTTGTATGACGAACCGCCGAAATACCCTGCCGGCTTCCAGCACTTCGAGTACGTAAACCCGGATGCCCCCAAAGGCGGCACCCTGCGCCAAGCCGGGTTCGGCAGCTTCGACAGCCTCAACCCGTTCATTTCCAAGGGCGTTGCTGAAGAAAACATAGGCATTATCTACGACAGCCTGACACGCCCCAGTCTGGATGAACCCTTTACTGTTTACGGCCTGCTCGCGGAAAAAATCGAAAAAGCGCCGGACAACGCCTGGGTACGGTTCTACCTGCACCCCAAGGCCCGCTTTCATGACGGCCAACCGGTAACCGCCGAGGACGTCAAATTCACCTTCGACACCCTGATGAGCAAAGGCGCACCGATGTACCGCGGCTACTATGCCGATGTCGATCGGGTTGAAGTCGAAAGCCCACAGCGCGTGCGCTTTATTTTCAAACATGCCGGTAACCGCGAACTGCCGCTGATTGTCGGCCAGTTGCCAGTATTGCCCAAGCACTGGTGGGCTGAACGCGGCTTCAGCAAAAGCGATCTCGACATCCCCGTTGGCAGCGGCCCTTACAAGGTGGCTGATGTTCAGGCGGGTCGTTCAATTCGTTATGAGCGAGTCAAGGAATGGTGGGGCCAGGACCTGCCGGTCAACCGTGGCTTCTACAATTTCGACACCTTGCAGTTTGACTACTACCGCGACAATACCGTCGCCTTGGAAGCACTCAAAGCCGGGCAGTTTGATTACTGGCTGGAAACCAGCGCGAAGAACTGGGCCACGGCCTATAACACTGCCGCGGTGGCCAATGGTCAGCTGATCAAGGAAGAGATCGCCAATCGCAACCCCACCGGCATGCAGGGTTTTATCTTCAATACCCGCCGCCCACAGTTCAGCGACCGCCGTGTGCGGGAAGCCCTGGGGCTGCTGTTTGACTATGAATGGACCAATCGTCAACTGTTCAACGGTGCCTACACCCGCACGCGCAGTTATTTCGACAACTCGGAACTGGCCTCCGTCGACCTACCCTCAGCGGATGAGTTGAAGCTGCTGGAGCCATTGCGCACGCAGATTCCATCCCAGGTATTTACCGACGAGTATCAGCCCTCGGTCACCGATGGCAGCGGCATCATTCGTGAGCAGCAGCGCCGCGCCTATCAACTGCTGCAGGAAGCCGGCTGGCGTGTCGATGGCGACAGGATGCTCGACAATACCGGCAAACCGGTGAGCATCGAATTCCTGCTGGCACAAACCGAATTCGAACGTATCCTGCTGCCGTTCAAACGCAACCTAGCCGACCTGGGCATTGAACTGGTGATCCGCCGCGTCGATGTATCTCAGTACGTCAACCGCTTGCGCTCACGTGACTTCGACTTGATCGTCGGCGGCTTCGCCCAATCCAATTCACCCGGCAACGAGCAACGCGAATACTGGCACTCCAGCAGCGCTGACAACCCCGGCAGCCGTAACTTTATCGGCCTCAAAGATCCAGCCGTGGACAGCCTGGTCGACGGGTTGATCAATGCCGATTCGCGGCAAAGCCTGATCGCCCACACCCGTGCCCTTGATCGTGTGCTGCTGTGGAGTCATTACGTGGTGCCCAACTGGCATATCAAGACCTGGCGCGTGGCTTACTGGAACCGTTTTGAGCACCCCAAGATCAGCCCGAAATACGACGTAGGCCTCTACACCTGGTGGGCCCGCGAGAAATCCCCTGAAGCGGCGGCCGACGAAGCTGCCACAAAAAACACTGTCGACGTGGAGCAATAAGATGCTGGCGTATATCGTTCGTCGGCTGCTGCTGATCATCCCCACGCTGTTCGGCATTCTGCTGATCAACTTCATCATCATCCAGGCCGCCCCCGGTGGCCCAGTTGAGCAGATGATCGCCAAACTGGAAGGCTTTGACGGCGCCACCAGCCGGATCGCCGGCGGCGGTGCCGAAGTCTCGGTGGCCGGTTCCAACTACCGCGGCGCCCAGGGCCTGGACCCCGAGCTGGTGGCGGAAATTGAGCGCATGTACGGCTTCGACAAATCCGCCCCGGAACGCTTCTGGCTGATGCTCAAGAGCTACGCGCAGCTGGACTTTGGCTCGAGCTTCTTTCGCGATGCCGAGGTCATCGACCTGATCATCGAGAAGATGCCGGTGTCGATCTCCCTGGGGCTGTGGAGCACGCTGATCATGTACCTGGTGTCGATCCCGCTGGGCATCGCCAAGGCCACTCGCCACGGCAGCGCCTTCGACGTGTGGACCAGCTCGGCGATCATCGTCGGTTACGCCATCCCCGCCTTCCTCTTCGCCATCCTGCTGATCGTGCTGTTTGCCGGCGGCAGCTACTGGGACTGGTTCCCGCTGCGCGGGCTGACGTCAAACAATTTCGACGAGCTGAGCTTTACCGGCAAGCTGCTCGACTATTTCTGGCACCTGGCGCTGCCCGTCACCGCCCTGGTGATAGGCAACTTCGCCACCCTGACGCTGCTGACCAAGAACAGCTTTCTCGATGAGATCAACAAACAGTATGTGGTCACAGCCCGAGCCAAGGGCCTGAGCAACAACCGCGTGCTCTATGGGCATGTGTTTCGCAACGCCATGCTGATCATCATCGCCGGCTTCCCGGCAGCTTTTATCGGTATTTTCTTTACCGGCTCCTTGCTGATCGAAGTGATCTTCTCCCTCGACGGCCTGGGCCTGATGAGCTTCGAGGCCGCGATCAACCGTGATTACCCGGTGGTCTTCGGCACCCTGTTTATCTTCACGTTGCTGGGCCTGGTGGTGAAATTGATCGGCGACATTACCTACACCCTGGTCGATCCGCGTATCGACTTCGAAAGCCGGGAGGGTTGAGATGAAACTGTCACCAATCAATCAACGCCGCTTCCAGCTGTTCAAGGCGCACAAACGCGGCTGGTGGTCGTTGTGGGTGTTCCTCGCACTGTTTTTCGTCACCCTCGGCGCCGAACTGATCGCCAACGATAAACCGCTGGTGGTGGGCTACGACAACGAGCTGTATTTCCCGGTATTCAAGCGCTACCCGGAAACCACCTTTGGCGGTGAATTCCCGCTGCAGGCCAACTACAAAAGCCCTTACATCCAAGAGCTGATCAAGGAAAAGGACGGCTGGATGATCTGGCCGCCGATCCGCTACAGCTACTCCAGCATCAACTACGACTTACAAGTGCCCGCCCCCGCGCCGCCCTCGGCGGAAAACTGGCTGGGTACGGATGATCAGGGCCGCGATGTGCTGGCACGGGTGATCTACGGCTTCCGCATTTCCGTGTTGTTTGCTCTGACCCTGACCCTGGCCAGCTCGGTGATCGGCGTGTTTGCCGGCGCCTTGCAGGGCTTCTATGGCGGCTGGGTCGACCTGGCTGGGCAACGCTTTCTGGAAATCTGGTCAGGCCTGCCGGTGCTCTACCTGCTGATCATTCTCGCCAGCTTCGTACAACCGAACTTCTGGTGGCTGCTGGGCATCATGCTGCTGTTCTCCTGGATGAGCCTGGTGGATGTGGTGCGTGCCGAGTTCCTCCGTGGGCGCAACCTGGAATATGTACGCGCCGCCCGCGCCTTAGGGATGCAGAACGGCTCGATCATGTTCCGCCATATCCTGCCCAACGCGATGATTTCCACCATGACCTTTATGCCGTTTATCCTCACCGGCGCGATCGGCACCCTCACCGCACTGGATTTCCTCGGCTTCGGCCTGCCGCCTGGCGCGCCGTCACTCGGCGAGTTGGTGGCCCAGGGCAAATCCAACCTGCAAGCGCCCTGGCTCGGGATCAGCGCTTTTGCCGTACTGGCCTTGATGCTCAGCCTGCTGGTGTTTATCGGCGAAGCGGCGCGCGATGCCTTCGATCCGAGGAAATGACATGACCGACTCCAACACCCTCATCGAGGTCCGCGACCTGGCGGTCGAATTCGTCACCGGCAGCCTGAAACAGCGCGTGCTCGAAGGCGTCAACTTCGACATCAAGCGCGGCGAAACTCTAGCTTTGGTTGGCGAAAGCGGCTCGGGCAAATCGGTCACCGCGCACTCCATCCTGCGCCTGCTGCCCTACCCCCTGGCCCAACACCCCAGCGGCAGCATTCACTACGCCGGGCAAGACCTGCTCAAACTGAACGAGAACAAGCTGCGCGGTATTCGCGGTAACCGCATCGCCATGGTCTTCCAAGAGCCCATGACCTCGCTCAACCCGCTGCACAGCATCGAAAAACAGATCAATGAGGTGCTGGGCCTGCATAAAGGCCTGCGCGGCAAGGCGGCTACAGCGCGCACCCTGGAGCTGCTTGATCTGGTCGGCATTCCCGAACCGCACAAGCGCCTCAAGGCCTACCCACATGAGCTCTCTGGCGGCCAACGCCAGCGCGTAGTGATCGCCATGGCCCTGGCCAACGAGCCGGAACTGCTGATCGCCGACGAACCCACCACCGCCCTTGACGTCACCGTGCAGCTGAAGATCCTTGAGCTGCTCAAGGACCTACAGGCACGCCTGGGCATGGCCATCCTGTTGATCAGCCACGACCTCAACCTGGTGCGACGGATTGCTCATCGAGTCTGCGTGATGCAACGCGGACATATCGTCGAACAGGCGACCTGCGAAACACTGTTTAAAGATCCGCAGCACCCCTACACCCGTGAGCTGCTGGGCGCCGAACCCACGGGAGGCCCGGTCGATCAGCCACCGGGTAAAACCATGCTGGAAATCGACAACCTGCGCGTCTGGTTCCCGATCAAAAAAGGCCTGCTGCGCCGCACCGTCGATCACGTCAAAGCGGTAGACGGTATTCATTTCAACCTGCCGCAGGGGCATACCCTGGGCATCGTTGGCGAAAGCGGCTCAGGTAAATCCACTTTGGGTCTGGCGATCCTGCGCTTGCTCGGCAGCCAAGGCGGCATCCGCTTCCAGGGCCAGGCGATCGATAGCCTGTCGCAAGATGATGTACGCCCGCTGCGCCGGCAGATGCAGGTGGTGTTTCAGGACCCCTTCGGCAGCCTTAGCCCGCGTATGTCGGTGGGTCAAATTGTCGGCGAAGGCCTGCAGATCCACCGCATGGGCAGCGCAGCCGAACAGGAACAGGCGATTATCGACGCGTTGGTGGAGGTAGGTCTGGATCCGGAAACCCGCCACCGCTACCCCCACGAGTTTTCCGGTGGTCAGCGCCAACGCATCGCCATCGCCCGCGCCCTGGTACTTAAACCGGCGTTGATCCTGCTGGATGAGCCGACTTCGGCCCTCGACCGCACCGTGCAGCGCCAGGTAGTCGAGCTGTTACGCTCGCTGCAGGCCAAATACAACCTCACCTACCTGTTTATCAGCCACGACCTGGCGGTAGTCAGGGCCCTGAGCCATCAGGTGATGGTGGTCAAGCAGGGCAAAGTAGTCGAGCAAGGTCCAGCAGCACGTGTCTTTGCTGCGCCACAGAACATCTATACACAGCAGTTGCTGGAAGCAGCCTTTATGGCCCCAGCGAATTAACCGGCTATTGAAAAGCGCTGGCGATGCCGCCAGCGCAAGGTAAATACAGTGATGGCCACGCAGGTAGCTCTTCAACTGCCTGCCAATCCTTGTAGACAGGAAGAGGAACAACACACATGGGTTTTCTAAGCGGCAAGCGCGTACTGATCGTTGGCGTCGCCAGCAAACTGTCCATCGCCTCCGGCATCGCGGCAGCCATGCACCGTGAAGGCGCCGAACTGGCCTTCACCTATCAGAACGAAAAGCTCAAGGGCCGCGTCGAAGAGTTCGCCGCTGGCTGGGGCTCGAACGCAGATCTGTGCTTCCCTTGCGATGTAGCCAACGATGAGGAAATCGCCTCGGTATTCGAAGCCCTGAGCAAGAAATGGGACGGCCTGGATTGTATCGTTCACTCCGTGGGCTTCGCCCCAGGCGATCAGTTGGATGGCGACTTTACCAACGTCACTACCCGTGAAGGCTTCCGCATCGCCCACGACATCAGCGCCTACAGCTTCGTCGCCCTGGCCAAAGCTGGCCGCGAGATGATGAAAGGCCGCAATGGCAGCCTGCTGACCCTGTCCTACCTGGGCGCCGAGCGCACCATGCCCAACTACAACGTCATGGGGATGGCCAAAGCCAGCCTGGAAGCCGGTGTACGCTACTTGGCCGGCAGCCTCGGTCCAGAAGGCACTCGCGTCAATGCCATCTCCGCGGGCCCGATCCGTACCCTGGCGGCTTCCGGGATCAAGAGCTTCCGCAAGATGCTCGCTGCCAATGAAAAGCAGACCCCACTGCGGCGCAACGTGACCATCGAAGAAGTCGGTAACGCCGGTGCCTTCCTCTGCTCTGACCTGGCCTCGGGCGTCAGCGGCGAGATCATGTACGTCGACGGCGGTTTCAACACCACCGCCATGGGCGCCATGGAAGAGTAAGTGTGGCTGTGCAGGGAGACCAGCTCTTCCTGCGCCATCAGCACCGTTGCTGCCACGGATGGCAAGCATAAAAAAGGCCGCTTGAGTAAGCGGCCTTTTTACATTCAGCAGACTCGATCAGAAGCGCTCGATATCCGCTGTTTCTTCCAGCTGCTTGCGGAACGCAGCAAAGTCCTGCTGACCGACGCGTGAGGCGAGGAAGCGGCTGTACATGGCCTTATCCTCATCCGACAGCGCTTGCTCCGGCTGGCTCACACCATTCAGACGGATGATCATGAAATCGCCGTTGCTCAGGCTGATACCGGCGAAAGTTGGCTTGTCAGCAGCCTCAGGCTTGGGCATGCGGAACAACGCCTGCAGCACTGCCGGCTCAACGCCTTCCTGGCTACGCGTCGCGGCTTCGACCACGTTCCAGCCCTGCTTGGCATCGGCCTGAGTAACCGGCGTCTGACCTGCGCGCAGAGCAGTCAGCTGCTCTTCACCCCTGGCTTTAACGGCTTCGCTTGCACGAACCTTGGTCAGCTGAGCACGGATACTATCGGCAACCTGCTCAAGCGGCAGTTGCTCAGGTTTGTTGTGCTCTTTAACGCGCACCACCACCACGGTGTACGGATCAAGCTCGATCACACTGCTGTTGCTACCGTCTTCCAGCACTTCATCACTGAACGCTGCCTGCACGACCTGGCGGTTAGCAGACACACCCTCAGCGCCGCCTTGACGGCCAAACGGTTCAGTGGTCTTAACCTGCAGACCAAGTTCCTGCGCCGGTTGACTTAGATCCGAGGCTTCAAATGCAGCGTCTTCAAGCTGTTTGGAAACCTCAACAAAACGCTGTTCAACCTGACGCGCCTTGAGATCTCGCTGCAGTTTATCTTCCAGACTGGCGAAGCTCGGCAATTCCGGCGCCTGGACGCCCAGGAGCTTAATCAGGTGCCAGCCGAACTCGCTGCGCACGGGTGCCGACACAGCATTCTCGCTAAGCGCATAGAGTGCTTCTTCGAAGGCCGGGTCATATACACCAGGACCGGCAAAGCCCAGATCACCACCGTCAACAGCTGAACCCGAGTCATCAGAAAACTCTTTGGCCAGCGCGGCGAAATCTTCCCCCTGTTCCAAGCGCTTCTGCACCTCGACCAGCTTAGCTTTGGCCTGATCGTCATTCAGCGTGTCGCTCACTTCAACCAGAATGTGAGCCGCACGACGCTGTTCGGCAAGGTTGGCAATTTCACTCTGATAAGCACTTTGCAAGGCTTCGTCAGTGACTTCTACCTGATCGAAGAAGGCATCTTTCTTCAGCTCGACATAGTCCAGCACAACCTGCTCAGGACTCATGAACTCTGCAGCTTGAGCATCGTAGTAAGCCTTGATGTCATCATCGCTAAGTGTCACCGCAGCCAGGTCTGCTTTCAGGGTCAGCGTGGCAAAGTCACGGGTCTGTTTCTCTAATGCCGCAAACGCTTGCACCTGAGCATCAGTGACGAAACTACTGTTGGCCAGACCTGCACGCAATTGGCCAATGAGCATTTCCTGCTCAAGCATCTGGCGGAATTGCAGGCGGCTGTAGCCCAGCTGACGAATCACCTGATCAAAGCGCTCCGCATTGAACTGGCCATCCACAAGAAACTCTGGCGTCTGCAGAACTACCTGGTCCAACGCCTGCTGCGAAAAGGCGAACTTGGCATCTTTGGCGCTCTCGAGCAGCAGTGTGCGCTCAACCAGGCCATTGAGGGCGGCCTCACGCAGCAGCTTCTCGTCCAGCAGGGAGGCGTCGAAATCGCGCCCCAACTGTTGCAGCAGCTGACGACGCTGCATCTCGACAGCCTGACTAAGCTCAACTGAGGTGATCTTTTCGCCATTCACCTCAGCGGCATTCTGACTGTTACTGGTGCTGGTAAAAATGGCATCGACACCGGTCAGAGCCATGAGCGCGACGATGATGGCGATAATGGTTTTGGCAATCCAACCTTGTGAATTGTCCCTGATGTTCTGCAGCATGCATCCCCCAGAACGGCTGTACAAAAAAGCAGCCGCGCAGTGTGGGTAAATTCCGGATAGAAGAAAGGCGCATCAGGGATGCGCCTTCTCGTAACTGGCAAAGCGGAGCGAACGCAAGCAACTGATTCGTCGTATTCAGTCAAATGTGATTGGCTGAACATCCCGCCTGCCTCAGATTAGCCATTCAGCCAACCTGCTAGGCAAAACAGAAGGAGGCTTAGTTAACAGCGTCTTTCAGAGCTTTGCCGGCTTTAAAGCCTGGAATCTTGGCAGCAGCGATGCTGATCGGGTTACCAGTCTGTGGGTTACGGCCAGTACGAGCAGCACGCTCTTTGACTGCGAAAGTACCGAAGCCTACCAGTACGACAGAATCACCAGCCTTCAGAGCGCCAGTAACGGATTCAATAACTGCGTCCAGCGCACGGCCGGCAACAGCTTTCGGGATATCAGCAGATGCGGCGATGGCATCAATCAGTTCCGACTTGTTCACTCTTAAGTCCCCTTAATTTCTGTTGAGTTTATTTCTTGCTTTTAAATGTAAGCGAAGCTGATGCTGAAGAGCCTGCTGACACGATATGAGCCGCTTTATAACAAGGGCTCTAAAAATGTGTCAAGGAAGCTCTCCTGCTAATGCGTGCTGATTCGCTCCATGGAATCAGTCTCGCGCTTTTCATCCTTTGCAACTATGGGAGCCGCATCAGGCAAGGGCTCCGGAGCGTATTGCAGCGCAATTTGCAGGACCTCGTCAATCCATTTAACCGGTTTAATCTGTAGGTCCTGCTTAATATTGTCCGGAATCTCCTTCAGGTCGCGCACATTCTCTTCTGGAATGATCACGGTCTTGATTCCGCCACGGTGTGCGGCCAGCAGTTTTTCTTTCAGACCACCGATAGCCAAAACCTGGCCGCGCAAGGTTATTTCACCGGTCATGGCGACATCCGCGCGCACAGGAATCTGCGTCAGTGCCGAAACCAGCGCTGTGCACATACCAATACCGGCGCTGGGCCCATCTTTAGGCGTAGCACCTTCTGGCATGTGGATGTGGATATCCTGCTTCTCATAGAAGTCCACAGGCACACCTAGACTCTTGGCCCGACTGCGCACAACAGTCTGCGCTGCGGTGATCGACTCCAGCATCACATCGCCCAATGAGCCGGTTTTGATCAGCTGACCTTTACCAGGCACAACTACGGCCTCGATTGTCAGTAACTCACCACCGACCTGGGTCCAGGCCAAGCCCGTCACCTGCCCAATCTGGTCCTGTTGCTCGGCCAGGCCATAGCGGTGCTTACGCACACCCAGAAAGTGTTCAAGTGAATCCGCAGTGACAGTCACCTGGAAGCGCTTCTCGGCCGCGTGCTCCTTGACCGCTTTGCGGCATACCTTGGCAATCTGCCGTTCAAGACCACGCACCCCGGCTTCGCGGGTGTAGTAACGAATGATGTCGCGAATCGCCAACTCTTCAAAAACCAGTTCGGCCTTCTTCAAACCATTGGCCTGAACCTGTTTGGGCACCAGGTATTTGATGGCGATGTTGATCTTTTCAGCTTCGGTATAGCCCGGAAGACGAATCACTTCCATACGGTCCAGCAACGGACCCGGAATGTTCATCGAGTTCGCGGTACACAGAAACATCACATCGGACAGGTCGTAGTCGACCTCTAGATAATGGTCATTGAAATTGTGGTTTTGCTCCGGATCCAGCACCTCAAGCAGCGCTGAAGCTGGATCACCGCGCATGTCCTGCCCCATCTTGTCGATCTCATCGAGCAGGAACAGAGGGTTACGCACGCCGACCTTGGTCATCTTCTGAATCAGACGACCCGGCATGGAGCCAATGTAGGTGCGTCGGTGACCGCGAATCTCAGCCTCATCACGCACACCACCAAGGGCCATACGCACGAATTTGCGGTTAGTGGCGCTGGCAATCGACTCGGCCAGTGAGGTTTTACCCACACCAGGCGGCCCAACCAGGCAAAGCACAGGTCCTTTGAGTTTCTTCACCCGTTTCTGCACAGCAAGGTATTCAAGGATGCGTTCTTTGACTTCCTCCAGACCATAGTGATCTGCATCCAGAATACTTTCCGCCCTTGCTAGATCGAGACGCACTTTGCTCTGCGCCTTCCACGGCACATTAACCAACCAATCGATGTAAGAGCGCACCACCGTGGCTTCAGCCGACATCGGCGACATCTGCTTAAGCTTGTTCAACTCGGCACTGGCCTTGGTATGGGCCTCAGTCGTCAGGCCGGCGTTCTCAATGCGTTTTTTCAGTTCATCGAGCTCGTTATGGCCATCCTCGCTGTCGCCAAGCTCTTTTTGGATGGCCTTCATCTGCTCATTCAGATAGTACTCACGCTGACTGCGCTCCATCTGCTTCTTGACCCGGCCACGAATACGCTTTTCGACCTGTAACAAATCGATCTCAGCATCCAACAAGGCCAGGACATGCTCAATTCGCGCAGCCAGGTCAGTAATTTCCAGAATTTCCTGTTTCTGCTCGATTCTCAGCACCATATGCGCGGCCATGGTATCAACCAGACGACCTGGCTCATCGATACCATTCAGTGAAGCCAGCACCTCGGCGGGAACCTTCTTGCCCAGCTGTACATACTGCTCGAATTGACTCAGCAGACTGCGAGTAAAGACCTCAGATTCGCGCTCAGCAGCATCCACTTCATCGATCAGCTGTACTTCAGCCCTGCAATAACCGCTGACCTCAATAAAGCGTTCAATCTCTCCGCGCTGCTCTCCTTCGACCAGTACCTTGACCGTACCATCCGGCAGTTTCAGTAACTGCAACACAGTGGCCACGGTGCCCACTCGATAAAGACCATCCTGATCCGGATCATCATCAGCAGGGTTCTTTTGGGCCAGCAACAGAATCTGCTTCTCGCCCGTCATTGCAGCCTCAAGGGCCTCAATAGATTTTTCACGCCCGACGAACAACGGGATGACCATATGCGGATAGACCACAACATCGCGCAACGGCAGGAGAGGCAATTCGATGGTTGTCTTCATGATTTCGGCTCTACGGCGGCCTTACGGCCGTAAACAGATGGGATAACCCTTAACGCTAAGATGGGGGCACCCCAAACAAAAAACAAGCACAACAACAGGAAAACAAAAGGGGCCCGCAGGCCCCTTGCTTTCAACATGTTACAGCGCAATCAAGCGTCCGGAGCGGCCTTTGCAGGCAACTCGTTATTCTCATAGATAAGCAAGGGCTTTGATGCACCATCGATGACACTTTCATCAATGACCACCTTACTGACATCCGATTGCGACGGAATCTCATACATGGTGTCGAGCAGAATGCCTTCCAGAATAGAACGCAAGCCGCGAGCACCTGTTTTACGCTCCAGGGCCTTGCGAGCAACGGACTTCAGTGCATCTGGACGGAACTCCAGCTCAACACCTTCCATCTCGAACAGTTTACCGTACTGCTTAGTCAGTGCATTCTTCGGCTCAGTCAGGATCTGCACCAGCGCGGCTTCATCCAACTCATCCAACGTGGCAATAACCGGCAAGCGGCCCACGAACTCAGGAATCAGACCAAACTTGACCAGGTCATCTGGCTCAACGGCACGCAGCGACTCGCCGACTTTCTTGCCCTCTTCCTTGCTACGAACCTCGGCACTGAAACCGATCCCACCTTTGGTCGAACGCCCCTGGATGACTTTCTCCAAGCCTGCAAAAGCGCCACCACAGATGAACAGAATATTACGCGTATCGACCTGCAGGAATTCCTGCTGAGGATGCTTGCGCCCACCCTGCGGCGGCACCGAAGCAACAGTACCTTCAATCAGCTTCAGCAGAGCCTGCTGCACGCCCTCCCCCGACACGTCGCGGGTTATCGACGGGTTATCTGACTTACGTGAAATCTTATCGATTTCGTCGATATAGACGATGCCCATCTGGGCTTTTTCCACATCGTAATCACACTTCTGCAGCAGTTTTTGAATGATGTTCTCAACGTCCTCACCCACATAACCGGCTTCGGTCAGGGTGGTCGCGTCAGCGATGGTAAACGGCACATTAAGCAGGCGCGCCAGCGTTTCAGCCAGCAAGGTCTTACCCGAGCCTGTTGGACCGATCAGCAAAATATTACTCTTGCCGAGTTCGACGTCATCTTTCTTGTCACGCTGATTCAGACGCTTGTAGTGGTTGTACACTGCTACCGCCAGTACCTTCTTCGCACGCTCCTGACCGATCACATACTGATCGAGAATCGTGCTGATTTCCTTGGGGGCAGGCAATTTATGTGCGCTGCTCTCGGCCTGGGCTTCTTGCACCTCCTCACGGATGATGTCGTTACACAGGTCAACGCACTCGTCGCAGATAAAGACCGAGGGGCCGGCAATTAATTTGCGTACTTCATGCTGGCTTTTGCCGCAGAAGGAGCAATAAAGCAACTTGCCGTTGTCCTCGCCGTTGCGGGTGTCAGTCATTCGTTCGATCCAAATCCGATATGCTTGCAACACAAGATGAAGGCTTAAGCGGGCTTTTTCAAGCCCACTGGAGCCGGACATGCCGACCTTTTAGCTGCTTATATTAAGCGGGGCGTTTTTCAAGCACTTCATCGATCAAACCGTACTCACGAGCGGCTTGTGCGCTCATGAAGTTATCACGATTGGTGTCGCGTTCAATTTCTGCCAGGGTGCGTCCGCTGTGCTTGGCCATCAATGTGTTGAGACGCTCGCGGATAAAGAGAATTTCCTTGGCGTGGATTTCAATGTCCGACGCCTGACCCTGGAAACCGCCCAACGGCTGATGAATCATCACACGTGAGTTCGGCAGACAGTAACGCTTACCCTCAGCACCTGCGGTCAGCAGGAATGCACCCATACTGCATGCCTGCCCAATACAGGTCGTGGACACATTCGGCTTAATGAACTGCATGGTGTCATAGATCGACATACCTGCCGTTACCGAACCACCTGGAGAGTTAATGTAAAGGTGGATGTCCTTGTCTGGATTCTCCGCCTCAAGGAACAGCAATTGCGCACAGATCAGGTTGGCCATGTAGTCCTCTACAGGACCGACAAGAAAGATAACTCGCTCCTTGAGCAGGCGCGAATAAATGTCGTAGGCGCGTTCACCACGAGCCGACTGCTCAACAACCATAGGTACCAGGCCACCAGCGGCTTGGATATCGGGCATTTGCTGCATAAAAGGATTGCGGGACATGCTGCACTCGCTCCCTAAATAGTCATGTCACAAATACGCATAAGCCAGCGCGGAGGCTGGCTTATGGCGTGTTCGAACGAGGTAAAGAAATCAGGCGGCTTGTGGTGCTTCTACCGGCTTGACAGCTTCTTCGTACGAGACCGCTTTGTCGGTCACGTTGGCCTTCTGCAAAACAGTATCTACAACTTGCTCTTCCAGTACAACAGAACGCACTTCGTTCATTTGTTGGTCATTTTTGTAGTACCAGGCAACAACCTGCTCAGGCTCCTGATATGCAGAAGCCATTTCCTGAATCATTTCGCGAACGCGAGCATCATCCGGCTTCAGTTCGCACTGCTTGACCACTTCAGCCACAACCAGACCCAGCACAACGCGGCGTTTGGCTTGCTCTTCGAACAGCTCAGCGGGTAGCTGCTCAGGCTTGAGGTTGCCACCGAACTGCTGAACAGCCTGCACGCGCAGACGGTTCACTTCATTGCTGATCAATGCTTTCGGCACTTCGATCGGATTTGCAGCCAAGAGACCATCCATCACCTGGTTTTTAACCTTAGATTTGATGGCCTGGCGCAGCTCGCGCTCCATGTTCTTGCGCACTTCAGCGCGGAAGCCTTCCAGGCCGCCTTCTTTTACGCCGAACAAGGCGAAGAAGTCGTCATTCAGCTCAGGCAGCTGAGGCGCGGCGATGCCGTTAACAGTAACGGTGAACTCAGCAGTTTTGCCAGCCAGATCGAGATTCTGATAATCAGCCGGGAAAGTCGGGTTGATTACGCGCTCTTCACCGGCCTTGGCGCCAACCAGTGCATCTTCAAAGCCAGGAATCATGCGGCCGGAGCCGAGAACCAGCTGAGTGCCCTTGGCCGAGCCACCAGCGAATGCCTCGCCGTCGATTTTGCCAACGAAATCGATGTTCAGCTGATCGCCATTCTCGGCAGCACGCTCGGCGGCTTCGAAACGGGTGTTCTGCTTTCGCAGGATTTCCAGCATGTTGTCGACGTCAGCATCAGCCACATCAGCCTGCAGACGCTCAACAGCGATGGAGTCAAAGCCAGCAACGGTGAACTCAGGGAATACTTCGAAGGTCGCAACGTACTCCAGATCCTTGCCTTTCTCGAACGACTTCGGCTCAACAGCCGGAGCGCCAGCTGGATTGAGCTTCTGCTCAACAACAGCTTCGTAGAAAGTAGATTGGATCAGATCACCCAGGGCTTCCTGGCGCGCAGCATCTTCATAACGCTGACGAATCACGCTCATTGGCACTTTGCCAGGACGGAAACCAGGAACCTTGGCACGACGGGCAGTCTGCTGCAGACGCTTGTTGACTTCAGTCTCGATGCGCTCAACAGAGACGCCTACGGTCATACGGCGCTCGAGCGCAGAAGTACTTTCAACAGAAACTTGCATGGATAATCCTCGTTGCACAGACATAAGCCGGCCGTTTACCGGCCCCGAATCAAGGGCATGCATTCTAGAGGGTCAATTTGCAGAAGTCACCCTAGATGCAGGCGGCAAACGGGAGGGAGTTCTAAAAGATGGTGCGGACGGAGAGACTCGAACTCTCACGCCTTGCGGCGCTGGAACCTAAATCCAGTGTGTCTACCAATTCCACCACGTCCGCGTGGTAAAGCCTTATACAAAAACGCCAGGCGTTAACCTGGCGTTTTGGAATATGGGGTGGACGATGGGGATCGAACCCACGACAACAGGAGTCACAATCCTGTGCTCTACCAACTGAGCTACGCCCACCATATTGCATTTGCTTGAGCCAAGACCGCCAAATGGCACGCCCGGCAGGACTCGAACCTGCGACCATCCGCTTAGAAGGCGGATGCTCTATCCAGCTGAGCTACGGGCGCCTATCCATCTGCATATGCAGACTTAAAGCTTTCGGCTTCGGAAAAAACTTTGCAGCTTCGACCTTTGCCGTCTTACCCAGCGACTGGCTGTGCTCGACAAGCGGGGCGAATGTTATAGATGCCATTTCAGGTCGTCAACAGAAAAAGTTAAAAAAATTCAGCCATTTAAAGGAGTTACGCGAAAACCGTGGCACGCGCCTTTGCCCCGCAGCACGGCCATGCGAGAATGCGCGTTCTTTTTCCATCCTTTCTTTATGGTTAACCAAGCGCAATGACCGCACAACTGATCGATGGCAAAGCAATTGCCGCCAGCCTGCGCCAGCAGATAGCCCAACGTGTCGCCGAACGACGTCAGCAAGGCCTGCGCGCACCCGGGCTGGCCGTGATTCTCGTCGGTAGCGACCCTGCGTCCCAGGTCTATGTTTCGCACAAACGCAAGGATTGCGAAGAAGTCGGTTTCATCTCGCAGGCCTACGACCTGCCAGCCACCACCGGCCAGAACGAGCTGATGGCATTGATCGACCGTCTAAATGACGAACCATGCATTGACGGCATCCTGGTGCAGTTGCCATTGCCGGAACATCTAGACGCATCTTTATTATTAGAGCGCATTCGCCCGGATAAAGACGTTGACGGCTTCCATCCTTATAACATTGGCCGCCTGGCACAGCGCATGCCATTACTGCGCCCCTGCACCCCGAAAGGCATCATGACCTTGCTGCAAAGCACAGGCGCCGACCTGTATGGAATGCACGCCGTAGTGGTTGGCGCATCGAATATTGTTGGCCGGCCGATGGCGATGGAACTGCTGCTGGCTGGTTGCACGGTGACCGTGACCCACCGTTTTACCAAAGACCTACCGATGCATGTCGGTCAGGCCGATATCGTCGTAGTTGCTGCCGGCAAACCGGGCCTGGTGCATGGCGAGTGGATCAAGCCTGGCGCCATCGTGATTGATGTGGGCATCAACCGTCAGACCGACGGCAAGCTGATTGGCGATGTGGTCTATGAAACCGCCCTGTCCCGCGCCGGCTGGATCACCCCGGTGCCAGGTGGCGTTGGCCCGATGACCCGTGCCTGCCTGCTGGAAAATACGCTACATGCCGCCGAGCATCTGCACAACTGAGTGCACGGCCAACAGAAATAAAAAACGGCACCTCAGGTGCCGTTTTTATGTGCAACTAAACACAACACCTACTTAGCCAACGCTACAAATCATCGACAGGCAATTTAAGCTGTCCAAGCCCCTGCAATACGCTGGCTCCGGTAAACAGCATAACAATCTGCTCTTCGGCCAACGCACGAATCGCCGCTTGCCACTCAGGCTGACCGATATAGTCCAGCGACAGCTGGAACAGGTTGCGACTGATCAGGTTCGACACCTGCCGCACCACCGCCGGATTGACCATGTCCGGCAGCAGCTTGAAAGCAATGATGTCCTCGGCCATGTCCGCGCCAAACTCATCCATCACCTCCTGCAGCGCCGCCCGCAGCACGGCCGAGGCGCCATGCAGCTCACGCACGCCGATGATGAAGGCCTCGGGGTTCTGCGCAACAAAATCGAAGAACAGTTGCACGGTTTCATGGCACACCCGCCGACCGCGATCCAGGTCGATACCAAACAGTAAAGCCACGCTTTTACTAGGCGATTGCACCGCTCGTTCGGCGGCTTCACGGCGCAGGTCGCGCAGCGGCTGACGCAACTGGGCAGAGATCTGCCGGATCACCGTCAGCCCCAGGTCATCGACATCCTTGAAGTGCCTATAGAAGGTATTGGGATTGAGCCCCGCCTCACGCGCCAACTCGCGCAAGCCCAGGTTGCTGAGGCTGCGACTGGTTGAGGTGAGACGTAACGCGGCCTCCAGTAACAGGGTCTTGCCGGGGGCCTCGGTGGCTTTTTCTGCGGCTGGCTGCTGCTCGCTGGCGTCTGCCTGCATGACGAACCCTACCTAAAAGTTGGCTTGTGAGAATGCTGCTTGCTGGCGAGTATACATTTGTCTACCTTGGTATACAGCTGTATACGCCAGCAATAAACATAACAGGAGCTTGGCCATGAATGCACCCGTCTCACCCCCAACTGCCACCCGCCACTGCAAGGTGGCCATTATCGGCACGGGCTTCTCCGGCCTGGGCATGGCCATCCGCCTGAAACAGGCCGGTGAACATGACTTTCTGCTGTTCGAGAAAGAAGCCGGCGTCGGCGGCACCTGGCGGGTGAACAACTACCCGGGCTGCGGCTGTGACGTGCAATCACACCTGTATTCGTTCTCCTTCGAGCAGAACCCTAACTGGACGCGCATGTTCGCCAAACAGCCGGAAATCCAGGGTTATCTGGAAGGCTGCTGGAGCAAGTACCGCCTGCAGAACCACACCCAACTGAATACAGAGATCACCCGCCTGACTTGGGATGAGCAGCAAGAGCTGTGGCAGATCAGTGACAGCGCTGGTAACAGCTACACCGCACAGTTCGTAGTCTCCGGCATGGGTGCGCTGTCCACGCCATCGACTCCGGCGCTCAAGGGCCTGGGCGATTTCACCGGCAAAATCTTCCACTCACAACAGTGGGATCACAGCTATGACCTTACCGGTAAACGCGTTGCAGTCATCGGCACCGGCGCCTCGTCGATCCAGTTCGTTCCGCAGATCCAGAAACAGGTCAGCCAGCTCGATCTGTACCAGCGTACCGCGCCGTGGATCATGCCCAAGCCGGACCGCGCCATCAGCGAGCGTGAGCGCAACCGCTTCAAGCGCTTCCCGCTGCTGCAGAAACTCTGGCGCGGCGCTATCTATGCTCTGCTGGAAAGTCGGGTAATCGGCTTTGCCATGTTACCCAAGGTGATGACCGTCGCGCAGAAAGTCGGCAAGTGGTACATCAACAAGCAGATCAAGGATCCGGTACTGCGCGCCAAGGTCACCCCGGATTACCTGATGGGCTGCAAGCGCGTGCTGATCTCCAACGATTACTTCCCGGCGCTGACCCAGCCCAACGTCGACCTGATCACCGACGGCATCGAGGAAATCCGCAGCGGCAGCATCCGCACCGTGGATGGCAAGGAGCGCGAAATTGACGCGATCATCTTCGGCACCGGCTTCACCCCAAGCGACCCGCTGCCGCGCGGCGTGGTGTTTGGTCGCGGCGGCGTCGACCTGCTCGACACCTGGCCGGAAGGCCCGCAGGCCTACAAAGGCACCCTCACTGCCGGCTTCCCCAACCTGTTCTTCCTGATGGGGCCGAACACCGGCCTAGGGCACAACTCGATGGTCTACATGATCGAGTCGCAGATCCATTACGTGCTCGGTGCGCTTAAGCTGATTAGTGAGCAAGAGCTGCAGAGCCTTGAGGTCAAGCAAGCGGTGCAGGACAAGTTCAACGGCATGCTGCAGGGCAGTCTGGGCAACACCGTGTGGAATGCCGGCGGCTGCAAGAGCTGGTACCTGCATCCGGTCAGTGGCCGCAACTGCACGGTGTGGCCCGGCTTTACCTGGCGCTTCCGCTTGCTGACGCGCAACTTTGACCCAGCGGCCTATCATTTCAGCCGTAAACACGCGGCCCACCCGGCGCAGAACAGCGCTATCCAGTTGACTGCCCAGGAGGCCAGCGCATGAAGTCGTTTGAAAACAAGGTAGCCGCCATCACCGGCGCCGGTTCCGGCATCGGCCGCGCCCTGGCTTTCGGCCTGGCTCGCCAGGGTTGCCAACTGGCGCTCTCCGATGTGAATGCCGAAGGGCTGGCGGAAACCGCCGCCCAGGCGCGCAAGCTCGGTGTGCAAGTCAGTGAAACCCTGGTCAACGTCGCCGACCGTGAAGCCGTGCATGCCTGGGCCGATCAAGTAGTGAGCGAGTTCGGCCGGATCAATGCAATCTTCAACAACGCCGGCGTGGCCCAGGGCGGCACCGTGGAAGGCAACGACTACGCCGACTACGAGTGGATCATGAACATCAACTTCTGGGGCGTGGTCAACGGCACCAAGGCCTTCCTGCCGCATATCAAAGCCAGCGGTCAGGGTCATATCGTAAACGTCTCCAGCGTCTTCGGCCTGTTCGCCCAGCCGGGCATGAGCGCCTATAACGCCAGCAAGTTTGCCGTGCGCGGCTTTACCGAGTCGCTGCGCCAGGAGCTGGACATGGCCGATTGTGGTGTATCGGCCAGCTGCGTGCACCCGGGCGGGATCAAGACCAACATCGCCAAAACCGCGCGGATGAACACCAGCCTGAGCAGCGTCACCGGTCAGGATGCCGACCAGGCGCGCCAGCAGTTCAACGATCAGTTGCTACGCACCACGCCGGAGAAAGCGGCCCAGGTGATCATCAACGGCGCTCTGGCGAACAAGCGACGCATCCTGATCGGCCCGGACGCCTACGCTCTGGATGGCATGCAACGCCTATGGCCAGCGCTCTATCAACGCCTGGTGACCGCCTCTATGCGTCTGGCCGCACGTTTTGCGCCGAAAGGCTCAAGCAAGAAAGCCCAGGCTGCCGTGGAGTAATCGGCTAACGCCCAAGCCCAAGCCCCAGCGCCACAGGTGTCTGGGGCTTTTTTACGTCCAACGTTTGCCTGCGCAGGATAAACACGCGTGCATTCAATTGGCATAACAGTAGTTAGCACGATAAATTGTCGCCAACTGTCCTGTACCGCCGGAGAACGCTATGAACACGCAAGACCCTTGCGCCGAACTGCTGCTCGATAACCAGCTGTGCTTTGCCCTGTATTCGACCTCACTACTGCTGACCAAGGTCTACAAGCCACTGCTGCAGGGGCTGGGCCTGACGTACCCGCAGTACCTGGCGATGATGGTGCTCTGGGAAGGCGATGGCATCACCGTGGGCGACATCAGCAGCCGCCTGCTCACCGACCCTGGCTCCGTCACCCCACTGCTCAAACGCCTGGAAGCCGAAGGTCTGCTCAAGCGCACCCGCAGCAGTGTCGACGAGCGTGTAGTTGAGTTGTTCCTCACCGAGAAAGGCCGCGCCCTGCGCGAACAGGCCAAAAGCATCCCCAGCTGCATCCTCACCGCCACCCAGCAATCCACCGCGGAACTCGGCGCTCTGAGGGCTGAGTTGGTCGCCCTGCGCAGCAGCCTGCAACAGGCCGTGTAAGTACCTGGGCGACAGGCTGCCGCCCGCCTCGTCGTCCACATCGCGCCACTCTTACCCGTCATCCCCCTGCTCCAGTCGACAATTTCGTCCTGCCGCAGCTCTCGAAAAATCGCGCAACAGCCCGCCATTCCTCGCTTATGCCTAAACACAGCAGTGCTTATCGCAAAATCTTCAAAAAAATATATTGCGCGCAAAATTAATGCGAACTAGAGTTCGCCTCATCGAACTACTTGGCGCGCAAAATTTTAGCGCTAATAAACCGGCGACTAACCAACCAAACAACCCAGCAGCTGAGGAGAACCGTTATGCAAACCCTGATCACATTCACCATCGCCATCACGCTCTCCGCTGCCGTACTGGCGGACCACAGCCAGAAGCAGCAACAGGATGGCAAAGGCCTGCACCCAGAATGGCTGATCAACCACGCCGGCTGATCAACCACAGATACCGCAACACCTGCAACGCGTACCAACCCAAACTGACTTTAGAGGACTACCACCATGTCGATTCAAACCATTGCTTACCGTGCCTATGCAGAAGCCACCGGCGGCCGTGACGGCCGTGCCATTTCCTCCGACGGCATACTCGACGTCGCCCTGACCACCCCGAAAGAACTCGGCGGTGCTGGCGGCGCGGGCACTAACCCTGAGCAGCTGTTCGCTGCGGGCTACTCGGCTTGCTTTATCGGCGCGATGAAGTTCGTCGCGGGCCGCGACAAGCTGGCGATGCCAGCAGACGCCTCGATTGAAGGTGTCGTGGGCATCGGCGCGATTCCCAACGGTTTCGGCATCGAAGTCGAACTGCGCATCAGCCTGCCGGGCATGAACCGTGAGCAAGCGCAGACCCTGATCGAGCGTGCACACATCGTTTGCCCTTACTCCAATGCCACCCGCGGCAATATCGACGTCACCCTGACGCTGATCGACTAACTCACTACTCATCCGGCCGCTGCCAGTCAGCGGCTCGCCCCAGGAGGCTGAACATGAACATCAAACACCGTTTGTCGATCGCCGTACTCGCCCTTGCCGTCAACAGCGCGTTTGCCGCTGGTAGCCCAGGGGTGGAGCGTAATACTCAAGGTTTTCTCAATGCCCTCGCCGCTGGCGGTGGCAAGCCCCTCGAACAGCTGAGCCCGAAAGAGGCGCGCGCCGTATTGGTCGGCGCGCAGGCCGGGGTCAAGGTCGATGTATCGGGCATCAAGGTGGTCGACAAGACCATCGAGGTCGATGGCCAGTCGATCCAGCTGAAAGTCGTGCGCCCGGTCGATGCCCAGGGCACGCTGCCGGTCTTCATGTTCTTCCACGGTGGAGGCTGGATACTGGGCGACTACCCGACCCACGAACGTCTGATCCATGACTTGGTAGTGGGCTCTGGCGCGGCGGCGGTGTATGTCAATTACACCCCGTCACCCGAAGCCAAGTACCCGACCGCGATCAACCAGGCCTACGCCGCGACCCAGTGGGTGGCGCAGAACGGCGCGCAGATTGGTGTCGATGGCAAGCGTCTGGCAGTGGCCGGCAATAGTGTGGGCGGCAATATGGCTGCAGTCGTCAGCCTGATGGCCAAAGACAAAGGCACCCCAGCGATCAAATTCCAGCTGCTGATGTGGCCGGTAACTGACGCCAACTTAAACAACGCCTCCTATAACCAGTTCGCCGACGGTCACTTCCTCAGCAAGAGCCTGATGCAGTGGTTCTGGGATAACTACACCACCGACCCAAAACAGCGCGCCGAAATCTACGCCTCGCCGCTGCAGGCATCGGTGGAACAACTGAAAGGCTTACCGTCAGCCCTGGTGCAAACCGCCGAGTTCGACGTACTGCGTGACGAAGGCGAAGCCTATGCGCGCAAGCTAGATGCGGCGGGGGTCAACGTGACCTCCGTGCGCTACAACGGCATGATTCACGATTTCGGTTTGCTCAACGTGATCAGCCAGATCCCCGGCACGCAAAGCGCCATGCAGCAAGCTGCAGCCGCGCTGAAAGCTAGCCTCAAGTAACCCGCGTCACAACAGAACACTCCGATACGCTAGCGTACCGGGGCGTTCTGCTGTTCAAACGGCCTGGCATTACAGGTTACGCAGCAGGCCTTGCTGCAAAGCCTGGTCGAGCACCTGCTGCAACAGCGGCACAGCGAAGAATGCCAGCGGCGTTGCAACAGCCACTGCGCCGTATCATCCGGCAGCTGCTGCAACTCAACACCCAGGCATCCAGGCATCCAGGCATCCAGGCATCCAGGAATGGTCTGTATGAATTCAGCCAAGTCGTCCAGACACAATCCCTACTGTTCGGTGCGTCCCGCCCTGGCATGCAGGCAGAGCTGCCGCGACAACAACAGATGCAGCGAGATGGCGCATTCAGAGTTAGGCGATTTCTGGCGAATTAATGCCTGATCCTGCTATGTAGTACGCGCACGGCAGACGTGCCTGAAAAACCGGAATAGGCTGCTGGCAATCACAGAAGCTTTGCCCGATGCCATATCCTCTCGACGACAACCTGGCCCCGCGCCAGACAGAACTGGCGGCCTTGATCCAGCGGCAGTGCCCTGGTGATGGCCTGCATGGCACCACAATAGCGGACCTCGATGCAGCGTTCAGATACAAGAGGCCATGCAGCCCAGGAAAATAGCGACCTACCAGGGTTCGTCCCAATAAAAACATGAATAATTAACGTTAAGCCCAACACTCATGGTGAAAACGGCCTATGATGGTCGAGCTGAACTGTAGTAATCAGCAAAACCGCATAGGTGCTATGAGCACTCTGGCACCGCAATTCGTATCGATTTAAGAGACACACCATGGCAAATCGCGAAACTGGCACCGTCAAATGGTTCAACGATGAAAAAGGCTTCGGCTTCATTACCCCGACTAACGGTGGCGATGACCTGTTCGTGCACTTCAAAGCTATCCAAAGCGACGGTTTCAAAAGCCTGAAAGAAGGCCAGACTGTTACCTACGTGGCCGCCCGCGGTCAGAAAGGTATGCAAGCTGAAGAGGTACAGGTGGCCTAAGCCCCTGTCCGCTTGAAAACAAACCCCGCGCTCGCGGGGTTTGTTTTATCTGCAATCTGTCATTTGGGCTACAGGCCCATCTGCTTGCTGATGATCTCGTTCATGATCTCTCGTGAGCCACCGCCAATCGAGAGAATGCGATTGTCGCGGTACAGACGCTCCACCAGGCTTTCACGCATATAGCCCATGCCACCCATGATTTGCACAGCGTCGTAGGTCAGTCGGTCGGCAATGTCAGTGGCGAAGTTCTTAGCCATGGAGATTTCCTTGATCACGCTTTTACCTGCCGCCATTTTCGCTGCCTGCCGGTAAGTGAACTCCCAGGACACCTCCAACTGGGTCGCCATCTCAGCTAAACGGTGCTTGAGCACCTGAAACTTGCCGATGGGCTTACCGAACGCCTCACGCGACTTGGCCCAGCGCATCGACTCTTCCAGCGCCAATTGCGCCGTCATATTGGCCATGATCGCCAACGACAGGCGTTCACTCTGGAAATTGGCCATGATGCAAGCAAAGCCCATGTTCTCCGCACCGATCAGGTTATCCACCGGCACTTTGCAATCTTCGAAGAACAGCTCGGCCGTGTCGGATGCCCACCAGCCCATTTTCTTCAGCTTGCGGCCGACCGTGAAACCCGGCGTCCCCTTTTCAACCAGTAGCAGGCTGACCCCCGCAAAACCATCCCTCCCAGTTCGCACGGCAACGGTGTAGTAGTCCGCACGCACCCCACTGGTGATAAAGGTCTTGCTGCCGCTCACTCGGTAATAATCGCCATCACGTACCGCGCGGGTTTTCAAATTAGCCACATCAGAGCCGCCGGAAGGTTCGGTCACTGCAAGGGCCATGATTTTCTCACCTGCCAACACCTGCGGCACGATGCGCTCTCGCAGCGCCGGCTTGGCCCACTTGACCACTGGCGGCAGACCGATATCCAGAGAACCAAGCCCCGCAACCAGGCCGCCAGAGCCTGAACGCATCAACTCCTCGCTGGCAGCCACTTTGGCAAAAACATCGCCCTCATGACTGCCGCCAAAGGCTTCTGGATAGCCGATACCGAGAATCCCGGCGGCCCCGGCCTTGAGATAAAGCTCGCGAGGAAACTCCTCGGCCTCTTCCCAATCGTTGATATACGGCAGGATTTCCCGCTCGACAAAACGCCTGACAGAATCACGCACCAATTGGTGGGACTCATCAAAATATTCCTGAGAAGCAGACATGAGGGTATTTCCACTGAGGTTTCAGGGAAATTACCAAGCGCTTGCTTGGTTTACAAGAAGAGGATCACGCCATGTACAAGGGCAATCAAGCCGTAAGCGATTGCGTCAAAGCAGAATCGGCCGGCGCCCCGCAATCGAGTGCGCCAGGGTTCCGCCATCCACCAACTCAAGTTCGCCACCCAGAGGCATGCCGTGAGCAATGCGCGATGCGATAAGCCCCTTGCCGGCCAGTAGCTGTGCAATGTAGTGAGCTGTTGCCTCCCCCTCCACAGTCGGGTTGGTCGCCAAAATCACCTCACTGAAGGAGCCGGCTTCAATACGCGCAAGCAACTCGGGAATACCGATGGCTTCCGGCCCCAGGCCATCAAGCGGAGAAAGATGCCCCTTGAGCACGAAGTAGCGCCCGCGAAAGCCCGTGTGCTCCACTGCATAGACATCCATAGGCCCTTCAACCACGCACAGCAAGCTGTCGTCACGCCGCGGGTCGAGGCACAGCTGGCAGACCTCATCTTCACTCAGGCTGCGGCACTGCTTGCAGTGACCGACCCCCTCCATTGCCTGGGTCAGCGCCTGTGCCAGGCGTAACGCGCCATGCCGATCACGCTCAAGCAGCTGCAAAGCCATTCGCTGAGCCGTCTTTTGCCCAACCCCAGGCAGGGTGCGCAATGAGTCGATCAGATGGCGAATCAGCGGGCTAAAACTCATAGCAGGACAACTCAAGGGCAACAGCGATTGGGAGGAACCGACAGCGGCCGGCATGGGCAGTGCAGCCATGCCGGCCGTAAAGCTTTTAGAACGGCATTTTGAAGCCAGGCGGCAGTTGCATGCCGGCGGTCATCCCGGCCATTTTGTCCTGGCTGTTCTGCTCAACCTTGCGCACCGCATCGTTCACGGCGGCGGCGATCAGGTCTTCCAGCACTTCTTTGTCTTCTTGCATCAGGCTGTCGTCCAGAGTGATGCGTTTGACGTCATGGCGGCCAGTCATCACCACGCTGACCAGACCGGCACCGGATTGCCCGGTGACCTCAGCATTGGCCAACTCTTCCTGCATCTTTTGCATCTTTTCCTGCATCTGCTGTGCCTGCTTCATCAGGCCGGCCATGCCACCTTTCATCATGGTGCAAATCCTCGGTAATCAGGGGTTAACGGAAATATCCAGGGGTTCAATGCTGTCCGCCCGGACAACCGCGGCGAACTGCTGAATCATTTGTTGGATCACAGGATCCTGGTGAATCGATGCTTCGGCTTCACGCTGGCGATTGGCCCGCTTGCGCGCGGCCGCTTGCGCCGGGGTTTCCTGTTCAGGCTTGCGCAACTCGATCTGTACCTTGAGTTCGCGACCATGAAACTGGTTGAGCGCATCATTCAAGCGACGCTGCTGAGTGGGGTTGAACAGCGCCGAATGGGCGGGATCCAAGTGCAAAAGCCAGTGATCACCATCTACAGACATCAGCGTGCAGTTGGCACCAATGCTTCCGGTCATCCCCGACAAGCCAAGCTTGGGGAACAGCTCCAGCCAGTCGGCAGCCAAACCAGTGGCCGGCTGCGCGGCAGGCAGCACTTCAGGCTCGACCGACGCATCGCGCTTGGCGGCATCAAAGTCATAATCGAATGAATCGGCATCCATTTCGACATAGTCGTAGTCGCCCAAGGGCGGCTCATCATCGTCAACATCGACTACAGGCGCGGCAGCAGCCTGCTCAGGCTCAGGCGATACAACTGGCGCTGGCGCAGCCAGCGCAACCTCTGTAACAGGCTGGACAACCATAGCCGGGACCCGCTGCGGTTCTTCCCAAGGCAAATCGACGACGACCGCAACCTCAGGTTCAACGGCCGGTATCGCAGCAGCCTCGGCACGTTGCTCAGGCGCTGGCTGAACAGCCATATAGGCCGGTTCAGGTGCAGGAGAATCCAGCGCCTCCGGCACTTGTGCAACCCCTACAGCGGCAGGCGACTGGGGTGTGACAACAGGTAGAACAGCGGCGACTGGTGCAACAGCAACACTGGCCGGTACTGGTATAGCAGCACCGGCCACTGGGTTGATCGCGGGATCAGCAGTGGCCTGACTAATCCCCAGCGGCTTTAGCGCCACCCTAGGTGCAGCGCTGGTGTCCGCGGGGCGGAACGCCAACATACGCAGCAGCACCATCTCGAAGCCGCTGCGTGGATCGGGTGACAGTGGCAGGTCTCGGCGACCGATCAAGCCCATCTGATAGTAGAACTGGACATCTTCAGCGGGCAGGACCCGCGCCAGTTCAAGCACGCGGTCACGATCACCCTGACCATTGTCTACGGCTTCAGGCAATGCCTGAGCGATAGCCACACGGTGCAGCACATTCAGTATCTCGGCCAACACGCCATTCCAGTCCGGACCTTGTTCGGCAAGATGACGTACGGCCTCGATCAAGCTGCGAGCATCGCCCTCCAGCAAAGCGTGCAGCACGCCATAAACCTGACCATGGTCTAAGGTCCCCAGCATTGCACGCACATCAGCAGCGAGCACCCGGCCCTCGCCAAAGGCAATTGCCTGATCGGTGAGGCTCATGGCGTCACGCATGGAACCGTCGGCGGCACGCCCGAGCAGCCACAGCGCATCGTTCTCGAACGGAATCTGCTCTGCCGTCAGTACATGGGTCAAGTGATCAACCACGCGCTCTGGTGGCATGTTCTTCAGTGAGAACTGCAAGCAACGCGACAGTACGGTGACCGGAAGTTTCTGCGGATCAGTAGTGGCCAGGAGGAACTTGACGTGAGGTGGCGGCTCTTCCAGGGTCTTCAGCAACGCGTTGAATGAGCTGGTCGAGAGCATGTGCACTTCGTCGATCAAGTAGACCTTGAAACGTCCACGACTAGGCGAGTACTGCACGTTATCCAGCAACTCACGTGTATCTTCAACCTTGGTACGGCTGGCGGCGTCGACTTCAATCAAATCGACAAAGCGCCCTTCGTCGATTTCCCGACAGATCGAGCACACACCGCAGGGAGTCGAGCTGATCCCCGTTTCACAATTCAGGCACTTGGCGATAATTCGCGCAATAGTGGTCTTGCCTACACCGCGAGTCCCCGTGAACAAATAGGCATGATGCAAACGCTGGCTATCAAGCGCATTGATCAGCGCCTTAAGCACATGGGTTTGACCAACCATTTCGTTGAACGAGCGCGGACGCCACTTGCGTGCAAGAACCTGATAACTCATCGAAACCCGTCACGAGAGGAAAGCAAAAGTGGGCTAATCCTAACGGAGCATGGGGCAAATTGCATCCGATGCGCAGCCCGCATGAAGCAGGAGCAAAACCAGGCAGCAGATTATCCTGGCGAAAAAACGATCAATCGATTATCATCCCCACCGTTCGTACCACGCTGTAAGTCAATTAGGCCTCTGGCCCACCTTGCTGGTTTCCAGGCAAAGAGCGCATTGCCCCATCAATGCCGCACAGCTCTCGCCCATGACCCCAACCTGCTGACTGATCTGGCCATCACGCGCAAGCGCTGATTCAAGCCCGCCTCCGAAGTACCGACCCGCACAGCCCTAAAGGGAACTTGTGCGCGTAGTCCAGCTCCAACACAGACATGCAATCGACTCAACAAGTCGACAGCCTGGAGCTTTATTCAGCGCAATGACGCGCACGTTGTTTTAGGAAGTACCAAAAGAATGAATACACAACACCAAATTCAGGATGCTATTCGCACCCTATCCAGTGCATTTGCACCCTTTGATTGCCGCATTCTGGCTGCCCGCAAAGGCTGTTTCAGCTTCACCATCGTCAACCATGCCGGCATCGCCCAGCATAGCCAGCGCCTGTACCCTGGCCAGTACAGCGGTGCACACCTGCAGCAAGTAATTGAACGCGCACGCCAATCCTTGACGGTCTGAGCACAAACAGACGAACTATCGTGCCATCCTGAGGTCTGAATCGATCACCCTCAGGATGGAGCATCGTCATGGATAGCCTTAACCGCGAACTTGTTGAACAACTGTTCGCGCCACTGCGCGCCACCTTCAGCCCACCACGCCCAGACGGTGGCGTGATCCTTTCACTGCTGGATGCCAGTGACACGACCGCCTACAGCCGCGTACTCAGCGCCGCCCAGCGTGCAGACCCACAAGCCTTTGCACAAAGTCTGGAAGACATCCGCCTTGAGCTCGCCATGCGCTCCGGCAGCATTCCCGCCGATATGCGCAAGGCGCTCAAAGAACAGGACAGCGTACTCAGCTATCACGCCAACTGAATCAGGCAGAGGCCCCGCGCTACGCCGGGTCTCGCCTACCCATCAAGCACCGCTTAGCACAGCCGCATACGTGAAAAGAGCTACGGAAGAAAACGCGCAGAATATTTGCGTACAGCAGCAGGCGACTGGCCGAAAGCCATGCCAAGAATATAGAAGCTAAAAAGAGGAATACCGATACTGGCGTATGCTGACAGGCTAGACCCGTATATTTCTTAGCCAGTAGGTGGAGGCAACCCCACCAGCCACACCTCGGCACACAATGTCACCGCTGCGGCTGCTCCCTTCCAGGCCTGACCGGGTTCACGGCTGATCGTTGCGAGGGGACCGGCAGGGCCACCATAACGCAGCTCACCTCCTCTACATAGAGGGTTTCAGGCTGAGGCTACGTCCTGATTCGGTTCTTCACCGACCACACGAAATTGAATTCGACGTCATTTTAGGCCAACCACCAGGGAGGCCAGCAAGCCATGCTTGTACCACCAACATGCCTCACTTTTGTACCACCTGGCGGACGGCGCAAAACCAGCGGGATATGATCCGGCAGAGCAGCATCAACCCCGCCACCTGGTTTGGCATTACATGCGCCACCAGATCCCGTGTATGCCAAGGATACCCAAGCAAATATGGCCAAGAATGCCCCCCGAAAATGGTACGTCGTCTGGGCAGGACGCATCCCTGGCATCTATCAGGACTGGGCAAGTTGCAAGTTACAGACTGATGGTTTCCCCGGAGCACGTTTCAAAAGCTTCAGTTCGCAGGCGGAGGCAGAGGCAGCTTTCGGGTCGAAGCCCACTGCCAGTTCTTCTGGCCGCCCTGCCAATTCCCGTGCAACTCCAGGCCGGGCCAAATCAGGCCTAACTACCCTATCGAAGCACCAAATTGGAAAAGTAGAAGCCGACGTCAAAATCTTCGTCGATGGCGGGTGCAATCCGAACCCTGGTGAAGCTGGTTCCGGTGCGGCCGTCTACAAGCATGGCGTTCTGTCGAGTCTGTGGTATGGCAGGTACCAGCCGAAGGGTACAAACAATACCGCTGAACTGGCTGCGCTTCACTTTGGGCTGGTACTCGCCGGAGAGGAAATCAACAAAGGACTTAGCGCAGCTGTATTCGCCGACTCAGAGTATGCCATCAAGTGCATTACCCAGTATGCAGCAGGCTGGGAGAGCATGGGTTGGAAGCGTAAAGCTGGTGACATCAAGAACCTTGAGCAGATCCAGGAAATCTACACTGTCTACTTGCAGATGAAAGATAAGGTCGAGGTCCATCACGTTAATGGACACATTGGTATCGAGGGCAACGAGCTCGCCGACCGTATGTCTTTGCTGGCCGTTAACGAGATTGAGGTGGGCTGGCGCCGGTATCCTGAGCCGATAATCATTGATGATGTCTTAGGCATGCGGGCCGATACGGCTAAAAGCTGGAGTTACTAAGCAAGGGTTGCTTCATCGGTAAGCAGAGTCAGTATGTAGCTTTCAGTTTTGTTATAGAGCCGGCGTTTCACATTTAATCGGACAGGCAGGCCTAACTACTAGTGCCCGCCATTTAGCCGCTGACAACAATCTGCAGACTCCAGCCTTAAGCATCAGGCCGAAGTCGGCCAAAAACGGCCTGTTTCCACTTAAAAAATCTGTCCCCTAGTCCGTCAATAACCACTCAACACAACCGGTTGAATGAGTGTGCGCAAAATTATGCACTCTGAATCCAATGACCAGGAATAAGGCCGTCACCTTTACGCTCCCAGGCCTCGACACTCACAGTGCCATCAACCTCGCCCCAGATGTCAGGCCCGGCATGTTCTAGCACTATGATCTGAACAAAATGATTAGCACGCTTAAGACCCTCCGCGAGAACTTCGAAGATGCGACGGGTCGCGATAACATCAGCTAGCCTAGCCTGGCTAACAGCCTCAAAGCCCTCATCTAGTGCGTTGGCCCCACCAGTGCTACTCGGGAAATAAACCTGACTTGGCTGATCGATCACAATGAAGCTGAATGGGGGAAGATTACGATTCTCTTTCTTGGAAAGGTATTCATGGATCCCCAAGAACGTTGCAATGTGATATCCCATCCAGTTGGCACCACTCCCAATCTCCCACAAATAATCCTTCTTGCCTTCCGACTCGAAGCGAAGCGTGAGTTCTTTCCTATCCAGATATATCTGAGCACCAGGGGTGCCATTCAAACCAAACTGATTGGCGTAGTCATCAAACATGGGGGACAGCTGGGCATCTACCTTTCTTTCCTGCTCAGCCATATCAGTCGACGACATCACGAAATTGTAGTGCCGGATCAGCTTTTCTAACTCAATCGTGCGCTTCAACAGACTTTCGTCAGCCGCTGAGCCGTCGAGTTGCTTGAGGAGTCGGCTGATTTCTCCTGCGACGTAGTAGATCTGGCCTATTGCGGTGTGGGTACGCTCATCTTCCAGAACCAGGCGATTCTGCTCGCGCTTTAACCGAGACAACTCGCGCTCCTCCTTCGCTCGCTGCCGCTTTAGGATAGACAGCTGCTTGTCGACGACCGGATTGTCACGAAGCGCATCGGAGATCCGAGTGACCTTGTTGACCTTCTCTTCCAGATTCTCAATGACCATGGGTAGCACGTTTGTGAACGAGCCGCAGGCTACGCAATGCCCGCCTTCCGATACGCTCTGCTTGAGCCAGTCGAGCCCGATGACATGAGATTTCTCGGTCTCGATCGCCGCGACGAATCGCTTGCTGGTTAGGGCGAGTTGATCGAAACCATCGATTTTAGCGTCTAGGTCATCAACGATTTGCTGCTGCTTGGCGACCGCCTCAATGATCTCTTTGAGCTTTTGAGAGATATGCAGCCTTTGAGGCTCCAGTAGTGTCTGCTCAAGCCTCCCTTCATGCGTAGCGGTCAATACACGCTTAAGGAGCTCCGCTTTTTCTTGGCCCGATGAACTGGATGTCGGAAGCAGCCCCAGTTGAATGCAGCGATCGAACAATTGATCGACGTCGGAATAATGGGTCGCCTTGGCGGCATCGTGTACCGCCATTTGTTTGCGAAGCCTATCCTGCTCACGCAATGCCTCGTCCCGACGTCGCTCGTTCATCACGTAAGTGGCGTCAACCATCCCCAACGCGTAGGGCATTGCCCGGGTCAGACGCTCTTTGTGAGCGAACGAGTCGGTTTTGAAAAACAGGGTATTGGGGTTAGCAACGATGTGCTGCGGCAGGAAGTTGAACGCGGCCATGTCTCGGTAGGAGCTTCGACGATCAAAACTGGACGGCTCCTCATCGTCCGAGTGTGGCAGATCACTTACCCGAACCATGCCATCGAAAGCAGCCTTATACTGATTTAGCGAATGGGTTTTGGCGACGGTATCGGGGATGCTGTCATCGTCGGCGAGCTTCATGGACAGATCGTTGGAACCTTGAGAATTACCTGGAGTACGCCGTGCAACAATATAGATATCATCCAAAAGGCGGATTTTCAGGCCGAACCATTCAACCGTATCGCGGATGATCCCGATCGGGATTTGGCACTTAGTTGCACCAAGTACGTAGTCGATGATGTGGACGATTGACGACTTACCAGTGCCGCTCAATCCGTGGATGATGTTGATCTTCCCTTCATGGAAGGGAATGACTCGTGGCTCCATGCCAGGTTGCCGAGGCCAGAGGATGACAGCGTCAATCGTGAATTTCATTGGGAATCCCAAACAAGAGCTTGTACAGATTTTCTGTGGACTCGGTAGCGAACCACTTGGCGAGCCTCTCGGTGGTTTGCATCATCGCAGTAGGAATCGTGTTTTTGATGCCCCTCGGCCAGCGATCGACAAGTACCTGAAATCTCACACCGGTAGCCGTCGAATCAACTTTCCCAATTAGTCGTGTGGATACCGCGAGATTGAGCCCCTGCAATGTGGCACCTGCATGAGCGGCAACCCTTTGCTGAAGGTCGATCTTCAAGACGGGCGACTCTCTGAGTACCGCCGCCAAGGCTGATCGGGCGTTACGTTTGCTTAACTCCTCACGCGAGCTTTCGCTCCAGGCCAGAGGTAGTACCAGCATCAATTTCGATAGATCGGGTGTCTGGCCAGATGCGGCGTCCTGATATTGACCAATGAAGTGAGTCAACAGAAAGCATGCCAATGACGAGTTGTGGATTAACTGAAGATCCAAGTACGCCTCACTCACGTCTCACCTTCCGTCTCCGAAGCGTCACGGTGCCAATGGATGGGCGACTGTGTTTCAACACCATTGACCATCCGGTGATATGACCCACTGAACAGGTATTGGGCCGATGAGTTCATCCGCCCAACCTTCATTGTGGGAAAAGTCTCAGGGAAGAGGGTTTTAGCCAGCACGGCTTTATAATCTGGGATATCGAATTGATCTAGAGACTTGCCCGTGCTCATGCGGTGAGAACTCCCAATCGACCGCCAACGGTCACTCAACACTCTCTCAGCACTATCAAAATCACCCAGCAGTACCCGGCCGGACTCCAAAAGGCGAATACGCTCCGAGTAGGTTGCGCAGAAGAAGCTGAATTGCTCCATGAGCAAGTCATTGGGCATGCTGAGCTTGTTAAGCTGCCCTATGAACAGCATGTCAGCAGGGTCAATCTTCTGCGCCCACTCGGAAAATCCAGTTCTTTCGAAGGGCAAAGGCTCCCAAGGGCCATTGATGAATGCATCCACCAAGGCTTGGCGTTGGTTGTAGTAAGGCTGTGCGCTAGTCCAGAAGGGCCTGCGATTTACCCAGCTTTGTTGGCATTGATCGAACAAGAAACCAACCAGGCCGCAGTAGATTGTGTCGCATGATGCGAGTGCATCCTCAGGTAGGTGTAGTGAGGCGATGATGTGTTGCTTCATCTGCGCATTGAACTGACCGTCCTCTACACGCATGTGTTTGACCAGAAATGCGAGATCGTCGTCGGAGAATGCAGCGACTTCCTTGGCAATCTCGCCTGTCTTCCCGGTCATGCTGCTGGCGCGATTACGTAAAGCTACCAGCGCCAAGGCAACTTCCTGTTCTGAGGTAGCTTCAGACAATTGTATGGCGAGGGTGCCAACTTTCAGTATGCGGTTGGTGACGAGCAGGTATTCAAGCTCATCATGTTCCTGACGGGCCGCTGCTAACCCGCGCATCCAAATACGAAGGGTTTTCCAAAGATTTGGGCTGCTGTCCTGTAGCGGATTTTTACGCGACTGGACAGTAAGTTTCGCTTGCTCTGATACCCGTCGAGTTCCTGATGGGGTCTGACTGATCTCCTCCACATCATCGGCGGTTTCGATGCCAAATCGAGTTTGCGTATTCGGTGCAGTGAAGATCCGGTACAGCGCACGCTCGTACTGATAGCCATACCCTGCGGCACTGGGGCTAGCTTCTGGGTCTTTCATCGGTCCATCTCGCAGTCCATATCCTTGTTACTACAGGAGCCACGGCCCCATTCCTTTATCCATGTCACAACGTGAAAAGGAATGTACCGCCCGCGATATCACTTGGCCACCCTAAAAGTGCTTCGCGGGTGGTGCGGGTCATGTGAAAAACGGGAATGGGGAGATTTATTACAGGGCAATTAGTCCGCTTTTGGCTGATTGGTGCTGGTTTGGAGGGGCAGCTACCGGCCGAATGCTTCAGGTATCGACACCGGCCTGATTTGGCATGGAGCATCCAGAGTTCTAGTTAGAGCGACTCAAGGTTGACCGGCTGATACAGGAAAACTAGCCTCACGGCTGCGCTCTCAAGGACACCAGAACTCATGGACCGAATCGCATTCGTTAAAACCGGCTGGGCCACATCGTACGAAGGTGAAGAGGTTGTCGGTAGGCATGCTCACATCGGCGAATTCAACGAAGCGCATGAGCGGTTCAATTTCAGGAAGGCACCTGACGGCAGGTTCTACGGATATATACCTCCCTTGGGGCGCCATGAGAGTGCCCCGAGCCCACGAGACTCTAGTGGCTGGCTCTTGATATTCGTGGCTGCCCGGAACGGGAATGGGCCCCTGACTGTGGTCGGCTGGTATGAAAATGCGGTGTTCGAGTATGCCTACGTTACCCGACCTGAGTATGAGGTTGGCGACTTCGAGATGGATATCCATGGCAATCACTACAGCTATTGCTTTAGCGCCGATAGAGCTACGCTGATTCCACTACATCTGCGCCAAACGGTAGTTTCGGGCGACCACTTCAAACGGTCTCCAATAATCTACGCACGAGGAAACGGTCGCAATGAGGCTTGGCGCCAAGAGTTTGCGGTGCTCGCAGAATCCATTTTGGAGCTTGCGCCAAGCATCAATAATGACAAAGCGCCCACATTCAAATTCCCCGATGCTGAGCACAGAAAGCAGGTAGAGATTGCGGCCGTCAACGAGGCCAAGCGCGTTTTTGAAACTGAGTATCGAGTAACGGATCGCCAGGATGATAATTGTGGCTACGACCTCCTCCTAATCCACAAAAAAACTGGTGAAGAACTTCACGTTGAAGTTAAGGGAACCAGTACTAAGGTCATGCATTTCTTCATGACGCGTAATGAACAGAAATATCTTAGCAATCCTAAGTGGCGCTTATATATGGTTACCGAAGCTCTCCTTCGCCCGAAGGGAACGCTCATGAACCTAGCCGAGACCTATAAGGTCTTTGATCTTGTTCCGTTCGCCTGGGAAGGGGTGGCAAGGAGCTAAATATAATACGAACGCCTTCGGCCAGAAGCAGACGTTTAGAGTAGAAGAATTAATATTTACCTTATCGCACAACCCTTAAATTGAGCCACCGGTGGACTTTGGGATAGGGTGAAGCAACGCCAAGCCTGAGGCGAAGTAGGAGGTTCAGATGTTCCAATTCAAAGGATATGGCGATGCGAACGATAAAGTCATGGAAGAAAGGATGCGAGCTTTCATTCGCATTGGATTCAATCTGACGGATGAATTCAAAGGGCTATCCGAAGAGTTGATGCCTCTTTTACGAGAATACGGGCGAACCAAAGTCCCTTTAGAGAATGATCGATCCAATATCCATGCATATATGTCCACTGTTCATGAGGGCTGGAAAAAGGCTCAAAATTTAGTGCTAGATCGATTGATTCATAACTTTCATGACTTAAAATTATTGAATGAAGACAAGATAAAATTTCATAAGCTTAAGGATGGCGTGCAAAAGACAGAGTGCATCCGCCTGATTGAATTAATAGCTTTGGAAAATCTGATCTTAAGAAAATATATCGATGCCATCGTATGGGCTGTACTTGACTGCGAACACTCATCTATTCGACGACTACCGATGCGTGGTGGCGTAGACAACTTGAGTTTGGATACATTGACCTATATTAGAGACGCACTTGCTCCGATGAATACAGATCCGCTTGTGATTTCTATTGCCTCGGATCTGACTACATTTATACATTCGGGGGATGTCGTAAGGCGGAGAGTGGGCGGAGGGGCCGAACTCTTAGAGTTAAAGAAGGGTGTGAAAAACATCAATATCTCTAAAGGCGCAAAATTCGCAGTGGAAAGTCAGTGCCCTCATTTTGATGAGCAGTTTTTATCGGGCTTCACCGAAAAGGATAAACAGCACTATTTTCGCGCTAAAAAGCAGATCAAGCGAATGGCGGACGTGGTTAATACCATTAACACAGGAGAAGGGATCGATGGCTTGACAGGTATGCCACTCCGTATTTCCCAAACTATGGTCGCCCCTGAATATTTCGCTGATGTGGTAAATTCATGTATCGAGAGTCTCAGTGAAGATAAGCCGTGGAGTATTCGGGATGTTGAGGGCTGTGTTTATATTGGGGCATATCTCGAGCCAAAAATGGGTTTCGTAGGATTTAATTCCTGGATGCATGCGATGGATTGCAAATTTCCTATTTATAATCTAACAGACTCGCTCTCTGACCCCATGGCTAAGCCATTGGCTCTCTTAGATGTCTCTACCGAGAATCTGAATAGGATACTTGGTGGTGAGATTGTAGTTGTTATATGCTTTGATTTAAAAAAATTCTTTGAATTGGGAGATGAGATTTATCCGGACTTTTTGAAGTTGCTAGATGGCGATGATAAAATTTTTCCTGATAAACATCTTTTGATAGATGGAAAAATTATTGGATTCGAAACAAGAGATGGGAACACTTCTCTAGGAAACGGGGTAATAGTTAGGGTGATTTTTGATTTTCAAAGGCCAAGTAGCATTCTGAAGATTAACTATCTTGCCGCAAAAGGTGGCGAATCGAAAGTTACAGACACCTTCAGTTTCGATGTAAAAATAATTTGATTCGCTTATAGGCCTCCACTGTTTCCGGGATAGATGCCACGAAGAAAAATAGGCAGATTAATTTTCCCGACTCTAAAGGTCTGCCTTTGGCCGATCCATGCCGGCCATAACAGAAGTGTGACGGCCAGAAGCCGCTGTAAGAGCAATTTAGCTTTGAGAACAAGCAGGCCTAATGTTTGACTTAAGCGACGCCACAGATCGGCGTCGGCTTGAATGAAATATTAGGCCTATCTTCTAATTATTTCGAACGACCACGGTTACGACCTTCGGAGTCTGCGCATCGAATGAGTAGTCTGATTCAATTTTGAAGTCATCCATTTCAACCGTGGGATCCACCAAGATTGCGAAGAGAATGACGCGAACGTTAGGATGACGCTGATAGAAGTCTGCGAGGCCTGCGAGTGTTTTTGTTGTCTCTCTGACATCACCTGCATCCTTTATATGCTTAAATTCGATGAGAAGCTGGCTCCCAAACAAATTAAAATCAGCTTTCTTATCTTTTCCGTCATAGGTTATGGCCACTTCCTCACGACCCAAACCAGGTAGCCAGGGCTTAGTTGTAATCCAAAAAATGTTTTGGAAGTCATACTCACTCGCAAGCTTAATGGTCCAGCCTGAAGTTGCTGAGCCATGTTTGCTGACCTTTTGGTTTGCTGAGGGAATCGCCCGAATCACCGATATTATAAAATCGCACGCCTCGCATGTTGAGATCCCTATGTAAGGGCGACTGGGAAGTCCATGTTCACTTGCTGTTGCGAAAAATTTCTGTAGAGCTTGCACTTCACATACTTCATTCGCATCACCTGGCAGAACTGTCATCTTGAACTGGACGCGCCGGTCAATACTCTGCTTTTTGTACTGAGTAAAAAAGGCGGTGGAGCCACTTCCTCGCCTGTACAATTCAACGGCATCAAGGCGGGATATTAAATCCTCATCACTCTTCTCTGTAATAAAGCTCTCATTTGCCACACTTTCAGCTCTTCCATTCTCCATAACGAAAAGATCCAACGCAGTTCTGTGTCTAAAAACAAAGTCCCTGAGACTAGACTTCTTAATATGATCATTACACTCAAGAAGGATATCGATGTCGGAGCGAGTGCTTCGAGTTTGGTATCTGCGAGAGCCAAAAATATATACAGCCTCAATCTGCTTGAATTCTCCGCAGAGTGATTTAACAGCCGCCTCGAGATCAAAAATCTCGTCGATTGTGTCCTGTATCGACATATGGGGTTCCTTGGGTTCTAACGCCCGCGCAGTAGACGCGAGCTTGTGATCGTCCTAATTGATGCTTTTCTTAGGCGACAAATGCCGACTTTTCTATTGCCTAATCGCTCAGCCGGGAAAATGCTAGAAGCGGAGCGCAGGCTCTAATGTCGATCGTATAACGTACCTTGTCGCCAGTCAGCCCTTAAACGCCCTGCAAGTCACGGTGAAAGCGCGACATGAGGTGGGAAGAAAAAGCGACATGGCCTGCAATAAGATTACGTAGTCGTAACCATCGTGTCCACGACCTGTATTTAACAGGCGACTACTGCCTGTGACGAGGCATTAGACATCTTCCCGAGAAGCCCTTCTGGCCCCAAAATGCCGATCGTGTATGGCAGCTTTTGGCCGACCTCAGCCTGTTACGATTGGAAATTATCTAATCGAAGCTGCCGGTTAGCCGTGGCAGAAAAACAACCCAGATGAGAACGCTTAGAATGCGAAAAATAATTCTGCCCACATTCTTTCCCACTATGCAATTAAAATTTGGTACTTCGAGGAAGGCACCAAGTTTGGGTTATACGTTCCTCCCCAAGAATCTTCGCAAGCTCTTCCATCTCTTCCTGTGAGACAGGTAGAAACTTTTCATGCAGTCCGATCATTTGTTGCCCAGAATTTGAGGGGTCCGCGAATGTAAGCCCCATCCAGAACAGCGCTAAATTTTTGTCGCGCGTCACAAGAGAAACTTTACGTTCTGGTGATTGTGTTTGGAGTAGGTTTGAAAGCATAACCAAAAATAAGTCATACATCGAGTTGTAGGCATCTTCTACGGTGTAATTAATTTTTGGCTTAATTAGCTTCTGGGCAGGGTTAAAGCTTTGGTCTGCCGCTGAAGCGCTTAAACATGCAATAAATGCCACATGGTTTTTAGAGATATTTTCAGCTTCTGCTGTTTCGGCCATCTTCCTCCATCTCTCTACTCTCATACGGCGCGATGGTGAGTTAACCAGTAATGGAGCTACTTTAGTAAGGAGTCTAACCCCTTCATTAAAGTAGCCTCTGAGCTGATCCATAAGATCCGTCAGATACTGAAGATCCGAGTCTGATTTTGGCCAGGTTTTTATATGAGGCAATGCATTAGATATAGTCTTCAGGGCGGCACGATGCTGTTCCTTCATCGTGGCTACGGAGGGCAATTTTCGTTGATTGCTTTCTAGTGCGTACGATATGGTATGGATGGTGCACGAGCAATTTTTGTCATTCATGTAATCTATAAAATCGTCACGATCTCTATTAGGTGGTGATATTGCCCCCTTCGAAAATCTAGCTTTAATCTCAGAAACTATGTTCCTGTCTGCAATAATGTTGCTATTGGAAAAGGTATAAATAAGCGGGAGCCATCCACCTTTTACCAAAGCGAAACATGAGTTTTTAAGATCTGGATCAACGGTGAAATCGGCTTTAAATCCATTTCCAACCGGTGGGTACTCAATCGCCCATTCAGGCTTTTTGGCAACCGTACCGAATATTTTAATTTTTAATTCATTTGAATCTGAAAAAGCAAACCAGTCGCCTAGTTTCAGTGGTTGTGCCTGAATATCTTTGAAAATTACGTTTCCGGTCGATCCGGATTGTTCGCAGTGAATAGGGATTTTCAAGAAAAGCTGGGTATCAATCGTGGATTTTTGCATTATCGATCGGGTCTACAGTGGTGGTAGTCTGCGTGAGAACTCTATAGTTGCGTTCTCGCAATTTATCACTAGTGCTTTTAAATTTTCATGTTATTCGAGATTCGTCTAGTGCGCGATGGTTTGTGATGGGTTTACTTTGATGCGTACATGAATTTCTAGCGAATATGGCTATCTGCTATTTACAGGGAGGCTGCTTCGGATCGAACGATAGCTATTCGGCCACCTGTCTCGCTCTCTACATGCCTGAAAGGGCCATGAAGCATGTAATCAACGTCATCATGTCGACCATCAAAGGATAAAAGCGCCACGGGGATCCTAGTCAATAACCGATTGAGCCTAAACCAGCACCCTGAACCTATTCACCACAAAAGCCACTATCAATCCATGAGCCAAAGCAAGTCGTCCAAATGCATCAATCAGGAGGCATTAGAAGCGCCAAGAAAGATTAAGGCGACTCATTTTGGCCGAAAAATCTGTCAACCGTTTGTAATATAGAAAGGAGCGCGATTCCCCCCTACCGGGGTAGGCACCTTTCATAACGGCACACGTTCATACACAACCAACCCCTATTTCCACCACGTTGGCAGTTCATAGGCAGCACCCGCGTCCATACTGCGGAGCATCTCAAGCTCTGAGCACTTAACCAGGTTGGCTAGTCGTGGTTCTCTACCTTTCGATGCTCTATTTGAACCACGCCTTTGCTGGAACGTAGAGAGCTTTCTATCTGGGGTTACTTATGCCTCAGAGCCCTCGAGTTCTTCAGTCATCTAAGACGCCTGTAAGAGCAACTGGATTGGTGTCTTCCGTGTTCATTTGGGTATACCTCAACAACTACGCTCCAGGGCCTGTAGTTTCGTGGCCGTTTAGATACTGTTGACTATTTATTCGACCACACCCACTATGACCACACTTTAACGACTACAGGACGCTCCGCCATGTTCATCCGCGCCTACCTCCGAGCAAGCACAGCCGAACAGGATGCCAGCCGGGCACGCGATGCTCTGACCACGTTTGCCCAGGAGAAGGGACACAAGGTCGCCAGCTACTACACGGAGAATGAGAGCGGGGCATCACTGCAACGCCCGGAGCTGTTCCGCCTACTGGATGACGCGCAGCCAGGGGACGTCTTACTGGTCGAGCAGGTAGACCGGCTATCACGTCTGACCCAAGGCGATTGGCAGCAGCTCCGGGCCATCATCAAAGCTAAGGACGTTAAGGTTGTCGCCCAGGACTTACCCACCTCCCACCAGTTCCTGGATAAGGCCAGCACCGACGCCGACGCCTTCACCGCCCGGATACTGGCAGCTATCAATGACATGCTCCTGGATATGCTCGCTGCAGTTGCCCGGAAGGACTACGACGACCGTATACGCCGCCAACGCCAGGGCATCGAGAAAGCGAAGGGCGACAAGCGCTATCAGGGCAAGTCCATTGACCAGGGCAAGCATGCGGCCATCCTGGCGTGCCTAGCCAAGGGCATGGGCATCCGGGAAACAGCCAAAGTAACCAGCACCAGCACAGCAACCGTGCAGCGTGCTAAGAGGCTCCAGGAGCAGGCCACGACGAGCACCTGAAAAGGCACGAAACCCTTTAAATTCGTGGCTTTGAACCTATCCGCTGAGCATTTACGGCCAGACATAGTAAAGAGCACCCGGCCTACTTCCTGAGCACTGTGGAACTCTCCCTGCATCAGAGGTGAGCAGTCAGGCTATTTGCCCACAGTCTTACCACCACGGCGACGCACCCACGACAACCCTGCCCGGACACTTCTAGGCGGGGCATCTGTGTTCACCTATCGAAGCCCTAAGGAACCCTCGCCATGTGACACAACACACCAAGCAAGCTGACCCGCTTCAACTTCCACACGCCCCGCCCTCAACACAAAGGAGCGCCCTGTATTAAGCCTGCCCATCAGCGCTGCACGATTGAGTGAATGCCTCAGCAAAATAAAAATCAGTGATTAAGGCAATCGCCAACTATCACTGAAACTTTACGGCCAGTCCACGACAAACCAGCCCACCGTCTGAGTTGGCTCGTCTCCCCCACTAAACAGCCCACCAATCGCGTCGACATTCTTCGCGACGGGCATCTGCATCAGCAAAAAAGGAAACCTACAGATGAAAAAGCAAACTCTCCCTTACCAAGAAACCACCGCTGAAGACGGCACTACCCGTGCCCTGATGGTCAATGAGGTTTATGGCAGCGTGCTTCCAAACGCACTTCAAAACGCCGTGCTAGAGACTGCTCAGGCGGTTAGCGATCTTGCCGTCGCCCTGAAGATCGACCTTCCCGCATTTGATGACTTGTTCGAACACCTGATCGATGGTTTGCCTGTCCTGCAAGGGGAGTTCTCCTCAGAGTTAATCATTAAAACAATGCTCAACGCATTGCATGAGCTTCACACCCACCGCCTTTTCTTGCTAACGACCAGACGCCTCCAGGACACCGCAGACGTTACCGCCGAAGCCGGCACAGCTATCGCGGCCTAAGCCCATCTCCGCAGCTCTTAACGCAGCACAAACACCTGCCCCTAACAGGCCAAAATCCTGGCGGACACTGGCGTTTGTCTATCAACCCCATTAGGAACCTACCCATGCGACACATAACGCCAGCCCCGCTGGTCCGCGTCAACCTCCATATCCGCAGCGACCATGTCACTCGACTCGCCCTGCTGGCAGACAAAATAGCCAAGCGAAAGGGGCGGGACGTGCGCCTTGGAGAAGCACTAGAAGCTGCACTCACTGCCGGCTTCGCCTGGAAAGACCAGGATCTACTGGACCTGGTAGAACCAGACAAAGTTGCTGGTCATTGGCTCCAAGTAGGTCCGGTACATCGTCATGGAGGAATAGCCCTTCTTCCTACGGCAGCGAGGGTTAGCTAATGACCATGACAGACCAAAACTCCAATTCCACTGCACCTGCTGCAATCACCCAGGTTCCAGCCAGGTCGGTAGTCGTCTTACAAGACCGGGGGCACAGCTATTTCGTAGCGTTCGATACAGGCGAAGTAATTCACTCGACCAGAAAGCTTCCCAGACGTCGGGTTGTTCGAACTGTGAGTGTGGCTGTCGGCATCGATACCAAGTGGCCCTCAGAAGCGCGAGACGCGGATGAGTTGCGTGCGGCTACGGCCCCATTTGATTTTTGGACCGATGAGCAATACCTAAGCGGAAACAAGCTCCTCGACCTCTTGGATACTCGAGTCTCATCCAACGCGGTGCGTGCGCTAAGGTACGTATCCCAGAACCTGACCGCACGGAATCATTGGTTCGGAACCATCGACGACCGGCAGCAGCTCTCCAGCTTCCCAAAAGGACACTTGAAAGAAGCCTGAACGAGTTGACGACGATTAACGCCCTGAGACTTCGCCGCCAGGGGAAAACCTGGCCGACAAGAATCAGCGTTCACCCGTGGTTGGCATGGAGGGGCGATATTCTCTTCCGCGACGCTGCATGCCTGGACTGGGTTGGTGTACTCAGATCCGTCGATTTTGGCGGACAATGATGCCTACAGACCAGTGTTAGCAGGGGGCCAATCACTTGCCTGATATTATAAATAGACCATGGCCAGGCGAGACCCAGGCAGTAGCGAAGCTGCTGTCGGGGTTGTAAAGCCGTTCGGCCCGAAAGGACTTAGGAGACTAGGGACGAAGTCCTCTCCGTCGTTGTCATCCTCAATTATCTTCAGTCCCTGTTCCTTGGTCGGTCTCGAAGGAAAGCCGACAGCAGCTTCGCTACTGCCGTCTTCCACGCCCGCCCCTGTCCTGATGCACCTGAAGTTCAGATGGTCTTCCGCCGGAGCGGACCTCCTACATCTATGACCGTAGCTGGTCCGTCCTAGCCCAGCGCCCATCATCAACCAACCCAATACCTATCACGCGCCCTCGAACCCGAGGCTGCGGGACACCCCACACCCAAAAATCACCTTTAAGGAAAACAACATGACAACGAATACCTACATCGCCTACGTAGACGGTGCTTGCATCAACAACGGCAAAAGCAATGCCCGAGCAGGCTGGGGAGCGCTAATACACAACCCCAAAGGAGCCACCTTAGAAATTGCTGGTCCGCTGGAAGGCGAACGCCAGACCAACCAGCGAGCCGAGCTGACAGCCGCCATCATGGCTTTGAAGGCCACCCCACAGCCTGCTCAGTTCGACCTCTACTCCGACAGCCAATACGTCGTGAAAGGCATCAATGAATGGATGAAGGACTGGAAGGCCCGTGGCTGGAAAACGTCGTCTAAGAAGCCCGTGGAAAACCTGGACCTATGGCTGGAGGTCGAAGCATTGCTGGCCTTTCATAAAATCACCGTCACATGGGTGAAAGGCCACAGTGGTCACCCTGGAAACGACAAGGCTGATGCACTGGCGGAGAACGCTGCTATGTTTCAGAAACCCTATCGTCTGCTGACCAGCGCATCGCCGGGCATAACCGTCTAGCGTCACTTCCTTGGGGCCCCTATTAGGGGCTCCTTGGATGAGGTCCATGCCTTCGCCCCCCCCTGAAGTTTTCGCCACTAGCCGCAACCTCCGAATAGTCAGCGACAAGCCTTCAGATCAACGGGCCCGACATACGGGTTCCCCTGCCCCGTCACACAGGCAATCTTTTGATTCCTGGCCAGCTCCCACTTCTGTACTGGATAAGTCTTGTTCCAAGCGGCGTAGAGCTGCTGGTCTTGCTTGGACAGCCTCAGTGCGTAGCGTTCGGCCATGTAGAAGTAGGTCCTTGCAACCATCCCACGCACAGCCTTTCGGGGCATCGCCTTACGCGCCTTGAAGTCGACCACCATAGGGCATGCGCCGTACTGGCTAGGCTGTTGCGGAAGCCAACCAAAGCCGAAGTTGCTCCGGTCTCCATTCACCTCCCCGATGCTCGGGATGAGGTTATGCAGGTCGGCTTCAGCGCGACGAAACGTAATGTCGGTCTCAGCGCAGTGTGAGCGGCCACCTTTCCGCCAGCACAAATAGCCCTCGCGCAGGAACACCGCATGCCGCATTGCTGCCTTGCGCTATGATCCGCCGCTACAGAGCCATACCCGCCACGACAAGGAACGTATCAATGTCCCGCCATGCCCTACCGAGCACGCTGCTGCTTAGTGTCTTGCCCCTCTTCTGCCAAGCCCAGCCGGTCGCCTTCCACCCAAAGGGTGAAGCGTTGTACCAACAGGCCGCCCCCCACCTGAACGAAGCTCGCGCCAAACTGGATGCCGTGCCGGCAGATACGCCCAGAGCCAATACCGAGGTGAAGAAGCAGGCGATGGTTCTGATTGAAGCCGCCGGCCAACAGCTCAAGGTCGCCCTACCCTTGCTGGAACAGGCTTCAGCCCTCGGCCACCCGGTAGCGCAGTACCGTCTGGCGTTAATTTACGAGTACGAGTTCAACACCCCGGAGACTGAGCCGAAGGTCTGCCCATTGCTTCTGCAAAGCGTTGGCCAGGGCTTTGCGCCCCCAGCATTGATGGTCGCCGTCTACTGCCCTGAGTTCGCTGCCAGTGCAGACTTTCTGAGCGCCCTCGCCAGCATAGAGGCGAACCAGGAGCGCTATGAACACTACTACCCGCAGCCGGTGGTGATGCTGGAATGCCAACAGCAAAGAATGCCCACCGGGATGGCGATGCTCAGCGGCGACAGTCAGGATTTCCAAGCGGAAATCTACCGCCTGCAAGGCGACCATAACCGCGCGCAACGCAACGAGTTTTACCAGAAGGCCGTCGACTTGAACGGATGCCCCAAGGCCGAACGCCGCTTGAAACACAGCTAGAGGCTATCCCGATCCAGACCCGGAACATGCTTGGGAGCAATAGCAGATAGCGCGCTTCGAACTCTATTAAATTCATTCGCCGCTCACTGGGCAGTAAAAAGTGGCATTGCTAAAGGAGCAAGCGTCCGCTTCTGCCTATTCTCTCTATGGAGTCCTACGTCACCAGGGCAGCAGAAAAACTCCGGTCGCAGCAGTCCCTTTGCGGGGCACTGCAAGTCAGCCTTCAGACACAGCTCCACAGCCCCCACTTGCCGCGCTACGCCAACGCAATGACCGTGGCGCTGCCTTTCCCTACTGACGACACAAGGGACCTTCTAAGCCCCGCACTGAAGGCCCTGGAGCGTATCTACAGGCCAGGGTATGCATACTCGAAGTGCGCAATCCTGCTGATGGACCTTAGCCAAAGGGGCGAAGTCACTCCCGACCTATTTGCACCACCGCAACGCCCTGGTAGTGACCGGCTAATGAAGGTCATCGACACCATCAACCAGCGTGAAGGTAGGGGTACGGTGCGCCTGGGTTTAATACCTGCCGTACCGGACTGGGCCATGCGCCGGGATATGAAAAGCCAGTGCTTTACGACACGCTGGGATGAACTGCTGACCATCAGAGGCTGAATACCAACTCCATGACTTATCCAAGAGGCGGCTGAATGAGCCGCGTAGACGCCAGCCTTGCGGTATTCACCAAGACCACTCCACCACCTGAAGAAGGTTGCCCGCACCGCACTGAAGAAGTGCCTTAAAGAAGGCTAGCGCGGATACCCTGAAGCCGGCCCCATGAACCGCTTCGGCCTGGCAAGCGTGGGCACCCTGAACACACGAAGACCGCGATCCTCCAGCCCTCACCCTGGCCTACCTGAACTACTGGGATAGGGGCATGCGAATGTCTGCAGACATAGCCGCAAGGCTCATTCGTAGGAGCGCTTATACCCTAGAGTAAACAACTTATTGAAGTCAGAGTCCCGTGGCTTCGGCGATTCCCATGGAATGAGGAAATGCTTTTCGTTGGCTGCACGAACAAAGCAGATGAATCGTGCCGCATCTCGATGTACGGCTTGGTCCGACGACGACAGGAAAATCCACACGCCAAGTAAACTCTGCTGCTCCATGATGTATTGGGCGCATTTGTGCTCGACCTCTTTCCCTACCTCCTTGCCTGACAACAGCTTCCTTTCTAGCCAATCAGTATTTTTCACAGAGCCTTTTTGACGGTAATACTGAATATCCCACCTGGCTTGCGAGGCTTGCTGGTCAAGTTGGCCCCAAGACCACTCTCCGACTTTCCAGGCACCAAACATAACCACAATGGCACCAGCCAATAACGCCAAACTCTTGAGTTTAAACGTCCATATTCCCTTCCCCAGAGCAACAACAACATCTCCCACCGTTCTACTCATTTACCTCTCCGTAAAGACCCATGCCCACATTGATACACTTACATCCAGTAGCTGCCCTTACATGCAGTGCTCAAAGGACCGATATGCTAACCGACTCAACCGCAGAAACTAATACCTCCGGCCTGAAGTCCTTCCCGTAGCGATTGAAAGTTATACCCCCGGTTTGATGCCCAAGGATGCCGCCGACAAGCGCCTCCGATACACCCTTCTGCTTGAGGTGGTCCGCAAGTGTGTGCCGAAAACTATGGAAATCCTTCTTCCCCTCGAAGCCCATCTGCGCCCTGACCCGGGCGAACCACTTGGACGGTATTGCGCTGTAACCATGCTTCTTGTGAAGTGTCAGCTCGGAGAAAACGCGTTGCTGCCCCAGCCCTCGCTGCGTCTCAACAAACTCAAGGAAGCCCAGCTCAAGAAGCTTGGAGTGGATCGGTACTAGGCGCTCAGACGAGTCCGTTTTCAACTTCTGGTCAGGTCTCGTTTCCCGGAAATGGATGCACGGGATGCCACTCATGGTGACGACGTCGTCCAAGTAAAGCTGGCACAACTCATTCAGCCTGGCCCCGGTGTAAAGGCCAAGCAGCGGAAGCCAATACTGGTGTGGTTTGGACGTATTGGCAGGGGCGTAGACGGCCTTATTGAACAGCAGCTTCAGGTCATCCCCAGTGAACACACTGCGCTCCTCGCTGGCCTTCCTCCGCTGCCGAACCCGCAGGCCGTCGAAGGGATTCCGTGGGCAGTAACCCTCCCGAACTGCGTAGTTAAAAAAAGTGGTCAGGTTCTTCACGTAGTTGTTGAACGTGGTCAGGCTGATGGTCGCCTTGGCGTCAGCGATGATTTTCTCCAGCGGCTGCACAGGTAACTGATGCATACGTGGCGGCAGCTTCAGAGCTGTCTCTTTGAACTGGTGGGCGTGCTTGCGGGTTATCTGGTCAACAGGCAGGTCGCCAATAATGCGAGCGCACAACGTCGCAACGGCGCGCTTGTCATCCAGGGTTTTGATAGGTAGCCCTTCACGCAGCTGGTTTTTCAGATGCTCTTCAGCCACCTGTAACAGCGTTGGAGACGCGCTTGGGGCTTCCCGCTGCACTGTCATCGGCTTAACCGGAGCAATCACCTGCGGAGGCTCTATGGGCCTCTCCGGCAATGCCGGCAGCGCGCTGGAGGACAGCGATTCAAGTTGCTGCTGTCTAAGCCATAGCGCCCAACTCGCGACCCTTTTGCCGCCCGACTCCCATGTACCACGCAGGCGCTCGACCGACGGCTTAATACCCTGGAAAGCTTCGGTAAATAGCCGCTGAGCTTGCAGCAATAGCTCACGCCCACGTATCAGGGCTTCACGTCTGCAGCGGGTCTGAAGAGAGCGCCGTATCTCCCTGCGATGAAACAACGGGCGAATGACGTCAGGCACCACGATTCGGAAGTAATAGACCGAGTGGCGAGATAACAGGAGATAGGTTGGGACGGTCGACACGGTTGTATCACTCCTTGTACCACCGCGTGGTTTGGAGTGAAAAACCTTTATAAATCAACCAGATAAAAGACTGGAGGCAACCCCACCAGCCACACCTCGGCACACAATGTCACCGCTGCGGCTGCTCCCTTCCAGGCCTGACCGGGTTCACGGCTGATCGTTGCGAGGGGACCGGCAGGGCCACCATAACGCAGCTCACGAGAAGCGAGCTGCGCCATTGTACCGGCTTGAATTGAAGTTACAACCGTTTCAATCACTTAGCCAACTGAATCGGCCATCAGACGCGGAACCGACCAACCAATTTGGTCAACCCTTGTGACAGCTCCGAAGACGCTGACTCGCCTGCGCGCCCTGCTCAGAAGTCTACGCAGCCTCATTGGAAAAATCGCGAATATCACTGATGTGGCGAGCAATCTCTTCGGTCACGCGGCTCTGTTCTTCACAAGCAGTGGCAATCTGTGCCGTCGTTTCATCGACATCCCACCCGATTTGAGTAGCGCTCAGCTTTAGAGTCCAATCCCAGTAACCAGGAGATTGGACATGAAGAGGCGTTTCACTGAAGAGCAAATCATTGGTTTCCTCCGAGAAGCCGAGGCTGGGCTGCCGATCAAGGAACTGTGTCGTCGGCACGGTTTTTGAGAGGCCAGTGACTACGTCTGGCGCAGCAAGTTCGACGGGATGAACGAACACTGGTTTACCAGTCTGCAGCACGCCAAGGTGGTGATTGAGTCCTGGCGGAGGGAATATAACGAAGAGAGACCGAAGAAAGGGCTTGGTGGGCTAACCCCATCGGCCTATGCCGAGCAACTGGCCTCGAAAGCCGTTACATTGGCCCAGGACTCTAAAGCCAGCTGCTACTGAAGATGGGGAGTCGCCCCCTATCCATATGGCCGTTAGAATCCACATCCCATGATTAAGCGCGCTCGGCAGCACCGAATGCACCAATCCCTCACTCAAAGGAGTTATACGTGGCCATCACTAAAGACCAATTGATCAGCGATATTGCTGAGGCTATCGATACACCGAAAAGCACAGTGCGTGCAGCCCTTGAGCAGCTCGGCGAAATAGTCTCAGACGCTCTGGAAAATGGTGATGAAATCACCCTGCCCGGCATAGGTAAACTCAAGGTCACTGAACGGCCAGCACGCACAGGGCGCAACCCACAAACAGGCAAGACGCTGCAAATTGCAGCAAAGAAAGTTGTCAAATACGTTCCAGCAAAAGCACTTAGCGACGCCATTAACTAAGCACTGGCGTGCCCTACGGGCGCGCTGATTCTGATCAAAAAAGCCGCGACAGTGGCTGGTTTGT